>JAILLQ010000038.1 GCA_024693045.1 Treponema sp.
AGTGTGTTTTCCTTCACCGATGCGGCCCATAAAACCACCCTGTGCTGTATCATACTTAAGAAGGTGTGCAAGCATTTTTGGGCTTGTCAAATCGTTGATTGCAACAACTTCATAACCATCAGCTTCAAACATCTGACGGAAAGCCAAACGACCAATACGGCCAAAACCATTAATAGCAACTCTAACTGCCATGATTAATCTCCTAAAAAAATTAATTAGTTATTTCTAATTTAATGAATTTTACATTATTCGTCTACATATAATATCTTTCAAAAAAGTTAATTAACTAAAAGAAAGACAATTTCCATCAGATGAAACTGAAATTGTAGAACCCTCATTAAATTTTCCGGCAAGCAATTCCTTTGAAAGAGGATTTTCGACCCAGTTTTGAACAGCTCTTTTTACAGGTCGGGCACCAAAAGCTGGGTCATATCCTTTTTCGGAAAGGAAATCGATTGCAGAATCATCAAAATGAATTGAAATTCTCTTATCTTCAAGGCGTCTGGCAAGACGGTCAAGCTGAATTTTTACAATTCCTCCAATGCATTCTTTTCCTAATTTCTGGAACATTACTATTTCATCTATACGGTTCAAAAATTCCGGTCGGAAATGCTGTTTTAAAAGTCCGTCAATTCTTTCCTTTGTTTCAGATGAAATTTCAGAGGAAGATTCGTCAAGCAAAAATTCACTGCCAAGATTACTAGTCATAATAATAATCGTATTCTTGAAATCAACCACTCTTCCCTGGCCATCAGTTAAACGTCCGTCATCAAGTACCTGAAGCAAAACATTGAAAACATCTGGATGAGCTTTTTCAACTTCATCGAAGAGAACAACACTGTATGGTCTACGACGAACGGCTTCTGTAAGCTGGCCTCCTTCATCATAACCAACATATCCCGGAGGTGCTCCAATAAGTCTAGAAACGCTGAATTTTTCCATGTACTCAGACATATCTATTCGAGTAAGAGCCTTTTCATCATTGAAAAGGAAATCTGCAAGAGTTTTTGCAAGTTCAGTTTTACCTACTCCAGTAGGTCCAATAAAGAGGAAGGAGCCCAGCGGTCTATTAGGATCACTTAAGCCACTTCGATTTCTGCGTATTGCATCACTGACAACCTGAACGGCTTCATTTTGCCCTATAACTCTTTTATGCAGAACATCTTCCAGTTGAAGATATTTCTGTTTTTCACTTGTCATCATTTTGCTTACAGGTATTCCTGTCCAAGTCGATACAACTTTTGCTATGTCTTCTTCAGTAACACTCTGTCGTAACAGGCTTTCTCTTTCAGGATTAGCATCCCTCTCTTTGTCGGCTTTTACAGCTTCTTCCAAATCTTTTTGTAAATTAGGAATGACACTGTATTTCAGTTCAGCAGCCTTTGCCAGATTTCCTTCACGAGTGTATTTTTCCTCTTCAAAGCGGGCATTTTCAAGCTGTTCCTTTAAATTCCTGCTTTTATCAATAGAAGATTTTTCATTCTGCCACTGAAGTTTCATAGCGTCTCTTTTAGAAGAAAAATCAGAAAGTTCTTTTTCGAGTTTTACAAGACGTTCCTTTGAAGCTTCATCATCTTCTTTTGAAAGAGACTGTTTTTCAATCTGAAGCTGAAGAATTTTTCTTTCAACTTGGTCAAGTTCTGTAGGCTGACTTTCTATTTCCATCTTTAATCGGCTTGCAGCTTCATCAACAAGATCTATAGCCTTATCA
Organism: Treponema sp.; assembly: GCA_024693045.1. Taxonomy (GTDB): domain Bacteria; phylum Spirochaetota; class Spirochaetia; order Treponematales; family Treponemataceae; genus Treponema_D. Next base: position 1,712 of record JAILLQ010000038.1, read on the forward strand.
GGCATAAAACGATTAGTAATATACCTGTTAGAAAGAATGGCTGCACTGACCAAAGCTTCATCTTCGATAGTTACCCCGTGATGAATTTCATATTTTTCCCTAAGGCCTCGTAAAATTGCTATGGTATCTTCTATTCCCGGTTCTGCACAGTAAACTTGCTGGAACCTTCGCTCAAGAGCTGCGTCTTTTTCAATGTATTTTCTATATTCATCTAAAGTTGTAGCCCCGATTACATGAAGTTCACCCCGGCTCAAGGCTGGTTTTAACAGATTTGAAGCATCCATACTGCCCTCACTTGCCCCGGCACCAACAATTGTATGAAGTTCATCTATAAAAAGAATAATCTGTCCTTCGGATTTTACGACTTCAGTAATTACAGCTTTAAGTCTTTCTTCAAACTCGCCACGGAATTTTGCTCCGGCAACAAGGCTTCCCATATCAAGAGAAAGGAGTCTCTTATCTTTTAAACTTTCCGGCACATCTCCGCTTGCAACGCGTCTGGCAAGCCCTTCTACAATAGCAGTCTTTCCAACCCCTGGTTCACCGATTAAAACTGGATTGTTTTTTGTACGGCGGCAAAGTACCTGCATTACTCGACGAATTTCTTCATCCCTTCCGATTACAGGGTCAATTTTATCCTGGCGGGCACGGGCAGTTAAATCAGTACAATATTTTTCAAGACTTCTCATCTTGCTTTCCGGATCCTGACTGTCTATCGTCTGATTACCCCTTACGCTTTTTAAAGCTTCTAAAATTGAATCTCGGTTTATGCCATTTTTTCTTAAAAGGTCTCCAACCCTGCTGTCAGAATCAGACATTGAAAGAAAAATATGCTCGCAGGAAAGGTACTGATCTTTAAGTGCAGCCATTTCACCTTCCGCTTTAGCAAGAACTTTCTGAGCCTGATCGGCAAGACGCATTTGAGTATTACCAGTAACCTTTGGAAACTGATTTAATAATTCTGTAACTTGGTTTTTAAGATTTTGTAGGGAAAGCCCGATTCTTTCTACAATAGGGGGAACAATTCCATCTTTTTGTGAAAGTAAAACTGACAAAAGATGTTCAAGCCCTATTTCTGAATGATCATTTCTCTGAGCAAGAGCACTGGCTTCCTGAAGTGCATCCTGCAGTTTAAGTGTAAAATGTTCGTAATCCATAATTACCTCCAACATTTTTATCTTCACTGTTGAAAATAACTATGGATTAACAAAAGGACAAGTATTTTTTTATTCAGCGGAATCTGTTTTTTCTGCTTTCAATTTTTCCTCTCGAATGGCAATTTCAGAATCCAAACGACGTATTTCTTCCAAAATAGTAACAACAGCTTCCTCTCCAGCAGAAAGAACAGCTTTGTCGTCATCAAGGAATTTTTCAGCAGCAAGACGACCCAGTTTTTTAAGCTGTTCATCTTTCTTTACTTCCAGCTGATGCTGTTCGATTTTTATTACACTTTTATCGCTAAAATCCTGGACAGCATTACCAGCTTTTCCAAGAGCTTTTTTTGACGATTCCAAAAATTTATCCATTCCAGTTTTAAACTTTTCTTTCATTTCTTCTTTATCCATATCATACCTCCTTCTGAATTTATAAATAGAATAAACAAGGTTACCTTTTAAATATACGCTCAAATTCTCCCATTGAAAAGGAAAATCTTTTTATTATTTTTATACTTATGGTCTTTGTATTGCTATTACTGTCAGGTCATCTTCCTGAACATCTTCCTTACAGAAGGCATAGTAGATGTAATTAGGATTTTTTGGCCTGATAATTTCACCTTTATCATCTTTTGGCTGAATTGCATAGGAATCATAAAGATTAAAATGATCTTTTAGGAAACGATCTATTGCTACATCAACTTCAACCCAATCCTTTTCACTTGCACTAGTCGGCTTGTAAAGACGGAAAACCTTTTCGATTGAAGCAAGAGCCGTAACGCATTCTTCAATGGTTCCCTGGCAATTTGAAAAATTAAATTCCAGTTTTTCACCCACTGATGGATTCTGATCTTTCGTAAGAGAGTATGAAGAACGGTTAAGTAACGCCATTACTATGTCATTTACTCGATTTTCGCCAAATTCTTCCTTATCAACTTCCCACTCAAGATTTCCATAAGAGTCTACAATCTGAACTCCCTCGCTATCGAGTTTAGGCTTCATAATTGCAGAATAATCAAATTTTCTTTTTGCTCGTCCGTTTTCTTCAATACCGTCTGTATAGAGTAAAAGTATATCTTTGCTCTTAAGATTAGATTTTTCAACTTTAAAACCACCCTTCATATCAACCATAAATGTAGGGAATGGCCCAAGAGCTGGAGTTTCCACCAGTTCCTTTCGTTCTAAAAGTTTTCTTGAAGAAGAATATATGCGGAAAATCTTATCCCCCGCATGACTCATATAAACATCTCCTGTTTTTGAATCATAGAGACAAATTACCATAGCTACGAATTTACCCTTTATGTTCAAGGATTCAAGGAAATCGTTTGCTCTGTTCAAAAATTCGTTCAGACGGGTACCATCTTTATTGAAGTTCCAGTTTTCCGCCCATTTTTTGTACAAGGTTGCTATTATTGTAACAAGAATTCCTGCTGGAGCTGCGTGGCCAGAAGCATCGCATTTAACCGAAACATAAAAGCGGTCATCCAGTTTCTTAAAATCAAAATAGTCCCCAGAAACCCCTGCAGCCCCCTTATAATAGGCAAATTCAAAAACATTTTTGTCTTCGATACGAGAAATATTCTGTTTTACATTACCAGAAAGAGGTTCTAGAGGAACTAATCCCTGCTGAATTTCAGAGGCGTTTAACTGAAGATTCAATTCACGGGCATTAAAACCTAAATCCCTTTGCAAGCGGTTTACAGATTCACCAAGACGACCGATTTCGTTATTCGGAAGATTCTTAATTTCATTTCTTAAAAGAAGTTCCTTGTTATTTTCTTCGGAAATCTCTTTTACAACACTTTCAAGATGACTTATCGGCTTTACCATTCTTACTGCAAAAATAATGGCAGATATAATTCCTACAAGAATAGAGAAAAGAGCGATATAAAGAACCGAATAACTGATAGTCTTAATTGAATTGTTAAGTTCATTAATCAAGGATGAAGTATCAATTCGAATAAAAACAAAACCTCTAACGAATTCAGTTGATTTTCCGCTTCTGAACAAAACCGGTCTGTAGAAGAAATAATCGGTAATTTCCCCGTCAATACGGTTTTTATCGAACTCAGGTATAGAACCAATGGATTTTGAGGCAAGCTCTGTTAGTTTTGTGTTTATATCAATATTGATAGCCTGCATCTGGGCATTTAATTCTTTTTTAAGGGAAGACTTTGCCCTGGCACTTTCCTGACTCAATTCTGATAATTTTTTTACCTGTTCTCCACAGAGTTTTACAGCTTCTTCATTTATAAGTCCTACGATTTCCTGAAATTTCTGAACAGAATCGCTGTCTTTCGAAAGCATCGAGCGCCCCGGAATGAAAGAAGTTTTTCTACTGTTCAGCATATCAATTTTTTCTGTAATGTTCTTGTCGTTTGAAGCCCATACATACAGAGGTAAGTTCTGTTTTTTTCCATCGAATGTGGAATCAGGGTAACCTGCGATAGTTACATATTGAGCTTCACTTACGGAACTAATCTGCCTTGGAAGCTGGCTGAGTTCAAGTATATCTTCTGAAGGCAGATATGAGCGGGAACCAGTTGCAATAGAAGAAAGCAAAACCCCTACCCTGTCGTTCAAACCATTTGCCAGAGTTCTGTTTTGATTTCTGATCATCTGAACACCAAGAATAAGAGTCAAAAGCACGATAATAAACACTACAAGAGAAATTGTGAAACCAGCTAGACTCTGCTTTAAACTTCCCTTTCGCTTTTTATTTTCTGCAAATACAGTTTCCATAAGAACTCCTTTTGATACTTGAGAGACAAGTTTTCTAACGGCAAAAAGCTCTCTGCAATTTTTTAGGAACTCGATTCCAAAGGCAACGATTCCGATTGCAGAAAGAATTAAAAGAATAAAAACAAGGGCACTTGTAATATAAAGCCTGTATTTATATGTTTTTGTTATAGCCCGCCATTTTGGCTTATAGTAATAATCGTTTTCAATTTTAACAGTTCCATTAGTTTCTATCTTGAGAGCGGCCTTCTTTGTCATACAGAGGCCACGATCAGAATGAATAAGACCTACATAATAAGAACCTTCATCCAGTTCAGAACCAAGATTAATTCCACTTATTTTCTCATTAGAAGAAACTTTAAAGCCTTTTTCGGCTGCGGTAACTACAATATCATAAGGAGCCTTTCCATCAGAATCGATAATAACTTTGGTAATAGTACCGTCAACAGTAAAGTCTTTACCGATTATATCTATTGCTACATCTCCAAAAATAGATTCCTGCTTATTTATCTTATAAATTTGAGTTAACGGAGCGTACTTATTAACAACAAAAGCTACTTTTTCAGACTGCCCTACATGACCTGCCAAATCTATTGCAGCCACAGTCAGAACATAAAGCCCATTTTCGATATTTGTGTATTTTAAAACCGGGAAATTTACTCTTATATCATTAGAAAGATGACGCTCTTTTTCTATCTGTTTTGAATTACTTGCCAGTAAATTACTGCAGTATTCTTCAGCCCCGCTTCTCTTTATATTAAGTGGATGTTTTGGTGTTGAATAATATTTGTGATTGATTCCACATATTCGGTTTAAGGAATAATTATAGCCTGCGATATCATCATCACTTTCATCTGGCTTCCACTTTATCGAAGGTGACCTTTCTGCAAGGAATCCAGCGTTATCCTTTTGCAATTCTTCAAAAACAACCGCCTTTGGTGGAGTTAAGTCCAGACTGTAGCAGAATTCACTAGACTTTGACCAGTTTCCTGCCCGGTCCATTACGCGGACTTTTAAATACCAATCGCCTTCATCCTGAGCCGTTAAATTCAAAACTGTTGAAGAAGGTAACCTTAAATCATTTTCATCCAAAAGAGGCTGAAAATCTTTATCTTTTGACCAGCTGTAAACATAACCATCTATTCCTGAAGAATCTTTTGGCAATGTGATTTTAAACTTCACTTTTTGATTTTTAGTTCGCTGACCTTCCCTATACTTTTCTGCGCTAATAGCAGCCTGGGCGCATGTTGAATCTGGAGCCATATAGCGAATTCTATTTTTTCCCCCGGAATATGATTCCTGCCAGACAAAAGCACAATGGTTTCTAAATTTCAAAGGTACAGGATTCCTGCAGGAACCAGAAGCAGCTTCGATTCTTTCTCTTTTCCAGGTAAAACCATCTTTTACAGCATAATAAACGGTTTCTAATCTTCCGCTCTGAGAAAACCAGGTTGCATACAAATTATCATCTAGAGAAAAAAGTTGAACCTGACGGGCATTACCTTCATCTATGATAGTTTCTGCAGAGCGAGGAATTATTCCATTCCTGTCGATAAGAGCATAACAAATTGTTGAATTATCTGAACCAGAAGAATTGCGCTCCCAGGCAAGGTGAACTTCATCATCCTTAACAAAAGCAAAAGGAAGTTGATTGTCAAAAGAAGAATAATCATCCTGCTTGAATTCAAAAGAATCATCTCCAGAAATCAGTACAGGTTCACTCCAGGAAGAATAATCATCTGCTGCGAAGGAAGAAAAAAGCTGGTATGTAACAAACCCTTTATTTTGCAGCTGAGTTTGAAAAATCAGATAGTTTCCAGATTCACAGGAAGCGAGAACAGGAGAGAAAGAATTTTTATACTTTTCGTCCATAAAAACCTGACGGAAATCAGACCAATCCTGACCATTTACGGAAGAAGCCCCATAAATGTAAAAGTTATGAGTCATTATTGAACTAGTTCCACCAAGATTTTCCTGTTTTGCAAGAGAACAGAAAAGAAGAAAAGTTCCTCCCCGGGTAGCATAAATTTTTGGAGCAATAAATTCCGCCTTTTGAACCGGAAAATCATGTTTTATGAAAGTTGAACAAGCATCGTTAGAAAGAAATGTAGAAATCTGAGATTCAGAAGAAAGAGCTACTACGACAACTTTTCCGCTTTCTGAAACCGCAACCGAATATAAATCAGGAATTTCTCCAGAATATGAAAATGGACCTGCAAATTTTCGATTAATTGAAGTCTTACCATCTGAATTAATTTTAAGCACGCTCAGATATATTTTTTTTGAAGAAGAATCGATTTCCTGCCAGAAAGCATAAGATTCGTCCTTATAAGAAAGGGAGCGAGGAAATCTAGCTTCTCCAGAAGATATTGTTTTTGCTTCTTCCCAGTAAAATTCTTGAGAAAAAACTGGTAACGAGAAAAAGAGAAATGCAAAAAACAATATAATTTTTTTTATCTGCATATTAAATAAGTTCTGCCTTAATTCGTTTTCTGAGTTTATCGATTTTATCAGTACGGTTCTGACTATTCTGCCATATTTGCTCCATAATTTCGTTTGCACCCGCATAATCAAATGCATTGTAACGATCCAGAGCTTCCTGATACTTTTCGTTTACCTCGAAAGTTACATTTACAACCTGAGAATCAAGTTTAACACGAATTCTATTTTTTAGCGACTTAGCTTCTTTATTTTCACTATATTTTGCGAGTGCCTGGTCAGCTTTTGCCATAGCCTGCTTTAACAGAGTCTGGTTGGTTCCAGCCTTGTTGAAAATGTTTCTCGCCTCGGCAAGGAGTTTTGAAGATTCAGCCTTACTTGTATCCGTAATACGAACCTTAATCCCAATTTCATATTCAATTTCAAGAATAAGCTCTTTCAAGCCCGGATAATTTGGATTCATTTCAGCAAGATCTTTGAGTTCCCCATAAACTTCAAGCTGCTTGTCCTTTTTCTTGTAATCAATCTTTGCCTGCTCAATTTTGATTTTGAATCTTTCTGCAAATCTACCCGGATCCTGGAACTGCTGAATCTTGAGCCGAAGAATATTTGCATCCTTATTCTTAGGAGCAATAGATTTAAGTTCATCAAGTTTTTTCAAAGCCTTATTGAATTCTTCAACAGCCTCTGGATTTTTGCCTTTTTTAGAAAGAGTCAGCCCCTTATCATAATTTTGGTTAGCAATACTTAAAATCTGAGTGATTTCACTAACTTTATCTGTAGGGTATCTTCCGTTATTTGCAAGCAGAGCAATTTCTACAATCGAACTGAGGTTTGAAATTTCTCCGTTATCAATTTCAGGGAATACAACATTCCATCTTTCTTTAGCTCGATTCAGATAATCCTGAGCTTCATTGTAATTGTCATTTCTGTATTCCTGATTTGCCTTTACAATAAGATTATCAACTTCATCAAAGATATAAACTTTCTGCTTGTCCTTAATTTCTGTCAGGAGATTTGTAACAGCCAGAGAACTGCTACGACTAAATTCTTCATCATAGTTATCTTTAAGAGATTCAATATAGTAATCGCTGGCCTTGTAAGCCTGGTCGGTAGCTCGATCAAAGTTTTCACGAGAAAGAGATTTTCTTGAGTCTTTCATAGATTCATCACCCTTTCTCCTGTTTGTTTCAGCCCTTTTTACAAGTTTTTCAGCCGTAACAAGAGTTTCTCTAGATTCGATTACAACATTATCCAGACGGTTAATAGAATCTGCTATTGAAGTCGAATAATCCCAATAAGACGGGGAATAGGCACTTTCAATTTTTTTCTGTCCGTCCACAAGAACTTTTTTCGATTTTGTGATAAAGGTAGTCAATTCTCCGGTTAAAACAACAGCCTTTTGAGAATAGCGTCGGGAATTTCCAGAAGCAGGATCTCCGTTTACAAGTTTACCAATATTCTTTGCTTCCGCCTCTGCTCTTTCAACATAGGAAGTACCACAATCTGCATAATGTTTTGCAAGGAGCACATACACTCGAGACAGAGCCTCATCAGCATAAGAAAGAACAGCTTCTTCAAAGTCCAGAGAAGTTGCTTCTATTTTATCCCATTCGATAATATCGTCTTTAATATCAATTCCCGGACTTTTCCTTTTTTCCGAATTTTTACTAGGAATTCTAGTAAGCTGTTCCTTGTAAAGGGAGCCCCAGTTTGATTTTCTGTAGGAATTACTTTCAATGCTTTTCCTAATTCCGTCAATTGCAACAACAGAACTAAGCATATCCCCAGAAAAAGCAGAACCAACTAATTCTTCGTCAATAGCATTTTTGCGTTCAGAAATCTGAACAGCCTTATCCCTGTAGCTATAAATCTCCAAAATATCGGAAACAATTTTTTCGGTTACAGACGCAAGACCTTCAACATAATCAACAGAAATATTGTAGTTTGGATAAGTCGGCCGATATTCTTTACCATCATCATTTTTTAAGAGGGAATAAAGTCCATTTACAGCCTTTGCGTAATTAGAATATTTTTTGATTTTTATGAGCAGAGCCTTATCAGGAAGAGAACCTAAAGCCCGGAACTTTTCAATTGAGTTTGCATCAGAAAACAAAGCAGCAAGAGAATTGATTTCTGCTGCACTAACAGCCTTCATTTTTTCTACGGCTATGTTCCACTCTGCATCAATTGCTCCAAGAATTCCGTGATCAGGGTCATCTAGTTCTTTCCAGCCGTATACACAACCAACTGCAAGCCCCGGATATTCCTTTCCGTGAAGCAGGAATACATCCTGACTGTCCTTAGAGCTTTTCTTTGCCTTACCTTTTAGAGAAAGGGATTCCTTTTCATAAGTTTTCAAAGCAAGTCCACAATCATTCACTTCGTTTCGAATTTTTGCAAAGTCAGTAAAAACAGAACGAACACTTGAAAGACAGGAATCAATTTGATTTTCATTTCCACCTTTAATTGCTTTAATGTAAGCTTCTACAGAAGATTCAAGTTTAGCTGAAAGAGATTCCACCTGAGAAGAAAGGGAAAGCAAGCGGGTAATTTGATTTTCCGTATTAGCAACAATTGCAGAACCACTAAAATTCAACGAAAAGTTTTCCTTAAGGATTTCAAAACCTTCCACTGCTTTTACAGCGGCCTCTCCGTATTTTTTTTCAGCAATAAGTTTTTTTGTTTTATTCTGAATGGAACTATACTTGTACATAGAAACCAGATAGTTTGTATCTTCAACAACTTTTAATCTCGGATCAGAAGGGTTTCTTTCGATTTTGAGGATATTGTCAGTAATTAATTTTAGTTCTTCTTCTTTACCTTCTTCCCCACTTTTAATAACTTTCATCAGTTGATTTACACTGTCTGTATAAGAATCCCTTTCCTTCAAAACCCTTGAAAGTCTGGCCTGTACAGCATCAAATTCTTCAGGATAAGCTGCAAAATACTTATTAAGTTCTTCAATAGCTCTTGAAAAATCTTTTTTATCCTGGGATAAAATCAACTGATCAATTTCAGCTAGAGACATTACGCCTTCAACCAGTTTTTTTTCCTTGCCAAAAAAAGTAAAAATTGAGAAAAATATAAGTGTGAAAAATAATGTTTTCTTAAACATTTCCTTCTTTGATTTTCGGTAGTTTACATATAGAATATACGAAAAATAGTCGAAGATAAATAAGAAGATACTATGAATTTGTCAGTTAAAAGAATTTTATATTTTTTCCTCATAACACTAGCTTTAAAACCAGCTTTTAGTTTGGATTTAACTGACATGACAGATTCCCTTGCCGGAACCTTTCTAGAACTCAGCGGCGAAAATGAAGGGACAACCGGTTTCCGTTCCCTGCTGATTCCTCAGGGTGGCCGGTCTGAAAGTCTAGGCGGAGCATATACAGGCCTCTGCGACGATATCAGCTATATCGACTACAACCCTGCAGCTTCCGCAATACTTGAACAAACAGAAATTGCCCTCTTTCACAACACCTGGATTGCAGATTCAGCAATGGAAACAATAGCAGCCACAACACGATTTAACAACTTCGGAATCGGTGGAAAAATCTCCTGCTTTTATGTGCCTTTTTCAGAATATGACGCTTTTGGTATAAAAACAGGAAGTGCCTACTATTCAGAAACAACAGCCGTCTTTAATGCAGCCTATAATTTTCATCCAGGCTACCGCTTTAGGGGACTTAGCTTGGGAGCAAATCTAAAAGCTGGCTGGCGTTCTGTTCCAGATTACAGTGACAACGATACAAATGAAATTATTTCAGATTCAGGACTTACTCAGTCTGCCCTGGCTTTTATGGCTGATGTAGGAGTATTAACTCAATTCAACTTTGCAAAATTTTACTACTCCAGAGACACTAACTTTAAAGTTGGCCTAAGTCTTAATAATCTGGGGGCAGCAATAACAGGATTTACAGATTCCATAACTATGGACGATCCACTTCCTTCTTCAATAGGACTTGGAATCTCTTACAAAATTATACGGCCTGTGACCCTTGCCTTGGAATTCCGCCAACCCTTTAATCTTATGGACTTAAGTGAATACCAGATGTTTTATGCAGGTAGTGGAGTTTCTGTTGATATAACCGACTTTATTTCAATTCTTGGGGGCTTCCAGTTAAAAGGAGCAAACCCAAGATTCAGTTTAGGAAGTGAATTTGAAATTTTAAAAATGCGTTTTAATATAAATTATACATTGGATTTAACTTCTTCGATTAATCCATTAAACCGCATAAGTCTTTCTGCAAAAATAAAACTTGGAGATAAGAATCGTCACGTCAAAAAGACAAAAGTAGATGAACTCTACAGTCAGGGAATGCAGTTTTATTCACAAATGGAATATGACAAGGCTATGGATTGTTGGAAAGAAGCTCTAGAACTAGACAAATATTTTGACCCAGCAAAGGAAGCTATCATAAATACGGAAAAATATCTAAAAATGCTGGAAGAAATCAACATTCTGAACTTATAGTCGGGCTCCATGAAACCCGACCAAGTTTTTATTAATGTTTCTTACAGAAAATTCTATAGTTCATCCATGGGAAAATCTGATGCTCACTTTCCAGTTTTGTAAGCCATTCTGTACTTACCGTATTTGAGCCAAGAGCATCGAATACAGCAGTAAAATCATTAATACTCTGCTTGAATCTCATTTCTGCATATTCAGGGAAAACCTCAGATTCCATCATTTTTGCCCAGCCAGATGATTCTGCAAACATAAGTTCTTTTACGCCCAAGTTCAAAAGACGAGCCTTTAAGCCTGTTTCAGCAGGGAAACGTTCAGCAAGATCAACCATTCTTTCACTTGCCTTTCTGGCATATCGCATCATCCAGTTATTCTTACTTGAAAGTAATTCTTCAGCGTAACCAGAAGAAGAGCAGGAACCGTAGTAAGGAACAATTCTCTGAAGTTTAAATGGATTGTCGACAATACTCCTTGGACTTGCAGTTTCAATTTCTTCTGCAGCAGCCATACGCAATACTTGTTCAAGCCACAAAATACCTTCGTTCCAATTTTCTCTCAGTCTGTTAGCATCTATAGTTACAAGAACTGTAACATCTTCTTCAGGAATCAAAGAAGCCGCTTTATTCAACTTTTCAACTTTACTGTCAAGGAAAAGCTTTGCATGTTCACAAAGACGCTTTTTAGCAGTTTCTGCATCGTAGAGATTAGAAGAGTCATTTGCATTACCTGCTTCATCTTCATTAATTGGAGATTTATTCCAATAAGAATAGCCCATTGAATATCGTGAAGTTCCTTTTGCAATATATGGTTCAAGGGCTTCAGGAGCTAAAGTAAAGCCTACATCACGAGCTAGATTTTTATAAGCATAATCGCGACAATAACCGTTCTGTCCGAAAATTTCTGTATCAGAATCATAGTCACGGCCGTAGCAAACAAGAGCATTTGTAAACCGTGCTGGAGTGAAGAGACCGTTTTTTGGTTCAATTTTACTAAAGAGGAAACTTCTGGAATCCAAAATTGTATAATTGATTCCATAAGATTTTATTATTTTTTCTACCCCTTCATAGTATCCAAGTTCCGGTAACCAGAAACCATCAGGAAGATCCCCAAAGAAATTTCTAAACGAAAGAATTCCAGACTCTACCTGGGCTGACATAACTTCTTCCATGTCATGGTAGAAAGGCATAAAAATATCAGTTCCACAAGTTGCAAGGAATTCTACCAATCCCTTTTTCTTGAATTCGTAAAACTTTCTAACCAAACGGCAGTTATATGATTCAAACAATTCTTTGTCTTTCTGATATTTTTCAAAAGTATTTTTACATATTGCCTGTAAAGCAGGATTTCCTGAAGTACGCTGAATCTCTTTCTGTCCAAATTCAACTTTTTTATCAAGCCAGGCTAAATACTGACTCTGAATTTCTTTATCTTCAAGAAGTGTACACAAAACAGGTGTAAGAACCAGGGAAAGCTTAAAAGAAACATTGTCCTTTTCAAGATTTTCCAGCATTTTAAGCAAAGGTAAATAAGTTTCTGAAATAGCATCAAATAAGTAATTTGAAACAGACGCGTATTTTTCAGCATTTTCCCCAGTGTGTCTAATATATTCCTGAGTGGCGTTAAGTACAAAAACTAATCTCTTGTTGCCCATTTTTATTTCCTATTTAGATTAAGAGAAAGATTCTCTATGATTTTTGTAGTGTTCTAAAAGCATATCGGAATAACCAGAAAGCTTCATGATTTCAGAACAAGCTTCTTTTCTTCCAGGTCGTATATCTGCAAGCACGTCTGCACCAACAGGCATTTCCATTACCTTTGAAGAAGAAAGAATATCGATAATTCCGTCAATATTAAAAAGCAGGTCAATTCTAAAATATTTCTTTCCAGCTGGAAGAAGAACATATTGCCCGTCATCTTCTTTTGAAATCTGAATATCAAAAAAATCATCTGGCTTAATCTGATCTTTTTCAGAAAATGAAGATATTCTCAACATCATCTGACTGATAAAAGCCTTGTCTAATGAAATTCTGTCCGAATCGCTTATATTCCAATATACAAAAGCCCAGGCAGGATTTCGAAGCATTATCTGTACTTCGGTTATATTATATGAGCGTACGCTCATCTCTTTTTCTTCAGCTATAAACTCTTCATCCGAGATAATCATTTCCTGCTGACTCATCGAATTTTCCATATCGGATACGACTTCAATAATCTCACCGATAAGAAAAGCTCTGTTTAAATCATCAGGGACATCAATACCATATTCGTCCGCAACTTTTACTAAATCAGAAAAGGAAAGTGTCTCAAGGAAAGCTCTATTTATTTCAGTAATTTCCATATCTATTACAATATTCTTAAAAAACGCTTTTTAGTCAAGGGAATGAACTTTTAAAATTTTGCAAGTAGATTTTTTCCCTGAAAAATTTGATTTTCCCGAAAATATCTGGTCATAGAATTCAAAACTTTTTTCTTGTCCGCGGTCCACAAAGGCGAAATCAATATTTTTTTTGGTCCATCCCCTGTTAAACGGTGAATGACAACATTTTGAGGAGTATTCGAAATAGCTTTTCCTAGAACAGAAAAATATTCTTCCATTTCCATACTTTTAAATTTACCATTTTCAAAATCAGTAAGTAGTCTTGTTCCCTTCAGAACATGCAGCAAAGAAATTTTAATACCATCACTTCCGGCTTTGACTGCATAATCTAAACTTGAAAGCATATCCCCTTCACTTTCACCGGGAAGGCCAAAAATCAAATGAGTCACCACATGAATTTTAGGACAGCGTTCTTTGAGAATTTTTACAGCTTTTTCATACTCACAATTTTCATAACAGCGATTTATATATTTAACGCTGGATTCCTTTACCGTCTGCAGGCCTAATTCAAGCTGAATAAAGTGATTTTTGGAAAGTTCGGAAAGCAGCTCTATTATTTTTTCATCAAGACAGTCTGGGCGGGTTCCAATGGCAAGCCCCACAACCCCAGGAAATGAAAGAGCCTGGAAGTATATTTTTTTTAAATATTCTGGCTTAGCATAAGTATTTGTGTAGCTTTGAAAATAAGCGATTATAACTCCATCTTTTATTTTTGAAGAAATGAATTCCCGCCCCTTTTCAAGCTGCATTTCAATACTTTCATTCTGAGACTGAATAAAATCCCCCGAGCCAGAGGAACTGCAGAAAATACAGCCGCCATAAGCCTTGCTGCCATCCCTATTAGGACAAGTACATCCTGAACTTAAGGCTATTTTGTAAACTTTTTTTCCGAAAAGAGAGCGATAAAAATCATTTGCTGAATAATAAAAACCGTTAGAAAAGGACATTTAAAAATCCAAAAAAAAACCCGATTTATAAAAATCGGGCAATGATCCTTGGCAGAATCGAACTGTCGACCTACTGCTTAGAAGGCAGTTGCTCTATCCAGCTGAGCTAAAGGACCGTACAAAAGACTATATAGCAAATACAAAAGATTTGCAAGTTTATAGGGTAAATATCTTTTAAAAATTAGTTATCTTCAGAATTCTGACTGATTGCAACGGCCCCTAAATGAAGGGCGTTACTATACTGAGTAGTATAGGATTCATCACGACCGATTCCAATAGCATACATGGCAACATACCAAACACCTGAACTTGAAGCTGTACCGCTGTATACATCATCATCACCGGAAGCAGGATAAACATAGTTTCCAGAGTTTTGACCAGAAGTATATTTTCGTCCAAAGTCAAAATTCAAGTTAGTACCTACAGCTCTGTATGGTATTCCTAATTTTAAAGTAGCACTATCTGCAACACCACTTTCACAATTTCCGCCTACCCAAATTCTAGCTGCAAAAAGAGGGTTTTCTTCATTGTAATTTGATAGTCGTATATATACTTTTCTATTTGTCCCAGTAGAAGCAATAATAGGAAAATCATTAGTTCCAGAACACTTTAAAGCCTGATACTTTAAACTTTCAACAATATATGTTGCAGCAGAAGCTTCACTTGTAGAACTGATTTTCGTACTTATTGTAGAAATATCACTGTTCATCTTGGAATAATTATTGTAAATCTTGTAGTAGATTCCTGTTCCCAGGTACTCAAAACTATCATAATCATTAGACTCTTCTTCTGTTTTAAAACTGAAGTAAGAAGTTTCATAATTACCGGAAGGATCAGAATAATTTGCGGAAGTGATAACAGGTACGTTATAAGTTACGGTTGAAGGATAAATATAATAAATTACATCCATCCCGCAAGAAAGAAATGCAAAAAGGCAGCATGCAACAAAAGAGAATATGAATAATATTTTTTTGTACATCACTGCCCCTTATTAACTATTTATTTTCACCAAGAACAAGAATTCTTGATTTAGCAAGCTTTGCCCATGGATCATCAGGAAGAGCATTGTAAAGTTCTGTATAAAGAGAAAGAGCTTCATCTTTGTTTCCCTTTTCTTCCAGAAGACGACCTAAACTGAATTTTGCATGTGCAATCTGATCAAAATCTTCAAATGCAATTGCAGAACGGTAGGCTTTTTCAGCTTCTTCTACTTTTCCAGCTTCTTCATATGCAACAGCAGCGTTAAAATTTGACAATGGAGCTGTATAAGACTTCTTTCCTTTTTCAGCAGCCTTTGTCCAGGCAGCAGCAGCCTTTTCGAAATCTTTCTGAGAGTAATAAATTTCAGCAGCAAGCATATTTGCTCTTACGCCAACAATTCCACCTTTTGAAAGATATTTTTCGAGAGAAGCAAGAGCCTTTTCTCCTCGACCTTTAAGTTCATCTTCAGCCAAAGATGCTGAATCTTTTGTCATCAAATACGAAATGGAATCGATATCAGCAAGACCTTTTTCTGCACTCTTTACAGATACAGTAACAATTGTTCCATAAGTGGCCAAAGCGACTACAAGTACAATCACTACTACTAACAATACACTACGAATAGATGTTACAAATTCTGCAACTTTTTCACTTACAGTTGTTTTTTCAAACTGTTTTTCCATTTTTGTCTCCATTATTTTTGTTATCTTTATTTATTACCATTATTTTCACGAATATGCAACTCATTCATAAGCCTAGAAACATAAGTCCTTTGAATTCCAAGAACTTTTCCTGCTTTAGTTTGATTCCAGTTACATTCTTCAAGGATTTGAATAAGGTAAGCCCTCTTAAAAACGGCAAGTGCATTTTTAAGAGTTTTGTCCCCATTTGAAATCATAGGAGTGACAGAAGCAAATTCACCCATATTTGAAGCTAATCCAGACTCATCACTAACATCGGAAACAGAAAGCCTCAAATCATTCTTTTGGATAACTGGTTCATTACCTACGATACAAGCCCTGGCAATCGCATTATCCAGTTCACGGATATTTCCCGGCCAGTAATAATGCTGCATGGCAAAAACTGCATCCTCTGAAAAGCCGGTAAATTTCTTCGCATATTCACGATTATATTTTGTTAGAAAGGATTTTGAAATCGGAAGAATATCTTCGACTCTAGCTCTTAAAGGAGGAACTCGTATAGGCATAACATTCAGACGGAAAAACAAATCTTCTCTGAACCTTCCCTGGCGGACCATTTCTTCAAGATTACGATTTGTAGCAGCAATGATTCTAACATCAACAGAAATCGATTCAGAAGAACCAACTTTTTCAAACTGCTTATCCTGAATGATTCGAAGAAGTTTAGGCTGAAGCTGCAAAGGAATTTCTCCAACTTCATCGAGAAAGATAGTTCCTCCGTCGGCCATTTCAAACCGCCCCTTCTGGGTTGATTCTGCACTTGTATAGGCCCCCTTTATGTGACCAAAAAGTTCACTTTCCATAAGGGTTTCTGTAAGAGCCGCACAATTTACTCTTATAAAAGGGCGATTAACTCTACTACTGTGCAAATAAATCTGTTCAGCAAAAAGTTCCTTACCAACTCCACTTTCTCCGGTAATCAATATCGAAGAATTTGTAATTGCAGCCCTGCGGACAACATTCATCAAATCTTTTATAACAGGACTTTCTGCAATAAAAGGATGAAGTTTTACACTACCGGCTGAAGAAACCTTTGCATTTAAATTTGAAATGCTTTCCAATTGACTTTGAATCTTAAAGAAAGACTCATAAGCAGCTTTTGCTGATTTTGTAAGCTGCTCCATAATGAGATCATCTTTTTCATCAAAATCATAATCGATTTTATTAACCAACAAAATGGCAGCATTAACAGAAGTTTCATCTTTTAGAGGATAGAACATAAAAGAGTCAACATCCTGATAAAGAGAATTCAAAGCCTGGGAGAAAAACAAATCTTCCTGAACATCATTTACAAGAAATTTTTCTTTCTTAAAAAATAAAGATTCAAAAAGACTGTTTAATTCCAAAACCTTATTTAATTTGCTCTCTTTTTCATCTTCCAACTTGTATACAAGATGAACTTCTGCACCATTTTCAACAGTAACAATAAATGCTGCCTTAGAACGAATAAGACGCATTGCAGCTTTCAAAACACGAAAGAACAATGCGTCTTTATCGTTATAATCAGAATTAATATCACTGTTGAGTTCGATGAGAGCTTTCAATGTTTCCAAAGATAACTGATTCATCAAAACCCTTCAGTATATTTATTTTTTAAGCATATCGCCGATTGTATAAGCACCGTCATCACTATTGTCTGACTGAGCCATATACTGCGAAATTTCATCACGCTGCTGCTTTCTCTTGAATTCACGTACAGAGAATGCAACCTTCTCTTTTTCTACGTTTACTTCAACAACAAACACGTTGATTTTATCGCCAACATTGTACTTTTTAACAGCTTCTTCATAAGGAGTATCGCGATCTTCACTCAAGTTAGCCTTGTTTACAAGACCTTCGATTCCATTTGGAGCTTTTACAAATACACCAAATTCAGTGATAGAAGTTACTTCACCTTCAAGTGTTGAACCTGGTTTGTATTCTTCAGCAAACTGCTTCCAAGGGTCATCTGTAAGCTGTTTGATACCAACTTTAATGCGGTGTCCTTCAACATCACAGTCGATTACAACAACTTCAATTTCCTGATCTACAGTAAGTTCACTGCCAGGATGCTTAACTTTCTTTGTCCATGAGATATCATCTGCATGAAGGAATCCGTCAATGCCTTCTTCAAGCTGAACGAATGCACCTGCATTTGTAAGTTTTACAACCTTACCAGTTACCTTTGTTCCAACTGGATATTTATCACCAATTGAATCCCAAGGATTGTCTGTAACCTGTTTAATACCCAAAGATACGCGGCCAGCCTGAATGTCGTAACCCAAAATCATAGCTTCAACTTCATCACCAACATTTACCATGTCAGAAGGCTTGCTGATTTTCTTTGTCCAAGAGAATTCACTGATATGAACAAGACCTTCAATGCCTTCTTCAAGTTCAATAAATGCACCGAAATCTGTGAGTTTTGTAACTTTACCTTTTACGATGTCATTTACATGATATTTTTCTTCAAAGTGAATCCATGGGTCTTCTGCAAAGTGCTTAAGAGAAAGATTGATTCTCTTTTCAGCTGGATCAAGACGAATAACCTTAAGTTCGATTTCCTGACCTTTCTTTACAAAATCTTTTGGACGAGCTACATGACCCCAACTCATATCGTTGATATGAAGAAGTCCGTCAAATCCACCCAAATCGA
Source organism: Treponema sp. (assembly GCA_024693045.1). Lineage (GTDB taxonomy): Bacteria > Spirochaetota > Spirochaetia > Treponematales > Treponemataceae > Treponema_D. The sequence continues at coordinate 20,159 of JAILLQ010000038.1, forward strand.
TGAAAGCACCGAAACTTGTAAAACTCTTTACAGTTCCTTTTACTGAATCACCAATTTTTACTTCATTGAAGAAAGCATCTCGTTTTGTATCAATCTGTTCTTCAAGATATTTTCTGCGATTTACAACAACATTTGCTCTTGCATCAGAATAAAGACGTTCAACATAAAACAGAGATTCCAAACCTATTAATGAATCAGCCTTTTCTACTTTCTGACTATCTGACTGGCTGATTGGCAGGAATGCATGAATACCGCCACCAAGGTTTACATCATAACCACCTTTAACAATCTTTGTAATTGTTCCTTCTACAGGTGTTTTGTCTTTAAATGCCTGGGCAACGTCTTTCCATAAACGTTTTGCATCTGCCTTAGTTTTTGAAATTTCCGGACCATTGTGGCCAAAAACTTTTACTAAGAATACTGAAACTTTGTCCCCTACGTTTGGCAGTTTACCTGCGAACTCCTCTACGGGGAGTCTACCCTCTGACTTACAGCCTACATCAAGAAAAACATAGTCATCAGAAACTGAAATTACTTCACCTTCTACGATCTGTCCTTCTGCTTGATTATTGAGACTTTTCAGAGACTCTTCTAATTGTGTCTGGATAGCGCTCTTGGAGTTCTGAGCTTCTTCCTTTTCCACTTCCATTTCTTCCATATTGAACCCTTGTTTATTGATTTTGTTTAATATTATTTCACAAACCTGCTCTATGGTCAAGTTAGAGGTATCCACGTAAACTGCGTCAGGAGCACGTTTTAGAGCACCTTCGGCTTTATTTCTGTCGATTTCATCTCTTTTTCGAATAGCTTCTTTTATTTCTTCAAGAGTCATATTGCTTACGCCCTGATCGAAGCGGCGCTGAGCCTGTACATCAAGAGAAGCATCCAGATAAAACTTGTGTTCAGCCTGAGGGAACACAACAGTTGTCATATCCCGACCTTCGCAAACAATATCAATACTCTTTGTAAGTTCCTGCATACGGTCATTTACCAAGTGACGAATAGGAACAATTGCCGAAATCTGAGCAACATTTTTGCTTACTCTATCGTCATGAAGATGATCTTCAACATCATTGCCATTAAGAACAAGTCTTGATTTATTGTAATCAAGCTTCTGCTTTTTGCAGAATTCAACAACAGCGTCTTCGTTAGTAAGATCTACTCCTCCGTCCAAAAGAGAGAGTGTTAATGCGCGGTAAAAACTTCCGCTGTTCAAATACGTAATGTTCAATTTTTTTGCAATAATTGAAGCAATAGTACTTTTTCCTGTTCCGGCAGGTCCGTCCATAGCAATAATCATATTTTTTCCTTATATATCAGAATTTTTCTGTTTTTCTGCAAAGTTTTAATAACCCCTGAACTTCTTCTGCTGTCAGGTCTCGAAATTCTCCAGGCTTTAAATCCTTCAATTCTACATTACCTATTCTAACTCGAGTAAGTTTTTTAATACCGATTTCTTTTGAAGCAAAAACATTTCGGATTTCCCGGTTTTTACCTTCAACAAGAACAATTTTTATCTTACGGGCATTTAACTCATGAGCTGATTTACACTTGTAAAAAACTCCATCAACCCGGAGGCCTTTTTCGAATTCTTCACAAAGACTTCGTGGCAAAGGCATTGATGAATCTACTATATATTCTTTTTCCAATTCTGCAGAAGGATGAGAAAGCCTTGCGGCAAAATTTCCGTCATTTGTAAAAATTATCAAGCCCTGACTAAACATATCCAGACGACCAACATTATAAAGGCGTTCTGAATAAGCATCTTTTAACAAATCTGCAGCAATAGGTCTATCCTTTTCATCAGAAAGGGAGCAGACAAATCCAGCAGGCTTATTCAAAAGTACATAACGCTTTTTTTCTTCCGGAGTTATTTTTTTTCCGTCAAGCAAGACTTCATCTTTATCAGAAACCTTTGTACCTAATTCAGTAACAACTGTTCCGTTCACACTTACACGACCATCAAGTATTATTTTTTCACTAGCACGACGGCTAGCTACACCAGAATGAGCCAAAAACACCTGAAGTCGGATTTCATTTTTTTCATCGTTAGCGGGCAAGTTCAAACCTCTGTTCTTCGTCTTCATCAAGTTTAGGCAGTTCTGAAATACTGTTCAAGTGGAAGAACTTTAAAAATTCCTTTGTTGTACCAAATTGAATTGGTTTACCAGGAACATCCTTGCGTCCTACTTCTTTTATCAAACTTCTTTCTATCAGTTGGCGTATCATATTATCCGCACTTACGCCACGAATTTTTTCAATTTCACTTCTTGTAATTGGTTGAGAATATGCAATTATAGAAAGAGTTTCCAAGGCTGATTTAGACAGGCGGCCTGAATTCTTTTCACCATAACGTTCCCTTAACACATCCCAATATTCACCTTTAGGAATAAGTGTCCACCCACCGGTAATCATAGTCAATTCGATACCAGAATTTTCTGCCTTATATTTTTCCTGCAAATTTTCAATACAAACTTTAACAACTTCTTCTGAAATCTGAGCTATATTTGAAATCTGCTTTTCTGAAACAGGTTCACTTTCCAAAAACAAGACAGCTTCAACGAGAGCGGTTTCTTTTTCTAATTCCATCTTTATTCTATCCTTTAGTTCTGATTATTTTCTGTATTATCTCCGCCGGTATTTTCTACCCGATCGATAGTAATTTCAAAATTTTCGAAACTTTCATTTGTATCCAGTCTTTTTACAATTTTGATATCACCAAAAACTTTATTTTGCATTATTTTAATCATTCTGAACTTTACAGCTTCCAAAATCGCCATAAAAGCACATACGATATCCATTGAATTTCCCGCCCTGGTAATCAAATCGGAAAACATACACTCATTGTTTTTTTCAAACAACTCGTTCATCAGAGTGATTTTTTCATTTACTGAAATTTCCTCATACATATTGAGAATTTTTTCGTTTGAATACTGACTGACCATGGTCTTAAAAAGTTTCTGCATCTGCTGCAAAAGTTCCCATGTATCAATTTCTTCCCAATCATCAGAGCGTTCTTCAAAAGGTAGAGTCCTTTGGATTTTACTTCGCTCAAAATTCCAGTCAGAATTATCCTCTTTTTCTTCCATAAGAGCTGAAAGTTTTTTGAATTTCTGATACTCAATCAGTTTTTCGACGAGTTCTGAGCGAGGATCCTCATACTCATCGTCATCGTATTTTATTTCTACAGGAAGCAACATCTTACTTTTCATATTAAGAAGCATAGCTGCCCATTTGTAAAATTCACTTAAATCAGAAAGATCTGTTTGAGTTGCGTAATCCAGATATTCCAAATACTGTTCTGTAATTTCTGCAATAGGAATATCATAAATATTTATTTCGCTCTTATGTATCAAAAACCAGAGAAGATCTAAAGGACCTTCAAATTCACCAGCGGTAAATTTGCGTTTGATTTCTTCAACATCTTCCTTTTCAACAGTTAGAGTCTGTAAATTCGAATCAGCAACTTTTGTTCCCATAGCATCCGCCTTCAAAGATACTTTTAAAAAGAATCTGCGTTTTTTCAGGGCATTTAGTAACGCCCTGTGGTAAAAGAGACTTTAAATATGAATTTAAAGTTTCCCATAATTTACAATCGGCAGATTTATCTAAAATCTCAAGGGCTGGAAGCAAAACAAATTCTCTTTCTTGTATTCGCGGATGAGGAAGAATCAAATCAGGAGAATTTATTCGCTTTGAACCAAATTCTTCTATATCAATGTCTAAAGAACGAGGTCCAAAACGTATTTCTTTTGTGCGATCTCTGCCATATTTAGCTTCAATGGCATTTATTTTATTTAAAAGTTCAAAAGGATCCATGGAATCTTCCACAAATCCTTTTACAGCCATATTGTAAAAATTATCCTGATTTGTTACATACATGGCCTTGGACTCGTACACTGACGAGAATGAAAAATTCTGCAAAAGTCCTCGGAGATCCTGACAAGCTTTTGCAAGTAATTCTAAAGAAGAAAGACCTGCAAAACTTGTATTAGATCCCAAACCAAGTAATACAGGAATCACTAGAAAAGACCTTCCTGAGCAGGATTTTCCTTACTATCTGCAGATTCAGCCTTAGTCTTTTTCTTGTTATCCTTTTCTTCTTTCTTTATAGGATTTCCTTCTTTATCGCGGAGAACAAGTTTAGGGAAAAGCATTGTTTGAAGTTCTTTTTCTATATTATCTGCAAATTCCTTGTTATTTTCAAGGAAAGCAACGGCATTTTCATGCCCCTGACCAACTTTTATGTCACCCTGAGTAAACCAAGCCCCTCTCTTATCGATAAGACCATGTTTAACAGCAGAATCCAGAAGACTGGCGCATCGTGAAATACCCTTACCAAAATAGATATCGAGTTCTGTTTTTCTAAATGGTGCAGCAACCTTATTCTTAACAATTTTTACACGAACTCGGTTTCCGACTGCATCTTCATCGCCCTTTCCGTCAATTGATTCTATACGACGGATTTCCAGACGAACAGAAGTATAAAATTTCAAAGCCTGTCCACCAGTTGTTGTTTCTGGATTTCCAAACATAACGCCGATTTTCATACGAATCTGATTGATAAAAATTACGATACAGTTTGATTTACCGATTATTGCAGTAAGTTTACGCAAAGCCTGACTCATAAGACGAGCCTGCATACCCATTACAGCATCTCCCATTTCTCCTTCAATTTCTTTCTGAGGAGTTAAAGCGGCTACAGAGTCTACAACAACGATATCAACGGCTCCGGAGCGAACCAAGTGTTCAGTAATTTCAAGAGCCTGTTCTCCACTATCTGGCTGACTGACCCAAAGATTATCGATATCAACACCAAGATTTTTTGCATAAACAGGATCAAGAGCGTGTTCAGCATCAACAAAAGCCGCAATACCACCTAGTTTCTGAGCTTCCGCGATAGCATGCAGAGCAAGTGTTGTTTTACCCGAACTTTCAGGACCATACATTTCAATGATACGACCCCGTGGATAACCGCCAATACCTAAGGCTTCATCGAGCAAAATCGAACCAGAAGGAATTACATCAACTCCTTCTCCATTATTCTGGTTTCCCAAACGCATAAGAGAGTTCTGTCCAAACTGCTTTTCTATCTGAACACGAGCAGCTTCAAGAGCCTTTAACTTTTCATCCATATTAGTAGAAACATCTGCCATTTTTTTCTCCAAATATATTTTCTTCTACATATACATCATTAATTTTTGTGCAAAACTGCATTTTTAAGAACACTTTTTTGATTTTGCATTATTGCACAGATTGATAAACTGCTCTACCTTCCAGACAAATTTTTCCGTCAATAGATTTAATTTTTGCAAGGATTTTTACGGGTTTATCATTTTCAATAATAGGAGGAACTGTAAACTGAACAGGAACAATACCTTCTACATTTTCCATTTTTTCATAACCCACAAGTAAATCACATTTATATAGACTTTCTGTCTGAACAACATTTGATATTCTTCCTGACCAGACCACCCAGCAATCCAAATAAAGACAGGCTTCACCATTGACCTGTTTATATGTTGGTATATCCTTTATGGAATCAAAACCTGGTTCTTCCAGATAAGTCATTAAAATATTTGCCTTCTGCTTAACAAAAACAGAAGCATTAGAATTTAAGAGCCTGTTGATTTCTATCTGAGAAAGATTATCCCTGTAATTCTGAAAATAATACTGAGCCTTTTCATAAGAATCATTAATCTGACTGCTGGATAGAATATAGGCAAAAGAACCTGCAGACAAATCTTTTTCCTGTAAATCCTTTCTTTCAGAAACACTTAAAACGAGTGCTGATAAATCTGCTCTTTTTGCAGCAGAAGTCCCTGTTTTTCCAAATAAAACAAAGACTAAAAACAGTCCCAAAAAGCAGGCCAACACAGGGAAAACAATTCCCGCAACCTTGTAAATATTAAAACCAAGAGGAGGATAGAACTGCTCAATCCGGCCTGTATCGACCCAGCGGCAGATTGTATTAAAATCGCCCTTGTAACGGATAAAATCTAAAGCTTCCGTTGCAATTTTATTTCCAGGATCGTTTTCCAAAATTTCAAGATAGTAAGACAAAGCCCTGTAAGTATCCCCTCTGCGTAAAAAAAGAGCTGCCTGCCCTAAAAGCAGATTTGTATCAGTGAGTTTAATATTTCTTGCTCTCTGAAAATACATAGACGCAGAGCCTGTATCCCCAAGGTAGAGATTAGCAGTTGCAAGCATGAGATTGTAATCAAAGTTTTCGTAATAGATATCAGAACGGCCTTCCAGGAGCTTTATAGCTTTTCCAAACTGGCGCCGAACCATATAACCTTTTGCTACGTCTAAAACGTCACGAACCATTTATTCATGCCTCAATTTTTCTAGAATCGCATCAAGCTCAGCATGAAGCTTTAAAATTTCATTTCTATCAATTGAATCATCATTTTCTTCCAGAGCATTAATTCTATTAATGAGTCCCTGAACATACTCTGGATTCATCTGTTCTGCAGATATCGAGTTCAAATCAAAATTAACTTCCGGAACTTCTTCTGGAACAGGAGCTTCTTCCGGTTCAGGAAGTCCAGAAGGAGGCATATCTTCTTCGTAATCGTAATCATTTTCAGAAAAAGCTTCCTTAAGTAAATCCTCTTCAGAAGGATTGAGTTTCTTTTCGATAAGTTCTTTTAATTCCTTTAAGCGTTCATTCTGATTATCAGGATTTTCCCATAACTTCATAACAATGTCATAGGCTTCTTTATATTCTTCAGCTTCGTATTTCGCTAAGGCTTCCTGGAATAAATCTTCAAATTCTTTTACAGAATATTTCTCTTCTACTTCTTTATTATTCAATTTATTTTCATACCATGAAATAAATTGTTCTCCCATGCATTTTTCACCATCAGAATTTATGGCCATGTAATAAACAAAAGTAGCTATTTGCCCTGGTTCAAGGACAACATCTTTCCACATGATACAAAGAGCAGAGTTGTTATAAGAAAGAACTGAGTCAAAATTTCTGTCTCCGCCTACCTGAGGTGTCCATGAAGGAAGAGAAAGAAAATCCTTATTACTTACAATTACCATCTCTGGAGGGGTTACGTCCGCTCCATATAAAAGAAATTGAACACTTGTTTCCCCATCAGAAGATAAAAGCCATTTTGCTTCATCAAGTTTTCTAAAGCAGCGTTCTTTTTTTAGATTTTCTTCTACAGCAGTAGAAAAATGACTTCCATCTTTTTCACCGAGAACAGTATCCATTACATTTTTCAAGGCAAAAGTCTGAGTTTTTGTACTCCTGTTTAAAATAGTAGAAGTAACCTTGATAACTTCGCCCTTTAGATTTGCAGGAGCTGCCATTTTTTCATATTTTGTAAACACTCTGGCTTTCTTAGGCACAGAAAAAACCATCTGACCGCCCAAATCACCTCTTCTAGCCCCTGTTACTGTTACAGAAGAATCATTCAAACGGTAAACTCTATTATCTATTTTTAAATCAAAAAATGTTGAAGAAAACTCGTCCTGAGTTGAAAACACTGGAACAGGATTTTTCTTTTCATCCAGGACATACAACTGATAGGTTCCTAAAGCTCCTTTAAGAAGATATTTCATTTTACCTAAAGAAAAAACGACTTTTTTTGCCTGAAAAGCGCCTTCATCTTCTACAACTTCAACAACTTTCATTTTTGCGGCTTTTTTTACAGCCTTCTTCTGAGTCTTATCTAACTCCTTAGCAGAAAGAGGCAGCAAGAACACAGATAGTGAGATAAGGACAAATATTTTTTTTACGAGGCAATTCATTTACATCTCCTCCCTACTCTTTTCGTTAAGAAGTTTCTGAGTTTCAGCAGCTTTACGCTTTAAATCAAGTAAAAGGAAGTTTGTATCCTTTTTTACATCGGAATTTTTTGCAACTTCACCGTTTAATTTTTCCTGCAAACTTGCAACTTCATGTTCTAATTCAAGAATTCGTCTTTCGTTATCAGAATTTTCCCTTTGCAAATCGAGAATCCTTCGGCGGGCATCACTTGTGGTTTCTATACCAGACAATCTGAGCTGTCTTTCATACTCTTCTTTTGCCGCAAGATATTCTTCTCCGGTTTCTTTCAAAAGATAAAGCAGTTTTTCTTCCCTTCCAGCCTGTTTTATCGTTTCAAGTCTGTACTGGGCTGAATCAGCCTTGGCATCATCAGGATAATCGTTTACAACTGCTGAATACAAAAGTTCTGCATCCTCATAGTTATAGGCAGCAAAAAATGATTCCGCAATCCAATAGAGAGCAGAGGGATACATTTCATGTTCTGGGAACTGATGACAGAAGTCACTTAAAACGAGAACAGATTTTTCGTATTCTCCCATACAGAAAAGAGCTCTACCTCTATGATAAAGTACATAAGAATCATAGGGACTTTCAGGGAAGTTTTGAGTAAAAGTTTCGCAATCCTGAAAAGCGTTTTTATATTCACCAGCGTACATTTCTGCAGTAATCAACATATACCAGGTATCCTGATTAAAGTTTTCCGGATAAGAAAGAGCTTTTCTAAGCAGAAAAATTGAAGAAGTCCATTCACCTGCACTAAAAGCCTTAGCCCCCTGAACAAAAGCTGTCACGGAAGGACTCTGAGTTGAAGTCTGCGTAAAACCAAAATTTGCGCTCATGAGTATTAATAATGCAAATACAAAAAACTTCTTCATTTTTTTCATTTATAAACAAATCTCCATATCTAAGAATTATTCCATTTAAGTTTTCCGGAAAAGAAAGCTGAACCAGAAACAACCACATCAGGACCGGCTGCAAGAACTGAATCCATAGTCTCCGAATTAACTCCGCCGTCTACAGAAATCAAAAAGTTTAAATTTCTATCTTTGCGGATTTCTGCTAATTCAGAAATCTTTTTTACACAAGAAGGAATAAGTTTCTGCCCGCCAAAACCTGGGTTTACAGTCATTACTAAAACTAAATCAACATATTCAAGAAGTTCAGAAATTGCCTGAACCGGTGTCGAAGGAACAATAGAAATTCCAGCTTTTTTTCCAAGGGAATGTATTTTCTGAATAAGTCTGTGGGAATGCACACATGCTTCGTGATGAAAGGTAATCCAGTCGGCACCAGAAGAAGCAAAGGACTCAACCTGATTTTCCGGTTTTTCAACCATAAGATGAACATCAAAAGGAAGTTTCGAATAAGGGCGTATACTTTGTACAACAGGCTGCCCGTAAGAAATTTGAGGTACAAAAAGTCCATCCATAACATCGATATGAACTACACTGCCCCCATTTTCTTCAATTTTCACTAAGGCAGATTTTAAATCAGAGAAGTCAGCACTCAATAAAGATGGTGCAAGCATTATATTTTTCATATTTCTTCAATAATAGCAGATGAAATCTTTATTGTAAATGTTCTATAAAAGCAGAAAATATAGAAAAGGAAAAAAATATTTATAAAAATATATTGACATAACAGGCATTTACCAGTATAAACTTTACCCCATTTTTAACAAAATTCATTCAAATTATTGACTAAAATACACATTTTGATATAATTAAACTTACCGCATATGGATATTCAAACAGAAAAAGGATTAAAAGACGCCCTCTCGTTTATAGAAGCCGGGAATTTTATCCAAGCTCAGAAGATAATACTGGCAGCTTTTGAATATTCATTAGAATCGTCAGAACTTGTATTTACTTCAGATTGCTGTAACCGCTGGATAGCTCCAATAAACAGTTTAAGCGAACTGAATGATTACTCGGAAAAAGGTGAAAGTCTTCTTGTAGAATGGAAAAATTTTCTCTACTACTTGAAGTCGCAAAAGAACATTTATCAGCCTGCATATTATGCAGTATGCAGAGGTATATTTTCTTTGGCTTTACAGAACTTCTCTCACCTTCTGAACGAAAAATCACCTGTTCAAAAAGCAGATATCCTTAGAAAAACAGGACTTTGCTACAAAAAACTGGGTGAATTTGAAAATGCAAAAAACTGTCTTTCAGAAGCAAACTCGCTTCACGGAAGCCAAGCCGCTGTAATGGCTGATTTGGCAGACTGTTATGCACTATGCGGTAACGACAAGGCTGCAAAAGTTTTGTTCAGAGAAGCTTTCTTTATCGATTACAAGTCTATCGATTTAGAGTTTCTTGACTCAGAACTGATTAAATGTCTTATCGAAAAAACTGAAAATATTGGCTATTCCGGTGAAGAACTGAAAGCCTGGATTCCTGTATATGGAGTGCTGTGGGGAGTTTTTACCATCAGAAGAACAATGCGCTCTCAGGAAGTCGGTAAATTAAAACAGGAAATATACGCAATGGAAAACGAAAACAAGGATCCTTCCCGCTCGTCTCCAATGCTGATTCCGAGATTGATTTACAAATATTTTTGGCTCATTGATTACTGTCAGTCCATTAATGACTCTCAGCTTATCAACGAGGTTTTATTGAAAATTAAAATTCTGGATACAAACGTATATAACCAATATGTAAAGTAGACAGAAAGAAAAAGGGCATGAGTTTAAAATAAGCAAAGGGGTTTTTTATGGCTGAAGAATTAATTAAGACAGTTCAGGACATGCTTAAAGAAGAAACATGGACACGTGCTGCTATCGGTAACTACACAAAGGAAAAGATTATTGAACTTTCCTCTATCGTAGAAAAAGCACGGGAAGAAAACTGCATCAATGAATTACAGGAAATCTGCGAAGAGCAGCTTTCACATTCAAAAGATAGCATCATCGCTCTTTATATCAGTGGAATCATTTCACTTCAGAAAGGAACTCTTGATAACACACCTCTTGTAACTCTTGTTGATATTTTCCAGAAAAATCACAAAGAATCTGTTGTTGAATACCTCTGTACAAGTATTCTTGAAGATGACCCTAATAACAGATTTGCTCTCAGAACCCTTGCTGAATTTTACCGTGCAGACGGAAACCCAAAAGTTTGGGAACTTTATACACAGATTGTAAAGGTAGATTTCGAAGAAGCTGAACTTGCAAAAGCTCTTGCTGATCACTACGAAACAGAAGGTGATATCGAAAACGCTACAGAATACTACAAAAAAGCAATTCTTCGCTATGTAACAGCAGGAAACATCAACGCTGTAAAAGAAACATGGACAAAACTTGTTCAGCTCATTCCTCAGGAAATTGACTTCTTCCAGCTTGTAAAACGAAAGATTGCAAAAACTCTTGGCGAAGACAAAACTGCTATTCTCCTTCAGGAGCTTTACGCATGGTACAAGGATAACAAAAAATGGGACATAGCTATCAGCCTGCTCAAAGAAATCCTTGCAATTGACCAGAAAGACATTTGGGCAAGAAAAGAACTTGTTGACTGCTACCGCGGAAAATACGAAAAACACAGCCACCTGGACGACTACATCCGCTCTTCAAACCTTTCTCAGAATTTCAGAAACGTATTTGAAGCTATCAATGACTTTGAAAAACACATCGCTTTTGATGTAAAGAGCTTCGTATACCACCGTGCATGGGGAGTTGGTGTAATCCGCAAGGTAGAAAATGACAACCTTATCATTAACTTTGGTTCAAAAGTTGGAATTAAGGAAATGTCATTGAAAATGGCTGTAAGTGCCCTCACACCACTTGCAAAAAATCATATTTGGGTACTTAAAGCAAAGAACTATGTAATGGTAAAGGGCGAAAAGATTGAACTCGCTAAAAAAGTAAAAGAAGATAAGGAATGGGCTCTCAAAACTGTAATCAAATCATTTGGAAACAGTTGTGATTTCAAAAAAATCAAGGCAGAACTCGTACCATCTATTCTTAAAGACACAGAATGGACTTCTTGGAACACAGCAGCTAAAAAGATTCTTGAATCTAACTCAACTTTTGGTGTAAATCCAAACGACATCACACAGTACATCGTTCGCGAACATGAAATCAGCATTGAAGAAAAACTTGCAAACGAATTTAAAGCTCAGAAAGCATTCTTTGCCCGCATCGATATCCTGATGAAGTACATGAACCGCGAAGAAACTGATAAAACAAGTGAACTTTTCGCAGAAATGTTCAACTATTTTGCTGCTTTCGTAAAAACATTGGATACAGCCGACAGCACATCTAAAATTACAGAACAGATTGTAGCTTCTTACCTTGTTGTTCAGTATGTTACACAGAGAAACAAGCAGCTTGTAAACCCTTCAAAGGTTACATTCCAGAGCATTTACAACAAAATCGAAAATCCTCGTGAAATGTATGAATTGCTCAAAGATACAAAGAACACATCTCTTAAGGCAGATTTCCTTGCAAATGTTAAAATGCTTCCAAACTGGGCAGATGAATTCATTCTTCTCTTCCCTACAGTACTAAACGGAGACATGCTCAAAGTATTGGAAAACACTGGACACACAGACAAAATTCAGAAGCTTGCATCAACTTGCTTTGAAAATTGCCGTGATTACCGTTATGCAGTTCTTTACTTCTTTGAAAACTGCCAGAAAGAAGAATGGTTCCAAAACTGTGGAATTTCTTATGAACGCCAGTTGATTACATTGGTTCAGATTATCGAACTTGCATATCGCGAAATTTCAAACCATGTAAATTCAACAGAAAACAAGAAGATTTCTAAGAAAGCTACAGATCTTCTCTTTGAAAACAACACACTCTTGAACTACATGTTTGCTAACGATGAACAGACTGTAAACAGAATGTACACATTGATTAATGACCTTGCTGACTTTGATCCATCATACAAGGCTCAGCTCCGTGCAAAAATCATGGAAAAATATCCAAACTTCAACTTCCACATCACAGAAGAAAAAGTTTCTCAGCCAAAGGGTATGCTTGTTACTGCAAAGATGCTTGAAGAAAAGAAAAACCGTCTTGATCAGATTCAGACTGTTGAAATTCCTGCAAACGCAAAGGAAATTTCAGAAGCTCGTGCTCAGGGCGACTTGAAGGAAAACGCAGAATACAAGGCAGCAAAGGAACACCAGCACTGGCTCAACGAACAGGCTACAAAATTGCAGGCTGAAATCAACCGTGCAGTTATCTTTGACCCAACAACAATCACAACCGCTATGGTATCTTTCGCAACTATCGTTACACTTACAAACGAAGATACAAAAGCTGAAGAAACATACACAATTCTTGGACCATGGGAATCAGATCCAGACAACAATGTTGTTTCTTATATGGCTCCATTCGGAAATGCACTTATGGACAAAAAGGTTGGAGAAAAAGCTTCGTTCACAATCAACGATCACAAATTTAATTACACTGTAAAGGCAATTAAAGCTCTCCAGCTGTAGTTTAACGATTTATTACCTGCCCGGAGAATTTCCTGTGGAATTTTCCGGGCATTTTTTTTATTAGGAAAAAATTATGGCAGCAATTCAAATTCTAGACTCTGTTTACTACATACCCGGCGACACTAATGTAGGAATCATTTGTGCTAATCAAAGTAAAGATAATTCAGAGCCAGTTGAACTGTATCTTGTTGAATCAGGAATGCACAGAAAAGACGCTGAAAGAATTTATAAAGAATTAGAAGTCCTCTTTCCCCATGAAAAAGGAGGTTTCAAAATCTCTGCCATAATCAATACCCATGCTCACACAGACCACGCCGGGGGAAACGCTTTTTTTTATGAAAAAACAAAATGCGACATAATGATAAGCAAAAAAGAAGCCGCAGTTCTTTTGAATCCGGCTCTAAACGGAATAATATTCTGTGGCGGTCACATGTATCCGGGAATAAATATCCCCTACTTCATAGCAGAATATTCAGAGCCAAATAAAATAATAAACTCCGAAAGTGTCATAGATTTACCAAATGGAAGTCAGATTTCTTTTACAGATTTACCTGGACACACTTTTGAAATGCTTGGTGTAATTGTAAAGGAAAAAAGCGGAAAATCAGCTTTTTTTGCAGGCGACGCCTTTTTTGGAAGCAATCACATTATAAAATACTGGATTCCCTATCTATTTGATGTTAAAGAGTTTAAAGCCAGCCTGGATAGGCTTTCTATGATGAATTATGATATTTTCATTCCAGGTCACGGAAATCCCTGCAAGAACATAGCAGAAGAAACAGAGTTAAATAAAATAGCAGTGCTTTCTACAGAAGAATGTATTTTGCACTGCCTTGAAAAAGAAGGTAAAACAGAAACCGACATACTTAAATATGTTGCCGATAAAAACAACATAAGGTTAAAAATCAGTCAGTTTGTACTGATTTCCATAACCATAAAAGCATACCTTATGTACCTGCTTGAAGAAAATCTTGTTTCCTTCCAAATTGTTGAAAACAAGATGATCTGGTCCATCAATAAAAGTGATAATCAGTAATCCCAACCAGGAATTTTTATTGATTCATCCCAATTTTCTATAATCTGTACACCATTAGAAGAGCCTATCCTGTTTGCTCCTGCAATCAGCATATCAATGGCTTTTCTTGTGGTTCTAATTCCGCCGGAAGCTTTTACTCCAAAATCAGGACCTACGATTTTTCTCATCAATTCAACACAATGAATTGAAGCTCCGCTAGGAAGAAGTTTTCCATCAGAACTTAAAGGAGTGGCGAAACCTGTTGAAGTTTTTACAAAGTCAGCCCCTGCCCTTTTTACAAATCGACAGCAGGTATCTAGAAGAGCATCATTCAAGTAGCATGTTTCAAGAATTACCTTAACGATAATTTTTTTTCCTATTTTTGCCCCTGCAAAATGAGCAGCTTCCGTTACTTCTGCTATATCGATTTCGGCTTCAGAAAAACGACAGTCCATTACAGCACCAAGATTGATAACCATATCAATTTCATCAGCACCAAATGCTATAGCCTGAGTAGTTTCACTTATTTTATCTTGGGTAGAAATGGCTCCCAAAGGGAAACCTATTACAGTACATACTTTTATATCTGTATATTCAAGTTCTGTTTTACAAACTGGTACATAAACCGGGTTTACACATACAGAAGCAAACTTATATTTTTTTGCTTCCTGACACAATCTGATAATTTCACGAACACCAGCTGTCTGAGCCAGTAGTGTGTGATCAATAAGAGAGGCTGCTAAATCTTTTTTCATAGTCCTATTATACAACTTGAAATCTTAAAAAGTCTAGGTTAGAATTGACCCATCTTATGCCTTAAGGAGAACATTATGGCTTACAAAATTAACGAAGATCAGTGCGTAAACTGTGGTTCTTGCGAACCAGAATGCCCTGTAGGAGCAATTTCTGAAAAGAACGACAAACGCGTAATCGATGCAGATGCTTGTATCAGTTGCGGAAGTTGTGCAGCTACATGCCCAGCAGAAGCTATTTCTGAATAAGTTTATTTGCAAAACAGGTTTCCCCTTTCGGAAGCCTGTTTTTTATTCGATACTTGATAAAAATTTCCTACCTGTAATTTTTATCGCTTAGTTGGAGAAATTATAATGAGCAGAATATTAAATACCTTAAGAGAAAACTTTTTTACAGCAATAAAAATTATCATACTAGTGATTCTTTGCCTTCTTTCAGGCTTTATAATTTCTTTCCCCTTTTGGAAATTTGCAACAACAAATCCAAAAATGTATACAATTTGTGCCCTTTCTTTAATTTCTATCTTTGCAATTTTTTACATTGTAAAAAATTTCCGTGCCATGTCCGTAAAAAAAGCAGCAAAAATACTTATCAATTTTTTTATAATAGCTGCAGGTACAGCAGGAATAATAATACTCATATTAAATGAACTAAGAATTATTTCACTTTTGCTTTTACTTGCAATACTTTTTCTTTGTTTTTTGACGAATATGCTTTTGTATGAAAAAAAAGTGGACTAAATTATTTTTCTTCTGTCTTATGACAGCTAACAATCTAATTTTTTCTCAAAACGCCAGTCACCAGGAAGTAAAAATTACAGAAAGCAGGCTGCCACTTATAAAAGAACTTTCTTCAAGAGACAACATCTACAAACAATTCAGTCAAACTGTAAATTATAACGAAAAATTAATAGCCCAAAATCAAAATTACTCCCTTGAAATGGAATTTTATTCTTACACTGCAAAAAAATATGATGACACCCTTACCCTGGCAGCAGAAAGTGGTATCCCATACGACACATTGATAAGTATCAATTCAATTTCAAATGCTGGCATAAATCTAAATCAAAAAAAATTGATTTTACCTACCGCAAAAGGCATCTTTATCACGAAGACACCGGAAAGTAACATAGAAGCACTTATATATCAGGAATTCAAAGAATTAATTAGCAATTACGAAGATATATGTTATAATATAAAAGATAGGGTTTTCTATTTTCTGCCCGGCAAAAGACTAACGCCCACTCAAAGGGCCTTTTTTCTTGATCCTTCTATGCAGCTTCCTTTGCAGAATATTTCCATAACATCAGCATTCGGATTCAGAAACAGTCCCATATACAAGAGGTGGAAATTCCACAAGGGTATAGACCTTGCTGCTAAGGATGGAACTCCTGTATACGCGTGCCAGAACGGAAAAGTCAAGGCTGTTCTAAAAATGGATCCGATATTCGGGAACTGTCTTATCATAGAACACGAAAATGCTTACTCTTCGGTTTATGCACATCTTTCAGACTTCTGTGTAAAAAAAGGTGATATTGTCGCCAAAGGAACAGAAATAGCCCACACGGGTCACACAGGAGCTGTCACGGGGCCTCACCTTCACTTTGAATTAAGGTTGAAAGGACAGGCCTTAAATCCGGAAGATATACTGGATTTTTCTGAAAAAAACTGAAAGGAAAATTGATGAAAAGGGTAAAACTTTTTTTTACATTTATAATATCTTCTCTTCTTTTCAATGTATACGCAGAAACTTTTAGAGTCAGCAAAACAAACCTTCTGAATCTAGAAGCACAACCTGGATATGAAAGCAGCATTAAAATCGGAATAAATGACGCTATTGCAATATCATTACCGGAAAACAGAAAATATCTTGAAGGCATAGAATTAAAAATCCAAATTCCTAAAATAGTAAGCGACTGGAGAGATTGCGTTGCCTTTTCAATTTACGATGACATAAGCCCAAAACCCCATGTTAATCAAATCGATTATAACGGCAAAAAAATCTATGTTACCCCTATTCCCCAGAAATTAAACTGGATTGTTCAAATTCCCCTGTCAGAAGATAATTCAATAAGGGATAGTTCCTATGTTTCAAAACTAAACATATATCCTGATACAAAAAATAATTTTGCTTTCTTTAGATTCCAGCCAGCAATGAAGGGTGTTCCAGACGAAACTTATGACGCTCTTCTTCAGGTAACTGTAAAACCTGTTCTTAAAAATTTAGGAGAACTTTCCCTGAAAGTTGAAAATTCAGCTCACGAAAGCCTATCTTCAGAAGTTTTTATCGACGACAAAAGCGTAATCTTAAATCAAGGTAAAATTTTACTGGAACCAGGTCTACATAATATTTCTGTGCAAAATGCTGAATACAGAAATGAGTTCCGCTCAATTGTTATTGACCAGGCAAAAACTACAGAGGTTAAATTAACATTAAGAAGCAATGATCCAATGATAAAAATTCTTGCTCCGCATAACGCACAAATATCTCTTGATTCTAAGACAATTACCTCTTACAACGAAGAATTCCCGATTTCTGAAGGAGAACATTCAATACGATGTCTTTTAGGCGGCTATGAACTTGTAAGAACGGTTAATATACAAAAGGGAAAAACTTATTGCATAAACCTTATTGTAGATATGGAAATTACTGAAGAATAAAAAAAAATGCTAAAGTTTTTCGCAGTCTAGGGCGATAATAATAATACCGGGGGCATTTTCCCCTCCCACCCGTGTCCCCGGTTGCCTGATGGGCATGGCGCTGCACAAAGCAGCGCCTTTTTTTTATTAAAAAAGATGCGTTATATGAAGAAAATTGACAAAACGGGTCAAATTTCATAATCTATTAGAATGAATGATATAAAAAAATCTACTATTTTTTTCTTCAGCCTGCTTTTTCTTGCAGCCATTTTTTGTGGCTCTTTATTAGGGCTGGGTATTTCAGAAACAAATAATATTAAAAATACAGAATACATAAATTCATTTGATACCGCTCTTCCAACAAAATTACTGGATATAAACGGAGAATTGATTACAGAATTCTCATCTGATGAAAAAAGAGAAATTATCAGTTTAAATAGACTTCCACAGCATATGCTAGACGCCCTTCTTACTCGAGAAGACCGCATTTTTTACAAGCACCATGGGTTTAGTTTTAAAGCAGTTATGCGAGCCGTTGTTGGAAAACTTACCGGAAAATCACTTGGTGGAGGTTCTACTTTAACACAGCAGATTGCAGGAACCTTGTATTGTGACCGAACAGAAATGTCTATCATGCGTAAAATAAAAGAGCTTTGGTGGGCAATTCAAATGGAACGTCATCTTTCTAAAAATGAAATTCTTGAACTCTATTTAAACAAAATCTACTTTGGTGGCGGAACATACGGAGTAAACGCCGCGTCGAAATATTATTTTGGACATTCAGCAGAAGAAATTACTCCAGCAGAAGCTGCAATTCTTGTTATTCAGCTTTCAAACCCGGCTTTCTACAACCCATTCGATCATCCAAACAGAGCAATGGACAGACAGAAAGACGTTCTTGATTCAATGGTTAAAGCCGGCTACATAGCAAAAGAAGATGCAGATGAATCCTTTGACACATACTGGAGTAATTTTGATTACACAAGAACCAGTTCTTCTGCCTACATGATGAGGGATGACAAAGCTCCTTGGTTCAGTGAATACGTTCGCCGAGAATTGGGTGGTATGATTTACGGAAGCCAGAACATTTATACAAGTGGTTTTACAGTTAATACAACCTTAAACCTAAAGCACCAGGAACATGCCCAGCGAATTATGGAAAAATATATTCGCATTGCAAACGACCGATATCAGGCTGAACACACCTCCCGCTCTGGAATGGCTTTTTCAACTTATATACCTATGACAGAACTTATGTCTTTGGTATTTAACCTTCCTGCACTAAAAGTAAGCGAGCAAAGGGCTGAAGCTCTGGCAAATTCTACTTATAAAAATCAGATAAACCCTATCCTCGACGTAGTATCTATGATGACTGGTGTCGACAGTTTGAAAATATCTGTCATCAACAGAGCAAATGCAGAAACTAAGAAAGAAAGTGAAAAAACTACGATTGAAGGAACAATGGTTTCCCTTGAAAATGACACAGGTTATATAACCGCTCTTGTCGGAGGAAGTAAATTCGACCAGGAAAATCAGTTTATTCGCGCTGTACAGGCAAGGGTTCAACCTGGTTCAACATTTAAGCCTCTTTACTACACAGAAGCAATCGATTCACGCAAGTTTACACCGGTAACACCAATTTCAGATACTCCAGTTGTTTTCCATACCGCAGACGGAAAGCCTTATATTCCTTTGAACTTTAAAGGTGAATGGGAAGGCGATGTAGAAGTATGGTATGCACTCTGCCGCTCAATGAACGTACCATCTCTAAAAGTCCTTGACGGAATCGGTTTTGATGCAGCTATAAACAGAGCCGTAAGTCTTTTGGGAATTACAAAAGAAGAACTCCCAAGCCGAGCCTTTATTCCTGGTTATCCATTGGGATTAGGTGTTGTTTCAGTTCGTCCTATAGAAATGGCCAGGGCTTTCAGCATTATAGCCAGTAGTGGTAAAGAAATTACTCCGATGGCAATAAGAACCGTAGAAGATAGAAACGGAAATGTTATAATGAACCCGGAAAGAGAAATCCGAGAAGCTCAGAAAGCCAAGGGAGAAGCAATTCAGGTACTGTCCCCACAAACAGCTTTTGTTATGGAAAAAATGCTTGAAAACACTGTAAACGGTCCTGGAACTTTGAGTGCACAGAGCTGGAAATTTGACTACAAAAACGAAAAAGGTCAGAAATATACAATCCACGCGGGTGGTAAAACTGGTACAACACAGAACTGGGCTGATGCCTGGACAGTTGGTTTTACTCCATACAACACATCTGCTTTCTGGTTCGGTTTCGATAAACCAGGGCAGTCACTTGGATTAAGAATTACTGGTGCTACTCTTGCAGGTTTTGCATGGGGTGATTATATGAGAGAAATCCACCGAGGGCTTCCTGCAAAAGACTTTAATAAACCTGCAGAAGGGGTTATTCAGGTTACAGTATGTTCTGTAAGTGGAAAAATCGCCACACCTGAATGTGGAAGCCATGTAACAACCCAGTGGATTTTGGAAGGAACTCAACCAACTGATATTTGTACTTTACACGGAGGAAAAACTTCTAACTCTTCAGCATTGGGAATTTACCGTCTGAAAAATGAAATGTATCAGTCTGGTGCCCGAAGCATGAGAACTTTTGAAAAAACTCCTCTTAAATTAAATCTTGACTTCTTAAATGGAATTGAAGTAAATTCAAGCCATACAGAAGATAGAGCGGAAGATATCAAGCAGGAAGAAGAAAGCCGATTGCCTGATTATAACTACCTGATGGAATAGTTTTTAATGCTTGTTAATATAAAAGACATAAAAATAAAAAAAAGGGTAAGAAAGGACTTAGGAAATCTTGAAGATTTGAAAAACAGTCTTAGAACCTATGGTCTTTTAAATCCGATAACACTCAATTCAAAATATGAACTAATTGCTGGCGAAAGACGCCTGCAGGCAGCAACTCAACTCGGCTGGACAAATATTAATGCTAACATTCTTAGTAATATAAGCGAAATAGATGAACTTGAAATGGAGTTGGAGGAAAATAACCAGAGAAAGGAATTTACTAGAGATGAGCTACTGGAAGGATACAGGCGCTTAGAAAAATTAAGAAATCCGTCTGTTTTGGGAAAAATAATAAAGCTTATCAAAACCTTTTTTCAATGGATTAAAAGTATTATTACTAGCAAAAAAAAATAAAAAGTCGGGTCAAGCCCGACTTTTTCTCTTAAACTATATCTGCCCGATAAAGTACTTTTTCTTTCCCCTACGGAAAATCAAAATCTTACCTTCCAAAGCCATATCCTTAGTAATCATCTGATTTTCATCAGTGACTGCTTCACCATTTACAAAAACAGCTTTTGCATTAAGGAATTCGCGAGCTTCCCGGCGACTCTGTGCAATTTTGTTATTTACAAGAACATCGATTACAGGTTCTTCTTTTTCGAACTTGAAAGAAGGAACTCCTTTCATTCCGCTAAGGATATCCTTAACAGAAAGTCCTTTAAAATCGCCTGCAAAAAGTTTCTGAGAAACATTAACAGCATTGTCAGCCTCTTCCTTTCCGTGGATATCTTTTACAACTTCCCATGCAAGAGTTTTCTGTGCAATACGAGTTTCCGGGTGTTCCTGCTGCTGAGCATATATTTCTTCAATCTTTTCTTTAGACAGGAATGTGAAAACCTTAAGATATTCCAAAACCTTTGCATCATCAGTATTGATAAGGTACTGGTAAATTTCATATGCAGAAGTTTTATCTTTGTTAAGCCAGAGAGCATTTCCTTCTGATTTACCAAATTTCTTTCCTGTAGAATCCAAAATCAATGGCATAGTAAAGGCATAAGCGGTCTTATCCAGCATTTTTCTGATAAGGTCTACACCTGTAGTAATATTACCCCACTGGTCACTACCTGCTACCTGCATGATACATTTCTTTTCCTGGAAAAGATGAACAAAGTCATAGCCCTGCATAAGCATATATGAAAATTCAGCAAAAGTTATTCCAGACTCAAGACGACGCTGAATAATGTCTTTTCCCAGCATATAATTAACGTTTATATACTTACCTATATCTCGGAGGAAGTTTAACCAGCTGTAATTTTTAAGCCAGTCATAATTATCAACAAGTTCAGCAGTTGGAACAAGTCGTGAAATTTGAGTCTTAATTCCTGAAATATTTTTATTTACAGTTTCTTCAGAAATTATTTCTCTTTCTGCTGTTGGGCGAGGATCTCCGATTCTACCAGTAGCACCGCCACATAAAAGAACCGGATGATGTCCTGCATTAGCAAGTCGCTTAGCCATACAAAGAGAAGAATAATGACCAAGATGAAGACTATCTGCTGTTGGGTCTGTTCCCCAATAAAAACTGAATGGCTGACCATCCAAAACTTTCTGCAATTCACTTTCTTCACCGGCAACGTCTTTAATCAAACCGCGCCATTTAAGATCTTCGTACAATGACATAATTCAATTCCTATATTGTTTTTTATGATAATTCAGTATAATTAATTACGAATATTTATGAAAGGTGACAATATGAAAAAAATAATTGCTATCCTTCTTATTTTGTTATTTAAGAGCGGACTTTTTGCCATAGGAATCGGACCCCAAATCTCTTTTGGACAAGGATTTTTGATACAAGAAAATATGATTCTAATTACAGGAGCATCTTGTTCTATTAAGCTCGATAAAGAACCGGTTGTAATAAACATAGCGACAAATTACGACCATATCATAGATTGCTTTAATCCGGAAATTACTGTCGACTACTGGTTATTTTCACCAAAGATTTCTAAATACTGCAATTACTTTTTAGGAATCGGCATGGGCTCTGGAGTTGAATTCAGCAAGAATGATTTTCATTTTACTTCTACAAAAAGATTAGTCACAGGTTTCAGCTGGACCTATTACGATGGATTTTTGGAATACTTCATGCAATTAACAGCAGAAGAAGAAAACCACTTCAAATTCCCATTTAATACTAGATATGCCTTTAAATTTCCGCTGAGTTTAGGAGTTAGATTTTATTATTAAACTATTCCTCTGACTTTTCAGAGTCATCAATAGCTTCACCGATAAACTTTGAAAGGCTATTTCCTAATCTAGTGGCCTTCTGTTTAGCTTTTCTAGCGAGTTTAGAAGCCACATACTTATTGTATTGACTGTGAGCTAGTTTGCATTCTTCTTTTATTTCTTCAGAAGCATTTTTATAATCTTCACATTCAATTAACTTATGAGTTTTTTGATTAAATTCACAGGCAAAAGAAGCTGAATAAATTGAAAATATAGCCAGTAAAATACAAATCTTTTTCATACCGCCTCCAATAAATTATAAAGTCAATTCTAGTTTTTGTCTAAATAGCTAAGGGTAAAAGAGCCATTTCCATCTTTTCCTAGAATATTTGAAAGATAAGGAAGAATAGCATTTAAATGCTCGTACAATCCCCAGCTGGGATTAACAATAAACATTCCGCTTCCATAAAGCCTGGGCTTATCACTTCCAATTGAATTTTCAAGAGATGTTTCCTGGTGGGAATCTTCCTTGTCGACACAAAGACATGCATCAAGAACTTCTGTATGAATATCTCGGTTTTTAACAGTAGAAAAAATCATCTGCTTCATATTTTCAATTTCTTCAATTTTGTTAGAAAGAAGTGGATACCATAACATAAGCGTTGCCCCACTCCACTTTTTATGAACCAAAGAAAGATATTGAGCCGCATTGTGATAATCAGAAAGTTCTTCATAACTTGGGTCACATAAAACAGCACCTCTTTTTATTACAGGAGGTATTTTTGATTTTAAAATATCCCAAGCGCTTTTATTTACGGCATTTACTGTCAAATCCTTTTGGTTTTCAGTTAAAACAGCAAGTGAACTTTGCAGTTTTTCAAACTCCTTTTTATGAAGTTCGGAAAGATAAACTGCATTTCCCTTCCCTTTTAATGCGCTTTCTATTTCAAAAGCTGGACTTCCTGGATAAAATTTTCGAGAAAGACAATCTTTTACAAAAGAAAGATAAGGTTTTAATTCTTCAGGAAAATCTGACTTTCCGCTTTCATTTAGTAGCTTCAATATTCCTTTTTCAGCTTCCCCAGTTTTCAGAGCTTCCTGGGAAGATAGATTGTAAATGCCGCTTCCACTATGACTGTCAAAAATACACCAGGGTTTCGATTTTTTTCCCAAATAATCAAGTACATAAAGGAGACAGACGTGTTTTAATATATCCGCATGGTTACCGGCATGAAATTCGTGTAAGTAGCTGAGCATTTATTTTAACCTGTCAATTTCAGATAGCCAAATGGAAGAACTAGCATCACTTGGCATTCTCCAGTCTCCTCTCGGAGAAAGGTTTACTGTACCTACTTTAGCTCCATCTGGCATACAACTTCTCTTGAACTGCTGATTGAAAAATCTTCTGTAAAAAGTTCGTAACCATTTGAGCTTAAAATCATGGTCATAAGGAAGAGATGAAGAATCTGCAAGGAAAAGTATTTTTTCCGGTGAAAAGCCAAATCTTAATAGATAATACAGATAAAAATCATGGAGTTCGTAAGGACCGACTAAATCTTCAGTTTTTTGAGAAATATTTCCATTTTCAGGAGGAAGAAGTTCAGGCGAAACTGGAGTGTCCAAAATATCATTCAATACATTTGAAAGAGCCTGATTTTGTGGCAATGAAAGGGAATCTTCATTTTCGTCCTGACCTTTTGAGTAACCGTCAGCAAAGTATTTTACAAGATAGCGAACAAGAGTTTTCGGAATAGAAGAATTAACCCCATACATACTCATATGGTCACCATTATAAGTACACCAGCCTAAAGCAAGTTCGCTTAAATCACCAGTTCCAATTACAATTCCATTCGTTTTATTTGCAAGATCCATAAGAACTTGAGTTCTTTCTCGCGCCTGGCAGTTTTCATAAGTTATATCGTGTTTAGCTTCATCTTGCCCGATATCTTTAAAATGCTGACGAACGCTATCGGCAATGCGCACTTCTTTTAAAGACACACCGCTTTCTTTTGCGAGTGTACAGGAATTATTATAAGTTCGATCAGTTGTTCCAAAACAAGGCATAGTAACCGCAAGAATTCCAGAACGATTAAAACCACAAAGGTCAAAAGCCCTGCAAGTAACTAGAAGAGCTAGTGTTGAATCAAGACCACCGCTAAGTCCTATAACAGCAGAGCTACACTTTATATGCCTTAACCTTTTTGCTAAGCCTTCGGCCTGAAGGGTAATAACTTCTTTACACCTCTGGCTTCGTTCAGAAAGAAGAGAAGGAACAAAAGGATGAGAATCAACCAAACGGCCTAAGTTTTTTTTAGAAAAATCTACCTTTTTTACCGAAATATCAATAAAGGTAAAATCTTCGTCTTTCTGCATTGATAAGAAAGACCTTGAAGCACATTCTGCGAAAGTCTTGGTTTTGTTTCTTTCCTGGAAAATTCTTTCTAAATCAATGGAAGCAGTAATAGAGTCTTTTGAAAAAGCCTTTCTTTCAGCAAGGATACTTCCATTTTCGGCAATTAAACTGTGACCACTAAAAACCAAATCCTGGCTTGACTCATCGTGACTCGCATTCGAATATATATATGCGCACAGAGATTTTGCAGAATTCATTTTTACAAGATTTCTACGGTATTCAGCCTTCCCGATAATTTCGTTTGAACCGGAAAGATTTGCGATAATGCTGGCACCAGCCAAAGCAAGTTTTACAGAAGGAGAAAGAGGAACCCATGCATCTTCGCAAAGTTCAAGACCTAAGACGAAATTAGAATCTTCTGTATCGCGAATTAAGATATTGCTTCCAAATGGAACAGAAGGATTTTTTTCCGAAATAAAAACATTTCGTATTTTTCCAAGAGGAGCCGAAGAAAAGTGGCGGCCTTCATAAAATTCAGAATAATTTGGAATATAGGTTTTTGGAATTAAACAGAGAATCTTACCTTTGAATAATACGGCAGCTACATTGTACAAAGCCCCGGAATATGAGTAAGGTAGTCCAAGACAAATCAATATATCAAGAGATGAAGTTTTCTTTGCAATAAATTCAAGGCTTTTTATCGCGGATTCCTGCAGACTTTTTTGAAGGAACAAATCTCCACAAGTATAACCTGTAATGCACAATTCAGGGAATACAATTAACGATGCCCCCTTTTGATTAGCAAGGCGAACCTCGTCAATAATATTTTCTGCATTATATTCGCAGTCACAAACCTTTAAAGAAGGACTGGCAGAAGTAACCTTATAAAAACCGTAATTCATGTGCTCATAATAGCACTTTGTAAAGCTTCTTTCCACCAGTCCTTTTTTGATTAATTATGAGTTTTTAATTTGTCGACCATCCTGAAAAGCTTTACCTACGATTTCTCCCAATTTTATATAATTATGATTTACAGGATCATAAGTAATAGGTTCAACTTTTGCCGGATCTATCTTCCCGTCAGTAAGAACATCTTCTTCAGCACTTACATTTAGTATATCCGCAACCATGTAGCCTGATTCTTCATCATAGCTGACAAGTCTACATTCCAGTGCCATAGGAAGCTCATTGATAATAGGAGCGTCTACATTATCACTTTTTTTTACAGTGAAACCGGCTTTTTTTACCTTGTCTGGTTCTTTATTACCGGAAACGATTCCTACATAATCGCAGGAGGCAACATGCTTTGCATCTGCCATACTTACAGTAAAAGCCTTGCGGTCAAGAATATTCTTTACAGTTTTGTGCTCCGGACTAAGACAAATACCAATCTGATTAGTATCGTGTATACCACCCCAAGCCGCATTCATTGCATCCACAGTACCATCAGTACCATAAGTCGCAATAATAAGAACCGGCATAGGAAACATAAAGGTCTGTGTTCCAAAATTTACTTTCATACAGTTCTCCAATTGAAATTTAGGTATATTTTATCATGCTTTTCGCCTATTGTAAAAAAATACCCCTTTTGTCATACTAAATAAAGGTGACAGCATGGAAGCTTCTGAATTAACTACAAATCTTAATCTAACAGGCAGTAATGCTGTGATTTTTGACATGGACGGAACTATTCTAGATTCCATGACCTACTGGGCTGATACTGCCGAAAGATACCTTCTAAAACTCGGCATAGAACCTGAAGCAAACCTAAGCCGCAAAATAGCAAATAAGAGCCTGAAACACGGCGCAGAATACCTTAGAAGAAAGTACGGTCTAAAAAAATCAGATTTAGAAATAATAAAAGGCATAAAAGAAGTTATAGCCCAAGCTTACCGCTATGAAATCCAAGCAAAGGATGGAGCTGAAAACTTTCTAAAAGAACTAAAAAAAAGGGGAATTAAAACAGCCCTGGCAACAGCTACGGATAGAATAATCTTTGATTCTGCAATGAAAAGATTAAATTTGGAACAATATTTTGATTTTATACTCACCTGCTCTGAATACAATACTTCGAAAACAGAGCCATTGATTTATTTGAAGGCGGCAGAAAAACTAAATTGCCCGATTGAAAATACCTGGGTATTTGAAGATGCTTTATATGCACTAAAAACAGCCTCTTCTGCAGGATTTAAAACTGCCTGCATCTATGACTCCTGTGCAGAAGAATCTGTTGAAGAATTAAAAGCCTTCAGCAATTTGTACTTTGAAAATTATGACAGAGTTTCAGCCTATTTTTTTGGAGGAGTTGATTCCTTTCTGTCTTTACAAAAATAACCGCCATCTTCCAGATAACGGCGACGAGTCATAATTAGATTTATAAGTTCCTGATACATGTTATAGTCGATTTCTATAGCCATTGGGAGCAGAAAAAACTCTGTTTCATCGCAATAACGCTCTATGAATTTCGGGTCAGTAACATAACCAAGAGAAATCATATTAGAAATTCTATCTGCACACTTTAAAATTTTTGCCTTTTGGCTGCCTGTATCAAGAATTCTCTTTAAGAATGCCCTTTTATCTTCATCTTCCCGTCGTGTAACTTCTAATACTAAATCCAGGACTTTTTCACCTTCTGAATCTGCATTTATAATAAGATTTCTGTCAAAACCGGGAATATCTTCTACAGTATCATGAACAACAGAGGCCTTTAGAAGCACGGAATCTATGTATCCATAATCGATAAGAATAGCCAGTGTATCCATCTGATGGCGAAACATATTACCACCAGCATGACGGGCTTTACCAATAAGACCAGTTGCAAGCTGCATGTATGGAGCCAAATGCATATCACTTAAACGCTGCATTTCTTCAATTTTCATATTTTTAGAGCGTTCGACTTTCATCTCATACTTTGCTTTAGCCATATGCATTCCTCCTGAATTCTAGCTGCACAAATTCAAGGCAAACCGGTTATTAAGTTTGCCTTGAATATTAATTAAAGACTAGAAATATAAGACTGAAGTTTTTCAATCTTACGTTTATTTTCTTCCATCTTGTCTCTTTCTGCCTGAACAACTTCAGCAGGAGCATGTTGAGCGAAACTGCCTGAAAGTTTTGCTTCACTTCGTTTTACCCAACCAGATTCAGTATCTATTTCTTTCTTGAAACGAGCAATTAAAGCATCCTTGTTGATTGATTCATCAACAATAATAAATGCTTCATAACCCTTTCCAACAGTTCCTACCGAACTCAGAGGCTTTGCATCAGTGAATTCAACATTTGCAACACCACAAAGTAATTTTATCATATCAACTTTTTCTGTGCAAACTTCTGCTTCACTTCCCTTTGTAATTAGCAGAGCAATATTGATTTTATTAGCAGGATCAATACCACATTCGGCACGCAATGCTCGAACCTGACCAATCAAGTCTTTTAGAACATCAAAACGAGCCTGAACAGCTTTGTCATCACGCTCTGCTACAACTTCTGGGAAAGGAGCGTTGATAAGCATAGCCTGGTATTCAGAATTAGAAAGAATCTTGTTTTGGCCAGCCTTCTTTCTATTTTCAATAATTTCTGCTAATGGAAGCTTAGAATAGATTTCCTCTGTAACAAACGGAATAAATGGATGAAGAAGTCTTAAAGATTCTTCAAGAACATTAAGAAGAACAGAAACAGCTCTATCTTTTTCATTTTCATCGCCATGCCAGAAGCTTAATTTTGTGGCTTCAACATACCAGTCACAGAATTCGTTCCAGAAATATTCCATAAGAGAAGAAGCTGCATCATTGTAACGGTAACTTTCAAGAGCTTCTCTATTTGCCTTTACAGCAGCATTAAGGCGTGCATAAATCCAGCGGTCAAGTTCTGTAAGATCAGAATCTTTTACAGGAATCAATGTACGGCCTTCAAGATTTCCAAGAATGTAGCGGCTTGCATTCCAAACTTTATTACAGAAGCGGCTTCCTAATTTAAAGCTATCTTTGTCGATAAGGATATCCTGTCCCTGTGCACACATAAAACTTAATGTAAACTTGAGGGCATCAGAACCATAGAGGTCAATAATTTCAAGAGGATCGATACCATTTCCCAAAGACTTACTCATCTTGCGGCCCTGCTTATCTCTAACAAGACCATGGATATAGATATCATGGAAAGGAACTTTTCCTGTAAATTCCAAAGAAGCCATAATCATTCGGCTTACCCAGAAGAAAATGATATCGTAAGCAGTTACAAGAGCACTTGTAGGGAAGAAATTTTCAAAATCTGGAGTCTTTTCAGGCCAGCCTAAGGTACTAAAAGGCCACAACCATGAAGAGAACCATGTATCAAGTACATCTTCATCCTGTTTAAGTTTCTTTGAACCACACTTTGGACAGCAGCTTGGGTCTTCACGACTTACAATTGTTTCTCCACAATCTTCACAGTACCAGGCAGGAATACGGTGACCCCACCAAATCTGACGGCTTACACACCAGTCGCGAATATTTTCAAGCCAGTTGCGATATGTGTTTTCCCATTTCTGAGGAAAGAACTGAATTTCTCCATTCTTCCATGCAGCAAGAGCTTTTTCTGCCATTGGCTTCATTTTTACGAACCACTGAGCAGAAAGATAAGGTTCAACAACAGTCTTACAACGATAACAGTGTCCTACAGAGTGAACCATTTTTTCTTCACCCTTAAAAAGGCCAGCCTCTGTCAAATCTTCTATGACGAGTTTGCGGGCAGCTTCAGGTTTTAATCCCTGATATTTTTCAGGAACATTTTCGTTTAAGCGTCCGTCTGGAGTCAAAAGATTTATTACTTCAAGATTATGGCGTTTACCAACTTCCCAGTCGTTAGGGTCGTGAGCAGGCGTAATCTTTACCATACCTGTTCCAAAGGCCATATCAACATAATCATCTGCAATAATAGGGATTTCTTTTCCTGTGATAGGAAGTTTTAGTTTTTTTCCAACAATAGACTTGTAGCGGTCATCGTTAGGGTTTACAGCAACAGCAGTATCACCAAAGAAAGTTTCAGGACGAGTTGTAGCAACCTCAATTTTTCCACTTCCATCAGCGTATTCATAGTAAAGGTGGTACATTGCCCCCTGTGTATCTTCGTGGTCAACTTCATCATCTGCCAATGCTGTTCCACAACGAGGACACCAGTTTACAAGACGCTGGCCCTTATACATAAGACCGCGTTCATATAATGTTACAAAAACATCTCGAACGGCTTTTGAAAGACCTTCATCATAAGTAAATCTTTCACGATCCCAGTCTGTTGAATTACCAAGTTTTCTCTGCTGTTTCACGATGATGTCGTGATGAGCCTTCTTAACTTCCCAAGTTCTTTCAATAAACTTTTCACGGCCAAGGTCATTGCGAGTCTTGCCTTCTTTTTTGAGCTGTCGTTCAACAACATTCTGAGTTGCAATACCGGCGTGGTCTGTACCTGTAAGCCAAAGAGTATTATCACCCTTCATACGGTGATATCGAACAACTACATCCTGTAAAGTATTATTCAATCCGTGACCCATGTGAAGAACGCCGGTAACATTTGGCGGAGGAATCACGACTGTATATTTTCCTGATTTACCACTGCAATCTTTACAACTGCATTTTTTAACGTATTCTGCATGAATCGGAGATGATTCATCACTTGCTGGCTTAAAGTAGCCACCCTCGTCCCACTGATTATAAATTCTGTCTTCAAAATCTTTAGGGGAATATGCCTTTTCAAGTTCAATTGCTTTCATAGCCAAAAATTATAATGAATTTGAACACTTGTTACAATTGAGAAAATAATCTTATTCCAGACCTAAATTCTTCCATATTTGACTTAATTCATCCCTTGAAATCACAAATGTTAAATACATTGATAAATCCGGATATTCGGAGAAGTCAGGACTTTCTACTCTTCCTAAAAAAGAAGCGCCCAAACCACATAGTTTTTGATTGAGTGCAGAAAATTCTTCCCCTCTGCATTCATGAGAAAGTCTAAGGCGACCTTTGATTCCAGAAATGTCAGCACACAGCAAGGCGGTAAGTTCTTCTTTTTTTTCATCATGGTAAAGATAGAGGAAACCATTATAATCCCTGTAAGTGTATTTTTCCCAAATCAAATAAGGATGTTCTTCTATAGGCTTAGCCCGGTGGCAGGACGAAAAAAGCGTGATAAAAAGCAAAAAAATAATAATTTTAATTTTTTTAAAAGTCATTTTTCCCATACTATATTCAGTCAGAATCAGTGTCAAATGTAATTTTTTTCTTTCCTTTTAAAAATACCGTAGTATAATTTATGTCATTGTAAAGACTTCGGAGGTTCTATGAAATTTTTTCACAGTCTTGAATTTCGTATTTTAGCGATTTCAATAGGTATTATAATACTATCAAATGTTTTTCTTACATTTATATCCCTCAATCTCTCTTTGTCTGCAAATCAAGAATCTGTAGAAGCACTATTAGATGCTGTTTCAGATTCTGCAGCTGGAAAAATCAAAGGTGAAACAGAAAAACAAATAAGAATGCTTGAAACTCTGGCCAGATCAGAATTCCTTACCGATTCTAATATTTCCCTAAGAGAAAAATGCGCAATGCTTTCTAAATATGCTGGCGTAAACAAAGAATATGAAAATATCGGGTTTTACGATTTAGCCGGTAACTCTTATACAGCAGATGGAAGAAAAATCCAGCTTCAGAGAGTTTATATCGATAATGCAAAAATAGGAAAGAACACAATCATGAATCCTGCAATAAATCCTGTTACAAATATTTTATTTCAGATTTATGCAGTTCCTGTTTATGATGGAAATAAAATTATCGGATGTCTTACAGCTAATGTTTTAGGTGAAAGCCTTTCTGAAAAAATTGCCCAGCTCACTTTCGGTAAATCTGATTCAATGGTTATGGTAATCGATAGAGAATCTGGTAAGATTGTAGCATCCCAGCAAATAGAAGATGTTCAAAACGAAAATAACCTCAGTTCTTACACAAATCCTTCTAATGAAGCTGTCTTGAATAGAATGTTAGCAGGAGAAACTGGAAACGATTCCTTTATTGAAGAAGCAACAGGAGTAAGACGAATTGTAGCCTTCAGACCTGTTCCAGGAATCAATTGGGCGGTACTGGGACTCTGTGATTATGATGACTTCTATGGACACATCGATCAAATGAAGATTTTTATTTCAATTCTTTCAGTAGTAATTCTTCTTGTTTCAGTAATAGCTATCGGTGCTACAGTACACCTTGGTTTAAGCTCTCTTTCAAAACTTAAGGCTGCTATCGAAGAAATTGCATCTGGAGAAGCTGACCTTACCAAACGAATTGACCACAAAGCTAAAGATGAAATTGGAGACGTAGTAAAAGGCTTTAACAAATTTGTAGACAGACTTCAGGAAATAATGACAAACATCAAGGGAACAAAAGAAGGACTTTCTCTTGAAGATGAAAACCTTGAAGCTGCAACCCAGGATGCCTCAGCTTGTATAACTCAAATTTCAGCTAACATCGAAAGTGTAAATACTCAGATTAGTTCTCAGGCAAACAGCGTTACAGAAACAGCCGGAGCTGTAAATGAGATTGCAAGCAACATTGAAAGTCTTGAACACATGATTGAATCACAAGCTTCAGGAATTACTCAGGCATCTTCTGCCGTAGAAGAAATGATTGGAAACATCAATTCCGTAAACAGTGCAGTTGATAAAATGGTATCTTCTTTCAATCTGCTTGAATCAAACACAAACACTGGTATCAATACACTTTCGAATGCTAATGAAAAAATTAAACAGATTGAAGATGAGTCAAACATGCTCCAAGATGCTAACACGGCAATTGCAAACATAGCAGAACAGACAAACCTGCTTGCTATGAATGCCGCAATCGAAGCAGCTCATGCAGGTGAAGCGGGAAAAGGTTTTAGCGTTGTAGCCGACGAAATTCGTAAACTTTCAGAAACCTCTTCGTCCCAGTCTAGAACTATTGGCGAAGAGCTTAAGAAAATTCAGGAAACAATTGCTTCTGTCGTTATTGCAGCAGGAGATACAACAGCAGCCTTCGGGTCAGTTTCAACAAGTATCGACGACACAAGCAATATAATCCAGCAAATTAAAGCTGCAATGGAAGAACAGCAGATTGGTTCAAAACAGATTATAGATGCACTTCAATCTATGAATAACTCTACAGCAGAAGTAAAAGCAGCTTCTCAGGAAATGCTTGAAGGAAACAAGCAGATTCTTAAAGAAGTTGAACTCCTGAAAGAATCTTCTGCAATTATGACAGACAGCATGAACGAAATGTCAGCGGGTGCATTAAAAATGAATGAAACAGGAGCCGCTCTGGCAACTATTTCTAACAAAGTAACAGATTCTATTAAAGAAATTGGCGACGAAATCGATAAATTCGTTGTATAAAAAAAGGCCCGAACTTTTGTTCAGACCTTAATTCAAAGGTGATTTTGAAGCTGGTAGTTTCAAAGTCACCTTTTTTTATTACTAATTCTTAGTCAGCTAAAACCTTATCATTATTAAAATCATAACCGATTGTATAAATTCGTTTTCCACTAAAGAAGTCTTTTGTAAGTTTTACTATTACTCCATTCAAAATCAAAAGTGAAATAATATTTGGAATAGCCATAAGTCCGTTTACGATATCGGCTATTGTCCAAACAGCAGATACTGTCATATAAGGACCTGCAAATACGGCTACAATGTAGAGCCAACGGTAAATTTTTACAGGAGTCATATTTCCATTTGAAAGATATTCAATACATCTTTCTGAGTAATAATCCCATCCCAAGATTGTAGTAAAAGCAAAGAGAACTAGAGAAATCATCAATACAAATGATATTACAACAGGAGGAACTCTAGGTAGCAAAACCTGGAAAGCAGAGTTAGTAAGTTCAAAACCAGTAAGATTTGCAATCTCCGGCTTTATCAAAAGTCCAATTACAATAGAAAGACCAGTCATAGAACAAATAACAATTGTATCAAAGAAAGTTCCAGTCATTGAAATTATACCCTGCTGAACAGCATGATCAACTTTTGCAGCGGAAGCGGCAATTGGAGCAGAACCTAATCCAGCTTCGTTACTAAAAATACCACGAGCAATACCTTTCTGCATTGCAACAATCATAGCACCTACAGCACCACCGGTAGCAGCCTTAAATCCAAAAGCTCCCTGGAATACTGCTTCAATTGCATCAAGAATATGTGAAACGTTACATGCTAAAGCAAACACAGCAAAAACAACGTAGATTACAGCCATAACAGGAACGATAACACCTGCAACAGTAGAAATACGCTTTAATCCACCAATTATAACCAATGCTACGAATACTGCGAGTATAATAGAAGAAACAACTACAACTACTGAATAACTACCTAAAAGAGGAATATTAACAAGCTGAAGTTCTCCACAGGCTGTCTTTGCGAAAGTCTGAATACCATTTGTAATAGAGTTCACCTGACTGAATGTACCAATTCCAAAAAGCCCTACCATTGTTCCAAAAATTGCAAAAAGCACTGCAAGTAATTTACCGAATACAGGAAACTTAGCCCCTACACCTTTTTCACATGTATAGAAAGGTCCGCCCAAGATATGACCATCAGCTTTTTCTTCACGGTAATGAATGGCAAGAAGACATTCAGCATATTTTGTAGCCATACCCAATAAAGCAGCAAGCCACATCCAGAAAAGAGCTCCTGGACCGCCCAATGCAATGGCTGTCGCAACACCTACAATATTTCCAGTTCCTACGGTTGCAGAAAGAGCAGTACAAAGAGCCTTAAAACTAGAAAGTTCACCGTCTCCGCCATCAGTGTTTTTACTGAAAATCGATTTAAGAGCGAACTTCAGCTGCTTAAACTGCACACCCTTTAATCTGATTGTTAAAAAGATACCAGTTACCAGAATCAAAATGATTAATGGTAAGCCCCAGACAAAACCATCAATGGCTTCTAAAATAGAATTGATTTTTGCGAACATTACGTTCCCCCAAAATTCAGCAATTTTTTTATATTATATATTTAAACAAAAAATGTGTATATAAATGAAAATCCTTGACACTAGTAGTACAGTCTGACATACTACTTTCTATGAACAATAAATATTTTGGAACAGCTTCTTTTTATAAAAGAGCTCTTGCAATAGCAATTCCTGTAATGGCTCAGCTTTTAGTACAAACCCTAGTTTCTCTTGTTGACAACTTTATGGTTGCCGGTCTAGGAGACATAAAAATGAGTGGAGTAAACATAGCCGGTTCCATAAATTTTATTTTCCTCATTTTCACGAATACTGTATGTATGGCAGGTGGAATCTTTATGAGTCAGTTCAAAGGAGCTGATGATAAAGAAAACATGCAGCAGACCTTCCGCTTCAAATTGCTCTTTCTCGGCTTTTTCGGTATTGCCTATTCACTTTTGTGCTGGTTTGCACCAAGACAGCTCTTTAACCTTATGGTTACAATAAACAAGGATGCAGACAAGATACTTATCCAAGCTCAGCTTTACAGCCGTGCGGTTTCATTTTCATGGATTTTTATGGTTTTGGCACAAGCATGCGCCTCATCCCTTAGAGAAATAGAAAAAGTTAGAGCTCCACTTGTTATTTCTGTTGCAGCAACTCTAATAAATACTCTTTTCAACTGGCTCCTGATATATGGAAATTTAGGTTTTCCACGACTGGAAGTAAAAGGTGCTGGATACGCAACCGTAATAGCCCAAATGTCACAACTTTTGATTTTCATTATATATCTTGCAATAAAAAAGCCGGATTTTATTTTCAATCCACTGAAAATTTTTGCAATAAGAATAAAACTTTTTCTTACTATTTCACGAAAATCTCTTGTTATTCTATATTCAGAACTTTTCTGGGCCTTTTCAGAAACTTTATCAAATGCCCTTTTCAATACTAGAGGTGGAGCAGAGGTCGTTTCTGGAATGGCAGCCGGATTTGCAATTGCAAACCTCTTTTTCATCTGTTTTTCAGGTATTGTAAACAGTACAAGCGTAATAATAGGACAGGAACTTGGAGCCGGTCATCTAGAAGAAGCAAGAAGGCAAAAAAACTGGGTTTTGTCTGGCTCTATAATTTTTGGAAGTATTTTTACACTTATTGGATTTTCAACTATAGGTCTTATTCCCTTTGTATTTAAAAATCTTACCCCAGAAGCCAGAGTTATTGCCCGAAACCTGATAATTGTAGCAGCTATTTACCTGCCTTTGTGGGCATACATTAATGCTCTTTATTCTATTTCTAGAACCGGCGGAGACACCAAAATGGGGGCAGTTTGCGACACCGTTGCAAATATTCTATTCATTTTAGGGATGATAGCCACAACCTTCTTAACAAAATGGGGACCGGTTACAATGTACGCAATCGTAAAATTAAGTGATTTCCCAAAAGCACTGATTGGACAAATATGGCTCAAAAAAGAAAGATGGCTTGTGAACCTTGCAGAAAAAAACCGCTGATTGTAAAAAATAAGCGAATTCATTATTATTCTAAACAATACCGCTTTTAAAGCGAATCAATTTTAATTTTACGAGGCTTCAAATGGCTACATGGTCAAACGCTGACACTCTTTCTTCATGGAAGAAGTTGCAGTCCCTTAAGGGAATGGTTTCTGTTAAAGACGAACTTTCGTCTGCTAACGCAGTAAAAAGAATCAAAGAATATTCTGTTCCAATGGCAGAAGGACTTACTTACAATTACGCTGCAAAACAGGTAAATGAGCAGATTCTTAAAACTTTGCAGGAACTTTCTGATGAATCACAGCTTCTTGAAAAATTTGAAGCTCTTTACAACGGTGAAGTTGTAAACACTGGTGAAAAAAGAATGGTACTTCACCAGCTCACTCGCGGACAGCTTGGAAAAGATGTAATGGCGGACGGTGTAAACAAAAGAGAATTCTACATTAAAGAACAGAAACGCATTGCTGAATTTGCTGACAAGGTTCACTCGGGAAAAATTGTAAACGAAAAGGGTGAAAAATTTACATCAGTATGCCAGATTGGTATCGGCGGTTCAGACTTAGGTCCTCGCGCAATGTACCTTGCTCTTGAAAACTGGGCAAAAAAGAACAATACATTCAAAATGGAAGCTCACTTCATTTCAAATGTAGACCCAGATGACGCATCTGCAGTTCTTGCTTCAATTGATCTTGCTCATACAATCTTTATCCTTGTTTCTAAATCAGGAACAACTCTTGAAACTTTGACAAACGAATCATTCGTTAAAGATGGACTTAAAAAGGCTGGTCTTGAAGTTTCTAAACATATGATTGCTGTAACATCTGAAACAAGTCCACTTGCTCACAACCCTGACTACATGGAAGCTTTCTACATGGACGACTACATCGGTGGTCGTTACTCATCATGTTCTGGCGTTGGTGGAGCAGTACTTTCACTTGCATTTGGTCCAAAAGTTTTCGCAGACTTCCTTGACGGAGCTGCTGCAGAAGACAAAACAGCTTTAAATAAAGACATCACAAAAAACCCAGCTCTTCTGGACGCACTCATCGGAGTTTACGAAAGAAATGTTCAGGATTATCCATCAACAGCTATTCTTCCATACAGTCAGGCTCTTTCTCGTTTCCCTGCTCACCTTCAGCAGCTTGATATGGAATCTAACGGTAAATCTGTAAACCGCGATGGAAAAGCAATCAACTATGTAACTGGTCCTGTAATTTTCGGAGAACCAGGAACAAATGGTCAGCATTCTTTCTACCAGCTTCTTCACCAGGGAACAAGTATCGTTCCTCTTCAGTTCATCGCATTCAGCGAAAATCAGACTGGAAAAGATGTTGTAATTGAAGATTCTACCAGCCAGAAAAAACTCTGCGCTAATGTTGTAGCTCAGATTGTTGCTTTCGCTTGTGGAAAAACTGATGCAGATCCAAACAAATCATTTGCAGGTAACAGACCTTCTTCTTTGATTTACGGTAAAGCACTTACACCAAAAACACTGGGAGCTCTTTTGGCTCACTTCGAAAACAAAGTAATGTTCCAGGGCTTTGTATGGAACATCAACTCTTTCGATCAGGAAGGTGTTCAGCTGGGTAAAAAACTTGCAAAAGCAGTTCTTTCAAATCAGATGGAAGCTTCTCTTGCAGAATATGCAAGTCTCTTAATTAAATAAATTTGATTAAATTGACAAATAAAAAACTGCGAAAAAGTTTTATCCTTTTTCGCAGTTTTTTTTATTAACAGCAGTTCATAATCTTTAGAACTTCTTCCTTCTCTTTTATAAACAAGTCTGCCAGAATAGGATCAAAATGACTTCCTGAAGATTCCTTTATAATTTCAAATGCCCTCTCTGGAGAAAAAGCCTTTTTGTAACAACGCGGTGAAACCAAAGCATCAAAGACATCTGCTACAGCCATGATTCTAGCACACAAGGGTATCGCTTCTCCTTTTAAATTATTAGGATAACCACTTCCATCCCAGCGTTCATGATGCCCTTTTGCTACATCAATTGCCATTTTTACATATTCATCGGATTCAATTTTACCCAGGACTTCCTTAATAATTTTTTCACCAAAAATAGTGTGAATTTTCATTTTTTCAAATTCTTCTGCAGTCAATTTGCCTGGTTTCTGCAAAATAATATCTGATACAGCAATTTTTCCAATATCATGCATCGGTGCAACTTTTTTTAAAATATCAATATAATGCTCGGTAAGAATTTCTGGAAAATATCCAT
Organism: Treponema sp.; assembly: GCA_024693045.1. Classification (GTDB taxonomy): domain Bacteria; phylum Spirochaetota; class Spirochaetia; order Treponematales; family Treponemataceae; genus Treponema_D. The sequence goes on from JAILLQ010000038.1 coordinate 58,830, forward strand.
AAGAACGAGCGGCCTTTGCCAAAAGTTCTACATACAAACTGGTTCTTCTAACATGTTCTCCTGTTTCAGTATCACGGCTTTCAATTATTGTAGACATACCAAGAATAGTCTGTTCCTGTACATACTGCAGGTGACGATTTTTAGCAACAATTTCAGAAGTCTTTTTATTAACTTCTTTTTCCAAATTATCACGATTTTCTTCCAGTTTTTCAGTAAGGCTGATGCAAACAATTGTAAGACAAACAAAAGTTATGATTAAAACAACAATTACTAATTCAACGACTAGTCTTGTAATATTAACAAATCCTTTCATATCTTCCTGAGCGGAATCCAAATCTCTTGCGATAAAGGACATAAGTTTTGAAAAATTAGCTTTTGCCTCAGAAAAAGAATTCATCATATCTTTTGAAATATAGCGCTCGGCAAGTTCTTTTGAATTATTAGTTCGCAAATCCATTGCTATATCAATTTGTGAAAAAATATGATGACAAAGACTATCTGCGTCATGGAATACCTGCTTTAACTCTTCACTGTATCCCAGATTGCTTTCAATTTCCTTCAAATCAATAAGAATTTTATTATGGATTAAGAATTCTTTCTGCTTGTAATTAGGAAGTAAATCCACATCAGATGTAAGAACATAAAGAGCAGTTACAGATTGTTCTTCGGCTAAATTCTTAAGGACATTCTGAATTAATTCTAAATTTATAGCTCCAGGTGCAATAGAGGCTTTATATGTATTAATAGTTCTTGTCAGACACAAACAGATTAGTGCTAAACCAAAGAGTTCAATACAAAAGAAACTGAGACATATTTTAAAAAGCCTTAAAGAATTTTCACTTCTTAATCTAAACATCAACACTCCGATTATTATTCACTTTTACCAGAAATTTCTTCAACTAAGTCGTCCAATTCATCTTGCAAATCTATATCCTCTAATTTTGATTCTGTCAAAGTGTGTCCAAAAAGTTTTGCCGGTTTCCAGACAGATTTGTAAACATTCTGACGATGGCTATATTTTGACTGTTCCATTAGTGCAGAAAGAGCTGGCGAGGATTTTACCGCTTCTGAATGAGCTACTCTAAGATTCGCAGGACACTCGCCGGTATTTTCAAAAATCATGAATTGACTTTCGTCATTAGTCAGCCAGTCCGCAACTTTTTCGGCCCATTCCGGGAAAGATGTCCTAGGAGAAATTCCCAGCATTTTATATCCGGCATAACTGTGCAGCTGTAAATCCCTGCCGGCAATATTCAATGTTGGAAGTTTACAGGCAGCATAATTATCGCCCCAAAGTTCCTGAACTCTAATTGAATTCCATGCCCCATTTACTCCAGCTACGATTTCATCATTTTCCATAAGCTTAATAAAAGAAGAATCTGAGGCACTCTTAAAACCTGGTAAATGAGCAAGCGTATGTATAGCTTTTGCTACATCAATTCCTTTAATTTCCGATTTAGTACAATTCCAGTTGCAAGTGTTACTGATTCCATCTGTATTCATTTCAATATCCAAACCAGCAGCCTTAAAAAAGGAATAAAGATACCAACCATTTTGTAAATCCATTGTTACATATTTTCCAGCAGAAAGAGCCTTATCAGCCATTTTTTCAAAAGACTTTACATCGTTTTCGTTCAAATATGCCTTGTTGTAATACAAAAAATAACCATTACTGTTTAATACAGGATATGCGTAAAGTTTATCTTCGTGCATGGAAGCCTTTATTATTCCTGTTTCAAGTCCACCACACGATGTAATAACATAGTCCTTGTTGTAAGTAACTTCTTTTAGATAATCATTATCCATAAGTTCATTAAACTGATTATCCACAAATACAAAGATATCAGGTTCTTTTATACTGCCAGAAAGAAGAACATTTCTACATTTAGCCGAAGACTGCTCAATTATGTTGAAATTAAAAGAAGCATATTTTTTATTCAATTCAGCAAATTTTTCTAATCTTGATTTTGAAAGTTCTACATTGCCTTCATCAACCCAAACAGTAAGACAAACACTTTCTTTCTTACACGATGAAAACATTAAAAGAGTAATTAGTACAAATATAACAAAGCCTTTGATTCTAAACATGACCTATATTATTATAAGTCATTTTTCTTAAAAAGATAGTTATTGAAAAATAAAATTACAAAGTTTTTACAGTAAATGCAGCCTGAACTGTAAAAGCTTTTCCTAAAGAACTTTCCCTTCTATTTGAACCAAATATTTCTGTATGGCAGGTACAATCTCTAGAAATAACAATATTTTCGTCGCGAATATTACAACTTTTTAAAAGTGCAAGATTAGCCTTTAGCAAACTTAAATGAAAAAGTTCCCCTGGCCCACAATTCCAATTTTTTGCTACCTGCGAAAAATCTTCTGCAGAAGTCACTGGTCTAACACAGTCTGGAGAAAAGTTTGAAGCAAAATAATCAGCTCTTTCCTTGTTAACAATGTAACAGCAGTCCTGAATGTGTGGCCCGATTGCAACTGAAATATTTTCTGCCTTTGCTCCATATTTTTCTGCGGCAAGTTTAATTGCATTTGCTGCTATTCCAGTTCCCTTCCAACCAGAATGAATAGTCCCAAAAAATCCACTTTCAGCTTCGTACAGATAAACAGGAAGACAGTCTGCTACGGTAACAAGGGGTAAAAGCTCTGCATTTTTTGTAATAATACCGTCTCCAATTTTGTTTTCGGTATCAAGAGAAGAATCTACACTATAAACAAGCTTAGTGTGATCTAACTGAACCTGACTTATCACTTTTCCTCCAAAGTCACTGCAAATAGAGGCCAGCATTTTATTGCGGTTTTCATTTTCTTCATTCCACCTGAATCGCATAGAACCAGCAGCAAGAAGAGTAAGCCCCCACTGTGCGCCAGTTAAAGGCTTTCCATCTCTGTAAAAAGGAAAAGTTCTGTATTTTTCACCTTTATAATTTTTTTCAAAAGAAATTTCAGTCATTTCAAACTCATTTACCGTTTTAGCATATCCAGAGGTTCTATTTCTGCCAGTATTTGTCTACACTGGGTTAATTCTTCTCTTGCCTTTGCCAAATTATCGCGATATTCTCTATTTCCCCGTCCCTTTAGTGTCATCAGGTTCTGCAAAGAATCGTAGCCTTTAACCTTTTCATCATCCAAAATTCCATGAAAAACCCTTTCCATAGTTCTTACTGAATCACAAAATTTAGCTTCCCATGTTCGTATAGAGGCTTCTGCATTGTTAATTACAGAATCGATAAGAGTCTGGCCTTTTAAAGTCCTTACGTGTTCATCAATCTGTTTCTGAATAACTTGACCAATTGAACCATTAGGCTTTAATGAAGCAGCAAAATTTAAAAGATCCATATTAGTATCATTAAAAAGATTTAAAGCTTCGGAAAGTTCAGACCTGTTTTCGTTATTTACAAAAACACCTTCCAAAACGAGCACATTCAAAATCTGCATCATATCTGCGAACTTTGATTCTGCAAACCAGACTAAAAAACCTGCGGTCATCTCACAGTGAAAAGGGATTCCTCCCCAAAGTCTAGTCCAAGGGCGTTCCTGCAATTCAGGAAAAGATTCAAGATTAAATTTTTCTTTTAAGACACTAGCAAGCTGAGCCTTCTTCCTATCTCGTAACCATGCAGCCCATCTAGAATCGAAAACACATTTCCATTCTTCCTTGAACTTTACAAACCAGTCTTCACCACCGGCAGAATCAGCAGGCATCCAGTCATAATCGGAAAAAACAACTTTACCCAAAGCAGCCATAGGAACGGTTGAAATAAACATTTGAATCATAGAAATATTGGATGCCGATTTAGAAAGGAATTCCCGCAAGGAATTTTCAGTTTCTCCGGCAAGTTCAACAGCAGCTCCACCCTTTCGCTGAGGGAAAAGAAAAAGAGCTTCCAAAGCTTCATTGGGAATCGACCTGGCATTACAAAGAACTCCCGCAAAAGCCGGGAAATCCACCTGAGCATTAGAATAAGGAGCCGTATAACTTTCAGAAACAATTGCCGTAAACTGAGAAACAAAATGAGTATATGGTAGATTTGTAAAAGATTTTAACCAGGACAAGGCTCTTACCGCATTGTAAAGTTCAGCTTTTTCTCTAGGGTTAATGTCTTTTAAAATGTTATCCATTCTCTTTAATAAAGATGCCCTTAACTCAGTTGTAGCTTCCCTTTCAAATGGAATCTGATAGGGATCTGCTTCCTTGTTAATATTTTCAGTTATGCCGGGAGCAATAAAAGCTCCTAAAAATACATAAAATTTTCCAGGATCATCGTCCATTATAGTAATGTAGGGTTTAAAGAAATCAGCAGTATTTTTTAATTCCTTAAGTTTTTCAAAAAAGAGAGAATGTAAAAGTCCATTCCCCACGTCGAGAAGTCCCGGGTGATTTTTATTAATTTTTCTGGCAAGATTATCAATCAAGTCCATATTGTAGAGTTCGATTTTTGGCTTTTTTGTAATAAAAGTACGAATCCATAAGAAAAAACGGTATAGCAGAGACTCATTTCTAAGTTTTACCTCCAGAGTAAAATCATCTGCATCTTCACGAGTCGGCTGTAGTATTGGTAATTCTTTTTCTCTATTTTGATTTATTTTTGCAAGTAGAAATTTTCGTTCTTCAGAACTAATTCCTGCCACAAGATCATCAAACGAATTTTTTTCTGCTGAAGTTTCCATATTGGTATTATAAAATAAAGAGGAAGCATTTTCCACATAATTTTTTATACATGTTCCTTGTAATTAAAAAATTCACTATAATTTAAAAGTGGAGGTTTTTACATGGAACAAATTACTAGTACTGACATAGTTCTTCAAATTCTGGTATCTGTCGGTATTATAGTCATGGCGGCAAAATACATTGGTACTTTGTCTAAAAAAATAGGTTTCCCTCAGGTAGCAGGAATGATTATCGCGGGACTTTTATTACGCTTTCTTCCCCTATTTAAAAATTTCGGATCAAATCCAGATGGAACACTTTTAGGTGAAAGCGAAAGATTTATTTCATACCTTGCCGAAATAGGTGTTATTCTTATTATGTTTAGTGCAGGTCTTGGAACCAATTTGAAATCCCTTATGAAGTCTGGGCCTAAAGCAACTATAATAGCTTTATGTGGAGTTTTAGTTCCTCTTATTATGGGAACCATTATGTCTCTATGTTTCTGGGGTTTTGACGCCTGGGGGACTCCAAAGTTCTACAAAGCTATGTTTATAGGAACAATTTTGACTGCAACTTCAGTCAGCATTTCCGTTGCAGCTTTAAAAGAGCTAGGTAAATTAAAAAGCGACTTAGGACAGACAATAGTTAGTGCAGCCATTATAGATGATGTTTTTGGAATCATAGCTTTAACTATAGTTTTAGGTATCAGCAGCGGAAAAGGTGGAATTGCAGAAATTCTTATCAAAACTGTTTTATTCTTTATAGCTGCAATTATAACCGGTTATATAATTTTCAGAGTTTTCAAATGGTATGACAGACGACATCCCCATTCCAGAAGAATTCCAATCTACGGCTTAGGAATCGCCCTTATCTTCGCCTACGCTGCAGAAAAATTTTTTGGAATTGCAGATATTACAGGAGCCTATATTGCAGGAGTTGTATTCTGCTCGCTTACTGATGCTCCATACATGGAACAAAAAATCGACATCAATTCCTACATGATTTTTAGTCCGATTTTCTTCGCAAGTATTGGATTGAAAACTGACCTTTCAGGAATGAATATGTCACTTTTATGGTTCAGTATTGCATTTGTAATTGTAGGCTGTCTTTCCAAAATCATTGGTTGCGGCGGTGTTTCAAGACTGATGGGATATTCCTGGAAAGATTCTTATAAAATTGGACTTGGAATGATGGTAAGAGGTGAAGTTGCCCTTATCGTAGCTCAAAAAGGACTTTCGGTTGGAATCGTAGAAAGTCAGTACTTTGCACCTGTAATTCTATTGATTATAGTTTCTTCAATGATTGTTCCAATTCTGATGAAAAAAGCATTTTCTGGAGAACAATAAAATTTAAAGAGCTGTTCACAATGAACAGCTCTTTTTTTTCTAAGCATCAATTTCTTCAGAAAGGTGATGAACAATAAAATCTCTTCTCTGAGGTGTATTTTTTCCCATATAAAATTCCAATACATTAGGAACATTTTTCAAAGTCTGAATATTTACAGGAGTCAAATGGATTCCTACATCTTCAGAATCACCTTCTTTTCTTTCATGAATAAACTGGCCAAATTCATTCGGACTGATTTCTCCAAGACCTTTGAATCGGGTAGTTTCACAACCTTTTCCAAGTTCCTTCTGAGCCTTGTCACGACTGTCTTCTGAATAACAATAAATTGTCTTTGTTTTATTCCTAACCCTAAAAAGTGGTGTTTCCAAAATAAACACATGACCGGTAAGCACAAGTTCTTCAAAATATAAAAGCAAATAGGTCATAACTAAATTGCGAATATGAAAACCGTCGTTATCGGCATCGGTAGCGATTACAATCTTATTGTAACGAAGGCCTTCAACATCATTTTGAATACCCAAGCTGAATGTCAAATTTTTAAGTTCTTCATTTTCGTAGAGGGCAGTTTTTTTACGCCCGTACATATTTTCAGGTTTTCCACGCAAACTAAAAATTGCCTGATAAGACACATCTCGTGAACCTACCATAGATCCAGTCGCAGAATCACCCTCAGTAATGAAAATCATTGAGTTTGCACCCTTTGCGCCGTCCTGTAAGTGGTAACGGCAATCCTTGAGTTTTGGAATGCGCAAAGAAACTGTTTTTGCGGCTTCCCTAACCTGCTTAGCAGTTACATTATTGATTTCATCACGGGCTTTCATATTTCGGATGATTTTTTCTTCAAGAGCACCAGCAACATCAGGATTATGTCTAAGCCAGTCATCAACCGCTGCCTGTGTTTCCTGAATTATAGGAGCCCTGATTTCTACATTTCCAAGTTTATTTTTTGTCTGACTTGTAAACATTGGATTATCCAGACCAATCTTTAAGCCAACCAAAAGACCACAGGTAACATCTTTTTCGTCATAATCTTTTTTAAAGAAAGAATTTACACCTTTAGTAAAACCATCAAGGAAGGCTGTAACATGAGTACCACCATCTTCTGTAGACTGCCCGTTAACAAATGAATATACAAACTTATCAAGACTGGCAGTATGAGTTAATACAAATTCAAGATTTTCACCTTTGTAATTAAAGAGCTTGTAAACTGGATTACTAACCCCTTCCATTTCGTGAATCAAAAGATCTTCAAGACCATTTTCACTTACAAAAATATTTCCGTTACAATTGATTTTTAATCCTGGATTTAAATATGCATAATTCCACAGACGTTTTTCTACCATGTCCATATTGAACTTATATTTTCCAAACATCTGGGTATCTGGTACAAATTCAAGATAAGTCCCATTTTTTACGCCAGGCTTTGTATTTCCAGTGTGAGAAGATTTTTTAACCCCTCTTTCGTATTCAACAACAGCCATCTTGCCATCGCGAACACTAGCAGCTCTAAAATATGAAGAAAGAGCATTAGTAGCCTTAATACCAACACCATTCATACCGATAGCCTGTTTAAATACATTATTGTTGTACTTAGCACCAGTATTTACATCGCTTACACACTGTTCAAGTTTTCCCAGAGGAATTCCTCGTCCGTAATCACGAATTTTTACTCTACCGTCTTTAATTTCAACATCAATTTTGTCCCCAAAACCCTGAGAAAATTCGTCAATAGAATTATCAATACCTTCTTTCAGGAGGATATAAATTCCGTCATTTTCGTTTGATCCATCCCCTAAGGAACCAATATACATTCCCGGTCTAAGGCGAATATGTTCCAGCCCCTCAAGATGAAGAATGGCATTTTCATCATATGCCACGCTGGCAGATTTTTTTTCACTTTTTTTTGCAGAAACCTTACTGATAGTTACTTTTTCAATTGATTTTTTACTTTCTGTCTTTGCTGCTACAGTTTCTTTTTTTTCTTTACTAACTTTAGAAACACTATTATCTTTATCAACTTTTTTTTGATTTACCGATTTTTCAGCAGTAAATAATTCCTTCTGTTCAGAAGAAGCTTTTTTAGTTATCTTTTTTTCCTCACCCATATGTATAGTATAAAACAGTAGAGATGAATTTTCAACTGCGAAAAAAAAAGCCGCCCTATAAAAAGGCGGCCTATTTAGCTTATGATTAAATTACTGTCCGAATGTTGCGATAAATACACCGGCTGCAATAGCAGTTCCGATTACGCCGGCAACATTTGGTCCCATTGCGTTCATCAAAAGGAAGTTTGATGGATCATATTCCAATCCAACTTTGTTTGATACGCGGGCTGCCATAGGAACGGCAGAAACTCCGGCAGAACCAATAAGAGGATTGATCTTCTTTCCCTTTGGAAGGAAAAGGTTCATAAATTTAGCCATCAGAATACCACCTGCAGATGCAACGGCAAATGCTAACAATCCCAAAAGTATAATACCGATAGAGTTTGGATTGATAATCTTTTCAGGAGCCATCTGACTTCCTACACCCAATGAAAGAAGAATTGAAACTATGTTCATAAGTTCGTTTTCCATTGTCTTAGAAAGTCTTTCTACAACACCACACTGTTTTACAAAGTTACCGAATGCAAGCATACCAATAAGAGGACATGCAGGAGGCAAAAGCAAGATTGTAATTACAAGAAGCATAAGTGGGAATAAAATCTTTTCTGTTTTACTTACTTCACGAAGCTGATCCATACGGATTTCTCTTTCTTTCTGTGTTGTAAGAAGTTTCATAATTGGAGGCTGAATCATTGGTACAAGAGCCATATAAGAGTAAGCCGCAACAGCGATTACAGCCATAAGCTCAGGAGCAAGTTTAGCAGAAACATAGATTGATGTTGGACCATCTGCACCACCAATAATAGAAATAGCAGCAGCCTGAAGAATATTGTAGTTGATTCCAGGAATCAAGTTCATAAGAGCTACACCAAAGAGAGTAAAGAATACACCAAGCTGAGCTGCACCACCAAGAATAGCCATCTTAGGATTAGCAATAAGAGGACCAAAGTCTGTCATTGCACCAATACCCATAAAAATAAGCATTGGGAAGAATTCGTTACCTACACCAGCTTTATAGATGATGCTCAACATTCCGTCTGGAGCAAGACCCATATTTGCACCTGGGATATTAACAAGAATTGTACCAAATCCAATTGGAATCAAAAGGAGAGGTTCAAATCCTTTTGCTGCACCAAGATAAACGATTAAGAAACCAATCGCAATCATAACAACATACTGCCAGCCAGGAGCTTTTTTGCCGGCAAAAGGATCTTTTTTTGCAGCAAGCTCTTTAGCTTCTTCAGCAGCTTTTTCAGCAGCGATTTCTTCGGCAGTCTGCTTGTGAATCATTTTGTAGATACCTGTAGACTTACCAATATTTTTGAAAAACTTTGAAGCGGAAATATCATATTTTCCGTTCCAATCTTCAGTACCAGTGATTACTCTGTCCATGCCAGTATGTTCAGAAACTGTATTGTCCTGAGCAAATGCTCGTGTTCCAAGAGAAATAACTGAAGCACAAAGCATAATAGCAAGCATTACCAGAGCAATTTTTTTATTATTTTCTGTTCTAGTAGTTATCATATTTCTTCCTAATTACTGAATTTCAGCAAGCTGCTGACCGTTAGAAACCTGTGTTCCAGTTGGAACGATGAAGTGAACCTTACCAGCTGAACCAGCTTTGATTTCGAGTTCCATCTTCATTGATTCAATATACATAATTGTTGTATCAGCCTGTACAGCTTCACCATCAGCTACATTGTAGCGAAGAAGTGTTCCTGCAACAGGAGCGTTTACAGGTTTTCCACCAGTTGGGGCAGCAGGAGCAGCGGCTACAGGTGCAGCAGCTGGTGCAGCGGCAGGAGCTGGAGCAGCAGGAGCAGTAACAGTACCACCGATAGCACCCAATTCCTGACCAGAAGTTACCTGACTTCCTGGCTGAACAGTGAATGAAACTGTACCATCAGCAACAGCTTTTACTTCGAGTTCCATCTTCATTGATTCAAGGATAATAACTGTGTCACCCTTCTTTACAGAAGCACCAGAATCAACAGCATATCGGAGAAGTGTTCCTGCAACAGGAGAAGTGATTTTTGCACCACCAGTAACTACAGGAGCTGCAGCAACAGGAGCAGCGGCAGCAGGAGCCTTTCCAGCAGCACCAAATCCTACATTATATGCTGTACCGTTTACATTGATATTTCCCTTACCGTCTGAAGTTACATTGTAAGAAGTACCGTTTACTGTAACTGTATAAGAACCACCATTTGAAGCCTTTGGAGCTGCACTTGTAACAGCAGGAGTTCCAAACTTTTCTTTAGCGTCAACAGGTCCGTTTGCACGAGTCTTAAAGAATCCAGAAGCTACCTTAGGGAACATAGCGTATGTCAAAGTATCTTCAACAGAACCGTCACCACCATTTTCCTTAGCTTCTTTTACCATTTTATCCCATTCAGGTTCAATCAAGTCAGCTGGACGGCATTCAACAACCTTATCCATCTTGTTCTGTTCAAGAGCCTTCTTTACGAGATCCTTGTTTGGTTCTGCAGGAAGACGACCGTATTTTCCTGTAAGAAGATCACGGAATTCACCTGTCATTCTTTCATAACGACCAAAGAGTACATTGAATACAGCCTGAGTACCTACAATCTGTGATGTTGGTGTTACAAGAGGAACATATCCGATATCCTTGTGAACCTTTGGAAGTTCTTCAAGAACAGCGTCCATCTTATCACCTGCACCCTGCTGTTTAAGCTGGCTTTCAAGGTTAGAAAGCATACCACCTGGTACCTGAGAAAGAAGAATACGTGTATCAGCACCAAGGAATTTAGATTCAAGTGAAGCGTAATGAGTACGAACTTCACGGAAATAAGCTGCAAGTTCAAGAAGAGCCTTTGTATCAAGTTCTGTATCAAAATCAGTACCCTTGAGCATTTCTACTACAGTTTCAGTAGGAGAGTGGCTTGTACCCATAGACATAGAAGAAATTGCTGTATCAAGAACATCAGCACCAGCTTCTGCAGCTTTGAGCAATGTTGCAACAGAAAGACCTGTTGTAGCATGTGAGTGAATTTCGATAGGAAGATCAACCTTTGCTTTGATAGCTTTTACAAGTTCATAAGCATCATAAGGTTTTAAAAGACCTGACATATCTTTAATACAAATTGAGTTTGCACCGAATTCGGCATATTTTTTTGCAAGAGAAGCATATTTTTCAATTGTGTGGAAAGGTGTTACTGCATAAGAAATAGCCATCTGAACATGCTTTCCTGATTTTACAGCAGCCTTTGTAGCTCTTTCCAAGTTGCGAGGGTCGTTACAAGCGTCAAAAATACGGAATACATCGATACCATTCTTTGCAGCTGTTTCAACAAACTTATCTACAACATCATCTGCATAGTGGCGGTAACCAAGAAGGTTCTGTCCACGCAAAAGCATCATGATTTTATTATTTGGAAGTGCTGCATGAAGTTTTCTAAGTCTTTCCCATGGATCTTCATTCAAAAAGCGGATACAAGAGTCGTATGTAGCACCACCCCATCCTTCAATAAACTTATAACCGATTTTATCAAGCATTGGACAAGCAGGAAGCATATCTGCTGTTGTCATACGAGTAGCGTGAAGACTCTGGTGAGCATCACGAATTGCAAGTTCAGTAATTCCAACTTTTGCCATTTTTTTAACCTCTTAATTAATTAAACTGATTCTTTTTCGCGGATTGCAGCGGCAATTGCAGCAATAACCGCACCCTGATCAACAGCCGCAGCTGCAGGACGAACAGCAGCAGGAGCCGCTGCTTTAGAAGACTTTGTTGTCTTCACTTCACTCTTATCAAGTTTAAATGCACGGACGACAGCATGAAGCAGGCCCATACACATAATCAAGATAATAATGAAGGAAAATACAACACTCATACCAAGCACAGTCAAAAGCCCGCTCTGACCAAGCATATCAGATATTGTCATATATCCCCCTAAAATTCGGACAATTTTTTCAATTTAAAATCTTGTTTCTAGAGTATAAATCAATATGTGTATCTTTTCTAGCATTGAAGACCATAAAAATGTATTTTCAGAGAATGATTTTGAGACTATAATAATGGAACTTATGTTTCTAATTATATTTCTAATTTCGACAGGACTTTTTTTAATCAGTGCAGTACTTCAAACAATAGGATACTGCAAGAAAATCAATATTATGGAATATATCGCAAAGCCACTAATGTATGCCTCATTGATTTCTGCGGCTGTTTTTGCCCTTATTCCACGACTTCCAGATTCCTACAATATTCTAATATGCACCTGTATTGCTCTGGGACTTGGAATGCTTGCTGCCTGCCTTTTACTTGCCCCGAAAAGAAAAAGATTTTTGATTGCCAGCATGCTAAGCTTTACTCTTTCTTCAACAGGTTGGCTTTGTCTTATCTGGCCTTCTTTTAAACTTTTTTCGCCAAATCCATACATAACAGTAGTATTGCTAGTGATTTACACAACCTTATTTGTTTTATTCGTCTTATTTGAAATCGGAAAAAAATCACCAGTAAAAATCGCAGGTATTTTTGTATACCTTCTTCCTATTATGGTATTCCACTATGCAACAATTTTAACCTTACTTGGGCAGCCTAAACTTTACTCAGCAATTTTAACTGCAGGAAGCACATGTCTTTTAGTTTCTCAAGCTTTTATCGTAAAAGGTTTCTTTAAAAAAGCAAGTCCGAGCATTCGATTTGCCCGGACTATAGTGTTTTCAATTTCTCAACTGGCAATTACTGCCGGTTTTATTGTAATGGTAACTTTTTAGAATAAATCTTTCATTCCATAAAGTTTACCTTTTGTAAGTCTGCCTGTTTTTACAGCTTCAGAAAGGCGTTCCAGTGCATGAACTGAACCCATTGCAAAACCTTCACGGCTTCTTGCACGATGTGTAATTTCGATTGTATCAGCCTTACTGTCAAAGAATACTGTATGCGTTCCAGGAATTGAGCCACAGCGGGTTGAAGATACATGAAGCTGATTTGCTTTTGGTCTTTCATGGAAGGCGTCTGTTACAATTTCATCCTTCTTCTTTGTGTTTGCAAGAATTGTTTCTGCAAGAGTAATTGCTGTTCCACTTGGACTATCGGCTTTCTGATTGTGATGAGCTTCCCAGGTTGCAATATCATATTCAGGATAGGCTTCCATGATTTTTACAGCTTCGGCGACAATCTTGTAAAGCATATTTACACCGATAGAAAAATTAGAGCTTGTCATTATAATTCCGCCGCATTCAGAAGCCAATTTATTTACTTCTTCCTGTTTATCATTCCAACCGGTAGTTCCAACAACAATTGGAAGACCAAGAGGAAGAAGAGCCTTTATGTTTCCCATGACAGCAGTAGGATGACTGAATTCAATTACCCCTTCAGCTCCACTTGATTTTACAGCTCTTGCAACAGCTTCATAATCACCAGAAGCAATTTTTACGCTGGCATCATTAGAAACTACATCCACTGTTGCAACAACTTCGTGACCACAAGATTTAGCACATTCTTCAATCATGTGCCCCATTTTACCATATCCAACTAACGCAATTTTCATTTATAAAATCCCAAAGGAAGTCAAAAATAATAAAACCGGAACTTTCTTCCTGTAAAACCCCGACTCTATAGCTAAATATTAATCAAAGTAAGCCTTGTGTAAAATTGTAATAGCCTTATCCGCTTCGTCATCATTTACGATAAAACTGATATTTACCTTACTTGCACCCTGGCTAATCATCTGTACATTAATTCCTTCCTCTGAAAGGGCTTCAAAGCCAGAAGAAAGAATATCACTTGAATGAAGAACATCACAGATAATTGTTATGATTGCTCGATTTTTGCGAACGCTAACATCACAAGCTCTGCTTAAATCTTCCACAAGCCCTTCCAGCTTTTCTTTGCCACTAACTGTACAAGAAACAGAAACTTCAGAAGTTGCAATAACATCGATTGAAATGTTCCACTTGAGGAAATTATTAAAGATATGTGCAAGGAAACCGCAGGCACCAAGCATACGATTAGAAACCATATCGATAAGCTGAACGTGCTTTACAGAAGTAATAGCACATACAGGAGGAACTTTCCCGCTGTGTTTTTCTACTATAATAGTACCTTTACTTTCGATATTGTAAGAATTCTTTACACGAACTGGAGTTCCGCTTTTACGAACAGGAACCATAGAACGCGGATGCAGAACCTGAGAACCGAACATTGCAAGTTCCTGAGCTTCTTCGTAAGTTACCTCTGGAACAGGTTTAGCTTCTTTTACTACTCTAGGGTCTGTAGTAAGAATGCCGTCTACATCTTTCCAGGTCTGAACTTCTTCAGCATTCATTGCAGCACCAATCATTGTTGCGGTAAGGTCAGAACCACCTCTACCCAAAGTTGTGATGATGCCTTTTTTATCTTTTGCGATAAAACCTGTTACTATTGGAATTTCGTTATCTTTTCCTTCCTTGTAAGAAGTCAAATATTTTGGAATATTTTCCCAGGTTTCGTCCAAGACTTCTGCACTCATGTAATTTGAGTCGCTGACAAATCCAACATCCCAGGCATCATAGAACTTTGCAGGAATGCCCTGACTTTCAAGATAAGAAGCCATCATGCGAACAGACATTCTTTCACCAAAAGAAACAAGATAGTCACGGCTGCGTTTACTGATTTCCTTCAACATAGAGATTCCAGTAAGAAGAGTCTTGAGTTCGTTTAATAATGACTCAATTGTGTCTATATTAATCCCAAGCTCTTTTGCGGTGTCTTCATGAAGTTTTGCAACACCAGCAACATCAACAGTACCTGTAACAGCAAGGTCAGCTGCTTCCAATAGATGGTCAGTAGTATCTCCCATTGCGCTTAATACAACAACAGGACGTTTTTCCTTGTATGCCTGAATAATAGAGGCAACATGTTTGATTCTTTCTGCATTGGCAACTGAAGAGCCGCCGAATTTCATAACTATCATAATATATAGAAAATAACGGTTTTAACGTCTTTGTTCAATTAAAATCGAATTATATCCGCTTTTCATTCCACCCGTTTTACCTTTATATTTACTATATGATAAATAAAAATTCCCTTGTTTTGTATAAAAAGTTCTGTGCTGTCGTTACTGATTTTGATGGCGAAAAAATATGTATTAAATTTCAAGTTTCTGCAGGAAGCCCCGGTGGTAAAAAAGCTCAATACACAGAATTAAAAGTAAGGGAAAAAGACATCATCCTTCTTTCAGAAAAAGCAGCAACATCTTTAGAAAAAGCACTAAGCTATAGTGAAGAGAATTTTTCAGAAAAAATTCAGGAAGTCTGGGAACTCTTATTAAGTGATGATTCTACTGCAAAAGAAAGCATTTCTTTCAGTGATTTGATAGAACTTTCTGCAGGTACCTTTGAAGCTGATAAAAGCTGGTTTTATCTTAACCAATTATTGCTTTCATTAGAATTTGCTCAGGATGAAGACGCCCTTAAAAATTTGAAGCTCAATTTTATTCCCCGCTCACATGAAGAAATAGAAAGCATAAAACAAAAAAATTACGAAAAAGAACACGAAGCAGAAATACATGCAGCTTTCATAAAAAGATTACGGGAAAAGAAACTAAACTTACCTGATGATGCTCGTTTTATGAACGAAGTTGAAAATGTAGCCTTCTGTAAAGCAGAAAAATCAAAAGTTATGGTTGAAGCTGGTATTACTCAGACTCCGGAAAAAGCCCATCAACTTTTAATAGACACAGGAATCTGGCCAATAACTAAAAATCCTTACCCTACACGCTACGGTCTTTCTACCGTTAGTGCAAAAGAAGGTCTCGGAACTCCTCCAGAAGAAGAAAGACTTGAAGTAAAAGAAATTGCTTATGCAATAGACAGCCCATGGTCAACAGATCCTGATGATGCAGTTTGCTTTGATGGAAAATATTTATGGGTGCATATTGCTGATCCAGCCTGTTATGTAAAACCTGACAGTTCAATTGATAAGGTTGCCAGAGACAAGGGAACAACTCTTTACCTGCCGGAAGGTGCTGTAAGAATGCTGGCAGAAGAAAGCCTTCCTGATTATGCCCTGGGTCTTCAGGAAAAAAGCAGAGCCCTTTCTTTCAGGATTTTATTAAAAGATGACAACTCAATAGAAGAATGTAAAATTTTTAAAAGCTATGTAAATGTCAAAAGACTTACCTACAAGGAAGCCTCAGAAAAAAAAGAAACTCCTGAACTAAAGCCTTTATTTGAAATTGCGAAAAAAAATGCAGAACGAAGAAAGAAATCAGGAGCAACAAATATTAACCTTCCGGAAATTCACATGAGTGTAGACCCGGAAAGCAAAAAAGTTGAAATAGGACCTTTAGAACGTTATGAAGCCGATGATATGGTCTGCGAAATGATGCTTTTAGCGGGAGAAGGAGCTGCATATTTTGCCTTTAACAACGGGATTCCTTTTCCCTATGTCAGCCAGGAAGCCCCGGAAATCCCAAAAGATATTCTTCCAGGGCTTGCAGGTCAGTTCCAGCTTTTACGCTGCATGCATAAAAGAAGCGTGGGCGTTACACCAGGAATGCATTCCGGCTTAGGACTAGCACTTTATAGTCAGGTTACCAGTCCCCTCCGCCGCTATGGTGATTTGATTGCCCACCAGCAGCTTAGGGCATATCTGAATGGTGAAAAACTTTTAGACAAGGATACAATGCTTGAAAGAATCAGTCAGGGAGATGCCGCAAGTGTAGCCGCAAGAAAAGCCAGCCGACAGAGCGAAACTCACTGGAAATTAATCTACCTTTTGCAGAATCCTGAATGGACAGGAAAAGCCATCTGTATCGACAAAAAGTACGAGGACCCACTTTTTATGATTCCAAGTCTTGCCCTTCAGTCTTCAATCAAAGGCCTTTCGGACATAAACTTGAATGATGAAATTGAAGTAAAAGTGCAGGGTATAGATATAACTACACAAAAAGTTGATTTTATTAAAATCTAATTATTATTATTTTTGTACAAATCAGCGAGAATTTCCACACAAGCATCAATTCCAACTGAAGAAGAATTGAGAGTGATATCGTAATTTTTAGAATCACCCCATTTCATATCAGTATAAAATTGAACATAAGTTGAACGACGCCTATCCATCTCTTTAAGGTAAACATCTGGGATAGCAATTTTTTTGTCACATTCCTTCTTAAGACGCTCAATTCTATCTTCTTTATCTGCATGGATAAAAACATTCATCACATCTTTGCGATTCTTTAGAATGTAGTCTGCACAACGACCGACAATTACACAGGCTTCTTTTTCTGCAAGTTCTGTAATTATCTTATGCTGCAAAGCCCAAATATTATCTTCCACAGAAGGACCATTGTAATACATACCTGTAGAAAAGAAGACTTCAATTGCAACCTTATTTCCGTATTCACCTTTCTCTTCGATAAATTTTTCACAAAGACCGCTTTCTTCAGCTACCTTTCCTATAATTTCACGATCGTAACAATTTATACCCAGCTTTTCCGCGAGTTTTTTACCTATTAAGCTTCCTCCGCTGGAAAACTGCCGGCTTATCGTAATAACTCTATATCCCATAATGCACACTCCAAGAAAATTATACACCCCATTTCTGAATTTTCAAAAAAAATCCAAAGTTCATACACTTGCTTTTTTTCTCAACGGCATTTATTTTTTATACATGCAGGCAATTTTCTTTTCACATGACAATACAGTTTTTCTAAATACAAACCTTTCTGAAGAACTTTTTGCAAAAACAAAATTTTCACTACTTTTGCAGGAAGAAGGTTTTATAGTAACCCCAACAGAAGAGAAAATTGATTTTAAGCCATTTAAATTCACAGGGACAAAGACAGAGAATGAAGTGGTTTATTTTACAGCTCCAGATTTTACCGGTAAAAATGCAGAGGATTTAGTTTTTACGCAAAAAGATAAAAAAGCTCTACTTTTTTCTATCATAGAAATCTACCTGAAAGCCGCAAAGGAAAATATAAAACTCCCGGCAAATGGACTTCAGGGCATTATTTTTGACAAAGTTAATAATCGTTTTCTTTTTGCACCTGAAAAAATCTTTGACAGAGCCTGTGGAAATTTAGGGAAAAAAAATTATTCTGAAATACAGGATTGTTGGAGAGACAGCCTTTTAAGCGGCAAGGAGGCACTCCTTTACAATGCGGCTCTACTTTCATATTTTGCACTTGCAGATAAACTTCCCTACCCATCAGACAATGAAAAGCAGGTAAATATTAGTCAGAGAAACTTTTTACCTGTGGAATACCTTATAAACGGAATTGATAAAAATCTGGCAGAAGCTATCAATCAAAACCTTCTTCCAAATCCAAAGAAAGAAATTCCGATTGAATCACTAAAAAAAGAGCTTTTTGACCAGGAATCTAAAAAACACAAAATATCCGATGAAGAATTTTCTACAATCCTCAAAAATTACGAAAAAAAACAGTTGGAAAAGCAAAAACGAAAACATTTTAAAAACCGCTACCAGGCAAAAGCAATAGCTCTTTTTCTTGCTTTAATTTTCGCCCTTATCGCAGTTACTTCAATACTAAGGGAACATGGAAGAAAACCTTCTGTCAGAGGACTTACTTCAATTCAGGTTGTAGAAGCCTTTTATGCAGGACTTCACCACATGGACACTGACTATATGGCAGCCTGTGAAAGTGATTGTCCCGAAGCAAAACGCTATATTATGCAAATACCGCAAATATATGTTTCTACCCAAATGAAAAGTGCCTACAATTTCGATTCGGGTATTTCAACTCCTGAAAACTGGCTTTTCTTTGAGCCCGATACAAAAAAATCATATTCCCACTTCGTTTTTGGAATAAGTAATTTCACTGTAGACAATGAAGCTTCCTGCCTAAACATAAAACTTCCATTAATAAAGGACAGAAAGGCAAAACTTCATAAAAAAAGTGACGGCTCCAAACTATATTCAGGGGATGAAAGCCACCATAAAGTTCACTATTTTCTCGTACACACAGTAGGAGAAGAACTTGTTATAGATGAATATGAAACAGAAGTTATTCTCACCTTTAAAAATGACAGCTGGAAAATAACAAAAATGAATGAATCCATGCAGTCCTCTTCTACCGGTTTATTGGATTTTAGTCTTGACTACAAAGCTTCTCTTTATGAAGAAGAAAACAATCCACTTAAAGCTACTAAAAACTTAAAGGAAAAATACAGGTGGCTACCCTATGAAAAATCAATGGAAGAAGAAAAAAATCGTCTGGATAAAATAGGTTATTGATAAAACATTGTTGCAAAAAATGTCAAAATGACAAAATTACAAAAAATGTCATTGACAGTATAACTTCCATTTTATATTATTAACCCATAGTGAATTAGCCGTAAAAGGTGCTTTATTTGGAGGTCATTAAAAATGGCATACAATGTTGAAAAACAACATGAAAAAGGAAAATTTCACGCAATCGAACGCATTGAACATCTTTGCGACAAAGATACTTTCGTAGAAATCTATTCAGGCGTTCGTCATAACTGCACAAGTTTTGGAATGGACAAAAAAGATATTCCTTACGATGGCGTTATCACAGGATTCGGAAAAATTAACGGACGCAAAGTGGCTGTATATGCTCAGGATTTTACAGTTCAGGGTGGTTCTTTGGGTCTTATGCACGGTAAAAAAATTGCAGAACTCATCGACAAAGCTATTGAAGCTCGTTGTCCTGTAATCGGAATTAACGATTCCGGTGGAGCTCGTATACAGGAAGGTGTTGATGCGCTTTGCGGTTACGGAGACCTTTTCTACCAGAACGTAAGAGCATCTGGTTCTGTACCACAGATTTCTATCATTGCAGGTCCTTGTGCCGGTGGTGCTGTTTACAGCCCTGGAATCACAGACTTTATTTTTGCAGTTGATAAAATCAGCCAGCTCTTTATTACTGGTCCAAAAGTAGTAAAATCTGTAATGTTCATGGACATTTCTGCAGAAGATTTGGGTGGAGCTTCGATTCATTCAAAAAAATCTGGTGTAGCTCAGTTCCGTTGCGTAGGAGAACCAGACTGCTTTAACAAAGTAAGAAAACTCCTCGAATACATTCCTCACTACTATGGTGATGAACTTGTTCAGGCTGCAAAGTTTAAATTTGATGAACACAAAAAAGCTAAGCATATCGAAAAGATTCTTCCAGAAAATACTCGTCAGGGTTACGACATCCGTGATGTAATCAACGATGTAACAGATGACGAATCATTCTTTGAAGTTTCACAGGAATTTGCAATCAACTGCGTTATCGGTTTTGCTAAAATCGAAGGTCGTTCTGTTGGTATCATTGCAAATAACCCAGCCGGAATGGGTGGTGTTTTGGACTGTGATGCTTCTGATAAAATTGCACGCCATGTTCGCTACTGTGACGCTTACAATATCCCTATCGTTACTTTCGTTGATGTTCCAGGTTTTATTCCAGGTCCACAGGAAGAACAAAAAGGTATTATTCGCCACGGTGCAAAGGTAATTTACGCATATTCAGAATCAAGCGTGCCAAAAGTAACTGTAATTACTCGTAAAGCATACGGTGGAGCTTATATTGCAATGTGTTCAAAACACATAGGAGCAGACTTTGTTTACGCATGGCCAGCTTCTGAAATTGCAGTAATGGGTGCAGACGGTGCTGTAGGAATTCTTTATGCAAAAGAAATGAAGGATCCTGCTAAAGCCGCTTATGTTGCAGAAAAGAAAGAACAGTACGAGACAGAAATCATGACTCCTACAATTGCTGCAAAACGCGGATATGTAAGCGAAGTTATCCAGCCTAGCGACACACGCAAATACATTGTAAAGAGTTTGGATTTCCTTGCAGACAAACGCTCAATGGACAAACCTTTGAAAAAGCACGGAAATATTCCTCTCTAATATTATAATTAGTCCATCCATAAAAGCGACTTTCCAGAAACATATTTTTTGGTCAGTCGCTTTTTTTTTAACACTACCTTGCGTAACGCCCAAAAGGATCTTCCATTACAGAACCATCTGAATACACTATTTTTGAAGCATAAAAGTAATCCGTTAAATATGGCTCCTCAGGAACGGAAGAAAGGTATTCGTCCAGATTAATAATTCTTCTTTCATGGCAATTTTCTTCTATAGGAAAATCTGAAAAATCAAAATGGAATTTTATCCAGTCCTCCTCGAAAACGGGTTCCCCATCCATATCAAAAAGACACAGGATAAAATCCATCGCAATGATACTTTTAGAAATTCTATTTTCAACTTCCATCACATAACAATTGGAAAAGCCTGACTCTCCAGATATCAAATGTTCTCCATATAAGTTATAAGGACAACAATAAGATGAAAGAGATTTACAGGAGCCCAAAAGAATAATGCATAAAAAAATAAAAATATACTTCTTCAAGTTTCACCTCATCTTATTTATCTAGAAAAAAGTAAAAAAAATGCATTATTCGCGAAAAATATTTGAAAAAAAATAACTTTTTTTTACTTAAAAAATTGTTTCACACTTCAATTTATGTTATTATGACCACGAACGATTCCGTTTATATCCCAACTTAAAGGAGGCTTTTTATGGACAGTGGAAGTAAACCCGGCTCCTCATATCACTCCCGTGTATGTATTACACAGCCTCTACAGGATTTCGCAAAATAATATTCAATCCTGCACGCAAAACCAATTTTTAGGAAGAATAAAATGATTACCTATTGGCAGCAGGAAGACGGAAAATTCAAAAGAATTAAAGAAGATGAATTAGATACAGAAAAAAGAACTTGGATTGACGCCAGAATCGTTACCCGAGATGATGTAGAAATTCTTCAAAATCAATACAAAATCGATCCGGAACATATCCTGGATATTCTTGACCCTGATGAACAGTCCCGACTGGAAGACGGAGATGACTATCTTTTAACTATTATCCGTCTACCAATTTACGAACCTTCTTCAGACCCTCAGTATTTAACTTGTCCTCTTGGTATTGTAATAAAAAATAATTTCATCATAACAATATGTTGGACAGACTGTGAAGTTTTAAGAGATTTTACAACTGGAAGAATGAAGGAAATCAGCCTGCAGGACTTTCCTGCCTTTATTATGCGAATTCTCAGCCGGGCAGACTTAAACTACCTTCGATATCTTAAGGAAATAAACCGCCGCTCTACAGCTATCCAGAATGAAATGTCCCTTTCTATTGATAACAATGAAATTTTGCAGCTCTTGAGTCTCGAAAAATCTTTGGTTTACTTCACTACTTCACTTAAAGCAAACCAGTTGCTTTTGGAAAAATACCGCAAAACAAAGCTAATTAAACTTGACTATGATGATATTGACTGGCTTGATGACGTTGAAATTGATAACCGCCAGGCTATTGAAATGGCCGACACATACAGAAATGTCCTTGTTGGCGTTATGGATGCATTTGACTCAGTAATCAACAACAATTTGAATATGTACATGAAACGTCTTTCTATTCTAAACCTTGTACTAATGGTACCAACCTTTATAACAAGTTTCTTTGGAATGAATGTAGAACTACCTTTTGTCAAATACGGTTTTTGGGCCGGCTGGATTATCAGTGGATTATGCTTAATTGCAGTCGTTGCAACTCAGATTATTCTTTCTATGCTTGAAAAACGCTATCCAAAGGCAAGAGGAAGAATCAATCCTAAACTTGTAAAAATAAAAAGAAAAGAAAGAAAGAACGCAAAGAGAATGAAATCAATTGAAGCCGCTTTAAGCGATTGACAGATATTCTCTTACAGTGGAAAATAAAGGTATGCTAAAAAGTCTAAAAAAATCATTATTGCTTTTTTTATTTTTCGGCTCTCCTTTATTTGCAGAAAATATTTTTAACCCTGCCGAAATGGTTGTAATCCCTAAAACAGAATATGTAATTGGACAGGGTGCTCAAAGTTACACAGCAAAAAGAAGTGTAAATGAGTTTTCAATTGCGAAGTATGAAACCGTTTATTCCCTTTGGTACTCAGTTGCAAAAAAAGCAAGAAAATTAGGTTATAATTTTCAAAATCCCGGACAGGAAGGTTCAGAAGGAAAATACGGACGTTCACCTAGCTCAGCAAATTCAGCCCAGCCGGTAACAATGATTAGCTGGTACGATGCAATCGTTTGGTGCAATGCCTATAGCGAAATCAACGGTTTAACTCCCTGCTACACCTACAAAAACACTGTAATCAAAGACTCTGCCAACACTGCAGCATGTGATTTATCAGAATGCAATTTCTTCACAGATGGTTACCGACTTCCAACAGAAGCCGAATGGGAACTTGCAGCCCGTTTTCATCCAGCAAAAAGTACCGGTCAAAGTGATACTATTGCAGACGGAGGAATGGTTTCTTATGATGAAGAAAATGCAGAAGCCTCTTATTCTGACTATTACTGGACCTGTGAAAACACAGATAGAAGTCATAAAGTTGGAACAGCCGGCACAGCTTTTTCTGAAAACAATTCAGCTGCACCTGGCTCTGGTTTAGCAAATGCCGCTGGTATTTTTGACATGACAGGTAACCTTCTGGAATATTGCTGGGACTGGTATTCAATCTACGACAAACAAGAAGAAGGAAAAATTGCCTCTGGTCCTGAGTATGGAAGTAAAAGAATAAGCCGTGGCGGAAGCTGGTCTGAATACACAATTTTTGACTACACAGCCGACCGCTACAGTTTTGATCCAAATGAATGTTACAACTATATGGGCTTCAGAGTAGTACAATCCCGATAAATCAGAATTGTACTTTTAATCTAAATCTTTTCGATAGCAGCCTTAAGGGCATCCATCTGTTCTTTCGTACCAATTGTAATACGAACATAGTCTTCTATGCCCTTTGTATTAAAGTGTCGAACAAGGATTCCTTCTGCCTTAATTTTTTTGTAAACATCTTCACCCTTTACAGAAGGATGACGGGCAAGAACGAAATTAGTTTTACTTGAAACAAAATCCCAGCCCTTTTCCTTTAAGAAAGATTGAAATGATTCTCTTTCTTCAACAACTTTTTTTGCACACTGGCAGTAATAAGCTGGATTTTTACAAGCTGCATTACCTGCAACCTGAGCCAAGGCGTCGATTGGGAAGTGGTTCAAACTATTTTTTACGGTCGTAATATAATTTACAATTTCTGGTGAAGCTACAACATAACCAAGACGCATTCCTGCACCACACAAACTTTTGCTAAAAGTTCTTACAATCAAAAGATTCTTAAATTCAGCCAGCAAAGGAATACATGATTCTCCGCCAAAATCACAATAGGCTTCATCTACGACAAAAATTCTGTCAGGAGAAGCCTTTTTTAACATTTCCCTTACCTGAGCCCGAGAAAGACCTATTCCGCTAGGTGCATTAGGATTTGCAAAAATCAAGCCGCTTTTATTTTTTTCAGCTCTGGAAAGAAGTTCTTCTGTATCAAGAGACCAATCCTTTTTCATTGGAACAATATCAGTGTCTATGTTGTAAAAACCTGCATATACAGGATAAAAACTGTAGGTAAACTCTGGCAAAACCAGGCGCTTATCACTGTCAAAAAAAGCATAGAAAACAAAGGAAAGAACTTCATCACTACCGTTTCCGCTGTAAATCATATCAGGAGTTACCGTAAAAGGAATTCTGTCCTTTTCATCAGCTTCAACAGATTCTCCATCTATATGAGCATTACAGAGAACTCCACCAGTTTTGTTAAGCATATCAGCAATAGAAGCGTGCAATTCCAAAGAATCTGGATCTGGATAAAGAGCAAGTTTCATCGGATTATTCTTAATAAAATCAAGCAGAGCCTGCTGAACTTTTTCACTTGGTGCATAAGGATTTTCGTTTGCGTTTAATTTAATATATTGCCTGTCCTTTGGCTGTTCTCCTGGAACATAAGGATGCAGGTTTTTCATTCTATTAGAAATCATGACATTCCTCGGGGATAAATCCACCACCCATATTTTATTCACTATGAAAGAAATAGTAAATGGATAAAAGAAAAATCAATCTTGAGAAATATAATAATTGACACTATAATATAACCTATGGCTACAACTGCAAATTTAGGAACAATACTAAGACATTTTGCAACCAGGCAAGAATCTGCCTTTGTAAATATCCGAGAGTTTAGCGACTATTTACGAAAATATGCTGCAAAGCATTTGGAGGAACAGCCAAATCTGGTTCAATACATTGAAATTCCAGAAGGAACTTTAATTAGAGAACTGGAAGATCTCGTTTCCAAGCATGAAGCCTTTATAACTACACAAAGCGGAAAAAACGTTGTCGTTTCAATTACATACTATTCAGTAATGTACGCAAACCGTTTTAAAGAAATCTCAACAAATATTTCTATACCTTTTCCAGCAGCAACAGATTTACCAAAACAGCTGCCTATAGAAGCAATAGAAAAAAGAGAGGCATCAGAATTGATTCCTCAACTTCAAGTGCATCAGGATTTAAAATCTCCTCTGCTTTACTGTTTAATGATGCCTAAAGATGTACCTTCCCTGCTTTTTCCAGCTTGTGTACCTGTTCATTTTCTAACCAGGGCGGCAATGGCTAAAATCCGTGCCATGCTCAAGAAAGATGAATATCATGACTATTTTCAGAAAAAATTGAAAAATGCAAATCCATCCAAAGAATTAGGAGCTCAATCTTTCTACACAAGATTCATTCAGCATCCTGACAATACAGATCAGACTTTCGATTTGGATGGAGATGCCTTCTATTTTTGGAATCAACTCTGTTATTTTATTCGCCAGGACTTTGAAAAAATCAAAGACCGCACAACAGAAGATACAAATGTTCTTCAGGCTATTTCAATTTCCGAAATATGGATGATGAACTTAAAAGAAAAAGCTTCTATTCAGCAGCAGAAAGAAGATGCACTTAGAGAACTTGAAGCAGCCCTAGCCCGACCTCCTTACTTTTATTCAATGGACAGCATTTTAAAACTCAAGGATTCTAAAGGGGCTCTGCTCTATGGTCAGTATAATGAAGAAGATTTAAAAGATTTTATCACTAAACTGACTTCTGAATCGGAAAACAATGAACTACCTAAAATTCTTGTTTTTAAAGTTGAAACCGGAGCAAGATATTTTATCTACAAAAAAAGGGTTTTCCAGCTGGTTGTAAGACTCGCTAATGAAGCTCACGATACAATCGAAAAAGATTTGATAAACAAGTGGTTCAATTCTTTAAGCGATTATAAAAAACTTCCAGAAATGAAAGACAACAGAGCCTTTGAGACAGTCCTTAAAAATGAAGTAAAAGAATTATCACCTGTTCTGTGGGCACTTTTAAATGCAAACTTTCTTACAATGCTTAACTACGAAACAGAACATACAGATGAGGCAGGAACTTTCCACATTTTTTCAGGCGGAAAACTGCTTCCATTTGCTGATTTACTTATGCTTTCAAACTCTTCGATTCTTTCTACTGCTAAAGTGATGCTTCCTTTCTGGCATTCAATTCCAATCCTTTCATGGATTATGGGAATGTTGAACAAGAAAAAGAATGATAAAGCTGTAAAATCAAAGGTTACAAAGGAATTTACCAGTGACGACATACCCGATGATAGTCCAAAACAGTCACCGGGACGCTATGTAAATAAAAAGGAAGCTGTAATAGAAGCGGCAAAAAATGTCGCAGAAGAATTAATTCCTTCTGGCTCAACAATAGACCGCGAACTTGATTCCTACTTAAAACTGTGGAATAAGATGATTACAAAAGAAGCCCACATGGCTTTAACAGAAGATGTAAACAGTCTTATTCGGGATTATACACGCAAAGTAATGAAAACAATTTCCGCTTCAACTTTTACAGCAGATAGAGTAAGAACATTAGCAGAAGCTCTTGTAAAAACTCCAAACATGCAGAAAATCAAGGAAAATGAAGCACTTACAATGTATGTGGAACTTTATATCCTTCGACTTTTAAGCAATGCATAATTTTTATTTCGAATAATGCATTTTTTTAATAAATAACTCGTTATATAAGGTGACGGAAAAAAAAACGTCACCTTTTTACTTTTTCCGGCCGGAAAAGATTTAGAAAATATTATCGAGGTATTTATGAACCAGTTGAATTCTTTAATTATTGAAGGAAATGTTACCCATCAGCCAGAACTCAAGGAAACTCCAAACGGCTTTAAAGTTTGTGTTGTTCCAGTAGCTGTAAACCGTTTTTACAAAAATTCCAAGGGAGAAGGAGTAAATGAAGTTTCCTACTTCAATGTGGAAGCCTTTGGAAAAATGGCAGAAAGCTGTGCAAAAAATTGCGAAAAGGGCCGGGGCGTTAGAGTTGTCGGAAGACTTAAGCAGAGCCGCTGGCAGACTGAGGAAGGTAAAACTAGCAGCCGGGTGTCAATTATCGCAGAGCACATGGAATTTAAAAAACGAATAAGCCAGGATTCAAAGACAGAAGCTGAAGAGGAAAAACTTGAAGCGATAAAAGAAGCAAACCAGGCTTCATACGAACAGGAAATTCTACTGGAAGAAGAAGAAAGGGAAGAATCGGAAGAAATTGCCGTATTCTAAAAAAAAACTGTCTAAAAAGATATAAGCGAAAAACAACTTATACTTTTTAGACAGTATTCCAGGACAGAAAACTCTATTTAATGTCTGCCCCTGTTTTTCTTATTTCTAGCGTGAGAATCGGAAAATTTCTTTTTTCCTGCCTTCATTACGCCGCCTTTAGGTGCAGAGGAATAGGCTCTGTTTTTTTGAGCCATTCTTTCTGCGGCTGCCCTTTCGTTGCTAGCTTTATATTCTTCAATCTGTTTTGGATTATAAAACCCGTCTTTCCAGTTAAAGCGTGTAACATCAGGCAAAACTTGTTTCTTAAAGAGAGATGTTGAAATACTCTTAATTTCATTTTTAGAAATTGATACCTTTGAAAAATCAATAAGAATACGCTTAAATCCAGCCTGAGACAGAAATTCTGTTTTATCCAAAAGTGAAAATGGCAATTCCGGTAAAACGAATGAACCATCACTTGAAGAAGCTACTTTAAATTCTTCGCCCTCTTTGTCAGAAAAGAAAGTAAATCCATAATCATCTGGTAAAGAAAAACGCATTCTGAATAAAGCCGGATAGGCAAAAACAGGAACCAAAACTCTTTCTCTAACTTTTTCATCAAAAGTAGCTTCGAGGTTACGGCGTGAATTTTCGAAAGGCATTACAAAAGCCCCAATATTCTGATTTTCAAGCCATGAAACTGCCCATCTATTAAATGTATATAGATAAGGACCTGCAATCATCCGAACCTTTTTGTCTTTCAAAATCTGAATATGAGCAATGTTGTTTACAACAAATTGTGTATACCCCAAATCAATCAAAGTATTCAGTTCATTTGCCAGATTTTCTTCAATGGCAGCTGGACAGTATGGATCTAGAGAAATGTAAGTAGCTTTCTTAGAAATTGGTAAAACTGTTTTAGAATTCAAAAGATCATATTTTGTGTCATTTGTGTATTCAAGAATTAATCGAACAGGGTGCAGAGCCTGAGCCTGGAATACATCCTGAATAGTTGATACCTGAACATAAATTCCCTCTGGGAAATAAGTTAACTCTCGATTTGCAACAGGAGTAAGATCCAAAACAGGTAATCTTTCATCCGCTGGCTGGCGTCGGAACTTACTTAAATCACCTGGCAAAACCCTTGAATAGCGTTTAGACATTGACTTTATCTGCAATAGGTAAACACTATCCCCCGGCTTAAAGCCAGCCGGAATATCTACCCATCTTCGACCTTCTTCATCAACTTCAACATGGTGAACTTTATGACTTACTCGTCCTGTGTCGGTTTTTGTGTGAAGGCGAATTGAATCACCAGGATCAGGATCATAAGAGCCACCTGTAATATTTGCAAGTACAACCCTAAGACTTTCAGGGCTTGCCCCTGCTGGAGCATTTCTTTTTAATTCTTCTACCAGTTCATCAGGGGCTTTCTTTGTATTGTTTATATTTCCAAGGAAAATACCTGTACCGCCAGCCTGATTTGGATTCAAAATTTTTGCACCGGCATTTTTTACGCCTTCGCCAATTTCTTTAAATCCATACCAATAATCAGTCTTTGTGCGTGCAAAATCAGAAGAAAGCATTCGTTTACCAGTTTCAACCGCACCCTTTCGATCTTCCTTGTAATGATCAATTACGTAACGGTAAGCAGCAACAACACTTCCAACATATTCAGCACTTTTCATGCGGCCTTCAATCTTAAATGAATCTACGCCCATATCGCAGAGTTCTGGAATGTGTTCAATAAGCTGCATATCGCATGGTGAAAAATAATATCCCTGCTTAATCCCCTCTGGATACTCAGCTGTATAATAACGGCGACAAGCCTGTGTACACATTCCCCGGTTGGCAGATTTACCGCCAAGAAAACTAGAAAAAAGACACAAACCTGATTCACTTACGCAGAGAGCTCCGTGAACAAACATTTCGATTTGAGCTTTAGTATGCTCTTTGATATAGCGAATTTCATCCAAACCTAATTCACGAGCAACAACAACCCTTGAAAGCCCTTCTTTATGCAAAAGATTTGCTGCAGCAGCACTTTCTACGTTCATCTGGGTTGAAGCATGAAGCTCAAGATTTGGGAAAAATTCCTGGCACATTCGGATAATACCATAATCCTGAACAATAAGTCCGTCAGGGCCGACTTTTTCAAGATAAGAAAGGAATCTGTAAAGTCTTTCAGTTTCCCACTCTTCACAAACAGTGTTTACTGTTACATAAATTTTTTTGTTCTGTCGGTGAAGGGAATTTACTGCCGCTTCAAATTGATTCCACGCAAAATTGGAAGTCCTCAGACGCGCATTAAAACTTTTAAGACCAAGATAAACTGCATCAGCTCCTTCGCCAATTGCAGCATCAAGAGATTCTATATTACCCGCAGGTGCTAATAATTCACACATAGGGGCTATTGTAACATATTAATGAGAAAATTCCAGTACCCCAGGAGTTTCACCGCTAGTCTTAGAAAGATCCCATGAGGCCGCAGTATTTTCCCTTGCCTTCTTATAAAGAGATTTTGTAGCAGTGAGCCCATCAGTTTTTACAGCATCTTCCACTGAATCACTATCCCAAAAACCTGAAGAAAATGCTTCTATCGCAGCTTCAGACATTTCACTGTTTTTCCAGTCTTCAGAAGTTGAAGAAGCATAACAAACAGCATCGATAATAGAATCATCTCTAGTATTTCGTAAGAGAATAACATCCAGCGTATCACCCAACCTTGCACTATCATCCGTCTCCCACAAATCCCTTGCAAAAGGACTTGAATACTTTGCTGTAGAAAGAGTTATATCATTTTCAAGTTCGTTTACAGCCCCTTCCCCCTTTGTACGCAGGTGAAGAAGAATTATCTCCCCTTCCTGAACTTCCAGGGCGGGAAATTTATAAGCTTTGTCTTTTCCGTCATTAGCACTGTAAAGTTCCAGTCCTGCAAGATTGCCGCCTTTTGTAACCAAAATTTCTACATATTCACATTTATAAACAGTGCCAGATTTTAGCTTAGAACTAGTGTATCTTGGATGTATTTCCGTAATTTCAAGTCCAGGTATAGAAGCGTTAAAACCTGTAAAAGGAAGCGAAAAGGTCAATGAGTTACCGATTCTATCAGTTACTTTTCCAAAAAAGCTGTAATCGCTGCCAACAATAAAATTATCAGCGAATTTAATATCATAAATACAAAGACCACTCTCGTATTCCGAGTTTTGCACGATTTTATCGGTTATTGCAATTGCTGGAGTCAAGGAACAATTTTCCAGACTTACTTTTTCCGAAAATACCAGGCGCAGAGACTTTTCACCAGTTACATAATAACTGTCCAAAGTCGGAAATTTATAGTCATTTGTATTCACGAGTACCAGGCCCTGCTCCGTTACTTTACAAGAAAAGGGAAGCATTGTGGCTAAGACAAATACAGAAATTAAAATCGCTTTTATTATATCTTTCATTTTTACCTCTACACTTATAATCTGCAAATTTTATATAAAAATGCATTTTGCAAAAAAAAAGCAGCTTTTTTACATAAAAAAGCTGCTCAAAGACTAAGAGTCTTTTAATAAGGAGGTAAACAATTAATAAAATCGTTTATGAATTGCTTTCTGATGAAGCTAAATTCTGAATAAAATCATTATTCAAACTTGCAGCTTCTATCATAAAACGAATATTAATACCAGTTTTATCTTCCATTGTCTTTTCTATAATGAATACCATATTTTTTCCGGATTCATCACAAACAATGCGTTCAATTTTGTAGGCTTTTACACCTTTTCTTGTTATAGAAGGACTTCCAACCTGCTGACGGGCAAGAACATTTCCTTTTTCATCCTGCTTTTCTACATTGATAACAAATGAAGATTTTACATTTTCTCCGCTTCCACTAACAGTTGGTAGAAGAGTGATGTGGTACATTGCCTGATCGTCACTTACAGAGCTTGAAAAGTCTTTAAAAACAATTTCATCTGTTCCGCTCTTTGATTCTTCTTCACGGATGTAAAGAATCTGTTCTGGCTTACAAGGCTTGCAGGAATACTTGTTCAAAATATCCGAGCACTTTCCCATAAGTTCTTCATAAACTTCTTTGCCTGTTTTTTTTGCACTTGCAAAACTTGGTTTTACTCTGAAAAACTCATCGTCTACATAGTCATTTTTTGCAATGTCTACTGTAAAGAATTCAGCCCATGCCTGATATTTTTTATCTGTTCGTCCATATTGCCCAAAAATATAATATTCACCATCTGCCGAAAAGCCGTTATCCACCAAAACAGCTGAATCTCCTGCAAAAGACGCGAATGCGGAAGTAAGTAATAAAAATCCAAGAGTTAATAGTTTTTTCATTTTTCCCCCTAACTACACATAAATTTTCGGTATTTTTTTTCTGTACTTTACAAATATTTACTTTTACGCGTAATAAGATTATTCTTTTTATAGAATGAAATTACAAACAAGAAACCACCTTATTATATTTTTGATGTTCATTTCCATGACCCTTTTAATCGGAGCAGCTGTAATTTTTGCCCTGGATTTTTTCACTGGAAATATATCCTTACCAACATACAATCCTCACACAAAATTACAGAATTTTATCATAACGAGAATGGAATACAAGGCAGTTTTTATTTCTATTTTTGTATTTCTTCTTTATGTTTTCACTACTCTGCTTTACATGAACATAAATTTTGAAAAAACCCAGTCTACAGAAATTATTTATTTAACACTCTTTTTAACAGGAATCCTTTTTGAATCTTCCAGACTTCTTTTTCCATTATTGAATCTCTGGCAGGCAACTACCGACACAGGAATTATAGCTACTAGAATTTTACTTTTTTCAAGAATACTTTGTCCACTAAGCCTTCTTTTTACTATAACTTACTCTTCTTTTGAATCAAGACAATATGTTGAACAAAATATTATTATATTAGCGGCTTTTTCTATTGGCTCAGCCTCTTTTTTGCCTCTCAATACATGTTTTGTTTTACCAGAAGGTTATGTTCAACCAGGACTTTCTGCAATTTATTTGATTTTTAAATATCTGGTACTTGGATTTTCTTTCATTGCAAACATCATAAAAAATGCCCAGGAACAAAATAAATTTTCTTTTCCATGGGGATTTATACTGATGATTCTTGGTTATATGATTTTGACAGAAACTTACTGCTATTTAATGCTCATAACTGGAACAATTTGTATCTTCTGTGGAACTTATACCTTCTTGAAGAAACTTCACAGCCAGTACTTATGGACTTAAGCTTTAAAGGAAATACTGAGCAACTCCACCGATTAAAACTGGTATGATAATATTGTCAAAGTCAGTCATAGGAATTACTTCAACCAAAGTCGCTACAACAGCTAAAATCAAGGCAAGAGCGGCATTACGACTAACAGCATAAGAAGAAACGAATACAGCAAAAAAGCATGCCAGACTTCCAGCAACGGTTTTACCCTTTGTATAAGGAATATGAACTCTACCAAAAAGTTTTCCAACAAGACTTGCACAACCATCTCCAAATGCAAGAGCATAAATGCCAATTCTGCTAGCCTGAGGTTCCCAGAGAAGAGCTGAAATAATAATTCCAATCACCAGTGTAACAGGCCCCAGAACAAACTTATTCTCGTCACGCTTACGGGCAGCAACAGCAGTTATAGTAGAAATCAAAGGTACTTCAACTCCTTTAAGACGAACAAATTCTGAAACACAGTAACCAAGTAGTGCTAACGCCAGTAAGGTCATAACAGGCCAGTAATAATAAGCCAAAAAGGCAGGTATAAATGCACTGCAAAGGTGAATAGACTTTCTAAAAACTTCCTTAAAAATAACACTTCGATATTGCTTTATAGCAATGCCAACTTTTAATTCAGATGTTTTCATCGTATAAGCTCCTCTTCGACTGTTAGAGTTTTTGGTATATCTGTGTAAATAGCAGGTTCATAACCGGCCATTGGATGCGTAATGTAATTTATGTTCTGCTCAGCAAGATTACTTCCACCAAGTCGAACCATAGACTCCTGATTTCTAGTCATTGAATCCCAGGCTCTTAAAGAATCCTGAAGACTGACAATAGCTTCTGCATTCATTCTAGAATTTCCAGTTCTGCGGGCAATCTTATAGAGTGTAACGCCAAGGTTATTTGTTGTTTTAAGGAAATTTTCAACAATTTCAGCTTCATCCTTTCTAACCTGTGGGAACAAAATGCCTTTTTCAGTTTTTACATCGTTTAACTGAGAGAGCAAACGCTGATAATAACTCTGTGCAGCATAATTATCATTTCTAAGAGAAAGTGAATTTCCCATGGCTAGAAGCAGACTTGGATCATTTGCAAAATCTTCACTGGCTTTCATAAATGAACCGATAGCATCCTTGTAATTCTGTTTATCGTATTGAATGTAACCGATTTTGTAGCGAATTTCACCAAGGTCGTATTCATTTGAAACAGCATCCTGATAATTCTGCAGGGCACCATCCATATCTCCGGCTACAAAGTACTGTAAATCACCATAATCTGAATAAAGATGACCTACATCCTCAATTCCAGAAAGTCCACTACCTACATTTTCACGGGTGAACAAAGAAATTCCATTTGAGAAAGATTCCATAGCCTTTATGTATTCTTTTTCTTTTACGTACTCTTCACCTAAAAGACGGTAGGAATCAATAAATTTATAGATTTCCTTCTTCTTAAGAACAGTTTTCTTTTCAAAATCATTTATTGCCTGATTCAAGGAATTCTGAGCACTCATGCTGTTGTTCATTTGAATGTAGTATTTAGAGATATTGTATTTGGCAATTGGGCTATCAGGATTTGTCTTAACTGCCCTTACAAGAAGTTCTTTTATATCTTCGATTTTACCTCTAAGGTATTCTTCTGAAGGAGGAAGCGGTCCATAAAGTTTTTCCAAAAGGTAACCACTCATATCGGTCCAATCCTGACCGCTAATTGATTTCGCCCTAGGGAAGAAACGAGCCTTCAAGGTGAGAACTTCAAGCAAATTATCAGTGCGAATAAAGTAACGCATCATTCTTGAAGAGAACAAATCCATGTATTTTTGGTTACTACCATAAAGCTGAATGAGTTCCGAATAACACTTTCGAGCAGAATCGAACTTAGATGTATCCTTTTCTGAAGCCCATTCAAGATAATTATCACCTAGAAGTAAAAGACCTTTCATATCATTTACATGGTAATCAAGAACATCTCGGAGCAAAACTTCTTCTGCTTTTTCATAGTTCGCAAGGTCTTCCAGTTCCATGTTAGCATATTCAAGACCAGCCTGAAGGTCATGCTTAAAACAGTAAAGAATATTCTTATACATCTGTTCTGCGCGAATGTATTGCTTGTGCTCCTTATATCCACGGGCATAATTAAAGAACCACTTTTTCTGCAAATCATATTTTGTCGCTTCATTAAATTTTGTTTCCGACTGAGGGAAATCTTCGTTTTTAAGAAGAGTATATCCCTGTTTATAGAGGATAGAAGCCCTTGCTGGTTTATAGATAAAATTCTTTGTAAATTCAAAAAGGAAGAAACATACAACTACAGCGGCGATAGTAAGAACAGCACCAGGAATTATCTTATTCTTAAGCTGATACTGGAAAGACTGTTTATATGCTTCATACTCTTCTGCAGTACGACGTTCAAAATCTCTTGGAACTGGAATAGAAATATCCAGCATTTTTTCCAACTCAGAAGCAAGCTGTCGGGCTGAAACTTTCTTTAATACTTTTGTGACAATTTCAAATTCAGCTTCATCGGTAAACTCATTTTTTACAATGAGCTC
This sequence comes from Treponema sp., assembly GCA_024693045.1. Lineage (GTDB taxonomy): Bacteria > Spirochaetota > Spirochaetia > Treponematales > Treponemataceae > Treponema_D. Next base: position 94,141 of record JAILLQ010000038.1, read on the forward strand.
TTCAACAGCCATACGAACATTTAGAGGATAAGTAGCGAGATTTTTTAAGTATTTTTCATACTGAGCATCTGACAAAGTATAAGGAGGAAGATCGGAAGATTCTGACTCCTCCTCTTCAGTTTTTTCTGCTTCTGGAACTTGAATTTTTCCATTTTTGTTTACAGCTACTTCATCAACATCAGAGAAACCTGGAATTTCAAAATCCCCGTTATCCATACTGAAGTCATCTGATGAACCTAATTCAAAGCCAGTATCACCTTTAATCTGACTGTCAGTATCTGGAATACCAAAATCAAGGCCTTCCATTGCAGAAATATCAAAAGTTTCAGCAGGAGCAGCTTCTTCAGCTGCCGGTTCAGAATTAGAAGAGTCTCCGTCGTTTAAATCAAAGGTATCAGGGAAATCGTCACCCAAGCCCAGATTATCAGTCTGTTCAGAAGGCTCATCCATACTCAGATCGCCAAAAGAATTATCCAAAGAGATTTCAGATGAATCATCTGCGGGACTTTCAAAAGAATCTGCAGAACTTTCATTCTGACTTTCAGACGGTAAATCTGCTTCAGCTGCAGGAGCTTCAGCACTTTCAGAAGGAATATCATCCATATTAAAATCGATATCCCCAAAACTATCCAAAGATTCGTCAGAATTAAGATTTACATCGCCAAAGTCTGCCTGATCCGCTTCCGAACCACCTTCCTGTGTCATTGAATCTATTGCTTGGTTATCATCGAGAGAAAGCTCTGGTTCACTTTGGCTTTCAGAATCTGCATTATCATTAGCTGAATCAAATGAAAAATCCCCTTCCATTTCTGGAAGTTCCATATCCGCAGAATCAAAAAGTCCTCCAGGAATATCCCCGAAATTATCCTCAGTTTCGGTTTCGGCAGAACTTTCTTCAGGAAGAGAAAAATCTTCAGTTGAAATATCACCAAAAGGATTTTCATCGAGATTAAAATCATCGTTAGAAAGCGATTCTCCACTATCAGCTTCTTGAATCGAATCCTCTACTGGCTTTGAAGGAACTTCAGAAATTTCTTCAGGTAGACTTTCGCCCATATCAATAGAAGGCTGATCTGTTTCAAATTCAAGATCAGTTTCTTCGGCTTCTGGAGATTTTTTTACTGAATCAGTAAATTCACCTTCGTCTTCAAGTGCATCTGCAAAATCGAAATCCGTATCAATTGTTTCACTTTTTTCTTCGTCCTCAGGTTCTTCCAAGTCAAAGTCATTTGTCAAATCTGTGAAAGAATCTTTTTCACCAGAAACATCTGCTTCCTGATTTTCATCACTTTTTTCTATATTATCTTCACTTTCTGGATTAAAATCTTCTATTTCAATGTCACCAAAATCATCACTTGTAAAGGAAGCTTCTTCTTCTGCAGATTCTTCTTTTTCTTCAGGTGGATTTTTATCAGTTTCTGTTAAAACGATAGAATCAATATCAAAAATCTTTGAATCCGAAACTGGGCTGGTTTTCTGCGAACTTTTTTCAGTCTGAGGCAAATCTTCTATTTCTTCAAAAGAAATATCATTAAAATCAGAGGCATTGAAAGAATCATTTTTATTATCTGCAGAACTTTCAGAAGCTACAAGAGAAGAATCTTCTTCTGGCAAAGATAAATCATCAGCGGAAAAATCTGGAATTTCAAAATCATCACTTTGGGAAAGGTCAGAAATATCAGCAGGTTCATCTGTAATGCCTGTTTCACCTGATAAATCTTCTAAGTCATCTATTGGCTGAGCTGCTTCTATGTCCTCAAGTTCAGAAAGTGATTCTGTCTGATCAGAAGGTAGTCCTTCTGCTAATTCTTCGACAGCCGACAAATCTTCTGGCTCACGAAGTTCATTTTCTTCAGCAAAACTAGAATTATTTCCAGCTTTAATTGCATTGTTAATTATATCGTCAACAGAAACTTCTTCGGCAGACTCAGTATCTTCTGGTACTTCAAGAATTTCTTCAGGAGCAGCTTCTTCTTTTTCTTCTTCAGCTCCTTCACTACCATCAAAACCCATTCCGCCCAAAAGAGCTTCCAGTCCTAAGTCGGAAATCTCGGGTTCTTCTGGTTCTGGTTCTGGCTCTGGCTCAGTTTCTTGGATAGGTTCATCAAACATAGAAAGGTCTGGGGCTCCATCTCCACCAGAACCATCGCCATCGGCAAAGGCTCCTAAATCAGCGAGCGAAGATAAATCAGGAACAGAAAAACCTTCGTTCTGGACCGCTTCATCTTTTGGAGCTGCAGGTTTTGGACCTGTACCCATAATGTCAGAGAAATCTTCTTCAACGACAGCAGTTTTTTCCGGTTTTACATCATAATCAACCGGTTCAGGCATACCTGTGATAAAATCATCTGAGTCGTCTTTGTCTTCTATCCCCTTTGGAATTGGCAAAACAACAGGTTTTTCACCCCTACCTGCACGAAGCCCAGGTTCATCTCCAAGGGAAAGAATATCTGCGTTGAATTTTTTAAGCTGACTTAAACCTGGCATCTTAAAGCATTACCTCTAACTACTTTTTCGGTATTTTTATAATTCTACTTTATCCTTATATTTTATTCTATTACTTAGTTTTTTTCTAAAAAAAAATAATAAAAAAACCGATATTCACAGTATGAAAAGACTTTCTCAAATTATAGCAATCTTTCTGCTATCGGCTTTTTATATTTTTGCAGAAATGCCAGAGCAGAATGAAATACAATCCTATGAGCTTGCAAACCTCATGACAAAAATTACTGAAGTTACCAAGCCTATTATAACCGATGACTGGATTATTTTTACAGCAAAATCTGACAGCCGTTTTACAGGAATTGTTTTTGATTTCGAAAACTACAATACTATTCACTCATATCAAATACACAATGTCAGAGATATCGAAAACAATATAACTTCTTCTATTATGTTCCATGTTCAAAAAAGACCAGCTGATTTAACAGAAATCAAGTACAGGTTAATCATAGACGGTCTTTGGACTTATGACCCATATAACCCTGATATTTACTATGACAGTACCTCTGGAATAACACTTTCCCGGGTTAACATTGGAAGCACACTGCCAATTGTAACTAACACAAATGCTCAAAGCGGAACAAAGTTCATTTACAATGGCAAACCTGGAGAAAAAGTAAGATTAGGTGGAAGTTTTACAAACTGGGACAGCTGGATTTATGAAATGGAAGAAACTAAACCTGGATTTTATGAACTGGATTTACCACTGCCAAAAGGAAAGTATTACTACAACTACTATATCGGAATGACAGCAATAACCGATAAAACTAATCCAAACAAGGCATACACAGAAGATGGAAGAAAGGCTTCTGTTATAACAATAGAAAATTAGCAAAAAAAAGGTGGTTCCAGCTGCAACATAAAGCTGAACCACCTTTTTTTTATCTTCTGAACATTTTTGCCATGTCCTGAAGCTTGCTCATATCCATTCCCTGAAGGGCGCTGGCATCAAAGCCCATCTGGCTCATCATACGATTTTGAAGCCCCTTGTTTCGGGTAAGTTTTTTCATTGTAAGCTTTGTTTTTTCAAACTGCTTAATAAGTTTATTAACTTCAGCTACACTAGTTCCACTTCCGGCAGCAATTCTTTTGCGACGGCTAGGACCAATAATCAAATGATTGGCTCTTTCTTTTTTAGTCATTGAAAGAATTATAGCTTCCTGACTCTTCATACCGCTTAAATCAACATTTTGATTTGCCATACCTGGAATCATATCAACCAGGGACTGCATTGAACCCATCTTCTTTACCTGCTGGAACTGTGAAAGCATATCATCCAAAGTGAATTCATTTTTCATCATCCGCTTCTGAAGTCTTTCAGCTTCTTCAGCATCTACAGTTTCCTGAGCCTTTTCTACCAGGGAAACAACATCACCCATGCCAAGGATACGGCTTGCAATTCTATCTGCATGGAAAGGTTCAAAATCTTCTGTTTTTTCACCAGTACCAATAAAGAGAATTGGTTTTCCAGTAATAGTCTTTAATGAAAGGGCTGCACCACCACGGGCATCAGAGTCAAACTTAGTTAAAATAACTCCGGTAAGTCCAAGTTCTTCATCAAAAGTTTTTGCAATATCAACAGCATTCTGACCGGTCATTGCATCTGCAACGAGCAGAACTTCATCTGGACTTACACTTTTTTTGATTTTTACAAGTTCAGCCATCATATCTTCATCAATCTGAAGTCGACCGGCTGTATCAATAATCAAAGTATCGTACTGATTTTTTTTGGCGTATTTAAGGGCTTCTTCTGCATTTTTTACAGCATCCTTAGAATTTTCCTTAAAAACAGGAACACCAATTTTTTCGCCTAAAACGGAAAGCTGTTCTACCGCTGCCGGACGAACAAGGTCACAAGCGGCAAGTAAAGGACGACGACCTTCTTTTTTAAGTCTTGCAGCAAGTTTATGAGCAGCAGTTGTTTTACCCGCCCCCTGAAGCCCAAGCATTAAAATTACACTTGTTACATCAGGTCCCCGCAAAGACAAAGAAGTCTTATTTTCGTCACCAAGCATAGTAACGATTTTGTCGTAAATAATTTTAACAAACTGCTGACCTGGATCTACGGCTTTTAAAACCTTTTCACCTTTTGCTTCTTCAATTGTTGAGTTAACAAAGCGACGTACAACCCGAAGGTTTACATCAGCTTCAAGAAGAGCCATTTTAATCTGCTCAACAGTTTCTTCAATATTTTTTTCAGTGATAGTAGACTTTCCGCTCAAAGAACGAACAATTCCACTAAATGTTCCGGTAATTTTCTCAAGCATTTATACTTTTTCCCATATCCATAAGTTCATCAAGGAAGTCTAAAGGACGAATTTCTTTGTTTAAGATTCTATAAAGGCCATCACAAATTGTTAAATGAAGACCCTTCTTTTCAGAAATTTCGTGAATATATTTGCAGGCAACAGCACCTTCGGGCAGGTATCCGATTTTTCCAATATTTGCGATTAAATCATCAAGATTTGAAAATTTCGAAAGTATATCAGTTTTGATAATATCCTGTCCAAAACGACGGTTTCTTCCGAACTTACTTTTACAAGTAACATCCAAGTCACCTACACCAGCAATAGAAGTAAATGTCTCTGAGTGAGTTGCACCCATAGCCATTCCTAAAATCTGGATTTCGTTTAATCCTGCGGCAAGAAGCAGGGATTCTGTATTATCTCCGAAAATCTTTGAATGTTCTGCAACAGCATCAAGTGCACCATAAACTACAGCAACAACGTTTTTTGCAGCCGAACAAATCTGAACTCCAACTACATCAAAGCTGGAATAACAGAAAAGTCCTGGAACTCTCAAAAGTTCACGCACTTTAATCGAATTTTTTGGATTTTCGGATGCAGCAATAAGACCTGTTAGTTTACCCATAGCAACTTCTTCTGCATGGCTAGGTCCTGCTACATATACTGTATTGCCCTTATAAATTCCAGGCAAGGTATTTTCAATTGTTTCCAAAACAAGTTTTGGACCATCTTTACCAGGTACAAAACCCTTTGTTAGAGCAGCAAAAACAGAAGAGCCATCTGCTACGTTTGGAACTCCTGTTATCTGTCTGATTGTACTTGCGAGGTACAAAGAAGGTGAAGCTACAATGATAAATTCTTTGTCTGTGGCCACTTCTACAATATCATTCGAAACAGTTAGATTTGAGCTGAGTTTGTATCCTGGCAAATATCTTTTGTTTTCATGCTCGTTATTTACAGATTCTTTTACTTCAGGCTCTAATGCCCACATCTGTACTTTATGTCCACCATTAGCAAGTGCTTGTGCAAGACCTGTACCCCAGGCTCCTCCACCAAGAACACCAATTGACTTAGATTTCATCATTATACCTTCTTTTTGAAAAATTATATCCAGTCTTTAAGGCTGTCGTCCCAGTCGAAAATTTCCTCATCTTTAAAGAAAAGACCAATTTCTCTCTTTGCGCTTTCATCACTGTCAGAAGCGTGAATTACATTGAAATTTGTGTGTGCACAAAAATCACCGCGAATAGTTCCTGGCATTGCATCAGCAGGATTTGTAGCACCTACAATTTTGCGAACCAAAGTTACGCAGTTATCGCCTTCCCATACCATTGCGATTACAGGAGCAGAAGTAATATAGCTGCAAAGATCATTGAAAAATGATTTTCCTTCGTGCTCAGCATAGTGATTTGATGCAAGTTCTGGAGTAATCTGCATCATTTTCAAACCAACAAGTCTCAATCCCTTTCTTTCAAGACGATTGATAACTTCACCAACAATCCGGCGATTTACTACACCCGGTTTTAACATTGCAAAACATCTTGTCATAATTAGCAAATTATATATGAATAAAGTATCTCTTTCAATATTGAGAAATTCCAAATCGGGAAAATACTTAATCAAGATTTCGGCGGTCAAGTTCTGTTTGAGCCACTTTTAAGCCTTCTTCAACCGAAACTTCACCATCAAAAATCATGCGCATTCTTCTACCTAAAATTGAATAAAACTCATTCCAGCGAACCATAACAGGTCTATAAACTCCGCTTTCAAGGGCATCGCAAACAACCTTGTATTCAGGGTACTGCTTTAATATTTCAGGGTCATCTCTTAAACATGAATAGCGACATGGAACACCACCTTTGGAAATTGATTTCTTCTGGTTATTGGCATCCATCAAAAATTCCAAAAGTTTTTCTCCATATTCTTTATGACCACTGTTTGCAGGAACCCCGATTCCCCAAACACCATAAATATTTGAATTGTGACGAACTCCATCTTTTGTTAAACGACCTGTAAGAGCTACATAATCCATTGAAGAATTTCTTGTAGGTGTATACCAGCCAGGCCATCCAATACACATAGTTCCAGATTTATTTCCGATTGCGGCAATTACATCTTCTTTAGCGGCAGCCCGTCCAGTTTCTATAAGTTCAAGGTATATTTCCATGGCCTGCTTGAATTCGGGAGTATCAACAGTTGGATTATTATCCTTATCAACAACCCAACCTCCACAGGAAAGAAGAATCGGTAAAAAATCTACAACAATATTATTTTCAGTATCTCCACGATACATAAATCCAAAATTACGCCTTTTTTTAGAAAAGCGACAAACTTCCAGCAAATCTTCAATTGACTTCATTTCTTCTGTAGACGAACCAGCTTCTTCAACAAGAATCTTGTTGTACAACAAAACTGTAACGTTTCCATAAAATGGCGCCAGGTACAACCCATCTTTGTAATAGCAGACAGACTTAGTCGCAGGAATTATGTCTTCATCCAGACTATAACCGTATTGTGTTAGTTCTGCCAAAATACCTTTTGATGTATATTCAGCCATCCATGAAGAATCGACCATACAAAAATCGTAGGCGCCAACTTCTGAGGCTGCATCTTTTACTACATTTCTTCGTAAATCTTCTTCTGACAATTCAACTACAGTACATCGAACATTGTAGAGGCGTTCAAATTCCGGTACAAACTTTTTAACAACATCTGCATAAGTCCCTGCTCTAAGAGCCAGATTCAATGTAACTGTTGGTTTTGTAACATTTTTTGCTTTAAATTTAGAACATGAGCAAAATAGAGATAACAAAATTAATAAAGGTAATATCGTAAGTAATTTTTTCATAGTCTTCTCCTTATTAACTATCTGAAGTTTTCTTTTCCATATTTTTCCATTCTAAGCCTTACTTCATTAAGGCATTTTTCAACCTTTTCTTCAGGAATTTTATTAAATAAATCAACCAGATTAGAATCTAACTGACTTCCCTTGGAAAGATTTAATTCGGTAAGCGCTTCCTGGTAACTTTTGCTGGACTTATAATTTCTATTCATTGTAATAGCAGAATAAGTATCTGCGACAGCTATTATTCTTGAAGCCAAAGGAATTTCTGCTCCCTTCAATTTATAATAACCGCTTCCATCTACTCTTTCATGATGGTACTGAATCCATTTGCCAACCTGCTCAAAAGAAGGTATATCCTGAAGAATCATCGAACCGATAATTGGGTGACGACGAATGAATTCCCATTCAGAAGTTTCAAGTTTACCTTTCTTGTCGATAATCGAACGAGGGACACCTAATTTTCCAACATCAAAAAGTAAAGAGGCGTACTTTAAACTGTCTGCGTTCAAAAAGATTTTTTTTCGTAACGGCAGATTTTCATAGATAAGCATGGACAATTCCGTTACATATAGAGAATGTCCGTCAAGATTAGCATCTCCGGCTTCGATTACGCCAATCAAAATCCTTACTAATTCCTGAGTCCTTGTTTTAATCAACTTGGAACGAGAAAAAATACCAAAAGAAAATAAAGTAAACATTAAAGTTGCAGTAAAAATAGAAAGCCCGATTATGTAATCTACATAGTGAGAGGAATAAATATTGAAATAAAATATTTCACAAAGAACCATCATCACTAAAACTAAGATAGTAAAAGGTATTCTCTGCAAGGTAGTTTTCGACATAACATCAGCATAAACAACAGTTGATACTATGTAATGTAAAATATTCAAAAACATTATGACGATTGATATAAGAATCAAAATTTGTGAAATGTGAATCATTTTTCGTCTCCTGAAAGTCCATCTTCAAAAAAATGAATCTGGTTTTTCCCAGCCCGTTTTGACTCATAAAGAGCCGCATCAGCTCTTGTATAAGCAGTATCTACATCAAACTCTCCAGATTTTATTTCAGTAACTCCCAAAGAAGCCTGAATTCCCGATAATTCACCAACATTTACAGAATTAAGCGATTTAAGAATCTCTTCTAGAAAAGACAAAGCCCCTTCTCTATCTTTTAGACCGTTCAGCAAAATTATAAATTCATCACCGCCCAAACGGCCTGCAACATCTCCATGAGTTTTAAAATCCCATTTACTCATCAAACTTTTGTCATATTTATCAAGTTTTAAGCTTTTAAGAAGAGTTTTTCCTGTAACCTGAATGGCTTTATCTCCCATTTGATGACCATAAGTATCATTAATTTGCTTAAAGCCGTCCAAATCAAATAGACACAGGACCTTGTATTTATCTGGCTGCTTTATCAAGATTTTTTCTGCAATAGAAAAGAATGAGCCTCTATTCAAAAGACCTGAAAGAGAGTCAAAACTACTTTTGATTTCCAATTCATTTTGAATACGAAGATTTTGTTTATACAGAACAAATTGAGAAAGTCTATTTTTCTGGAACATGTAATGAAGGCCAAGTGCTAATGTAACAACTACGACAAGGTTATAAGTATCATTATATGCGATAGAAAAAGTTTTATATCGATACGAGCAGTATAAAAAGATTCCGCTAGAAAGCAAAATTACAAAGCCTATTCGCCACATCGTATGAATATACATGAGTGAAATCAAAGTGATAAAAATCATGTATATTACAGCAGGCATATAAGGATGAGCAACAGAAACAAGTATTCCATAAGAAAGCAGAATAGCAATGCTAGTGTAAAGCATTATGTAGTCATATTTTTCAGAAAACTTTTTAAAAATTACTAATACAGAAGTGAAAAGTACTGATAGAAAAAAATAAATAGTGTAAAAAATAATTCTTTCCTGGGTTACGCCGAATAGGTTCATTCCAGAAAAGACCACATAGCACAATACCATAATAGAAAACCACAAATTGAGCAAAAGAATCTGATGTCGGTTTGCACTGGCGACCATACTTCTAACGCTCTTATATGAGTCTTTATCATATCCATAATAGTCAAAGGATTTAAATTGCATACTCTATCTTCCAATTCCTTATAAGGACTATTATAAACTCTATTTTGCTATTTTGAAATTTTTATTTTATTTTTTTTAACCGCTTAACAACTGCCTGTATAACGGAATCGGGTGTACTGGCTCCAGCTGTAATACCAACTTTTTCAAGAGAGAAAAAACTTTCTGGAATTTCATCAGCTCTTTCTATAAGAGCAGCATTCTTGCAATTATTTTCTGCAATTTGCAGAAGGCGCTTTGTATTGGCAGAATTCTTTCCACCAACAACAAGAATTCCATCAACCTTTGGACATAAATTCTGAAGGGCGTCCTGACGTTCCTTTGTAGCAGAGCAGATTGTATTCAATACTTTTAGATTTTTGATTTTTTGCGAAAGAATTTCTGCGATTCCATTAAATTCTTCTTTGCTGAAGGTTGTCTGGCTCAAGAGTATTGCACTCTCACTTTCTGGAAAATTATTAATTTCACTGGCTTCCTGACAGTTTTCTACAAGAATAAACTTTTTTCCAGCATATCCTGCAATACCTACAACTTCTCCATGATTTCTATCACCAGCAAGAATTACAGTATACCCTAGAGCAGCATACTTTGCTGCATTCTTTTGGCTGGCCAATACCTTTGGACAAGTAGCATTTACCAGCTTGCATTTTTTTTCTTCAACCTTTGCTAAAGTTTCAGGAGGAACCCCATGAGCCCGTATTATAACACGGCTTCCTTCCTGAAGAGAATCAATTTCATTTTCCTTAAGAACACTTAAACCTTTGCTTGAAAGCATATCCAACGCAACCTGATTGTGTATAAGGGGACCAAGAGAAAAAACTTTTGACTGACCATCACTTTCTAGAGTCAACATAGCAGTATCAACAGCTCGACGAACTCCAAAACAATAGCCCAAAACATCAGCAAGGATAACTTCCATAATTAAAATATACAACGAGGAAGAAATAAAAAAAAGACCCGGCATAAAAACCGGGCCTTACGTCATGTTTATGTTATCGGCTTACAATTATACTGTAACGCCAGAATCCATTTGAAGAACACCAACATCAGTCTTTAATGAATGGTGAATTCCATATTCCTGTTTCCAGTTTTTGCGGAACAAAGAAATAAATCCACTAGAAATAAAGAGAGATGAGTAACATCCGCTTACAAGACCAACCATCAAAGCTAATGCAAAGTCCTTGATAGAACCTGTTGTAAATACATAAAGGGAAATTACAGCAAACAATGTTGTTACAGTTGTAATGATAGAACGTCCCAATGTATCAGAAAGTGAGCGGTCAAGAAGCTGATTAAAATTGTCTACTTTCTTCAAACGAAGATTTGAACGAACGCGGTCAAGAATTACAACAGTATCGTTGATTGAGTAACCTACGATTGTAAGAACAGCTGCAAGAACAGTTGTTGTAAATTCCATGCGTGTCCAAACGATGAATGCAAACATAATCAAAGCGTCATGAAGCAAAGCGATAATTGCACCAAGAGCGAAGTCCCAGTGGAAGCGAATTGCTGCATAAAACCAAATCAAAGCGATTGTTACAATAAGAAGAATGACAGATTTTTTTGCAAGTGATTTAGAAAAGTTTGAACCGATAAAATCAGTTTTTACGATTGCAATTTTTTCTTCTCCAAATGCAGCTCCCAAAGTATCTGTTACGGAATTCTGAAGATTCATATTTGTTTCTTCTTCTGTTGCTGCCATACGAATCTGGTATCCCTGGTCACCAAGAGCTTTTACAGAAATACCTGACAAAGAAGAAAGTGCTTCACGAACTTGTTCTACGGATGTATCTTCATTACCGGCATAGATGTAAAGTGGATTTTTTGAAAGAACTGTTGTTACAGCTGAATTCAAGAAAATCTTAGAAGATGCTTCAGCACCATCATTTTTCAAAACAACTTTTACACCATTTACATTGATAGCATTTACCAAATCTTTAACTGTTGCATAATCAGCATAAGCATATGAAACAGTTTCGTTTTCTGCTCCAGTACCACTGATTACAAAATCAAGACCAGTTTTATAAGAATCAACAGTTACTTTTGCAGTTCCGTTATAAGTAAGTTCTGCAACTGCTGGAGCGATACGAATTTCTTCGATAAGACCAGGCTTAAAATCGATACCAAAGTTAATTCCTTTAGTAACAAGACCTACGATACCAAAAATAATGATTGCAAGGCTTACAATACCACATGGCAAAAAAGCTTTGCTAAACTGATGGAGTTTCTTTTCCATTATTTTACCCTCCAGCCAATGCTTACTTTAGAAGCTTTAAGAACATCTGTATCAAAATCAAACATGAGACGAGATACGAAAAGTGCTGTAAATACAGATGAAATAACACCGATTGCAAGGCTAACTGCAAATCCCTGGATAGAACCTGTTCCAAGCTGAGAAAGGAAGATAGCGGCAATGAATGTTGTAATGTTAGAGTCCATGATTGCCCAGAAAGCATTGTCAAAACCTGTTGCAATTGCAGCAGCACGACTCTTTCCAAGAGCAACTTCTTCTTTGATGCGTTCAAAAATTACAACGTTTGCATCTACTGCCATACCAATAGTAAGAATCATACCGGCAATAGAAGGAAGTGAAAGTGTAAGATTGAAAGCAGAAAGGATACTAAACATGATATAAAGGTTCAAAACCTGAGCTACAACAGCGTTGATTCCGGCACCCTTGTACCACAAAAGCATGAAAACCATAATAGCAAGAAGACCAACAGCAATAGCCTTAAGTCCCTGCTGGATAGCCTGTTCACCCAAAGAAGCACCGATTACCTGCTGGCTTTCTACAGAAAGTGGAACATTGAGCCATGCTGTCTGTAAAACTTTCTGAAGATTCTGAGCTTCTTCAAGACCAAAACCTGTAATTGCTACACGACCACCTGTAATTGCATCATTGATTCTTGCATAAGACTTAATCTTATTGTCGCTTACAATTGCAAGGTATTCACCTTTGTGCTCACCTGTAAATTTAGCGAAGATTTCTGCACCATCTGTATCAAGTACGAAATCTACTTCCGGACGATTAGTAAGATTATCAGCACCTACTGTTGCAGATTTGATATGCTGTCCTTCGAGAGCGATTTCCTTTTTAACAACAAGGTAACCAATTCTTTCATCAAGACCGTAATCATCTTTTGTGTACTGGCCCATTACTTCACAATCAGCAGGAATTACTGATGTATCAATAAGTTCGCCTTTAGCATTGAATGCTCCGGCTGCGTTATTTGCATAATATGAGGCAAATTTTTCTGTAGCTTCACTGTCAACAAGACGGAAGTTCAAAATTCCTTTACCCATGATAATTGTATTGATTGAATCAGCTTCTGCGGCACCTGGCATTTCAATGTAAATGCGATCTTCGCCCTGCTGGCGGATAACTGGTTCAGTAAGACCAAAACGGTCAATGCGGCTTGAAAGGTTTTCAATTGCATTAGACATTGCATCTTTTTTGAACTGTTCGATATCAGTTACAACATTTGCTTCTGTCTGAGAAGCAGCTGCTACATCAAGATCTGCCTTTACGATAATGTTCATACCACCAGAAAGATCAAGACCAAGCTTAACTGAACTCTGATAATTCTTTTTTGCTTTAAGAATTTCATCACGGTAAAGAGCTGTAAACTCTTCAAGAAGTTCTACTTCGTTTGAATAAGCATTCAAAATTCCAGCCACTGTCATAGGTGAAGGAACTTTATCCCCTACCTTCTTGTATTTTTTTGCAGCAGCTTTTTCAAGCCAGGCATACTTTTCATCAATTGTTGCCTGAGCATCAGCTTTTGCAGCTGCTTTTACAGCTTTTACGTCTTCACCGGCTCTTGCCGTAGCGTAGTCCTTAATGTTTTCCAGTGAACCTAAAGCCAATGCCTGTACTTCTTTTGGAGTTCTCCAGTACCAGGTAATTGAAGGCCACAGGAAAGCAAAACACACTGCAAGAACAGCAAGAAGAATTACCAATCGTGTTGTTTTCTTCATTTTTGTTTCCCCATTATTTTATTTTGTTTCAGAAGTTGCTTCCTCTGATTTAGTTTCATCTTTTTTACTTTCAGCAGGTTTTTCATTTTCTACACCTGCAATTGCTGAACGGCTGAATTCAATCTTGCAATTATCATCTACTTTTACAATAACTGTTTTTTCTTTAGTAGAAGATACAACACCGTGAATACCACCGATTGTAACAACCTTGTCACCCTTTTTAAGAGCAGCAATCATTTTTTCAGTTTCTTTCTGTTTTTTATTCTGTGGACGAATAAGGAAGAAATAGAAAATACCAATAATAAGTACGAAAGGAACAATTGTACTTAAAAACTGAGTTGTAGAAGAAGCACTTGGAGCAGCTCCTGCTACAGCACCATCAAGAAAAGAAATAAAAGACATGACGTTTTTTCCTTTAATTTTTTAAAATTTACTGACAATATCAGTCTTTACAGAATAACACACCGATTATTCAATGGTCAATAATCTAATAGGAAATCCTATAACGGTCAGCAGGAACCTTTTCAAAATATTCAATCAAACGTTTTTTACTGTCCTCTACATCTTTGGAATTCAGCATCTGAGTTTTTGCATAATGAGCAAAAGAAAAATTGTCACAATAATAAGCAAAAAAACGCTGAAGTCTGGTTTTGTAAAATTCCGGCGGCTGATATTTTACTACATCATCAATAAAATCCAGGCCTGTTTGCAGTAAATCAACAGATTTTTTTTCATCCCGACCAGTATTTTTAAGTTCATCAAAAATCCATGGCTTTTGAGCAGCCATTCTTCCAATCATAACTCCATGGCAGGAAGGACAAATTGAAGTAACTTCTTCATAAGAAGCCCTGTCTTTTACATCTCCATTAACAATTACAGAAATTTCCGGATACTTTTCTGCCAGCCTCTGGGCATAAATCCAGCGAGGACGGTCCCTGTACCTTTCTTTTCTAGTTCTTGGATGAAGAGTTATTCGTTCAACTCCATTTTTTACGAGAAGTTCTGCAAAAGAAAAAAAACTTTCATCTGTAAAGTTTTCATCACCTAGACGGCACTTTACGCTAAAACGAAGATGCTTTCCACTTTTTTCTTCATATTCTGAAAGAACTCTTCTGACCCCAATAAGCAATTCTTCAATTTCTGTAGCCGGCTTAACCATCCAGGCAGAACCTGCACCACTATTGTAGATTTCAGGAGCGGAACAACCCATGTTCAAATCAATTCCCATACCTCCTAAATCGCACAAAAGAGCAGCTGCCTTTATCATAGGCTCAGCACTTTTTCCTGTAAGCTGCCACACAAGTTTTTCAGGACAGGGAGCGGGATTAATATAAAATTTTTCAAACTGACCGCCATGAAGCAATGAGGGCGCATTAATCATTTCGTTGTAGTATTCATCACAAGAGCCAAATTTTTCTATCATAATTCTAAAGGCCGGATGACTTAAAGTTGCCATAGGAGCACAAATCAATTTCATAAAAGAGAATATACCACTAAATTAATTTGTTGTATAATGGAAGAATGATTGAAATCGAATTAAAAGCACATGTTTATGACAGAAAAAGCCTTATAGAAAAACTAAATACATTTGCAAAATATGAGCAGACTGTAGACCGCCATGATTTATACTACCACATTCCTGTAGCAAGAAAGGAAAACCAGAAGCCATACCTAACGGCAAGAATAAGAAAAGAAATAAAACACGATCAAAATGGAAATTCCGAAACAATTTACCTTACCTACAAGAAAAAAGAAGTAAGTGAAAACGCAATAGAAGTAAATATAGAAAAAGAAAGCATTATCCAGGATGAAAAAGTATTGATATCTCTTTTCACAGACGCAGGCTTTACCCTTGCCCATGTAAAAGACAAGCATGTTGAAGATTACTACCTGGAAACAGAATTTGGAAAAGCAAGTCTGGAATTATGTACAGTAGGACCTTTAGGAGATTTTTTGGAAATTGAAATTCTGTCACAAACAGATGACAGGGAAAGAATCAGCAAAATTCAAAAAGAATTGAAAAATCTTCTTGCAAAAGCTGGAATTCCTGAAGACTGCATTGAAAAAAAATATTACACACAGATGTTGAGTGAATATGAAGAAGCTGCAAAGGCTAAAAACTTGACATCAGAATAGTAAGAGTATAGATTTTAAATATGTTTGATAGAAAGAAATATAAAAAATACGCACTTAGCATGTTAAAAAAACGCTGGCAGATTCCACTTCTTATGACTCTTGTCTGCCTTATTTTAATGACCTTACTGGAACTTCCAAATATACGAAGTATATCTTCCAATTATTATACAATTGCACATTTTGGAACTGAAGTTATAACTGAAACAGAATCTGAAACATCACTTTATTCCAATTTAAGAGAGTTTTTTTCTATATTAATACAATATGTACTAATTTTTGCTCAGCTTTCTGTATACTTAAAAATGTCTAGAAGCCCTAATCCTGTAAGCGGAAAGGATTTTATAGAAGGCTTTGCTTTATGGGCCAGAGCAATTCTTTCATGCTTATGGGAAACCTTATGGACTTTCCTATGGATGCTTCTCTTTATAATTCCAGGCTTCGTAAAACATTATGCATATTCAATGACAAAATATCTTGTAATAGAATTTGAAGAGCTTTCTGTTACAAAAGCCCTTAGAGTTAGCATTGCAATCACAAGAGGTCACAAAGCAGAACTCTTTATCATGGACCTAAGTTTCCTGGGCTGGCTGATTCTTGCTACACTTTCTTGCGGAGTCGGTCTTTTGTGGCTGATTCCATACAGAGAAATGTCAATGATAAATGCATATCACAGTCTTTTAAAAGAAGCTGTTACAAGCGGTATAATCACAAAAGACGACTTGGAGGGATAAAATGAAAAAAGCAGGTAAATCAGGATTAACAGTACTGATAGTCGTAATAGCTGCAACTATCATAATTTCAGGATTGAATATTTTAGAGCAGGTAAACAGTGTAAAAACTACTCCTAAAAGCACTGTTCACAAAACAGAGATAAAAAAGATTTTTAAAAACAACAAAGATAATTACATCGCAAAAGTAAATATCAGCGGAATAATTCAAGACGCTAACCGCTACTACAACCAGGACTGGATTCTATCTACAATCAAAGAATTAAAAAATGACAGCAAAAACTTAGGCATTGCTCTTTTTATTGAATCTCCAGGAGGAACAATTTACGAAACAGATGAAGTATACCTTGCCCTCCAGGACTACAAAACTACAGGAAAAAAAGTTTACGCCTACCAGGCAAAAATTGCTGCTTCGGGTGGATACTACATTTCCTGTGCCGCAAACAAAATTTATGCAAACAGAAATACAATGACTGGTTCAATTGGAGTAATTTCCGGACAGTCGCTAGACTTAACAGGACTTTTCGACAAACTGGGAATTAAAATGACAACTATCCATAGCGGTCGAAACAAAAACATGTTCAGTTACAATGAACCTTTAACTGAAGAACAGAAAAAAATCATGCAATCAATAAGTGACGAAGCGTATGAGCAGTTTACAGGTATTGTTGCAATCAGCAGAAATATAATCCTAAATGATGTAAAAAAACTTGCTGACGGACGCATATACACAGCAAAACAAGCCTTGGAAAATGGCTTAATTGATGCAGTTGATTCATGGGATAACATGATTAAGGATATGAAAGAAAAGGAATTTGAAGGGAAAGACCTGCAAATTCAGGAGTTTACATACGAAAAAGAATTTGGAATGTCTGATTTATTCTATGCTAAAGTTCCTGCCCTCTGTGAAACTGTAGAAAGCATTCACAGCCTTTCATCAGAATTAAGACTTAATTATCCGGCTTATCTTTACAGATAAATTACAATTCGCCTTTCATGATTTTTTTTACCAAAGAGTAAGAAAAACCATGAGAGAGCAAGGTTTTTATAATTCTTTCCTGATCTTTTTTTGCCCTTAAACATTTTTCATAATCCTTGCGGCACAGCTCTTCTTCGCTGTTATCTTGGTAAAAGTCTTCTAAAGCAGCGCTAGAATCTTCTTTAGAAATTCCTCTGGAAAGTAATTCTGCAAGAAGTTTACTTCTTCCTTCAAAATGATTAATTTTTCGAGAATTCAGCCAGAATGAAGCAAAACGGACGTCATTAAGGTAATTTTTAGCTTCCAGATAATCCAAAGCTTCCTCAATATATTTTTTTTCGTATTTTTTATTCATAAGCTTTTGCATAAGCTTATATCTGCACTGTTCGGCACGGGCCAGATATTCCACGGCTTTCATTTCTGCAGCATAACACATACCGGCATTCAGAATATCTTCTTCTTTTTCGTCCTGAAATTCAGCATTTATACATATTTCTTCTGGAGAAACAATCTTGAGATAGGAAAATCGAATAAAAAAAGCAAGCCCCGCACTGGAGTTAATTTTAATAACCTCAGGCGAAACTTGCTCTGTTCCGTAGATAACCAAATTCGGTTCCGAAAACTAACGTTTAGAGAACTGGAATCTGCGGCGGGCACCCTTCTGACCGTACTTCTTACGTTCAACCATACGAGAATCGCGTGTAAGGAATCCGTTTGATTTGAGTGAAGTGCGAGCATCTGGATCAATCTGAACTAATGCACGAGCAATTCCGTGAAGACAAGCTGCAGCCTGTCCGTTCATACCACCACCAACTACGTTGATAAGGATATCATATTTGCTGTCGCTAGAAGTTACGAGTAAAGGCTGTGTTAAAACTTTTACCTGTTCTTCTGTAGCAAAATAATCTTTTGCATCTTTACCGTTGATAACGATTTTTCCTGAGCCTTCGCGTACAAAAACACGAGCAACAGCTGTCTTTCTTCTACCTGTTCCAATAGCAATGTTCTTTACCATCTGAGTCTCCTAATTAAAGTTCAACAGCCTTTGGGTTCTGTGCTGTGTGTGGGTGTTCAGTTCCTGCATATACTTTTACATTCTGCATAAGAACACGTCCGAGACGTCCGTGTGGAAGCATGCCTTTTACAGCAAGGCGAATTGGATCTTCTGGATGTTTTTCAAGAAGTTTTTCAAATGTGTGAGCCTTAAGACTTCCAACAAAACCTGTTGTATATTTGTAGTAAATCTTTTTTGTTTCTTTTCCACCAGTAACAGCAACTTTATCTGCATTGATGATTACTACATAGTCACCCATTTCCTGGTTAGGTGTGTAAGTAGCCTTGTTCTTACCGCGAGCAATATATGCAGCTTTTGCAGCTACGCGTCCAAGTGGCTGACCAGCAGCATCGATAACATACCAGTCACGCTTCTGTTCTTTTTCATTTACGAAAATAGTTTTCATGTATATACCTTAAAATATTAAAGTTATTTGGGATTTTAAATCTTTGCATCTGACTTAAAACACCCGGAAATTAAAGATGAGCAGTCCTTAATTCCCTTTCATATACGGGGACTTTAATTATATTAAATTTAAAAATTAAATTCAAGAAGAGAATTAGTTTTCAGACTTAGCTTTTGCTTCTCTTTCTTCTTTTTTTGCTTCATTTTTATCCTTTATGTCAGCAGCACCGATAAAGAGAAGAATAAGTCCCAGGAATGCAGTCATAACAGGAGCAGCTCCTTTTAAGAAAGCGATAACATCAGCTCCCCAGTTTAATGGCATAGAAGGGAGAACTGAAAAAACAGTAAAAGCAATAAAAATAATTCCAATAATTACAGAAATCATCTGAAACTCCAAATATAAAATCTTTTTTCATTCTACTTCAAAAATTAATAATTGTTAAGTTATTTGAAATTCCTCTTTGAAGAGATTTTTTTTTGCTTTTTTTAATTTTTTTTATTGACTATTCACTTCTTTAGCGTCATGTTTGTCTTATTAACTAAATTCTGCCGGTTGAGCAGCTCTATCATAATTAACAGAGGTTACTTGAATGAAAGCAAGTCAGGTTACCATTGATCACGTAAGCAAGTGCTTTGGAGATTTCATTGCGCTGAACGACGTTAATTTTACTATAAAGCCGGGAGAATTCTTTTCACTCCTTGGCCCTTCTGGATGCGGAAAAACAACTCTTCTCCGCATAATAGCTGGTTTTGAATTTCCGGACGATGGGGCTATTCTTTTCGATGACAAGAATGTTGTTCCCTTACAGCCTAACAAGAGACATTCAAATACGGTTTTCCAGACCTATGCGCTTTTTCCTCATTTGAGTGTATATGAAAACATCGCTTTTCCACTTCGTCTGAAAAAAGTTGATAAAAAGATTATTGATCAGAAGGTCAAAGAATATGTCCATTTAGTTCAGCTGGATCAGCACATAAACAAAAAGCCTTCCCAGCTTTCAGGGGGACAGAAACAGAGAGTTGCTATCGCCAGAGCCTTGATAAACGAACCTAAAGTTCTGCTTTTGGACGAACCTCTTTCTGCCCTGGACGCAAAACTCCGTGCAAATCTTCTTATAGATTTAGATCGTTTGCATGACCAGATTGGAATCACTTTTATCTATGTAACACACGATCAGAGCGAGGCCCTTGCCGTTAGCGACAGAATTGCCGTCATGAATTCTGGAAATGTTCTGCAGGTTGGAACTCCTTTTGAAATCTATGAAAGCCCTGCAACTCAGTTTGTTGCAGAATTTATCGGCGAAACAAACCTTTTTGAAAGCACAGTGGTAAAGTGCGAAGAATACAAGGTTCCTGGAAAAGCTGATATTGAACACATGGTAACTTTAAACACTCCTGCTCTTGGTCTTCAGGCTCAGCTTAAGGGAGAAAGTGCAGCAACTAGAGAAGAGGATAAGAACATTCTTGTTACAGATTTTGAACATACCGATGAGGGTCAAAAGGTTGCCTTTACTGTTAGACCTGAAAAAATACGAATCACACTAGAAGAACCTGCTTTCGGTGGCCGCAAAGACATCAACGTATTTAAAGGTATTGTCGAAGAACCTATTTACACAGGCTTTCAGTCAAAGTTCTATGTAAAACTTGAAAACGGAACAATCGTAAAAGTTTTCAAACAGCATACAAACTATCTGGATGACGGTCCTGAGATTCAATGGAAGGATACTGTCTACATTTCCTGGTCTGCAGAAGACGGATATATCGTTGAAGATATAAACAAGTAGTTTAGGAGCTAGAATTTTGGAAGAAGAAAACAAAATTGAATACAAAAAAAGTAATCCCGGTCCCTTTTACGCTTGGCCGATGGGTCTTTGGTTTACAATTTTCTTTATTGTACCTATTGCCATAATTCTTGCGTATTCCTTTATGAAAAAGGATATGTACGGTGGCGTAAAACTTGAGTTTTCTCTAATGGCCTATCGCCAGATGTTTTCGAAAGCATACGCATTTATTTTCATGAGAACCTTATGGATGACTCTGATTTCTACACTCATTTCAATAGCAATTGCCCTTCCCTGCGGTTATGCAATTGCGCGCAGTAAAAAGCAGACCTTACTCCTGATTCTGGTCATTATTCCTTTTCTTACAAATTCGCTTATCCGCATTTTTGCCTGGATGACTATTCTTGGAGAAAATGGACTTCTCAACTGGATTTACAGAGCGGGCTTTAATCTTATTCAGTTCATCACTAAGGGAAATGAAACTTTTGAGCCTCATAAATTCATGTACACAAAAAACGCTGTAATACTTGTAAGCATCTACATGTATCTACCTTATGCAATTTTACCGATTTTCACATCTGTAGACCGCTTTGACTTTTCTCTTCTGGAAGCTGCAAGAGATTTAGGAGCAACTAAAATTCAGTCTATGATGATGATTCTTATACCAGGTATAAAGAGCGGAATAATAAGCGCAGTAATTTTCACTTTTATCCCAATTTTTGGTAACTACACAGTCCCTCAACTTGTAGGGTCAACAGAAAGCTACATGCTGGGAAATATAATCATGGACCAGATTACTAAAGCCAGAAACCTGCCTCTTGCATCTGCCTTTAGCGTACTTCTGACAGTGGTAAGTATGGCAGCAATTCTCTTCATGCTTACAAACGAGCGTCATGAAGCTTCATTAAAAAAGAAAGATTCTAAGGTGGCTTGATTATGGAATTTTTAATATCAGTAATTATTTCGATTCTAAGAAAGAATTCTAAACCTAAGGCAGAAAACAGTCGCCATGCAAAAAGAAGCTGGAAAAAAAGAGCCGAATTATTCAGTTTTTCAAACACCCTACTCTTTCTTTCTCTGCTCTTTCTTTTTATTCCTCTTTTTGTGATTATATTCTTTTCATTCAACGAATCGAAATCATCTACATTTACTAGATTTTCGTTCGTATGGTACGAAGAATTATTTTTGCATTCTTCAAGACTATGGCTATCACTCTTTTACAGTGCTATAGTTGCTTTCTTTTCTGCCCTTCTAGCTACTATTTTAGGAAGTCTTGCAGCAATAGGAATCAACTGGTACAAATTTTTGGGAAGAAATTACATAAAGACGACAAGTTTTTTACCAATGGTTTTACCGGAAGTAATCATGGGCGTTTCCCTGCTCATTTTTTTGAGTGGAATCCACATGAATCTTGGACTTGTTACAATTATCATCGCCCATACAACCTTCTGTCTTCCATTTGTATTCCTTATGGTAAGTGCACGAGTAGACGAATTTGACTATTCCATCATAGAAGCCAGCCGTGACCTTGGTGCAACAGAAAAAGAAACTCTATGGCTTGTAATTATCCCTGCAATTATGCCTGGAATAATGAGTGGTTTTATGATGAGTATTACAATGTCCATCGAAGACTTTGTAATTACTTCGCTCGTAAACGGAAATGTAGAAACGCTTCCGATATATGTTTACAACATGATTCGTCACGGAGTAAGTCCTGTAATCAATTCACTTTCTTTTGTGCTCATCCTGATAATCTGTCTTATAGCATTTGCACTCAGAAAGGGACTCAAATCTTTCGCAGCCGGACATTGATTTATAAACTCGACATAAAAAATAAATAAATATACACTTAATACTTAGGGAGAAAAAAATGAAAATCTTTTCTAAACTTTCTAAAATTGTTATTTCACTTGGATTTGCACTTGCTCTAGTTTCGTGCGAAAAAGAAAACGTGCTTAAGCTTTATAGCTGGACTTATTACACTCCAAGTGATGTTGTTGCAGAATTCGAAAACGAATTTAACTGCAAGGTTATTGTTACTGAATATGATTCAAATGAAACCATGTTCAACAAGCTTGTAAACGGTGGAGCAAAAAGTTTTGACATCGTAGTTCCTTCACAGGACTATGTTTCTATTATGATGAAAAAAGGAATGCTTCAGCCTATCGTTCAGGAAAAGTTTACAAACAGAAGTAAAATTAATCCAAAGTTGATTGAAAAAATTACTTATGACCCTGAAATGACCTATGCCGTTCCATACTACTTTGGTGCAGCAGGTATCAGCGTAAACAAGAAAAAGGTTCCAGCAGGAAGTTATGAACGAACATGGAACATTTTTGCAGACAGCCAGTTCAAAGGACACGCATCTATGATGGACGACTACCGTGAAGTTATGGGAGATGCCCTTTCATACAAAGGCTACAGCGTTTGCACAAAAAATGAAAATGAACTTGCTGAAATCACAGATTTAATCAAAAACAAATGGATTCCAAATATCGTAAAATTTGATGCAGAAGGATTTGGTAAGGACTTTGCCCGCGGAGATTTATGGCTCTGCCAGGGATATGCAGAATGTGTATACGGAGAAGTTCCAGAAGAAGAATGGGATGAAACTATTGATTTCTTTATTCCTGAAGCTGGCGGACCTTCTTACCTGGACAGCATGTGTATCTTAAAGGATTCAAAAAAAGCTGAACTTGCAACAGAATTCATCAACTTTATTCACAGACCAGAAAATTATGCAAAATTCCTGGATTTCTTCCGTTTCCCTTGTTATGTAAACCTGGAAGCAGAACAGTTTATGACTTCAAAAGCTATGTATCCAGCATCAATTATGGACAAATGTGAACTTAAGAATGATTTAGGTGAAGATTTGGAAAAATACTACAGCTTGTGGGAGTCTTTAAGAATATCAAATTAAACTTTTGACAAATCGGTTTCTTGGGGTAAAATAGGTGTATGACTGAACCGAACTTATCTTCTATCCTGGATGCTTTTTCATCCCCTATTTTGATTGCTAAACCTATTTTTGAGGGCTCCAAATTAGTAGATTTTGAAGTTCTGCTCATTAATGAAGCTTACAAGAATACAGTAAACACTATTTCTGCCCCATCACGCCGATTTTCAGAGTTTAAACATCTTATCAACCGTGATGTACCATGGTTCGACATAGCTGAAAAAACAATAAACGGAATAATTGTTGAACCCTACACATATTATTCCGAAATAAGCCACTGCTGGTTTAGAATGCAGATGCGTTACACAACAGATAAATTAGTTGTTGTGAATGTACAAAACATCACTGAAGAAAAAAATCACGAAAGAAAACTAAAAAAAACAGCCTATCAGGATATGCTTACCGAGCTTCCTAATCGACTTCACTTTAACGAAGACTACCCGCCTTTTATAATGAAAGCGGCATTTAACTGCACCAAAATCGGCATACTTTTAATCGACATTGATAACATGAAAAATATCAACGATTCAATGGGACATGCTGAAGGTGATGATATCTTAATAAAGGCTGCAGAAACATTAAAACAATTTGAAAAAGGTAATATCGTAAACTATAGATTTGGCGATGACGAATTTATGGTTATTATTCAAAACCAGAATTCCTTGGATTCAATAACAAATATTACTGACACAATTTATGAATCATTTCTGATGCAGAATATGAGCATTTCCGGAGGTATATCAATATACCCGGATGATTCAAAAGATGAAGACGAACTTTTACGCTTTGCAGATATAGCCATGCACCAGGCAAAAAAAGACGGAAAAAATCGCTTTGAATTCTTTAAAACCGAAATGCAAAGACGCTTTATTCAAAAACTTAACATACAGAACCACATGACTCAGGCCGTTCTTCAGAGTAATTTCACCCAGGTTTACCAACCACAGTTCGATGTACAGTCAGGAAATCTTCGAGGTTTTGAAGCCTTAATCCGCTGGCATGATGACGAACTTGGAGAAATTCCACCTTCAATCTTTATTCCTATGGCAGAAGAATGTGGACTTATTATTCCAATCGGAGTATGGGTATTGAATACTGCTTTTTCGACATTAAAGCGCTGGCAAGTTGAATTGGGCTTTACTGGAATAATATCTGTAAATCTTTCTCCTATACAGCTTAAGCAGCCTTCAATCATTTATGAAATAGACAATCTCTTAAAAAAGTATGAGGTCAAACCAGAATTCATAGAGATTGAAATTACAGAAGGCATTATGATTGACAACATGGATGATGCCATATCAAAGATGAAGGAACTTAAAAAAATGGGCTTTAAGATTTCTTTAGACGACTTTGGAACTGGTTATTCATCTTTGAGTTATCTGCAAATGCTTCCTTTGGACACATTAAAAATTGATAAATCTTTTGTAAACGATATTGCCTCTCAAGACGGTGTTCAGGCGAACATTACAAATTCAATCATCATGATGGTTACAAAAATGGGGCTGGATACAATCGCGGAAGGTGTTGAGCACGATGACCAGTTTAATATTCTTAAACAGTTTAACTGCCACATTATTCAGGGCTTTTTGTGTGGAAAACCTATGACAAAAGATCGTTGCGAAGCCTATCTGAAAGGAGATTCTTCAGCACTACTTTCTTTACAAAACGAATAAAGTTGCCGATAAATCAGTATGAATGAAATCAATATGCTTTCCCTAATTATAGAAGTTATAAAAAATCCATACACTATCGGTACAACTGTAGTCGTGATTCTTTTAATGAATTTCTGCTGTTTTGTTGCAAATTATAGAAAAAAGCCACCTATGCCTAAAAAAGTTAAGAAAGCTGCTCCAAAGGCTGAGGCTGCTCCAGCAACACAAAATGCTTCTTCTTCCACAGAGGCCAGTTCGAATAATAATGACGCCGGTAAAGCATAAGTCGAAACCTTTTCTTTAATCGCCTGAAAAAAGTTTTTTTATGATAATTCACACTTATATGCAACTTCCATGGCCAGCCCATTATTTTTATTCTGTGCTGGCTTTTTAATGTTTCCATGATTAAAGAGTATGCTTTATGTTCCCACACATTAACCTGGGTAATCGGTCGTGTAATTGTATTTAAAATGTAAAGTAAAAGATTTTCAAAAGTTTCTTCCGTAAAATATTTTTCTGCAAGGCATAAAAGTTTATAGGCTATTTCCGAATCTATTGGCAAATTGGAAGCCGGCATATATTTTTCACTTCTACAAACTTTAATTTCCTTGTACAAGTCATAAGCCTTTAGAGTAAAATTTATTTTTTTTAGCGGAGTTCGGTAAAAGAAAGCTTTCTCTGACCTTCTATTATATAAAAGGGAATCGCAAACATCACAGCCGCTACACACAGCTTCTTCTGCCCCAAGTGAATCAAGCAAAACCTGACGCCGACATGAAGAACCTGTTGCAAAACGACGGAGAGCAGCATTTCTGGAATTATCAGGATAAGCTGCAAATTTTATGCTGTCTTCCTGACTCCAAAGCAGAATTGCATTAGCTACACTGCCGTCCCTTCCTCCCCTTCCGGCTTCTTGAATATATGCTTCTGCAGTCGTGG
The DNA here is from genome assembly GCA_024693045.1 of Treponema sp. Taxonomy (GTDB): domain Bacteria; phylum Spirochaetota; class Spirochaetia; order Treponematales; family Treponemataceae; genus Treponema_D. The sequence goes on from JAILLQ010000038.1 coordinate 120,446, forward strand.
GAGCATCCAAATGCACAACAGTATGAATATCCTTTTTATCGACCCCCATTCCGTATGCACAAGTGGCACACAAAACTGCATCTTTCTGATTAAAAAACCACTCTTCTACTTCAGTTTTCTCATCTCTTTCTAAGCCGGCATGATAAAATTTTGCAGTTTTATAGCCGTAGGCAGTATTTAATTCCTGAGCCATATCTTCTGTTCTGGAACGACTTCCACAAAAAATTATCATAGGACGGGCTTCACTTTTTGCAAGTATAAGGGCAGCCGTTTTTTTTGAAGCAACATGTTTTACATAATAATGAATATTTGGACGGTCACTTTCACTCCTTACTATATGAGCTTCTCCATCAAAAAGAACCTGAGCAATTCTACTAAGGACTTCAGGAGATGCTGTTGCTGTAAAAGCTGTTACAACTGGAACTTCAAGTTTTTTTAAAACCTTTCCAAGTTCAAGATACAATGGGCGAAAAGTATCTCCCCATTCAGATACACAATGAGCTTCATCTATAGCCACATGTTTTATGTTACATTCCGAAAGCCGGTCTAATAAATTTGAGTTTGATAGAACTTCCGGATTTGCTATTATGATTTTTGCGCCCTCTTTAATCGCCCTAAAGTTGTCTTCCCTTTCTTCTTCACTTTGCCCGCCCCGAAAAATTACACATGACATTCCCCCTTCAATCATGCGCCGGTATTGATCACTCATCAAAGCCAGAAGAGGATAAATTACAAGGCTAGGACCATCTAACAAAAGAGCTGGTATTTGAAAGCAGAGAGATTTTCCTGCCCCTGTGGGCAAAAGAACTATCTGTTTACCTAGAACTTCCTGATTTTCCCCAGATGCAGCATCCATAATATTTGCAATTACAAGCCTCTGCCAGGGATAAAGATATTTTATTCCGAAATTTTCATAAGCAGCGATTCCTGCCTGGTCATCTGTATAAATTTCCTCTGCATCGATTTTTAAATTTTCTTCCACATAAATTCATCATGATTTTTTATATAAAAAATGCATTTTTGAAAAAAGATTGTTATAATTTATGTATGAAAAGAATCTTTTTTTCTATCTTGTTTTTTCTTACATTGAGTTCAACTTTTGCACAAAGACTTATCACTGATGCAGATGCAAAGGTTTTCAGATTTAAATTTCACAAAAATGATCAGAGCAGAATTCTTTCTACGGTAAATGAAGATGTTTACCTGAACGGAAGATTCAATCACAGTGCAATAATACTAAATCGTATTTCATCGGTAATAACAGATGTAGATGAAGAAGGAAGAGGAAGAGCTGACGCTGTTTTTATGACAACAGAAACTTCAGGGCGCACATGGAATAACACAAGTTCAACCTGGGGAGAAGAATACGAAAGCGTATTCACAAGAGATGTAAGGGGAAAATACGAAATGGAAGACAGCTACTTTATGCCAACCGTTCGTGATGTACCTGTTTTTCCACAGGAAGCTGTAAAACCTGGAGATAAATGGAAGGCTCAAGGATATGAAGCTCACGATTTAAGAAGAGCATTTGGAATTGAAAAGCCATTCATGTTCCCCTTTGAAGCAAATTACACTTATCGCGGTGACATGCATACAGAAGACGGAAGAATTGTAAGTCTGATAGAAATCAATTATGAAATGTTTTTTACCACCCCAAACATGCAGGCCGACAGAGAAGCTATTATGCAGGCTCCAAAAATTACAACAGGATATTCAAATCAAAAAGTCTGGTGGGACAACGAAAGAGGCCAAATCGACCACTATGCAGAGGATTTTAAAATTCAAATTGAAACTTTTGGAGAAGATGTCGTTCTTTTTACAGGAAAGGCTCACGCAGAAGTTACAGACTTCAGAAGAGCGAATACTGAAGAAAATCTAAAAAAAATTACAAATACTGTTAAAGAAATGGGGCTGGAAAACGTAGATGTAAAGGAAAGTGAAAGAGGCTTAACAATCAGTATCGAAAATATTCAATTTCAACCTGATTCGGCTTATCTTATGGACTCTGAAAAAATTAAACTTACAAAAATAGCTGGAATTCTTAAAGATTTTGAAAACGACCTGCTCATTACCGGCCACTGTGCAAAAAGAGGTAGTGTAAAAATGCAGCAGCTATTGAGCGAAGAAAGAGCCCAGGCTGTAGCAGATTATCTTTCACGAATGAATATAAGAAATCCTAACTGTATTTTTACACAGGGAAAAGGTGCTTCTGAACCTATCGACTCAAATCTAACGGAAGAAGGAAGAGCTCGAAACCGTCGCGTAGAAATCACAATCATGGATAAATAGAGAAAAAAAATCCCAGCTTTTCCTATTGTCACAAGATTAGGGATTCAATATCATTTAAAACATGACTGGAATTGTAGATTATAACGCGGGAAACATTACAAGTGTAGAACGTGCCATGAAATTTATTGGAGCGCCATACATACTTTCTAAAAATCCAAAAGACTTGGAAAATACAGACCGATTAATTTTCCCTGGTGTTGGAGAAGCTGCTTACGCTATGGAACAGCTGAAAAAAAACGGACTTGATTTATTTTTAAAAGACTGGGTTCAGAGTGGAAAAAAATTAACCGGAATCTGCCTGGGTTCACAGATTATTTTTGACTGGTCGGAAGAAGGCAATACAGAATGCCTTGGCCTTATCCACGGAAAAATAAGACATTTTTCAGCTCTATGGAAAGAGGCAGGAATCAATGCAGAAAATCTAAAATCTCCTCACATGGGCTGGTCTGATTTAAGCTACCAGAACGGAGGCTCATCTCTCTTTGAAGGAATTCCAGAACACACAGACTTTTACTTTGTTCATTCATATGTAATTTGTCCGGAAGACAGTTCTGTTATCAAAGCAAGTGCTGATTACGGAATAAAAGTTCCTGCATGTATAGAAAAAGACAACATTTCGGTATTCCAGTTCCATCCTGAAAAATCGGGAAAATTTGGTCTCGATATTTTACGCAATTTTACTAAAGAGGATTTGTCATGTTAAAAAAGAGAATTATTGTCTGTCTTGATGTAAAAGATGGAAGAACTACAAAAGGCGTAAAATTCTTAAATAATGTAGACATAGGCGACCCCGTTGAAATGGCTGCAGAATATTACAGACAGGGGGTCGATGAGTTAGTGTTTTACGATATCATTGCTTCTGCCCGAGGACGCGGACCTATTCTTGAACTGATTTCAAAAGTTGCAAGCCAGGTTTTTATTCCATTCACAGTTGGAGGCGGAATCAACACTATCGACGACATTCGTGCAACAATACTGGCTGGAGCAGAAAAGGTTAGTTTAAACAGCCCTGCTGTAAAAAATCCTGATTTGATAAAGGAAGGTGCCCGCATCTTTGGAAATCAGTGCATAGTTTTGGGAATGGACGTACGCCGTGATGCAAGTAAAGCAAGCGGATATGGCACAACAATCCACGGTGGTAGAGTAGATACTGGCTTAGATGCTCTAGAATGGGCTAAAAAGGCAGTTAGCCTTGGTGCCGGCGAAATCGTATTAAATTCCATGGATGCAGACGGAACAAAAAACGGCTACGACGTTGAACTTACACGAATGATTGCAGAAAATGTACCTGTTCCAGTTATCGCTTCAGGAGGAGCAGGAACACCTGAACACATGAAAGATGTTCTTACAGATGGAAAAGCAGATGCAGCCTTGATTGCAACAATGGTTCATTCTGGAAAATACACTGTCAATGGAATAAAAGAAACTTTGTCTCAAGCAGGAGTTCCTGTAAGACTATAAGAATAAAGGGAGGTAAAAAGTGATTGAATTTAAACAGTGGCATGAAAACGAGGGTGTAAATTATAAATTTTTCAGTGAATGCCAAATATATTTCTGCCAATGTGACCTTCATCATAAATTGAGCCTTTTTGAATTACTTCGAATTGTAACTGATGCCGCAGTAGAAGACTTTAATCAGAGATGCATGAGTTACGATACTCTTACTGACAATGGTATTGGAATTCTTGTAAGCAGACAGTCCTTTAGATTTCACAAGATGCCTGTAGGAAACCAGAAAGTAACCATAAAAACCTGGGAAGAAAAGCCTCTGCCTCTGCAGTTTGTAAGAGCCTATGAAATTTGCGATCTTGAAACAGGCGAAAAACTTGTTTCTGGGATTTCAACCTGGCTCTTAGTGGATTTAAATTCACGCCGCCTTATGAGAATTAAAGATTTTACCCTTCGAGAACCACCTCTATGGCAAAATGAACACGACTGTTACCCTGCAGATAAAATCACAGCTCCTGAAAATATGGAACTTCTTACAAGCAGACCAATCTGGTTCAGCGATATAGACGGGAACGGCCACATGAACAATGCCCGTTACGGAGCTTTTGTAATAGATTCCCTTCCCGAAGAATACCAGAAAAAAGAATTTACTGATTTTAAAATCAATTATTCAAAAGAGGCCATACAAGGGCAGAAAATCGACCTTTACGGAAATTTTAATGATCAGGAAAAGAAAATAACAATCATCGGTAAGCAGAAAGACGAAATCTGTTTTGAAAGCGAATTGTACTGGTAACAGATTCTTTGTCATTTTTCCTGGGGATAAATCATGCCCCAGGATTTTCTTAACGAATCCATTTGATTCATCATGTATAAGCTTTCAGAAAGCGGCATGGAATTGCTTTCGGTCTTTCCTTGGCTTAAACATTTTTCACATTCAAGAAGTTCGTATTCATAGCCAGTAATTTGACCAGGCATCTGAATCTCTTTTATCAATTTGTCCTGTAAATCGTAAACAGAAACTTTAGAAGGATTATTGATATTTTCGACTATTATATATCCCCCTTCTGCATAAAATATGCCCTTTCTATCACTTCTAGCATAAATTCCAGCATTAAGAAAAGCGGCTCTTCCATCTTTGTAATAAATTGTAATGCTGTCCATGCCGTCAACGCCACCATCGGTCATAAAGGCAGAACTTTCAACTCTCTCTATATCTTTACCAAAATGCATCACTGCAAAATTTAAAGCATATATACCAACATCCAAAAGAGCTCCGCCGGCAAGTTCTGCTTTTATTACCCTTTCTTTTTTACTTATGTTATAAGAAAGATTTGCTGAAAGAGCCTTCACTTTACCAACCATACCGCTTTCAAGGACTTCGTCTATAATCCTTCGACTAGGCATATAGCGAGTCCAAAGGGCCTCTGTTAAAAACAATGACTTTTTTCTGGCAAGAGAGATAATTTTTTCTGCTTGAAGAGAATTCATTGTAAATGACTTTTCGCATAGAACGGCTTTGTTATAATTTAAAGCCAGTTCGGCAATTTCAGCGTGATTTGAATGCGGAGTTGCAATATAAACTAAATCTACACAAGGATCTGCTAAAAGTTCCAGATAAGATCCGTATGCCTTCTGTGCAGAAAATTCTTTTGCAAAAGATTCTGCCCTATCAAAAGAACGCGAAGCTACAGCATAAAAATTTATGCCGTCCATATTATTCATCGTATACGCTAATGCACGGGCAATACTTCCTGCCCCTATTATTCCTACATTCATACTATTTTATTATACATTAGCTCTATCAAAGTATCGAATTTAAAATAAAAAAAGTGCCATCACTGTGACAGCACTTTTAATCAATTATTTATTCTCTATTCAAGAATAGCGCCCTTGTCTGCAGAAGAAACAAGTTTTGCATAGCGAGAAAGATATCCAACCTTTACTTTTGGTTCTGGAGCAACCCACTTTGCCTTACGCTTAGCAAGTTCTTCATCACTTACATCAAGGTGAATCTTGTAGTTGTTGATATCGAGAGTAATCATATCGCCTTCTTCAACTAAAGCGATTGGACCTCCAACAGCAGCTTCTGGAGAACAGTGACCCAAAGAAGCACCACGAGTAGCACCAGAGAAACGGCCGTCTGTAATAAGAGCAACCTGCTTATCCAAGCCCTGACCTGCAAGAGCAGCAGTTACGGCAAGCATTTCACGCATACCAGGACCACCCTTTGGACCTTCGTAACGGATTACTACTACATCACCAGGTTTAATCTGAGCCTTCTGAACAGCATCCATTGCTTCTGATTCATCGTTGAATACACGGGCAGGACCTGTGTGGAGCATAAGTTCCTTGGCGCAGGCAGAGCGTTTAACAACAGTTCCATTTGGAGCAAGGTTTCCAAAGAGAATAGCAATACCGCCGTTGTCACTGAATGGATTTTCAATTGGACGGAGGATTTCTGGATTGCGGTTACGAACCCCTTTGATATTTTCTGCAATTGTTTTTCCAGTAGCAGTCATCAAGTCAGTGTGAATAAGATTCTTCTTTGCAAGTTCTGCAAGAACAGCCTGAACACCACCGGCGTCGTTCAATTCGCACATAAAGGTGTGTCCCGCAGGAGCAAGATGACAGAGGTTTGGAGTACGGTTAGAAATTTCGTTTACTTCATGAAGGTCAAGAGAAAGACCTGCTTCGTGCATAATTGCAGGAACATGAAGCATTGTATTAGAAGAACAACCCAAGGCCATATCAGCTGCAAGAGCGTTTTCAAAGTGTTCTTTAGTCATAAGCTGACGGGCAGTAATACCTCGGCGGTACATTTCCATAACCTGCATACCAGCATGTTTTGCCAAAGCAATGCGTTCACCAGTAACAGCAGGAATAGTTCCGTTTCCAGGAAGACCGAGACCCAAAACTTCTGTAAGACAGTTCATAGAGTTTGCAGTAAACATACCAGAGCAGGCACCACAACCAGGACAAGCGCAGTGTTCCATTTCTTTAAGCTGAGCTTCGTTGATTTTACCTACAGCAAGACCACCAACTGCTTCGAACATATCTGTTAAAGAAAGATTTTTTCCGGAATAAGGATTTGAAGGATCATTTCCTGGCAAGTGACCTGGCATCATAGGACCACCAGAACAGAATACTGTTGGCAAATTAAGGCGGGCAGCAGCCATAAGCATACCAGGAACAATTTTGTCACAGTTAGGAATCATTACAAGAGCATCAAACTGGTGAGCCTTTGCAACACATTCTACAGAGTCAGCAATAAGTTCGCGGGTAACAAGGGAATACTTCATTCCTTCGTGACCCATGGCAATACCGTCACAAACGCCAATAGCAGGGAATTCAATAGGTGTACCACCTGCCATGCGTACGCCAGCCTTTACAGCTTCAGAAATACGGTCAAGTTCAATGTGACCAGGAATAAGTTCGTTTTTTGCACAGATAATACCAACAAGTGGCTGATTGAGTTCTTCATCTGTATAGCCAGATGCATAAAAAAGAGAACGATGTGGAGCACGTGCTGTTCCACAACAAGCATTGTCAGATTTTTTTGCCATTTCTACACCTCGAAAATATAAAATTAAACAGTTTTCTTCGTTAAAAAAACAATAAAACAAAAATGCACTTTTGTGTAGTGAAACCTTTTCATTCTATAGTTTCCGAATACGCAATATACAAATATTATTAATGAAGTATACGCAATAATTATTTAGCGAAGTTTTACATAAGTTTTGCCAAATCCACCTTCCTCTGGACTGGCAAAAGAAAAATCTTGAACAGAAGGACAGTTTGAAAGATAATCTTGCACGCTCTGTCTTAAAATACCGTTACCGTTTCCATGTATAACGCTGAAATTCTTTAATCCGTTCAGAACACATAAATCAATCTGTCTTTCCAAGGCTTTTATTGCTTCTTCCGAATGCATTCCCAAAAGCCTTAGTTCATATGCAGGCTTAGAGTCTTTGGAATCTCCGTTCAAGTCTAGAGTATAAGTGGGGGTTCGTTTTTTAGGTGATTCAACAAGAGTCAAATCCTTCTGCTTCATTAGCATTTTTACGGAACCAAACTGAACTTCCCACTGGGATTTTCCCCTGGAAGCGACGATTACCCCTTCCTGTTTTGATTTACCGGCAAGGACAGAAGCTCCTGGAGCAAATTCAAGAACTTCCATGGTAACTTCTTTTTTTCCATCTTTTATAACAACATTATCGTCGGCCTGTGCCATACTGACTGCATTCTTAAGAGCGTCTTTAAGCTTTGTCTTCTTTTTTGTTGCTTTTTTACTCGTTCTAACTTTTTGCTTCTTGGAAAGTTCTTCCATTTTTCGAGCAAGTTCTTCTTCTTCCCGTAAAAGTTCTTCTTCCCTCTTTTTTACTTCGTCTGTAAGTTGGGAAATAAAGTTTTTTACTCCTAGAGTTTTTTCCCGGGTGACTTCCCCTTCTTTTATGATTCGAACAAGATTTTCAAGTTTTTTACGGCTCTCTGAAAGGAATTCCTGGCTTTCTCTTTGAATACCAGCCTTCAGCTCCAATTCCTTAGCCCTTAATTCCAGACTTCTTTCTTCATTTCTGAATGCTTTCTCTTCAACCTCGTCACTTCTTTTTTCCAGGTTCTGAGTCAGAGAATCTAATTCCGTATGCTTTTCAGTTAAGCCTTTAATTAAAGCGGAAACATCTGTTTTTTCAGAAACAATATAATCTCTTGCCTTTTGTACGATATCTCCGGGGAGACCTGATTTTTTTGCTATATCAAGTGCATGACTTTCACCAGGAACCCCCATCAATAAACGATAGGTGGGACTTAAAGTATCAGAATTGAATTCGACACTTGCATTTATACATTCTTGATGTGTATAGCCATAATTTTTTATAACTCCCTGATGAGTTGTAATCAGAACAAAGGCTTTTTTTTCAATTAATCGGTCTAAAACAGCCATTGAGATTGCAGCACCTTCCTGAGGATCAGTTCCGCTTCCCAATTCATCAAGCAGAACCAGGGAATTTTCATTTACATAACGAACAGCCTTTGCAATATTTTTCATGTGGCCGCTAAAAGTGGATAAACTCTCATCCATATTTTGTTCGTCACCTATATCTGCAAATACACCCGTAAAAAAGGGCAGTCGGGAACCTTCTGAACAAGGCAAAGGAAAACCACTTTGATTGAGCATAGCAAAGAGGGCTATTGTTTTTAGAGTTACAGTTTTTCCACCTGTATTAGGACCTGTAATAATCAATATTCTTTTTCCTTCGATAAAGCGAACATCGATAGGAACAGCTTTTTCCCCAAGCAGAGGATGACGGGCTTGGATAAGAGTTAAAGGGAATGAAAAAGCATCTGTCTGACAATTTTCCGCAAATACGCAATTCAACCCCTTTCCCCATACAGAAGCCGCTCTGGTTATATCAAGCCTTTCCATAATTTTTAGGGCGTCTTTTAATTCCTGGCAGTAAGGTCGAATTTTTCCAGCCAGTTCAACCAATATTTTTCGTATCTCTGCAGAAAGTTCAAACTCAGCTTCTACAAGTTCATTTGAACACTGAACGGCTTCATCCGGTTCTATGTATACAGTCAGCCCAGACTGGCTTACCTCATGAATGATTCCTGGAATAGAAGCTCGTCGATTACTTTTTACAGCTAAAACCTGACGGCCACCTCTTAAAACAGGTACAGTAGATTCAAGAACATCTGCATAACGGGAATTAGAGGTAAAAGCCTGCATAAGCCCTTTGATTCTGGAATTTAAATTGGCTATTTTTTCCTGAATACTTCTAATTTGAGGAAGGTCGCGTAAAAGTCCATCCGGCGTAATAATTCTAAAAATCGCAGAAGAAACAGCTCCCAAATCAGGAAGGCTTCTAACTAGGGCCGCCAGATTTTTTAGTCCTAAATCACTTTCTGCTCCTTCAACAGCTGCACGGACATTATAGACAGAATTGCAGAAGGAGCCTAAATCACGGGTTTGCTCAAGGCTTATTGAAGCTCCCTCTACGGATATTGCTTTAAAAATGTTGTAAACAGGGTTCCAGCCGGACAAAGCCGATGCACGGGTTGTGTTCAAATACTTCAGCCATTCACGACTTAGAGCTTTTCTTTCTTCTATTTCTTCTACCTGTGTAAAAGGTTCCAGGCGAGTCATTATAAAACGAGATTCTTCAGCAAGACAGCAGCAGGCAATTTCGTCCCTAATTCTATAATAATCGAGTTCGGTAAGAGTTTTTTTGTCCATTTTAAATACTAATCATCCCAGCTTCCAGTTTTTATCTGATCTCGGATTCTCTTCCAGCTTTCAAAACGCTTTTCCGTTATTTGGCCATTTTCAACAGCTTCTTTTATTGCACATCCCGGTTCACTTGTATGCGTACAATCCAAGCCGAATTTGCATTTACCAACAAAGGGTTTAAATTCTCTGAAATACAAATGCAAATCATCAGCTTCTATACCGTGAAGCATAAAACGGCGGATTCCAGGGGTATCGATTATAGATGCTCTTTCTCCCTTTATTCCACCTGTATAAGATGTGTTTAATTCAAGTCTATTCAATGTACCTTTTGTAGTAGTATGATTTCCCCGGCCATATTTTTTAGAAAGACTTCCTGTACGCAAAACACAGGATTCATCCAGTACATTTACCAAACTGGATTTACCCACTCCGGATTGTCCTACAAAAGCACTTAATTTATCCCTGATGAGTTCTACGAATTCGGAAACCCCTTCCCCTGTTTTGGCAGAAATACGCATAACTTTATAGTCTAAATCTTCCCAAATTCTGAGCTGTTCTTCTGCTTCAGGGTTATTTGTAATCAAATCGTATTTATTGCAAACGATTACTGGTTCCAGTCCAAGCATTTCGGCCTGAGCCAGTTCCCTATCTATAAATCTTGGTCTGAATGGAGGTTCATCTGGAGTTGTTACAAGAATCATGTAATCAACATTAGCTGCCAACAATTGTGGACAGCGACCTTTTACATTCCATCGTACGAATTCATTTTTTCTTGGACAGAGAGACAGGATTTGCCCTTTCATCTCATCCATTTCATCCGGCTCAATTTCTACGACATCACCAGGGGCAAGAGGATTGTAATATTCCTTATCTGATTTTAAGACCTTTCCCTTAATCGAACAATTACGAGTAATTCCGTCGTCACACTCAACTTCAAAAACATTATTAGTTCCCGCAAGAACAGTACCATTCATATGTAGTAATTATGAAGGGTAAACGGGTAATTTTCAAGAAGTAGAGTCAAAGCTATGGGAAAAATATACTTATTTGCTCTTTAGCGGGTCCCAGCGACGTGAAAATCTTTTGTGGTGCTCCCGGTTTTACTTCTTCGGGTCCTTCGGACATTTGTTTTTCGGACCGGGGCCTCCCTAAAGCATTTTCACTGCGTCCCGCTTTCGGTCAGTTTTATCTTTTTGCTTTTAGCTTTGTCTTTGAAAAGTGTAAGCGGAAAGGTAGAGACAAAGCTATTGGAAAAATATACTTATTTGCTCTTAAGCGGGTCCCAGCGACGTGAAAATCTTTTGTGGTGCTCCCGGTTTTACTTCTTCGGGTCCTTCGGACATTTGTTATTCGGACCGGGTCCTCCCTAAAGCATTTTCACTGCGTCCCGCTTTCGGTCAGTTTTACCTTTTTGCTTTTAGCTTTGTCTTTAAAAAGTTTAAGCGGAAAGGTAGAGACAAAGCTATGGGAAAATTATGCTTATTTGCTCTTTAGCGGGTCCCAGCGACGTGAAAAAAATTAATTTTTTTTAATAATATATATTTATTCAATTGTGTATTTTCATTATTATTTCGTTTATCGTTCGAAAAAACTGGGTTCTCTGAAAATCGACGATAGAGTAACTATAATTTACTGGTGGTACAAAGGTGTACAATCGTAAAGATTATGTAAGCGACCATGAATGGACTCGCTTTTTGGATTTTTCGAAGGACTTAGAAACTCCGAATATTGTAATCAACTTGAACACAATCAAGATGAATTTCGTCAAGCTAAAAAATTCTTTCCCTTACGCAAAGATTTTTTACGCAATCAAAGCAAACCCTGGGGAACCTGTATTAAAAATGCTAGCAGAAATGGGTTCAAGTTTTGATATCGCATCCCGCTATGAACTTGATATGATAAAAAAGTTTGTAGACGACCCTAGCCGACTTTCTTACGGCAACACAATCAAAAAGTCAAAGGATATTAAATATTTTTATGACAATGGGGTCCGCCTTTTTGCAACAGACAGCAAGGACGATCTTAAAAATATTGCAGAATACGCACCTGGTTCAAAAGTATATGTCCGAATTCTGGTTGAAAATTCAGACACTGCTGACTGGCCTCTGAGCCGCAAATTCGGCTGTCATCCAGATATGGCATACGACCTACTTGTTCTGGCAAAAGAACTAGGTCTTAATCCATGGGGAATCAGTTTCCATGTAGGAAGCCAGCAGAGGGATATAGGTGCCTGGAACGATGCAATTGCAAAAGCAAAGTACCTCTTTAATTCTCTGGAAGAAGAAGAAGAAATCCGCCTGCAAATGATTGATATGGGAGGAGGATTCCCAGCTTCTTATATAGAAACAACAAATGATCTTTCTGTTTACGCTTCTGAAATTACCCGCTTCCTTACAGAAGATTTTGGCGATGATTTACCAGAAATTATCTTAGAGCCTGGAAGAAGCCTGGTTGGTGACAGCGGAATTCTTACAAGTGAAGTTATTTTAGCCGCAAGAAAAAATAATACTGCCTTGACTAGATGGATTTACATAGATGCCGGAAAATTTAACGGACTTGTTGAAACTTTAGACGAATGCATAAAGTATCCTCTTATAACTACTAAAGACGGAGACAAAGAAGGAGAAGTAATAATTGCCGGTCCAACATGTGACAGCATGGATGTAATGTATGAGACCACAAAATATCGACTCCCAATAACACTAAAACAGGGAGACAAAATTTACTGGCTTTCTACAGGAGCCTACACTTCAACTTATGCATCCGTTGCATTTAACGGATTTCCACCAATAAAAACATATTATATGTAGGAAGGTTTGATGAGCGAAGTAATTATTTACACAGATGGCGGTTGTTCGGGAAATCCCGGCCCAGGTGGTTGGGGAGTTGTTGTGATTTACCAAGGGGTTGCCAGACAGCTTTCTGGAGGAGAACACGAAACAACGAATAACAGAATGGAACTAACAGCTGCTATCAACGCTCTTTCAATTGTGATAAATACAGCTGAATTTTCAGGACTTCCTGTAACTCTTAATATAGACAGCCAGTATGTAAAAAATGGAATTACAAACTGGATTAAAAACTGGAAAGCAAAAGGTTGGAAAACAGCTGATAAAAAACCAGTAAAAAATCAGGACTTATGGGAAAAACTGGATGCTCTGAATTCTCAGCTTAATGTAAGCTGGAACTGGGTAAAAGGTCATGCTGGAATCGAATACAATGAAATCTGCGACCAGCTTTGCCAAAAAGAAATTACCCTGCACAGATAAAAAACACTAGAAAAATGCATTTTTTATAAAAAATCAGCGTTATATATTACATGAGATTAAAGACTGTAATACATAGCGCTTTTTTATTATTTATTTTACTTTCCTGCAAATCGGAAAATTTTCAAAACAATGAAATATTTCTAAAATTACCAGAATGGCCCCCGGAAAAATCCTATGGAATCAACTACCCTGCACTTCAGGAATGGAAAATATCTATAAATTATGGTTTTGCAAGCAGCAGCTTTAACCTGCCCGCTCTTGTCCCAGGTTTTTACCTTCCTGTTTATTCTAATGAGCCTGTCAGCATTTTGGCCTGGCCTATAACAGATGGCATCAGTTTTTTTGAAGCAAGTGGAATGATATTTCCTTATTCACAAAGTTTTGACTGGCAGGAAGGGTTTACAGCTCTTATCCTTCACAAATTCTACTTAAGTCAGAAGGAAAATAAAGAAATAGAAAAGTGGTGTCAGAAGGTAAATTGGCAGAAGATGAGTGAAAGCTTGAATGAAAAGTCAAAAAAATCTCCAATATTTTACAATCCATTTTTATTAGACCAGGAAAACATTTTGAGTGCCCTAATTAATAAAGAATTATCAGCCTCTTTATTCAACTTAAAAAAAACTTCCTCTGTTCCAATTTCGGCCTTTCGTGAAAATAAAAACTTTGACTATCTTTCATCATATGTACCACAAAATCTTGCAATAAAATTAAATTCATGTGTTTCTATGAAAGAAAATTGGAATTCGAATTTTCTATGTCTTTCTGAGCCAAAGGAAATAGTAACTGCATCAATTGATAGTTCAGAAATTCTCTCACTTACATATAATCTTCTACCGATAAAATAATTATGATGAAAATTTTCAGATATATTTCTTTTTCTACTATAATGACACTTTCTCTACTTTCTCTTTCCTGCAAAAAAAAGCAGATTGAAACAGTAAGTATTACAAAGGAAATTCCTTCAAATTACAGCTGGTATTATTTTTCTGAGGGTACCTTTAAAAAAACAGAAAAAGTACAACTAGCTCCAAGGGCGGTAGAAAAACCATGGACAGAAGCCGTAAGGATTTCTTCATGTGGACTTGAAGAAGGAAATAATTATGAAAATCCAAGAGGCTTTGCCTGCGTGAATCAGTACGGAATGCTGCTTTTTCAGGGAGACAAAATAAACCTTTACACAGACTCTGAAATTTTCAAGGGTAGAACAGCCGAAAACCTTGTTTTTGCAAATGGAATTCCAGTCTTTTCAGTTTATCGCTCTACTTTTTTTAATGAATCTAAAACAGAAGTTCAGCAAACCCATCCTTTTTTAGTTCAATTTAATCCCCAGCAGAAGGTTTTCTATACAATGATAAATGTAGAAAACCTGGGACTAGAAGCAAAAAGTGAAATTACGGACTTTATTTATGACGGTCAATTCTGGACCTGTTCAATAAAATCAGATGGCCCGGAAAAAGTCGATTTTTCATACCTCACATTCCAGACAAAAGAAGATATAACTCTGCTCACTCCTTACAATGCAGACAAAATGCTTTTTATAACAGAAAGTGATGTAGACTCCTACAGAAATACAAAAAAGCCTATAGACTTTTCAAAAGCTCCTGAGCGTTTAAAAAATCTGCTTCAGAGTCTGCCGGAAAAAATGGACTTTTCTGTATCACTACAAACAGTACAAAGCCATAGTCCAAGAACTTACACCAGAATTAAAAAAATTTCCTTGGATGGAGAAGTACTTGCGGCAAAAGCCATTATTTCAGATACTTGGATTGCATGTCTTTTCGAAGATGGTACAATATACATAAATGGTGCTCTTTTTGAAAAAAATATAATGAATAAGGGAAAGACAATGGGAATAAAACTTCCAAGACTTCCTGCAAATTTCAAATATGGAGATTTTGTAATTACAGGAACAAGCCTTTACGCAGCTTGGGAAGAAAGTTCTTTTTATAAAACCAAAAGAAGCGGTTTTATCAGCGTAAACCTGGAGGAAATCTTATACCAGAGATGAAAAAGTTTTTTTTAATATCTTCCATAATTTTCACCCTTTCAAGTATCTGTTTTGCCCAGGAAACAGAAGCCGAAGTGGTAAATTCAGAAGCAGTAAATGAAGAAGTTGAAAATATAAGCGAAACAGACAAAAGTGAGGACGAAAATCCACTTTCAAATTGGAAAAGTTTTCCAATAGATTTTTTTATTACCTTTGAACCAAGCCTTCTTATCAATACCGGTGATGTAGAAAACAGTGCTGTTTCTCCTATTATTTACCCTTTGAGTTTTGGAGCTGTTTTTTTCCGGGATAAGTTTATCTCTTTCCAACCAAGACTTTCTTTTTTTGCAAATTACTACATCTGGTACGACGGAAAAGCCTATCCGGCAGAAATTGAAAACAGAACAGCCGCAGTCTTTTCTTTTATGCTCGACCTGCCAGCCGTTTACACCTTGAATTTAAAAGGAAAACATCACATGGATTTTGCATTGGGGCCAGCTTTTAATTTCAGAATCATAACTCTTGCAAATGGAGTTGATTCCGATGATGCCGGTTATGAAGATACTGCAGATAATGATGTTTCTGAAATAAGAGATTATCTTTGGGGAGGAGGAAACTTCTTCTATCTTACAACCTATACATCCTATCTCTATTCTGTTTCCGATAGATTACAATTAGGGCCAGAATTTCGATTTTCTGCCTGCTGCGGACAACTCTTTTCTGGTAATGGCTTAGATTCTGCAATTCTATCCTTTGGAGTAAAGGCTAAATTCTAAAAAAAGGTCATAAAATACTAAATTTCTGCCGATAAATAGAGTATGGGTGAAATTTTAGACTTTACGGAACAATTAAAGACCGCAATAAAAGAAAAGACAGAATGGTTCAATCAGGTCCAGCTGCCAAAAATGCTGGAAAATTATCATCTTCTGAATACTTGTGTGCGAAATATTTACGAAGCGCTTGTAAAAAAAGCCTTGATTACTCCAGATCCTTACAAGGGTGAACACAAAATTTCAGAAATTTCTTCACCAGATGAAGGGCCATACATAGAAAGTGAAAGATCAGTTATAATCGGAACCCGTTTTTCAGAATACGAAAGTATGCTGGATTTTATCTGCACCTATGTAAAATTTTCCGTTGATTATTTAAATATTCCTAGAATAAAAAAACTGAATGACTTTAACAATGTTTTCCAGTGGACTAACATGACAACAAATAATTCCAAGGTAAACAGCCGAGGACTAGCTACATTGATTCAGGAAGCAAAAACAAATGCTTCTCAATTGCAGTTAAGCCTCTTTTCCGATTCAGTTTCAAAAAGCAGCCAGGCCGTAACCGAAATCACTGAAATTTTAAAAGAACTTTCAGATTTTCAGCGGGAAGTTTACAAACTGCAAATTCGCTTGAACTTCTACAATCACCCTCACTTTGAAAAAGAAAAGGCTTTTGTTTCTCCAGCGGCTTTAATCACAGAAATCAAAAAAATCTTCCCTCAGGTAATGGGAAAAACACCTTTCTACAGTGAATTGATAAACGAAATCACCGAAGAAGACCTGTCTGCAGACAAAATTGCTAAACAACAGCAGGTTTTAAACCGCCTGCAGATAAAAAAAGCAGTTGTCAAAGAAAAAGTAAATAAAGTTGATACAAAGGCAATGATTTTGGACGCACTTTACACTTTGACAGGACTAACAGAAGTTTATGCCGCTGTATACGATAAATTAAACAATAACATAAACATTCTTGAAGGTACAAAAAACAATCTGGGTGCAAAATTTAAAAGACTCATACGCCACATTTTTAACCTTCCTGAACCTGAATTGATTTACAATTTTGTAATTACAGACCCCAAAAAGGGAACAAAATCTAATCGTTCAGTGGATGTTAGGATTTTTAACGGAAATATTCTAAGAAAATCGAAATTTTATGCAGCTCTTTCAAATAAATCAGGACCAGAATTTCATAAGGTAAAAACATTTGATGACACTTCAATACTTGAGTTCACAAACAAAAACATCATGGAAAACCAGGAAATTCTTACTTTACTTGATGCAGCCGATGAATACTTTAAAGTAACTGTTCCAACTTCAGAAAGATCCAAAATCAAAGGTCTAAAGATGGATTTGATTACAATAAAAAATGTTGTCGTAAAAACTGTTCAAAAAAGAAGTGAATACTGTGCCTACATGGAAGAACAAGAACAGATGCGAAAACTTGGAATTACAAATGAAGATTAAACTTTTTATTTCTTTACTTTTTTCTTTAACAGGATTTATTTTTGCCCAGAATTTTAGTCTTCAGGATGCAGAAATAAATCAAGAATTACAGGATAATTTTACAATAGTAAACTCTCAGCACAACTATGATTTAAACCCTCACACGGCTTCTTATAGTGCAGAAGCTCAGATACTGACTGGACTTTACGAAGGGCTTTTTACTTACGACCCTATAACACTTGATCCTTCTTACGCTATTGCAAAATCATTCCGTATTTCCCGTGATAAAAAACGCTGGACCTTCATTCTTAGAGACGACGCAAAATTTAGCGATGGAAGCCCTATAAAAGCGCAGGATATTATCGATTCATGGATTGATTTACTTGCAGAACCAGCAGCAACCTACTCTTCTCTTTTCGATATTGTCGAAGGAGCTGAGGAATTTAGAAATGGGCTTACTTCCAAAGAAAATGTTTCTATAAAGGCGACTGATGAATATACAATTTCGCTTCATCTAAAAAATCCCGCTTCTCACTTAACAAAATTACTTTGCATGCCATGCTTTGCAGTAACTAAAAAAGGTCAAAAACTTTATTCAGGCCCCTTTGTTTTGCAGGATGAAAGTGAAAATGGTCTTATCTTAGTCAAAAATGAAAATTATTACGATTCAAAAAAAGTTCCACTGAACAAAATCTCTATTTTGTATTGCAACGACGAATCTGAAAACACATATAACTACAATACAGGAAAAATCGACTGGCTTTCTTCAACCTTTAACAGCGAAGAACTTTTGACCAAAGATTCTATACAGCTTTTTGCCGAGTACGCTACCCAGTTTTTCTTTTTCAAACTTTCAGAACACAGCATATGGAATAATGCAGAATTCCGCCAGGCTTTATTAGAAGCAACTCCATGGGATGAATTAAGGGCAAATTCTTATGTAAAAGCTTCAACCTTGGTTTATCCTTTGAACGGCTACAAACAGCCTCAGGGATATGTATTCACAGATAAAAATGAAGCGGCCCTTTTATTAAAAGAAGCCAAGGAAAGCAAGGGGATTTCTTTTGAAGAAAGACTTTCAATAAGATTTGCTGTTCCTGACAATGAATATATGATGAAAAAAGCCGAGATTCTGAAAAATGCCTGGCTTGAAATCGGTGTAGACATGGAAATAATTCCTGTGGCAGATTATGCCTACCTTTCAAACATTTCGCTTATAGATGCAGATTTATTTACCTACACTTGGATTGGAGATTTCGCAGACCCCCTTGCATTCTTGGAATTATTCAGGGGAAATTCAACCTTGAATGTTTCCAACTGGAAAAACGAAGAATTCGACCGTCTATTAGACGAATCGGCTTTATATAGTGATGAAAACCATAACAAGCTTCTTTCTCAGGCTGAACAGTTACTTTTAGACGAAGCAGTTATTCTTCCAATTCAGCATCCGGTAAGTGTAAATTTGATTGATTTAAATGCAGTCGGGGGCTGGTCTATCAACGCCTTTGATATTCACCCAATGAAGTATCTTTTCAAAAGAGAAACGAAAGATAAGATACCTAATGTCGTAATGCTTATAAAATAATCTTTCCGTTGCTCATATCTTTTATTTTATTGCAGAGAAGCTGATAATCGGCTTCAGGAACATTTCCGCTCACTGAAACTTGACTTTCAAACTTTTCTGCAAGATCAGATATCTGAAGAGAATCCAAAAATCTTTTTACAGATTGATAAAGAGTATAGTCGCATTCAAAAGAAAAGGGAACTTTTTTTACATAAGCTTCAAACAAGCCCTTTTCTTCAGCAGCCAGCAAAACCTGTTTAGCCCCATCACCATAAGCTTTTACCAGACCACCTGTGCCAAGTAGAGTTCCTCCAAACCATCTTGTTATAGTAAGAAGAAGATTGGTAACACAGTGACCTTTTAAAACATCAAGAGCAGGTCGTCCAGCTGTTCCGCTAGGTTCTCCATCATCGCTCATGCCCATTATTTCCATCGAAAGCCCTATCACAAAAGCGTGAACAACATGTGTAGAATCAGCATACTTTGCTTTTTGCGCTTTTATCAGCTCTTTTGCCTGTGCCTGACTTTCGCAAGGAAACAGTTCACTCAAAAAACGGGAACCTTTTACTGTAAATTCAGAAGAAACTGCTTCTTTTAAGATATTCATCCGCCCTACTCGACTGCCTTTTTAGCTTCTTCAACTAAAACAGATTCAACTTCTTTTGAAACAACCCTAGTACCCTGAGCCTTTAATCCTTTTTCAAGGAAGTTCTGTGCTTTAAAATCTTCAGAAAGAATTTTTACCTTAGGCTTTTTGATATAATTCAAAGTAAATTTAAAATTCTTTCTTGTATCAATATGGAGAACTTCCATACCATCAGGAGCAAAGAAATAATCCCTGTTCATTATATAGGCGGCAATCTTGCACCTTTTTACATAGACAAAATTTGTTGCCGGATCCCGATAAATGATGGTAAAGAGAACCTTAGAAATTGACTCCTTATCAGCAAAACCACAGTAACGAAGTTCCGGTCCTACAAATACTTTTCCAGGAGCTTCTGTTACAGTGTAGATACCACTTTTTCGCACATAAATAATGCGGTCAAAAGGAGTAATCTTCATCAGTTCAATTCCTCCGGATATCTGAGTACCAAGATTACCGTCCTTTTCATTGTACTTCAAAGGTATATTTCTCTTTACAACAGCTTTAACATCAACTGTCTTAATATTTGTAATAGTTGTTTTTCGCTTAAAAGTTTCTGGGTCAAGTTTTGCTTTGACTCCGTCCAGATAAGAAATAGCATATTCAACAATATGTTTTAAGAGTTTTGCTATCTCCTTTAATCGGGCATTGATTGCCTGAACTTCTTTTCTATTTTTATTGATATCATACAAAGAAATTCTTCGGATTGGGATTTTAAGCAAATGTTCAACATCTTCTTTTGTAACAGCCCTAAGCAATTCTTTTTCAAAAGGGATAAAACCTTCCATAACAGCCTTTGTTACAGCAGTTTCAGTTTTCATTTCTTCAATTGACTTATAAATTCTTTCTTCGACAAAAATGCGTTCCAAGGTTCGCAAATGAAGTTTTTCCAAAAGTTCAGCTTTTTCTAACTCCAGTTCATCGTGCAGAATTTGGGTAAGCTGCTTTGCATGGTATTGGATTACTTCCGTGCAGGTCATCTGAACAGGCATATTGTCCTTGATAACAAGCAGATTACAGTAAACAGTCTTTTCACAGTCTGTAAAAGCGTAAAGAGAATCCACAACATCTTTTACGTAAACACCTCTAGGTAATTTGATTTCAATGTTTACTTCTTTCGCGGTGTAGTTATCTATCGAAGCTATTTTTACCTTTCCGTTTCTGGCTGCTTTTTCGATAGAATCCATAAGACTGTCAGAAGTTGAGCCATATGGCAATTCAGTGATAATAATTTTCTTTTCATCACGAGTATCCATTTTTGCCCGTGTTATCAATTTTCCTAACCCATCTTTATATTCAGAACAGTCAATCAATCCTCCTGTCTGAAAATCCGGAAAGAGTTCAAATTTTTCACCTCTAAGACAGGCTTTTTCAGCTTCAATTACTTCATTGATGTTATGACTCATTATTTGAGTGCTCATGCCAACGGCGATTCCTTCAGCCCCCATAATAAGAACAAGCGGAAGTTTAGCCTTAAAAGCTACAGGTTCCTTATCTCTTCCGTCATAACTGTCTACATAATCCGTGATTGCTGGATTTGTATTCAAAATGTCCTTGGTAACTGGTCTCAGGCGACATTCAATATATCGGGGAGCAGAAGCAGAATCTCCCGTATAAAGATTACCAAAGTTCCCCTGCTTATCAATAAAAAGCTCTTTATTAGCAAGATTGACCAAAGCTGTGTAAATTGAAGCATCCCCGTGAGGATGGTAGGCCATTACCTTACCTACGACATTTGCAACCTTTGTAAAGCGACCATCATCATTTCGCAAAAGAGTATGAATGATGCGGCGTTGAACAGGTTTAAATCCGTCGATAATTTCTGGAATAGCCCTGTCGCGAATAACATAACTCGCATACTGAATAAAGTTTTGATCAAAAAGATTTTTTACATATGCCATTTTCCCACCCGCAAAATCTATACTTAGTTTATTTTAATTACCACATTCCATCAAAGAGCCAATTTGTATATCTCTTGTAATTAATTCCTGACCCTTGTTTTTTAATCTCAGTTTGTAAAGATATACATCAAAATGAAAATGTTCCTGAATAATATTTACCATAAGCCGGTTGGAACTTTTCATCCCTAAAAAATCTTTATCTTCAGAAGGGAGTTTAGTAGTACCCTGCCCATCCATAAGCTGCTTAAAAGTATAAAACTCTTCTTTATCGTTGGAACATATTAAACAACTTTTATTGTCGCTTACAAGAGTGAATCTTAATTCCTGACAAGTTTCTTTTGAAAACTGTCCCCCATAAAACTCTATTTTTAAACCGTAAAGATTTAAATTCAACAAACTGAATACTATAACTCTAACGCCTCTTTTGATTGCGTCAGAAAGTTCTTCGACAAATGGTGCCAAATCCATAGATGAACTGATAAGAATTTCCTTATGAGAAGAACGTATCATCTGTTTAACATTGTCACGAATGTTCTGTAAACCTTTGATATTCAAAAATAAATTTGAAGAATTATTCGCGGAAGAAAGCAATTCTAAACTGGATTTTGCGATTTCTGCATTCTTTTTATAATTCGCAAGAATTTTATCAATCAACTCTTCTGGTCTTACAACAGTGTATTCATTTGTGTTACCTGGAATAGAAAGGATAGCACCTTTCTTAAGAAGATTTTCAAGAGCTGCATAAACAGATGAACGCGAAAAGTTCAGATTCTTAGCAATCTGATAACCATTAATTTTTTCTTCGGGAACCATTGCACAATAAACTTTTGCTTCGGTTACTGTAAAACCCAAAGAAACAAGTGCATCCACTGAAACACAATCCATCCTTTATAACTCCATAATTTACTTCTTATGAAATTATAAAGTCGGATTAAAAGTGTGTCAAATTACAGAAGGATTAATCTGTAAGATTATCCTGAATAATAAGTTTTAATACAGGAACAGTTGCATCAGCTGCAAGTTGAGTTTCCTTTTCGATATCCTCCTTTTGAAGAGAGACACCAATTGTATCTGCCATAAGCTTTGTCTCTGCAGACAAATCAAGGAGATTTCCACCCTCACATGC
The DNA here is from genome assembly GCA_024693045.1 of Treponema sp. GTDB lineage: Bacteria > Spirochaetota > Spirochaetia > Treponematales > Treponemataceae > Treponema_D. The sequence goes on from JAILLQ010000038.1 coordinate 143,122, forward strand.
GATTACAACATTCTTGTCCTTCATAAAATCAGAAAGCTGGGAAACAAACTTGTCATTATCCATGCGAACCTGATTCAAGAAATAAATTACTGTATATCCGTGAATCTGAGCCAAGCGCTGGCAGCATTTTATAAGTCTGTTAGAGAATTTCTTTCCTAAATCTGTTTCTACAACATTTTCTGCAAAAACAAAAAGCATATTAGGAGTATCTCTGTGAACACCTGTATTCTGCTGTTCAACCTTTCCTGTTTCAAACATAAGATTCTGCATAAAGTTCTTGTCTGCAGATACTTCTGTTTCCTGAACAGGCATTTCTACGGCTTCATCGCCTAAAGTTTCTGGATCAGCTTCAACCTTTTCAGCTTCCTCGCCTTCTATCAACTTGTTAGCTTCTAGTTCTGCATCAGAGGCAACAGGAATATCGAATATAGAAAAACCTTCAACATTTTCTTCCTGCCCCATGATTTCTTTCAGGCGGTCTTCCATAGAGCCGCTAGGTTCTGTTGGTACAGATATTTTTATAACTGGCTCTGTTTTTACATCTTCGCCTTTACCTTCAAGTTTTGAATTTTCAATTTCTTCTTCAGTTGCTTCTGGAATATCCATAATTGAAAAATCGCCTTCGTCATACATCTTATTTTGTCCTAAGATTTCTGCAAGACGGGCATCCATTGCACTAGAATCTTCTGAAGAAGCAGATTCCTTATTATCAACTTCGTTTTCCATATTTTCCACAGGCACTCCCACTTTTTCTTTATCATTCAAAATGATTTCAACATCTTCGTTAGAATCATCTTCTGAATCTTCATAAGTAATAATTGAAGGATTTTCGTCTTCACCCTCTTTCAAAGAAGGGATACTTCCTTCATCCTTATTTTCAATTCTAAGCAGAACAGTTTCATTTCCGCCGGAATTCTTTTTATACAAAACCTGACATTCTTCATCAGTTTTAAAATCTGCATTTTCGTCAGAGATTCGAATGTGAACCAAAGCCGGACAATCAGAAATCCATTTATCTTCCAGTTCCTTTAAGTTTTTAGGAAGAACAATAGTTTTTAAACTTGTACAGCCAGAAATTGCACCGGAACAAATCTTTGTAACAGAATCAGGTATTACAAGAGTTTCAAGAGCTGTACAGCCATCAAAAACTCCTTCTGGTAAAGTCTTTACGCCATTACAGAAAGGAATTTCTTTTAGTGAAGAACAAGCAGCAAAAAGACCTTCTGTAAAATCATCAACTTCCATAGGCATTTCTACTTTTGTTAAAGATGAACAACCGCAGAACATAAAAGGAGAAAGTTCATGTAGATTTGCAGGAAGATGAACAAATTCCAATTCTGTAGAATTACAAAAGAGGTTTGCACCCACATAGTCCACTGATTCAGGAAGATTTATATTTCTAATCGAACAACAGGAAAAAGCTTCTTCTTCAATTCTTTCGGCCCCGTAAGGAACTGTTCCTGTAAAGTCAAAAGAAGAAGAATCTATTCCAACAACGCATTTTCCGCCATCCGAGTATACAAGTCCATTTTTCTTTGATGTTGATTCGTCCATAACTATATTTTAATTCCATTTTCCAGTATTCGCAAGGAAAAGAAAGGTAAAAAAGCGGACAATAATTCTAAAAAGCTACACCCAAAGAAGCTGAAAATTGGAAGGAATTTTCCGGAATGTTGTAAGAAAATCCCATAGCCATCGCAGGAAAGGCAACCTGCTGCATGTACAATTTTATACCAGCTCCTGGCCCATGCCCAAAGGCAAGTGAATCATCAAAATCACGGGCAAACAAACACTCATAAGAACCATAAAGAGAAAGAGTTGCAACTTTCTTTTTAAAAAGAGCACTTTCAAGAGTAAAACTAGAAGACGCAATTTTATCAGTTCTGAAAGAAGAGTGAAGAAGTCCGGAAGCTACACTGCTTTTAGAAGCCTGAAGCAAAACATTTTTGTTATAGTTCATATTTCCAGCTGCCTTTAAGATTCCTCTTATTCGGGGAATAAAAGGAATCTGAACTTCACCGAAAGCAGAATATTCCTGAATAAAATTTCCGTCTAAATCAAAGCCAACAGAAGACCTTGCGGACAAATTTTTAGAAATTAAATACCAGCCGTTCCATTTTACATCAGAAAGGCTTGCTTTAAGCCCAAACTGCCATATATTCAAAACAGGATCCTCTTCATGGTCCCAAATGTTATCCAAAGTATAACCGGCATCCACAGACACAGAAAAGAAAGGTGTAAACTTTTCTTCAAAAGCTATTTTGCCGTTGAATTTTAAAGAATCGGCTTCATAAACTATTTCTTTGGCATAATCTTCAATTTCATTTTCATTGTAATTTGCTGAAAGAGATAAAGAAAAACCGGGATGACGTATATCTATAGCAGGCTTTGAAAACATAAAAAGCCCCATAAACATAGACGAACTGGCAAATCCCCCGGTGATAAGGTTATTTTTTTTGCCAAAAGCATTCATATTCATCAGCATAAAACCGCCCATAAAACCATCACTTGAATAAGAAGCAAATGGTAGGGGCAAAAAACTGATTTTTTCTTTCAATTGCAAATTCAAAGTATTTTCTACAACAGAGACATTTATTTCACTAAAAATCCCCTGAGCCTGCAAAAGGGTTTCAACTTGGTTTACATCAAGGCTTTCAGAATCTTTTCCAATGAAATCTTTTAACAAAGACTGAACATAGGAATCTTTGGTCTTTTTTAGACCTGTTATTTGGATTTTTTCGATTACATATGATTTATCTTCTGAATTTAATGATGTCGAATCAATATCTGCATAAAAAGCTGACAAGGCAGAGAAAATCAATATTATTTTAAAAAATATATCTTTTTTCATAGTGGAGAAAAAAAATCCCGCAGACTTATAAAATCTGTGGGATTCATAAAATAAAATTATTTGTTCAAATATTCAACAACAAGCTGACCCATTTTCTTTGTGCCAACAAGTTTTCCTGCTTTCTTAACTTCTTCAAGGTGACTTCCAGCGATATCGCCAGTGCGGTAACCGTCATCAAGAACAGCGTTTACAGCATTTTCAATTGCTTTTGCTTCTGTTTCAAGCTTAAAGCTGTAGCGAAGAAGCATTGCAGCAGAAAGAATTGTAGCCAATGGGTTAGCCAAATCTTTTCCGGCAATATCAGGAGCAGACCCGTGAATTGGTTCGTAAAGTCCAGGACCAGTACCATCGCCCAAAGAAGCAGAAGCTAGCATACCGATTGAACCTGTAATCTGGCTTGCTTCATCCGACATGATATCGCCAAACATATTTGAAGTAGCAATAACATCGAACTGTTTTGGATTACGAACAAGCTGCATAGATGCATTATCGATGTAAAGGTAAGAAAGAGTTACTTCTGGGTAGTCTTTCTTTACATCTTCTGCAACACGGCGCCAAAGCTGTGAAGAATTCAAAATGTTAGCCTTATCTACAACACAGAGTCTCTTCTGGCGGTTCATAGCGTATTCAAAGCCCATGCGTACAATTCTTTCGATTTCAGGGCGTGTGTATTTTTCTGTATCCCATGCAGTATTTCCATCTTCAGAAGTACCTCTTTCACCAAAATAGATACCACCAGTCAATTCACGAACGATAAGGATATCAAGACCATCGCCTACGATTTCATCCTTTAATGGACATGCATCTTTGAGCTGTTTCCACATTACTGCTGGACGAAGATTAGCAAATACCTTCATACCACCGCGGAGACCAAGCAAAGCTTTTTCAGGGCGAAGTTCAGAAGGAAGGTTATCCCATTTTGGACCACCAACAGCACCAAGCAAAGCAGCGTCAGATTTTAGACAGATATCAAGCTGATCCTGAGGAAGTGGTTTTCCAAACTTATCAATGGCACAACCACCAGCAAGTACATTAGTGTAATTCCACTTGTGACCGTATTTTTTTGCAACAGCGTCCAAAACATTAACAGCTTCTGCAACTACATCAGGACCAATTCCGTCTCCAGGAATCAATGCAATAGTCTTTTCCATATATTTCCTCTATAAATAATTTTATAATCTTCACTAATTTTAGCGAATTGCACTAGTCTGTACAATTATAAAGAAGGGGAAGTCTCCCCTTGCGACCGCACTTCGTTGCGTTCTATCCCCTCTGCGGGCACATCCCGCAACGCCCTGTTTCAAGCTTTCAAAAACTCCTTTACCTTAGCTAGAACTTCCTGTCCGGTCTTTCGCCCAATCTGATAAACTCTTTCAAGCTCATCAGGATTCTTTTCTGTGCGGCTTATCCCCAAAGGCTCTTCCGGACATATTACAAGGATTTCACCTGCGTCGGCTTTTTTAAAAACGTATTCAGTCTCTTCGTTGTACATGATATGGCGCTCTTGCATAGCTTTAAGCAACTTTGGATACTTTCTTAAAGCAATCTTCATTAAAGACATCATTTTGTTGGGCTTTTTTACAAAACCCCTTGGCTGAGTCAAAATAACAATATTTTTGTCATAGCCCAGACTTTCAAAATACTTTATAGGAATAGAATCTGTCATTCCTCCATCCAGAAGTGTATAACCGTCAACTTTTACGGGAGTAGATACCAAAGGCATAGATGCAGAAGCCCTCATCCATGTAAGGTCTTTTTCATCACAAGTTTCAAGTTTTTTATAAACAGGAAGCCCAGTCTGAGCATCACTTGCCACTACATAAAATTCCATCGGGTTTTTGCGATATGCATCAAGGTCATAAATATCCAGTTCATGAGGCAGTTTGTTATAACAGAAGTCAGCCCCGTAAAGGTCCCCGGTTTTAAAGAAAGACTTCATGGAACAATATCGCCAGTCGCCAGCAAAGCGTTTATTGTAACGGATTGCCCTTCCCGGCTGCCTGCTTTTTATGTTACAGCCAAAAGTAGCCCCTGCCGAAACGCCAATAGCTCCGTCAAATACAATACCCTTTTCCATAAAAACGTCTGTAACACCGCAGGTAAACATACCCCTCATTGCTCCGCCTTCTAAAACCAAGCCTGACTTCATTGCTGAACCTCTCTTTCTTTTTATTTACCTAAATGTTTTTCTATATCGTTAATCAACTTGAATTCGAATGAATCACAAAGCGCAAGCCAGCTTGCTTCCATTACGTCGCAGCTTACACCTACTGTTGTCCATGTATCTTTTCCATCACTAGATTCAATTAAAACACGAACCTTACTTGCTGTTGCACTTTTGCCGTCCAGAACGCGAACCTTGTAATCTGTAAGGCGGATATTATTCACAGCAGGATAGAAACGGCTCAAAGCCTTTCTAAGAGCGATATCAAGGGCATTTACAGGTCCATCCCCTTCTCCTGCTGTTACTTCAATCTGTCCGTCAACTTCTACTTTAAGCTGGGCACAAGCACAAACACCTTCTTCCGGTCTAGGATTTACACCATTTGTCTGATAATAGTGAAGTTTAAAGAAAGGCTTATATCGCCCAATTACTTTTCGGGCAAGAAGTTCAAAAGAACCATCCGCACCTTCAAACTGATAGCCTTGAAATTCCAGTTCTTTCATTTTTGCAATCAATTCTGCAACACATGGGTTTGATTTTGAAATTGTCGGGTCTATTTTTTGTATTTTTTCCATAATTGTAGAGCGTCCTGCAACCTCACTCATAAGGAAAACCCTTTCATTTCCTACACTTTCTGGAGCAATATGTTCGTATGCCTCTGGATTTTTTAAAACAGCGTCTATATGCATACCAGCCTTATGACTAAAAGCTGCCCCACCAACAAAAGGAAGCTGTACATTTAAGGCAATATTTGTGATTTCTGCAACTCTCTTTGCAATAGAAGTGAGTTTGTGCATTTTTTCATCATCTATACATTTATACTGGAGCTTAAGCTGAAGATCAGGAATTATACAGCTAAGATTTGCATTTCCCGTTCTTTCGCCAAAACCAAGAAAAGTTCCCTGTACATGACGGGCACCAGCTTCTACCGCAATCAAGGAATTTGCAACAGCCAGACCACAGTCATTGTGGGTATGTATACCAATCACAGCTCTATTACCAATTCTTTCAACAGCAGCTTTTACAGCTTTTTCACAATCCTTTATCATGCAGCCACCCTTAGTTTCACAGAGTGCCAGGGTTTCTGCCCCACCTTCAACTGCAGCTTCCAGGGATTTAAGAGCATATTCAGAATCAGCAGAAAATCCTGTAAAAAAGTGTTCTGCGTCATATATTACATGCTTTCCATTTTTCTTTAAGAATTCGCAGGTATCCCGAATCATAGCAAGATTTTCTTCAAGGCTCGTCTTAATAATATCAGTTACCTGGAAAGTCCAGCTTTTTCCAAAAATTACAACATAGTCAGTTCCAGCGGCCAGCAAAGACTGAAGATTAACATCTTCTGCACATTTAATATCTTTTCTACGGGTTGAACCAAAAGCTGCTAACTTAGAGTGTTCCAATTTTATCTTTTTCATCTCCTGGAAGAATTCCATATCCTTTGGATTTGATCCTGGATTACCAGCTTCGATTAATCCAATTCCAAGTTCATCAAGAGCCTGACAAATATGAATTTTATCCTGAACTGAAAAGCTAATACCTTCTCCCTGAGCTCCATCTCTCAAAGTACTGTCCAAGATTTCAACATTCTTATCTGCCATATGATTTACACTCCTTGCCTCATGCCTTTGCTGAGACATTTTCTCAAATTATATTGAAAAGAAAACTTCTACACAATCTTCAAGCTTTTCTATAAAAAGAAAAAGTAACCTTTAATTGAAACTATGTTTTTTTTAATGTAATTTATAGAAGAAAAGGTCAAAATAATGAAAAAATTTCTTGCATCCTTTATTTTTTTAATATTCTCAGGAGCATCCCTATTTGCCCTGAATCCAGAACTCAGTGCAGACATCAATTTTACAGTTCCAACAATCTTCGACTTAAACAGCGATGTTGAAGGAAGAACTTTTGATATGAAAACAGGTTTCGGTGCAGCAGCTGATTTCCAGATTTTTTTTAATCCGATAATAGGTGCGTTTATAGAAACTGAGTTTTATTTTCCATCATACAGACTTATGATTACAGACGACGAAAGATCTTCGCAAAATTCAGCCGACTTTGATTCCTGGTGGGGATTCAGCACATTAATCGGGCCATCTTTCCGCCTTATGAACAACAGAATAATTTCTATGGAACTTTCACCAGGATTTGCCCTAAGAACCCAGGAACAAGCTCATTCTGATTATGCCTCCGCAGCAGTTTTTATGGGTACTGGCTTAAATTACGGCCTTAGATTCAAAATCGGAAAATCCATGTACATAAGACTTGGGCAGGAATTGGATTTATATTTTCACCGCTGGCTGACAGAAGAATACGAAAGCGAAACTTATGAAAGTGAAGACAAGGCATTTTTACTTAATGCGACAGAATCAATAGGAATTGGATTTAAATTTTAAAAAAATATTTTCATACTGGAAAATCGTGTTAAAATTATATCAGAGGTAATCATCATGATAATAGATACACACGTTCACTTCGGTTCCATGATGAACTTTTCCATGAAGAAAAAAACAGTTCTCATGGCAATGGAAAAATACAAGATTTCAAAGGCCATTGTTTCTAACTGCCAGTCAGTAGAATGCGATTTTAATCAGAATCTACTTCCTGAAGAAGTTCAAGTTCCAATGCTATCTTCCGCAAAAGCTGCAATTGATTTTGCAAAAGACAACCCTGGGAAAATATATGCTGCTATCTGGATAAAACCGCATCTGGAAATTCCTGGTGCAAAACTGGAATATTATCTCAAAGTTAATCTTGAATACATAAAAGCTATAAAAGTTCACCCTTTTCATTCTGCTGTATCTATGGATGACGCTAGAATGGAGCCTTATCTGCAGTTAGCAAAATTATTGGACTTACCGATAATTGTTCACACCGCAGGAGACCCATGTTCTGCCTGCCAGAATGTATACAGAGCTGCTAAAAAATATCCTGAAATCCGCTTTATTTTAGCTCATCTGGGACTGGGAACCGACAATGAAGAAGCAATTGACTTGTGTTCAAAGGTAGAAAACCTTTACGGAGATACAGCATGGGTTCCAATGGAAAAAACCGTAAAATTCATAAAAAAATGCGGAAGCCATAAACTTATGTTCGGCTCAGACATGCCTATAGATGGTCTGGACACCTACACAAAAAACAGGCAGGGACAACCTTCGATGTACCTGCCTTACTTTGACAAACTCCAGGAACTTCTTACTTCTGAAGAATATGAAAATCTAATGTGGAAAAACGCAAAGGATTTTTATAATTTGTAAAAATTAGTCCAGCCATCCTGTATATTTGTCACATTCAAGGATTTTTTTTGCGTTTGCAACTCTTTCTAGAGAAGGGCTTTCTACATCCTTCAGAACATAATCCAGCCCCATTTCCTTATACTTTATTGCACCAAGTCCATGATATGGCAAAACTTCAAGACGCTTAACATTATGCAAAGTCCTGACAAAATCTCTTGTCTGTGCCAAATATTCATCGTTATCTGTAATACCTGGAGTTAAAACGTGACGAATCCAGATAGGCTTTTTAATTTCATCAAGATAGTGGAACATATCTTTTACATTAAGACCTGACTGCCCAGTCAGTTTTTTATGTTCTTCTTCGTTTATG
>JAILLQ010000039.1 GCA_024693045.1 Treponema sp.
GTTTCCGGATAATCAACTAAAGTTGTTTTTATCAGGACACCGGCCGGTGCATCAAAATTTGAGGGCATTATTATGCTCCTACAGCTACTTTTTCAAATATAAGGCTGAGTTCTTCTACAGTGTGGGCACGGGCTTTTTCATTTCCCTCTGAATCGTAAAGAATCACGGTAGGGGAAGCGAAAACTCCTTTTTCAGCTGCTTCTGAAAGTCCTAAATCTGTATCAACATCTATATTTTTACCAGGAAGTGAAATATTTTTCATAAAATCTTTAACAGGAGGACAGTTAGGACAAGTTTTCTTTGTAAAAAGTTCGTAATATCCTTCTTTTGAAGATTCCTGATTGATAAAAAAATCGTCATTTAATGAAGACTTTTCTGTAAGTTCGTATGTGCTACTCTGTTCTGGTGTCGTAAGTGTGTACGAAGTTGTTTCTGTGTTTTCAATATCAAAAAGCTTACGATGATTGAATTCATCTCTTTTACCGCGGTTCCAGTTGCGAACTGCACGGTAATAACCAACTATTCTTGCATAAACTTCTGTTTCTGTTCCCTGTACAGAAGAAAGTTCTGCCTGAACCTGGGCTATTTCGTTTTCGATTTGCTGTAAACTTCTAGCCATAATTTCCCCCTTACTTTTGGTAATACCCTAACTCTGAATTTAGTGGCAGGTTTAAATAGTGTCAATGAATTCAGGTACTACTTTTTAAAAGTTCTTCTTTTTCTTTTTCAAGTTCGGAAAGTCTGGCCTTTAGTTTAGCAATTTTTTCAGCCTTACACTTAGGACATTCAAAGTGTTCCCCCGCTATATAGCCATGTATAGGACAAATTGAGTATGTTGGTGAAATTGTAAGGTAAGGAATTTTGTAATTTGTAAAAACTGAACGAATTAAATCCCGGGTAGCCTTCCAGTCTTTTATCTGTGAACCTATGTAGGTGTGGAAAACTGTTCCTCCTGTATAACGAGTTTGAAGGCTTTCCTGATGATCAAGGGCTTCAAAAATATCGTTTGTGTAATCGATTGGAAGCTGACTTGAGTTTGTGTAATAAGGTTCTTCAGAACCGGAAGTAATGATGTCAGGAAACTGCTCTTTATCGTGTTTTGCCAGGCGGTATGAAGTACTTTCAGCAGGAGTTGCTTCCAGGTTAAATAATTCGCCGCTTTCTTCTTGATAATTCTGAAGGCGCTGTCTCATGTAGTCTAAAACTTTTTCTGCAAATTTCTTTCCCTTTTGATCAGCTATGTTGACACCCAAAAAGTTTAGACAGCATTCATTCATGCCACAGAGTCCTATTGTGTTGAAGTGATTTGACAGAGTTTTCAGGTATCTCTTTGTGTAGGGGAAGAGTCCTCCGTCATAGAGTTTTTGAATGACTTTTCTTTTAGTTACCAGTGATTCTTTTGCTAAATCCATAAGGTAATCGAGCCGTTTGAAGAATTCTTTTTCGTTCTGTGCTAGATAACCTATTTGAGGAAGATTTATCGTTACCACCCCTAGAGAGCCGGTAAATTCATCTGAACCAAAAAGACCTCCGCCTCTTTTTCGAAGTTCTCTTTTGTCTAAGCGAAGCCGGCAGCACATTGAGCGTACATCACTTGGATCCAGGTCAGAATTGATAAAATTCTGAAAATAAGGAGTTCCATATTGACCTGTCATCTGGAATAAGAGTTCTGCATTTTCGCTTTCCCAGTTGAAGTTACGGGTTATGTTGTAAGTTGGAATAGGGTAGCCGAATCCTCTTCCGTCAGAATCGCCTTCAAGCATAATCTGAATGAAGTGTCGGTTTATCATATCCATTTCTTTCTGGCAGTCCCCATAGGTAAAATCCATTTCTTTTCCGCCGACGATTGCTTTTTTATGTTTTAAATCTTCAGGGCAAGTCCAGTCCAGAGTAATGTTGGTAAATGGAGCCTGGCTTCCCCAGCGGCTAGGTACATTTATTCCGAATACATAATTCTGTATGCACTGGTGTACTTCCTGGTCAGAAAGGTTATCTGCTTTTATGAAAGGAGCAAGGTAAGTATCAAATGAACTGAAAGCCTGTGCTCCGGCCCATTCGTTTTGAAGTACGCCTAAAAAGTTTATCATCTGGTTTACAAGTGTAGAAAGATGTTTTGCAGGTTTTGAAGAGTTCTTGTCTGAGACTCCTCCAAGCCCTTCCTGAATCAACTGGCGCAAAGACCAGCCGGCACAGTAACCGGAAAACATAGAAAGATCGTGCAAGTGAAAGGCTGCAGTTTTGTGAGCTTCGGCAACTTCCTTTGAATAAATATTGTTCAGCCAGTAATTTGCCGTAATTGCCCCGGAATTGTGCAGGATAAGTCCACCCAGTGAAAAATTTACATTTGCGTTTTCGTGTACACGCCAGTCATTCTGCCCAAGATATCCGTCCATAGTTTTGTTTATGTCAATCATAAGAGACTTTGTATCTCTCATGGCTTCGTGACGTGCTCTGTAAATTATGTAGGCTTTTGCAATTTCGACTTCTTTATTTTCGATAAGGACAGATTCTACGATGTCTTGAATTTCTTCGATAGCGGGAATTGAGTGGCTGCGGGTTCCGGCAAGTTGAAGTCTTAGTCTTTCTTCAACAAGGTCTGTTAGGGAGGAAGCTCTGTCAGGATCAATTCTTTTTTCAACAGAAAGAATTGCTTTTCCAATAGCACTTTCAATTTTACTTCTGTCGTAAGGAACTATACTTCCTGATCGCTTTACTACAGATTTTATGAAGTTTTTTGTTTCTTCATCCTTACTTGAACCTAAAAAGGCTCTCCATTCTGGAAAAACTGATTCGTCACTCATGCGTTTTACCCTCCGCGTTTTTTATTTCCGTAAGGAATTCTTCTAGTGTTTCAAAATGTTTGTAGGCTGATGCAAATCTGATATAGGCAACTTTATCCAGTTTATAGAGCCTTTCAAGTACTAGTTCACCTAATTTTTCTGTAGAAATTTCACGACTTGTCTTAGAACTCATAATTGCAGCATCTTCAATTTCGCTTACAAGGTTGTCTATAGCTGCACTTCCTATGGTTCGTTTTTCCAGGGCTCTTTCAATTCCTTTAGAAAGTTTTGCTCTGTCGAAAGGCTGTCTTCTTCCGTCTCTTTTTATGACCATAAAGGGTTTTTCTTCAACTCTCTCGTATGAAGTAAATCTATAACCGCAGGCATTACATTCCCTTCGACGGCGGATAGTTTCACCGTTTGCCATTGTTCTTGATTCTATAACCTTGTCGTCCAGGCTTCCGCAGTAGGGACATCTCATATTAAGCCTCGTTTTTTTATGTATTTTTTGCTGATTTTAATTAATTTTTTTCTTTCTGTATGTACAATCTCATTTTTATCTTTTTTTACAAAAGTGTAAATCATTAAATAAAAAGTGAATAAAAGTAAAATTCCTGGAAGCCAGTTTCCTAGTCTGAGGTAGACTGTGGATTTCCATTCATAAACAGGAATGTTCACAATTGAAGCTTTTTCTTCAAATATAGGTAAGTCAGCTAGAATATTTCCCTTGTTATCTAATACAACCGAATAACCTGAGTTGCAGGAACGTGCCATAGAAGTCCTGTATTCAATGGTCCTGAATGAAGAGTTTACAAAATGCTGCATTTCTGAAGACTTTGTTTTTGACCAAGAGTCATCAGTAATGTTGATAAATACTTCTGAGCCCTTCTTTCTTAATGGTCGGCAAATATCTGGAAATGAATCGTCAAAACAGACAGGAGTGCTGATTCTAACATATGGAGAACTTTCTTCTCTTTTTGTCTGTGTGTAAAGACTTTCCTTAAGGCTTATAACATTTACTTCCGGTAACAGAAAGTCTGGGCCTCTTTGAGAAGGAATTTCAAAAAATGTGTACTGGTCTCCAGGGGTAAAACCTGCCGAAATGTGGATTACTTTTTTCAAAAAGTCTGCTACAGGTCTGTATTCAGAAAATGGAATTCCTTCTGCAAGAGGAACCAGGTGATTTTTTCCGTAATATCCACGGAATTCTCCATTTTGGTCGAATAAAAAGGCTGAATTAAAGAGTTTTCTTCCTGGCCCTGGATTTCCTCGAATGTAGCTTCCTCCCAAAATAAAAGGAATATTACATTCGTTTATAAAAGTAGACAGGGATTTTTCAAGGGGGTAGTTCTTGTAATGGTTTTCTGCAAGAGGATAGGCGTATTTTAAGCAGCCTTCGCTCCAAACTACTAGATCAATCGTTTTTGCCTGGCTAAGAGCTTCGTCCAGTTTTTCTTTTGTAAGCTTTTGAGAAAGTAATATAGTTTCGTTGTCTGTATCCTGTTTCCATGGATCGGCGTTCTGCTGAACAAGAATTACATTCAGGCTTTTTACAGCTTTTGAGGGTTCTAGAAGCCTGTATGTTCCATAGACAAAAACTAAGATAAATAGGCTTAGGCTTGCAAAAGCAAGGCGGGCATATTGTCCTGAAGCAACAAAAGCATTTTCTTTATGTGGAAGTTCGTAATAAAGTGAAATTCCTTCTGCAACAAGAGAGGCAAACAAAGCTGTGCAGAATGTAATTCCATAGGTTCCGGTTATGTCTGCAAGCTGGCAGAAAATCCGAAACCTGTACATAGTTCCAGATATTGTACCCCATGGGTATGCAATAAAACCGTTCGACTTAATCCATTCGTAAATTACATAAACTGTAGGAAACCACAATACTCTGTATACAATCCAAATTGATTGTTTCTGCTTTGAATAATCTTCCAGGATAGAACTTTTGTTTTTTCTTGAAAATGGAAGAAAGAATAAAAGACCAGAAATAAAACCTATGGCTCCTGTTCCAAAGGCACTTGCTCCAAGAGTAAGGGCTGCAAAATCTTTAAAGAATGCCAGCCAAAAACTTGAAAGAAGATGAACTGTTGTTGCGTGAATAAGAAATAAAAGGGCGCCAGCTTTGTATGATTTTATATTTCTATAAGCTAAATAAAAAGGAATTAAACTTATAAGGCCAAATAATGGCGAGCCAAATGTGTATAATTCATTTGGAAGTCCAATTGATAAAATCACTGCGGAAAAAAGAATACAAAAAACTTGTAAAATTCGACTCATGGTTTTAAGATATTATCGGTATTTATTAAAAAAAACTCAACATAGCAGCTTTTAAAAGTCAGGGGATTTTTCAGCTGCTTTATGTAAAAAGTGTAGAAGGATGGGATATCAGCAAAAATGAAGCAGATAGAAAAAGTACACCTTGAAAAATTTGAAAAAAGTCCTGAGATTACAGCAAGTGCGCCCGGTAGATTCCATTTGATGGGAGAAAATACCTGGTTTTTCCGAGATAAGGCTCTTTCTCTTGCTGTAGACATTTCCGTTTATGTTTCTATATCAAAAAGAGATGATTCAGTCGTAAGATTTTATTTTAGTCAGTTAGATGACATGAAGAAAACAAATCTTTCCGGTCTTAAGTACAGAAAAGAAGATAGATGGGCTAATGCCTTGAAATCTATTTTGTATGGTTTTATTTCCGGGGGATTCACTCTTGGTGGAATGGATATAACTGTTTACAGCGAAATATTACCTTCTGCCGGTTTTGGAATTACAACAGCCATAAAAGTAGCTGCCGCAAAAGCTATATGGACTTTGTTCGATCTAAAACTTAACGATTCTACTTTGGTTCAGGTTATAGAAAGAGGAAATAAACTTTTCCTTCAGCAGGAAAATCATAACGCAGACAATTTCTCTGCTATATATGCAAAGAAAGGGAATTTTATATGTACTGACTATTACAAGAATTCCTATGAGCTTATTCCTTTTGATTTCAGTGATATGAAAATTCTTATCGTTGATGCAAAGGTCCCTCGTTATGAAATGTGGAATAGGGAAAGTTTATATGAACCGGAAAATGCTCTTATTCTGGGAGACTTGAGAGAAGAAAAGCCTAATCGTTTTGGTGGCTGGCAGTATATAAACAATGTAACCGACATAAATGAAGCCCTTTCTGAGGTTTCTGAAGATACACGTAGAAAACTTCTTTGCGTTATAAGGGAACATGGGGATGTTCTTGATGCTGTAAATGCATGTTCTAAGGGCGATTTTATGCACTTTGCCCGTGCTGTAAATCATAGTCATGTGAGCGTTAGAGATTTTTTTGATCTTTCCTGCCCGGAAATCGAATGGCTTGTTAAAAGAGTTAATGATATTGATCCTCTCATGGAGGATATTCGAAACCCCGTTTCCTGTGGAAGAATTACAGGCAAAGGCTTTGCCCGCTGTATGTATGCCTTCCTAAGAAATGATGATGTTGAAAAATTTAAGCAAAAACTAGGGGAATATGAACACATTTTTGGATTTAAGCCTGAATGTTATGAAGTTCATTCTGCTGACGGCGTAAAAGTTCTTAGTTGAAATGTTGAGAAAGATATGATTATTACGCTATAATAGTATAAAAAGTGGCAGTGGGGTGGAACAATGTCGGATTTAAATGTCTTATCTGAGGGGATAAACTTATATAACGAAAAAAAATATTCTGATGCTCTTGCATTTTTTCTGGCTCTTCCATCTGCCAGTGGAGCGGATAGTATAGATATTGCCTACTATCTGGGATTGTGCTTTACAAAATTAAAGAGATATGAAGATGCTCTTCTTTATCTGGAACAGGTAGTAACGGCTGGTCAGCAGTTGGACAGGGTTCAGCAGTGCCGTTTTATACTAGCCGTTATATATACTCTTTCAGGTCGAAAACGTCTTGCTAATTTTGAACTCACTAAACTTTTGGAAAGCGGATATAAACCTGCATCAGTTTATGCTTCTCTTGCTTACATTGCCTGGGAACAGGAAGATGTTGACCGCTGTCTTGAATACTATGAAAAAGCTCTTGATATCGATGCAAACAATGTTACCGCCCTCAATGGAATTGGTTATGTTCTTGCTTATGAAAACAGGGATTTAACCCGTGCTCTTTCCTGCTGTAAAAGGGCTGTGGAATTTTCACCAGATTCTCCTGCCTGTTTAGATTCTCTTGGCTGGGTTTATTTTAAGCTTGGTCTATACAAAGATTCATTAAAATATCTTGAAATGGCTGAATCGCTAGACAAGGAAAACGAAGAAATTGCCTCCCATATAAAGACAGTTAGTTTGGAAGGAGACCAGCGATGAAATCTCTTTTCAAAGGATTTATTTTTTTTGCTTTATCTGGACTATTTTTTACAACTTATGCTTTTGCTCAGTCAAATACTGCGGGGCTTTTTTCTGGAGAATCATTCAGATCTGCTGAAGAAGGTTTTGCAGCCCAGGAATTTAGACGGGGAGTTCAGGCTTATTACAGAGGGAGTTTTAATGAATCCCTTATGCAATTTGAAAAAGCCCTTAATTATCTTCCTGATGATTCCTTGATTATGGATTGGCTTGGAAAAGCTTATTACAGTTCTGGTATGGAAGCTACCGCATTGAGCAGCTGGGCTCGTATTTCTGAAGCTGGCTACGGTGGACTCCTTTTGCAAAATAAAATAGAAATTGTACGAGAAAGAAGAATTTCTTCCTACTTCAACCGTGAAGAAAGGTTCACAGAATCAGGGGCTTTTCCTGGAACTTATAACGGAAATCAAATATTCAGCGGACCTATTTCGGTTTTACCAAATAACAATGGAACTGCCTGGGTTTTGGCTTATGGTTCAAACGAACTTGTTGAAATCAATGTTAATGGAACTGTTGTTTCCCGTATAACCGGTCCTATAAACGGATTTGACCGCCCTATGGATATAATTCGTCTTTCTAACGGTAAGCTTCTTGTAAGTGAAAGTGCCGGTGACAGACTGGCTCTTTTTTCAAGAAAAGGTCGATTTGAAAAATACATAGGTTCAAAGGGGCGGGGACTAGGCGAATTCCTTGGACCTCAGTACATGGCACAAGATTCTAGAAACAATATTTATGTGTCAGATTACGGAAATTCAAGAATCGATGTTTTTGATAAAGATGGAAATCCTTTGTTTTTCTTTGGTTCATCACAAAGAGATTTTGAAGGTTTAAGGGGACCTACGGGGATAGCCTGTTTAAATGACAGTGTTTTTGTCTGTGATGATGTAAAAGACTGTATTTACGAATTTGACCGGGCTGGAAATTACAGAAGGGAACTTTGTGGAGAAAAGACATTTAGCCGACCTGAATCTCTTAAGGTATGGAATGATTTTCTAGTTCTTTGTGATACCAATAAAGTTATTTCTGTTGACCCTGATTCCGGGGCTACTTTTGAATGTGTTAGAAGCGGAAGTGAACCAAGCAGGCTTACTAGTGCTCTTCCGGATGTAAATGGTAATGTCCTTGTAACGGATGTAAAAACAAATGAAGTTTATGTAATGTCAAAAATGCAGGAACTTGTTGGAGGTCTTTTTGTTCAGATTGAAAAAGTCGATTCTTCAAAATTTCCTGCAGTGAATCTTGAAATAAGGGTAGAAAATCGTCATAGAAGTCCTGTTGTTGGCTTAAGGGAAAACAATTTTTATATAACAGAACAGAAAAGACCTGTTTCAAAGCTGAAATTTACAGGTGCTTCCTCAGCAAATGAAAATTGTGATATTACTTTAGTTATAGACCGCTCCAATTATGCAAAAGGTTATGATGAAGAAATCAATTCTGTTGTTCGTGAACTTGTTTCTTCAATGGATCATGTTTCAACTCTCAGGGTTTTATCTGCCGGGAAAGTTCCTGCTTTAGAATACAAGGGAAGTCCTGCTGGACTAAAAATGTTCAACGTAAATGGATTAAAAACACCTCTGGCCGAAAATGTTCCTATGGATTTGGTTTTGCGTCTTGCAGCTAATGAGCTTATAAACGGCGAAAAGAAAAGGGCTTTGATTTTTGTATCTGCAGGAAAAACAGGTCTTACCGCCTTTGAAAAATATAGCCTTGCTGAGTCTTGTGCATATTTGAATAACAACCACATATACGTAGCTTCAATATTGGTAAACGAATCTGTTCCTGATGAAGAATTTGATTACATTATTAAGAATACACCTGGCAAAGAATATTACATGTATCAGGCAGAAGGATTAGGTTCTGTTGTTGACGACTTACTGGATGAACCTACAGGACTTTATACCTTCTCCTATATTTCTGCTTTATCAACTAATTTTGGTGAAAAATATTTACCTGTTGAAGTTGAAACTTATCTTTTGAATCGAAGCGGAAGGGATGAAACAGGTTATTTTGCTCCTCTTCAGTAATTCTAGAAAGAAACTTTTCCTCCTATGGTTCCGCTAAGGATTAGGGAAAAGATTTCTGTGGAATTGTTATAAGATGCCTTTACAGAAGCTCCTGTGTTTATTGTTATCAGTCTGGAAAATTCCAGGCTTAATTTGTGACCGGCTTCGTATTCCTGAATTAATATGTCTTCGGAATTGGATAGTTTTATGTCTAATGAGTTTGTTCTCGTTATTATGGCCTTTGACCAGTCATATTTTTCATAAAATACCCTGCACAAGGAAATTATAGGAGAAAAAGAGCTTTCTCGTTTGTAGGTTAGTGTGCTTTCCACTGACCAACTTTCATCGGTCTGTAGTTTTACTTCACTTGCAGCTTTTAATAGGTTTTTATCAGTAATGAAAAATGAAGATGATATGTAAGTTGATAATGAAAAGAGACTGTCTGACGGTGAATTTACAGGAATTTTAGCACTTCCGGTCAGAGAAAAAATATACTCGTCGCTCTTGTAAAAAGTAAAAAGTCTGTATTTTCCAAGAGAACCGAAGAGGTTTAGAGGTGTATTCAATATATTTGTGTGGTAGAAATAGGTGTCGCTTGAATCACTTGAAGTTACCAGAGTCCTGCTTGCTGAAAAATTGAAGTTAGAAGGAATGAATAAGTCCTTTAGGTCCTGAAATACAGGTCTTTTCCATGAGAAATAGTATTTTGCAGAATATTTTAAATTTTCAGTATTGGAATCTTCCTGGCTTATATCGCTCATATAAAGTCTTTCATGAGATGAAATTAAATCCCGAATAGGAAGAGCCTTGAAGAAAAAGTCGTGGTCAGAAAGATTATCTTTTAGCATTGCAAAGTCACTGCCGTAACTTCCTCCGCTTTCTGTTAAAATTGTTCCTCCAGCTTCCCTTGTGTAATTAAATCTAAAATTTTGGTTATTTATTGAAAAAGGAAAATCTGCGTCAAGAATAAAAGTGTCTGTATATTTAGCGGAACTGGCATTTGCATATTTTTCTTTTGTCGAAAGGGTAAATTGAGGACGCAAATTTATAAAAGGTAAGTCAAACGAAAGGGAAGTGGAAAGATTGATGAGTCTTTTTGAAGCGCTTTCAGAACCAGATGTAAAGCATTCTTTTGAAGAATATGAGTAGCCGGAAAAATAACTTTCGTCTTCTAGATCAGAGACTTCTTGGGAACTAGGACTTCGTGATTCTTCTGTATTTACTTCTCCTTTAATGTTCAGATTCAATAATCTTTCCAGTTTAATTTCAATGCTGTCCTGCATTTTGTTAGAAAAATTCCAGAGGTTGCTGCTGCTTATGACTTTTCCGTTAAGTAAAATAGGAATATTTAGTGAAGAAAAATCCATGTTAATTTCAGAATTTTTATCTATAGATTTATCTGCGTGATTGTATATGTAATGGTCCTTGAAATTTATTACATCAAGGATAGGTCTTTTTGTTTCAACTTTTTGAGACATTGATGAAAGAAGATTATATTCGCTGGAAGAAAGACTTAGGTCACTTTTTACTTCTATTCCTGCAATTGTTATAGAAGCGTTTGCTGTGTTTTGCTGTAAAAATTCCCGATCCGAGGAATCATTAGCCTTTATTGAAAATGAACTTGTGTTTCGTGTTTTAAATAAAGCATCTTCGAGAATAACAAAGGAGTTATTTGTTAATATTTGGCCTTTCTTTTCAAGCTTGAAATCTGCTATATCCTGAAACAAAAATCCTGGACTGCTTTCTGAAAGAGAAAGTTCATCGATGTAAAATGCTCCTTTTGTAAGGGATTTTTTTGCAATATCCAGTGTTGAAAAGTTTACTTTTAACCGGGTTGGAATTACATCTTTGTTGTAGAAAAAGAAGATGTATTCTTCTGGAATTTCTGTTCCGTCGATTTGTACGGACTTTTCTTCAATATTTAAAGAAAGTTTATGCCAGAAATTTTTGTTTGCCTGAATAATTTTATAGGCTTCTCCTCGTAATAGAACAAGAAGGGCAATTTTTCCATCTGAGTCAATCGAAGTACTTTCCCTGTCTAACTGGATTTTAAAAAATGGCTGACTTTCATCTATTTCTCCAGAAAAACTTTCTTTCGTCTGGCTTTCCAATTTGTAAAAGAATTCTACATTTTTATAGTCGCTAAGGTCAGTCTCTGAAAAATATTTAGCGGCTGTTACAAAGCTTTCTTCTGATTCTGTTACATTAGAGTCAGAATTCCACTCAATTTTTTGAACATAATTATCACTATCTTCGTTAAAGGTCTTTCTGTCCGGAATGAAATTGTCCTTTATCTGTTCTGACGTAAGGTTCAATTTATCGTCTGACCGGGTAAAGATTCCCTGTGTTACTATTTCGTATGGTCCGACCGTTATTATTCCCTCTGATTTTGAATTTCCTGTAACAATTAAACGTGCATCTGAAAAACTTTGAAAGCAGCTTCTTTGGGCGTCTGTAAGTGCAATTCGTATAATCTGCCAGCCGGAAGTTGATTGTGAAAAAGCAGATTTTACAGAATTTTCCGTATTACCGGTTAATTTCCAGCAAGGAATTTTGTCTGTGTATTCTGCCTGAGGGTCGTCAGAAGCTTCTGTTCCTAACTGAAGGTAGAGGTCAAAATTTGTCTCAGTGTAAGTTTCATTCTTTAGTGCTAGTCTAAATTCTGTTCCAGATGAAAGCAGATAGCCTGCGGAAAGTTTTATATTTTCTGCTGCCCAGTAAAGATTGTTTCCGTCTTTTTCTGGAAAGGCCCATTCTAAAGGAATCTTATAACCTGTGATTAAGGAGTCTGTAATTCCCTTTGTACTTTCACTGTTCTGGCAGTAGTCATTTTCGGCTTTTAAGTCTAAGCCTTCTATCTGTGGAATAATACCATTTTTCATTACAAAGCCGCTGTTTTCTGAAAGATAGTAACTTTTGCTTTTTGCGTTTTCCATTCCATCGATTCTGTAGAGGCCTGTTACATTTTTGTTTTCAAAAGTGGCTGCAATAGCATTAGAAAGTTCTATGCCTTCTTTTTTATAGGCTAATCCCGAGGCTGCGCTTACATAGCCTTCTGACGGTCGTCCGTATTCGGCGTAATCCCTGTAAGGATTTACAGTCCAGTTTGTAGAAGCGGCTATATCCCAGGTAAGATTATTTACCGGCCTAATGGAAAGAGCAGCCTGAGCACTTATAGCACCTTCTTCGTTATTAGCTGAATCTTCTTTCCAGCTTATGTAAATTTTATCTGAATCTGATACTGAGGAAGATAAAGAAACGGTTCCTGTTTCTTCATCGTATTTTGCGCCTGTATCCAGAATGTTATTTTTGTAAACTTTTACTGATGAGGCGGGAATATTCAGCCCAATGTCGTAGTTTTTAACGGGTGTATAATTCTGGAGCAGAATTGCTATATCTGTGTTTTCTGTATAATCCAGGTAAAATCCAGGAAGTTCTGAGGCTAAAGGATAACGTTCTTCGGGACTAGGCTGGCCGCTGTTATTATTGTTTTTTGTATATACTTCAGCATAGGTATGGTTTTCTGAGTAGAATGATGAATCTAAAAAGGAATCTAAATCTTCAGAAATGGTTATATTGTAATTTTCTACTTTTTCTGAACTGGTAGAACTTGCAATCATTACAGATGCCTGTTTCACTATTCCAAGGTCATATCGGGAAGCGTTTATAAATGGTGAAAATCCATTTGAATTCTGAATAATCAGGGCATTTTTTCCATTAATTTTTGTAATTAATTTATATGAAAAATCCTGAAGATTAACTTTGTTACCAAAATATTCCTGTATCTGCCCTAAAAAAGAGTTCTTGTCTGAATAGGAACCAAAAATTTCTTCGTTAATTTCTTCTGTAAATTCAAGAATAACAGTAGGGGTTTTTGAATTTTTTCTTGTAGTGCCGGCATCTTTTGAAAGGTATAGAGATGAACGGCTTTTTTTTATGATGTATAAATCTTCCTGAACTTTTTTGAACTTTCGGCCATAGGAATCCTTGTAGCTTCCTGAAGAATTTTCAACATATATTGCCTTTATTTTATCTATTAACCCACTTTTTTCTGGCAGTATAAAAAATTGACCTCTTATGTAAGATGCTGGACTTATGCTACTTGTACTAACTGAATTTTTTCCGTAGTAAAGGGCATAATGACTGTCGGTCATGTCGTAGCGAAAGGCAAAATCAGCCTTCCATATTTTTTCTAAAGAGGATGGATCTTCGAAGTGAAGTATTATTCCTGGAGCCTGATTGTCTCCACCTCCTATACTTCTTGAAAAGAGATCAAGTGAATAACCTGCTGGAAAGACTATTCCTCTGTTTGCAATTCTTGCGTGTTTAAGAGGATTAGAATCTTTTCCATAAAAACCGGCTGCCAATGTGTTTTTATTAAATTCATCTGCAAAGTCTGCTTCAAAGTACCATTGCTTATTGAGCATAAAGTAAACAGAAAGGTCTACCTGCTGTTTAAAAACTGGTGTTTCGGCTTCAAAATCCCAGCCGTCGCTATCTTTTTGAAAATTTAGATTTCCTGTAACATTTCCTTCCCAATATCCTTGAGCAAGAAATTCTAAAGCGGCTTTACCTATTTTTTTATCAAAAAGAGTTCTTGCACTTTCTACCTGCTGGGGTAAAATCTCGTTTGTATTTTCCAGGGCAGCGGCTCTGTCAGCTTCTGTTACGGTGATTTCTTCTGCCTGTAATTTAGATTGCAGAGGCAAAAATGAAAGTAGTAATGCAATAATTACTGAAAGTTTTTTTCCCTGAAGAAGACGGGCTTTTTTTACCTGAACTTCGGGATGTTTATCTTTTAGTTTTAAAATTGCTTTTTCTATGGCCTCTTTTTTCTTTTCTCCAAAATCAAATAAAACTTCCTGTTCTGCATCTTTTTCCGAAAGAAGATTTTCCAGTCCAACGCCCAAAAGTCTTATAGGTCTACCTTGTTCATATTTTTTTTCAAAAAGTTTTTTTGCTCTGTCAAAAAATTGATCTAGATTTTTAATATATTCTTCTTCTGTACCCCTGATTGAAATTGTCGAAAAATCATCATAGCGAAGTTTTATCATTACTGTACGGCTTAAGCATTCTTCTTTCTTCATTCTGAAGAGAACCGAGTGACAAAGTTCCATCAATTTTGTTTCAGCGATATAGAGGTCACTTATATCTTCTATAAAGGTACTTTCTGCACTTATAGAATGGCTTCCTTCTGTTTTTGCTTCTGTTGGAATACCTCGTACGGAATTGTAAAGAAAAGTGCCGGAACTTTCGCCGAAAAGTTTTTGTAAAAGTTCCTTGCTTTGTTTGAAAATATCACTTGTGGTGTAAAAACCGCAATGGTTTAATTTTTCAAGAGTTTTTTTACCGATACCCCAAACCTTCTTTAAGGGGAGTTCAAGCATAAATTTTTCTTCGTCCCCTGGATTTATCTGATAAAAGCCATTTGGTTTATTGATTTCGCTTGCAATTTTTGCAAGATAGGCGTTAGAAGCTAGACCAATTGAAACTGTAAGCCCTGTGTTTAAAAGAACTTCATCCTTTATTTTTTTTGCAATTTCTTCAGGTTGTCCAAATAAAAGTTCTGTTCCTGTTATGTCAAGACTTGCTTCATCGATTGAAAGTTGATTTATGTCCGGAGAATATTTTTTTAGGGTATCCATTACTTTTTCTGATATTTCTGCGTAACGGTTGTGCCTTCCGTGAGTAAAAATCCCTTGAGGACAGAGTTTGTAAGCCTGGTATACTGGCATAGCAGAATGAACCCCAAATTTTCTAGCTTCGTAAGAGGCTGTAGACACAACACTTCTGGCCTCTCCTGGTAAACCTCCTACAATTACCGGTTTTCCTTTCCAGTCCGGATGGTCGAGCTGTTCTACAGAGGCAAAAAAAGCGTCAAGATCAACGTGAAGAAAACATTTTTGATATTTCATTAAAGCTCTCCCATATAGGTTTCGGGAAGTTTGAATATTTTTTTCACTTCAAGTACTTTGTTTTCTGCTTCATTATATTTAATTGCTTCAACTATGATAGAAGAGGGTCTTAAATCATCTGTGATAAAAGTGATTTCAAAATCTTTTGGAGGAAAAACAGGAAGCATAAAGGTGTCTGTTTTATTCTCTTTATCTGTAATGTAAGAGTATTCAGAATAAACAAGAGGATTTGAATTTTCTCCTTTTACAGAAAGCCTTACATTTTCGAAGTTTTCATTTAAGTGAACATGAATAGATCTTTGGAAATTTTTAAAATTTTCAAAATCATCACATTGAAGGTGAATGTATTTGTTGTCATCATCAATCAGACTTTCTTTTGTAAAATTTTTGTCAGAAAGCTTGTACTCTTCTGGTATAAATATTGCCGTAAGAAGAAGAATCAGGGTAAAAATTGAAACTGATATAGAAATTGCAATGACATTTTGCCGTATAAAGGTTCTTCTTTTTTTTTCGACTCTTTTCCAAACGGCATTTAAGCGTAATAGAAGTCTAAGCCAGGTGTATTCAAAAGGCATAAAGGCCATCGAGACTATAACATTCATTGGAAGACTGCAAAAAACAATTCTTGATGCCTGTTCTGGATTTGCATATAAAACCAGCTGGAATAAGTAAGGCAGGAAGGGGAGAGCCAGAAGAAATAGTGCTATTACAAGGGAAACACTTCTTTTCATTACTCTCGAAAGATAGATGATAAGGTATTCGAATGTAAAAAGATAAAACAAAGAAATATCCAGAGCTGAAAAAACGAATATATTTACTACGCTTGTTACAGGCAGCAGATATGAATAATAGGAAGCTGGCTGGAAGAAGTGAAATTTCAATGAAAGTAAATATGAAAAAGTGATAATTGCAAAACCTGTAAAAAATTTAATTGAAAGTTGAATGTATGGATCATTTGACCCGGCCTTCATAAATAAATAGGCAAAAAACTGTCCTATTAAAAAAGAAGCGGCAGTAAAGAAAACTCTTCCAGGAATAGAAATCCATGCCTTCAATATATTTTTTGAAAAATTTCTCTTTGCCTTTTTATTTAAAAAAGGGATAAAACAAAGACTGAATATAGTGACAAAAATTGTAATTATTAGAGCAGTTACAGTAACTTTTTCTGGAATTGTTAGAGAAAATGTACCAATTTTAATTGTGTAACTATGACGGTCTAAGACTTTTTCTCCTGATGTAAAATTATTTGCCAGATATTCAAAAAAAGTGTTAAGTTTTTTCTGATAGTCAACTGTTGGTGAATTCTCTACATATAGTTGAATTCCTGCAGCACAAATCGAATTTTCCAAAAGAAGGGATGTGCTGCTATCTTCTTTTAAAATTCTGCTTCTATAAAATGAAGATAAGATTCCGCCTTGAATAATGTAAAAAAGTCTGCTTTCAAAAAAAGCATCGGAAGCGAGTGAAATTAGAAAGGCTGGTGATGTTGTTCCTCCTCCACCTGTAATTATTGTGTTTAGGTTTTTGTTAAATGAAAAACAGAAAATTCCGTCTTTTTCACTTATTTCTAGAGTGTCGGTCAAATTTTTTATGCCTGAAATTGTATATTCTTCAAAATTTTTAATCTTGTCTCCGTAACTGAATACAAAATGGATAGCGCTTTCTTTTATGTAAAGCGAAGAAATTGATTTCATTGCAGAAAGAATAAGATCGGAATTTTGAAGTGCTTCATCAAGGTTGAAGATAAAATAAAGATTAGCCTTATCTTCATTTTCTGTAAAAAAGTCAACTTTTAGACTGTAAGGAAAAAGGTCATGACCGGCATGTATCAGAGGCATTTCTATGTAGGAAATGTTGTTTTTCTGAAGAAAAGTTTTTAAAATTTCGCATTCTTCAAAACCTTTAATAGTCTCTGCTCTAAGTTGAAAGCCTGGAGAAAAAAGGAGAAAAAGCGAGAAAATTATGAAAAAAAAACTATTTTTCTTCATATTAATAGATTATAATATTTACAGTTTACAATGCAAGAGTCGTGAGATATAATCTGTTAAAGCTTTTTAGGAGAAATATACTGAATGGATTCACCTGTTAAAAAGAACATGCTCGAGCTGCCACTTAAGGTTATCCTTACTGAAGACGGTGCATCGAATTTTATCAGTCATAAAAAAAAGTTAATTCGTTTTCGTTTGGCCGATAACATTGACGAATATGGTATTTCATTAAATAAATTTTCACCACAGTCAATTCAGAGTATGCTGCTCCTTGATTACATCTCAAAAATTGAAATTTCAATGCCGGAATTTGTTTCTTCTCGACAAAAGGTAATGGATCTTTCTAAAATTGTAGTTTTCTCTCTGCTTTACAAACAATTCGACCGTGATATCTATGCCTCTATAATCCAGTGTGATTGTGTACGCAAACACAACCGTGCAAATCCAGCTCATTTAATCGATGAAAAAACAAAGATGAGTGAAAAGCAGCTTCGTTCTGTTCTTCTAAACAAGGATGCTGTTATTGGTCAGGTAAGAAAGGATATTCTTGAGCCAGTATGGGCGTCTATCCGGGAAAATAAAGAATACTCGATAGAAGAAAAAAATATCTACATGCTTATGACAGAAAAGTTTATGAACCGTCTTGGACTCATGAACTGGTATATAATTACTCTTTTCCATAAATCAGAAGGTTTCAATGAAATGATTTCTTCTATTCGAAATCTTCTTGGAAAATATATGGAAAAATCTCGGGTTGCAGAATACATTTCCGTAATGGTAATGGAACTTGCTTTAAACAACGAAAATACAAATATTCGTAAGGAAGCGCGAAGCCTTTATCCTGCCGTAGATGATGTAAATTCTCTTGTTGTTGATCCAGAAGTTAGATCAAAAATAGTAAAAGA
This sequence comes from Treponema sp., assembly GCA_024693045.1. Taxonomy (GTDB): domain Bacteria; phylum Spirochaetota; class Spirochaetia; order Treponematales; family Treponemataceae; genus Treponema_D. Next base: position 17,954 of record JAILLQ010000039.1, read on the forward strand.
ACTTCAGAGAAAAAGAGTTTTGGTATCTGTTTCATGGAAATTAGGAGGTGGTTCAACTTCTATTGGTAAACAAGGGCGTCTTCAAATTACTCTTTACAACAAGGATGACGAATTTCAGGAAGTAAAAGAGAATATCGAAACAAAGGCAACTGCTGATACAAACAAAAAGACTCTTATTGACTTTTATCGTGATGTTCCAGATGGTGGAACAGATTTGGGACTCTACTATCTTTCTTATCTTGATGATGCCTGTAAGAAAGTTGATGTAAAATTCGAATCTTTGGTAAATCAGTTCTCTGCCAGTGATTTGACGGTCATAAATTTGATTTTCAACTTCTAATATGAAGAGCGGGCCCACTTGTAAAAAAATACTTGTTTATTTTCTCTTCTGTCTGCTTTTTTCTTTTCTTTTTTCTTGTGCAGATACTGACCCTGAAATTGTAAATGTTCAGGGCTATCTGATTTTTGATTATCAAAGTCAGGATGAAAAGCCTCTTGTCAAATTAGCTGCTTTTGTTGAAACTTCAAGTGATGTTCACAGGGTTGAAAGCATTAATCTTAAATGCCTGGAAAACAATTATTCCTGGCAGTGCTCAGATCCCCTAATTTTTGCTAATGAAAATTGCCAGTGGGCAGGTTATACAGATTTTTACCTTCCGGTCGACGAAAATTTTAAGAATGGCTCTTATTTATTAGAATATGCCGATGCTCAGGAAAAGACTGTTTCATCTTCTTTTTCTTTATCTTATCCGGAAGAAAATTTAAAAAAGCAATTAAAAGAAATTACCGATGATATAAAAAGTTCATCAATCGAAGAAATCTGCGTTTACGATTCGGCAGGAACGGTTTTGTTCTATGGATTAAGACGGCCTTCCTGGAAAGAGGATGCAAATATTTTTTCTTCAATAAAAAATTCTTCGTATTTTAGAATTTCATATGTTTCGAACAATGATGCAACAATTTATATTCTGCCTGCAGTATATAAAAACGCAAAAAAATAAAATAAAAGGTGTCTATGTTAAAGGAAAATTTAGAAAACAGACAAAATGAAAAAGTTACAGATTCTGATGAAGGTGCGGCGGGGAACCCCTTTTATAGAGCTGTAAAAACTTATGTTCTTCGACAGGGAAGAATGACAGATGCACAGGAAAGGGATTATGAAGAACTCTCTCCTATATGGTGTATTCCATACATTGATGGAAAAATAAATTTTATCGATGTTTTTGGGAATACTAATCCTGTAATTGTAGAAATTGGTTTTGGTATGGGAAAAGCAACTGCCCTTATTGCAGAGCAGAATCCTGATATCAACTATATCGGTATAGAAGTTCATACTCCTGGAGTTGGTAAGCTTTTGGGCGAAATCAAAAATCGGGATTTGAAAAATTTATATATTATTCAACACGATGCACTTGAAGTTCTTGAATCTATGTTTGTTGATGGTTCTGTAAACGGTTTTCATGTATTCTTCCCAGATCCATGGCAGAAAAAGCGACATTTTAAAAGGCGTATGATTCAAAGACCTAGAACAGACCTTATGGCCAAAAAACTTGCTTCTGGTGGATATCTTTACTTTGTTACAGACTGGGCTCCTTATGCAGAATTCGGGCTTGAACAGCTCGAAAATACTCCAGGACTGAAAAATAAGTATGAAAAGTATGCGCCTCATCAGCAATGGCGTCCAGAAACAAAATTTGAGCGAAAAGGACTTGAGCAGGACAGAGTTATTAACGAATTGATGTTTATTAAAGAATAGGCAGAATATGGGCGATTTGTTTGACATTGAAGAAGCAGAAAGGGAAAACGATAAGCACTTAAGAATTAAGGAACTGGTTTCTCTTGTAAAAAAATATCAGGAAAGTTATTACAACGGTGAAGGTCAAATTTCTGATGCAGAATTTGATAAACTTTGGGATGAACTGAAAGAACTTGATCCGAATAACGAAATTCTTCAAAAAGTCGGTGCTGATTCCGGAAATTTTAAAAAGATTCAGCACGTAATGCCTATGGGGAGCCAGGAAAAAGCTGCAAATCCAGAACAGTTTTTAGCCTGGACCCAAAAACATTCTTATTCAGAATATTTAGTTGAGTACAAATTAGATGGAGCTTCTCTAGAACTCCAATTTCAAAAGGGAAAACTTCTTCATGCTGTAACCCGTGGTGATGGTTCTATTGGTGATGACATTACTTTTAACGCAAAAAAAATGTCTGGCATTCCATCTTTTTTATATGATTCAAACGGAAATCTCATAGATTATTCAGGAGGAGTTCGCGGCGAAGTAATAATGACCCATCAAGTTCATAAAGATAAGTTTTCAGATAAAGCAAACTGTCGAAATGCAGCTAATGGCCTTATGAAAAGAAAAGATGGGGAAGGAAGCGAATATCTTACTCTCATTACTTATGATGCTTATGCAACAGAAGGGAGTCAGCCATTCAAGGATGAAGAAGAAAAACTTAAATGGCTTAATTCCTGTGGCTTTAAAACTGTTCCCTTAAAAATATGCCACTCTGCAAATGAAGTTATTGATTATCGGGCTAAAGTAATGGAAATCCGAAAGAGTCTGGAATACGATATCGATGGGCTTGTAATCAAAGAAAGGGTAATAAATCACGAAGATGCCAGTAGAGCAAGACCAGACAGGCAGATTGCATTTAAATTCAGCCTTGAAGAAGCAGTTTCAACCTTGAGGGAGGTTGAATGGAGTCGTAATGGTGGAACATATACTCCTGTTGCAATTTTTGATGAAGTTGATTTGAACGGAACAAAAGTAAAAAGGGCAAGTCTTGCAAATCCAGATACAATGAGGGAACTCGGGGTGACAATCGGATGCAAGGTTGTTGTTGTAAAAAGAGGAGAAATAATACCTAAAATAGAAAGAGCCTTACACGAAAGACCTGATCAGGAAAGTCCTGTTATGGTACCTGAAAAATGTGAATCATGCTCAAGTATTTTACATGATGAAGGAAGCAGGCTTTTTTGTCCAAATAAAAAATGTCCAAAAAGAATCTTGCATCAGCTTTTAAAATGGGTTCAGGTCGTAGATATAAGAGACTTAGGAGAAAGTCTGGTTAACGATCTTTTTGAAAAGGGGCGGGTAAGCTGTATTTCTGATTTTTACACTCTTACAGTAGAAGATTTGACCCCATTCTTCTTAAATGAAGAAAGTCTTGCATCTGAAAAAAAATCACTAGGTGCAGAAAAAGTATACCTTTCAATTCAGAATCACAGAAAAATGAGTTTAGCCACTTTTGTTGCAGCTTTTGACATTGAAGGAATCGGGGAGACAACTGTAGAAAAACTAGTGGCATCAGGCTTTAATAGCCTAGAAAAATTGTTGAATATGAAAGAAGAGGAGGCTTCTTCTGTTTACGGCTTTGCAGAAATTATGGCAAAAATTGCCGTAGAAGGGCTTTTGGAAAACGCTGAAGAAATGAGAAGTCTTTCCTCTTCCTACATCGATATAATACAAAGTCAGGAAGGTAAACTTTCCGGTAAGTCCTTTTGTTTTACAGGTGAATTAAGGACTATGAAGAGAGCCGATGCAGAAGCTCTTGTAAAAAAACTAGGTGCAGCTGCAAAATCTTCTGTTACTAAAGATTTGTCTTATCTAGTAACAAATGATGTTTCAAGCGGTTCTTCAAAAAATCAAAAGGCTGCAAAGTTTGGAATACCTGTTATTGATGAAGAGGAGTTCTTAAAACTTATTAAAGAATGAAGATAAAAAATAAATTTCTTTTTTTCATTTTCTCTTTTTTTACAATACTCCTTGCTCTGCTTATAATAATAAATACCTTTACTCTTATTCGAAGTTATCTGACTTATCCAAAACTTTCCTCTGATAGCCATCAGATTTTGAGGGTGATTTTTTATGGTTCTAGTGAAAGTTTTGAAGGTACAACAGTCAGTGCAAATATTTCTCTGCTTGACAGGTCTGGTATGGAAATCGCCAGAATAGAAAGATCTTGGCCAGATTCCTTTCTTGCGGTTGATTTTTCCAGTGCAGAATTTGGAGATTCGCTTTTCTTTTTTCCTGAAAAGATTTACGGAACGGACTCCGTTATCAATATGAATAATTTTAAAATAGGAAAAAAGGGAACAAACCTAATTCATTACTACATTGAAAACGGCGAGTGTATGTTTGGAAGAAATAAAACAGAAAGAAAATACCTTTACTCAATAGCATCTTTCGCCCTAAATCCTCTTGCAAAATTTATGAATGGTCTTTCGAACAAATATACCGTTAATCTTTCCGAGTGTAAAAGTGGAATTTATTACGGTATATTTGCTGAAAACGGGCTTTTGACTTTACGAATTGAATAATTATTCTGGCTGGAAGGCAAAATTTTTCATGAAGAAAGTTGGCTGAACTGCAGCCATATTTAATCGTACTTCCCAGTGAAGGTGTGGTCCTGTTGCAAGCCCTGTAGCTCCTGAAAGTCCGATTTTTTCGCCTTGCCTAACCATGTCTCCGTCTTTTACATTTAATGAACTTAAGTGGTAGTACAAACTGTATAGTCCAGGTAAATGTTCAATTACAACAGACCAGCCAGTTGAAACCCTAAAGTCTGCAAGTACAACTTTCCCGTCGCTGCAGGCAAAAATATCTGTTCCTTCAGGAATACCATAATCATTTCCGTAATGAAGTGATGTTGAAGATTTGCCATTTGTGTATGAATATGTTCTTCTGTCACCACAGTAGGCAGTCTGTCTGTTTGTGTTTACAGGCATTATGAAAGGTTTTAATGAATAGATATTCTGTGTGTTTATGGTTGATAAAATTCCATTTAGTTTTTCAATCTGAGTAAGTCTTTCCGGGCTCATATCCTGTTTGATACCGGAATTTCTTTCATCCAGTTCAAGAACTTCCTGGTTCCATTCTACAGTTTCTAGAGTGAATGGAAGGATGATTTCTCTTGCAGCTTCCTCTGGAATTCCTGTAGAAAAAATTACTTTAATTGAATGTTCTCCACCTCCGTTGGACCATAGAGAAAGTGGAATAGCTGCCAGCATATCAGGTGTGTTTTGTCTCCTCTGTTTTGAGTTCAAGAAATAAAATTTAGAAGAGTCGATTTTTTTTTCTTCTTTAAAGAGTTCTATCGTTGCCTGAACTTCGGGTGAATTTTTCTTTTTTGCGTTTCTAGAAATTTTTAAATTCATACGGGCAAAAATTGCTTCACCAGGTTTTGCTATATCGTTATATGATAGCGTTCCAGAATAATTGTCAGTTTGAAAGGCTACCGTTTTTGCACTTAATTGACAAAGAAGTGCGAATGTAAGTAAAGAAAATGCAATAATCTTTTTCATATAAAACTCCCTTAGAAATCTGCAGATTTTTCTGCATCTATTATTATCATTTGTGGTGTTGTATTTCCGTTAAAAGTATTTCGACCGATGTTGTAGAGCAGGTCAACTTTATCGCCGACAGAAAAGTCTCTGTTCATTCGTTCTCCCTGTCCCCAAAACATTCCGGTGAATTTGTATTTGCCGCAATCAAATACCATTTTAAGATGCTGGCGTTCTGATTTTCCGACCAAAACCATATCTTGAATTTTAAGTGCTTTTGTCAGGAAAATCAAATCATTATTGTCTTCTCCGAAAGGTTCAAAAAGATTTACTGTGTTTAAAAGTTCCGGAGTTATGTATTCTGCTGGAAGTTCAGCATCGACTTCCAGGTTTTCATCCTGGTCGCCAAGGTTAAAACTTTTTGAAAGTTCCATTGCCTTTTGCATGAAGATTTCTATTTTTTCTTTTTCAAAACTAAATCCTGCAGCAGCGTCATGGCCTCCGTGATTTATAAAGAAATCTCCGAAAGAGTCAAGAAACTTTGTAGCAACAAAATTTCTACAGCTTCTCATTGAACCTACGGCAACACTTTTGTCTTCCGAAAGTGTTACAGCAAGGGCAGGAACATTGTATTTCTGCATAATTTTCGCAGCTAGAATTCCTGTTACTCCACGGTTAATTCTCTGATCAAAAACCAGACAGAGCTGTTTATTGAAACGGTTAAAATTCTCTTCAGCCTGATTGGCTGTGTACAGTTCACCGTCAGCTACATATATTTTTCTCTGTTCGTTAAGTCTGATAATTTCTTCAGCAAGTTCATTTCTTTTTTGAGGGTCATCGCTCAAAAGTAGTTCGACAGACCGGTTTGCACATCCCATACGCCCAGAAGCATTTAGGGCCGGAATCAGTTTCCAGGATAAATCAGTTGAAGTAATTTTTTTCCCTACCAGGTCCATTCTTGCAAGAAGCTCGGCTATTCCCTTACGAGTTTTACCTTCGTTTATGGCTTTTATGGCATTTTTCACGAAAATTCTGTTTTCGTTTTTCATCGGCATTATATCGGCAAGGGCAGCAATACCAACTAATTGTAAATCGTTCAAGGCTTCTTTCTGGTGGTTTGGAAAATTCACGGCTTCAATTTTTTGAGCAAAGGTTACAAAAATATTATAGAAGCTGTTTATTTCACTTTCTTCACTTTCCTTGTAACGTGCTATTTTAGAAAGACCCTTTAATTGCGAGAGACTTTTTCCTTTTAGAGATGGAATGATTTTTTCAACCTGGGGCTGTAAATCAAAAAGTTGAAAATCAATTCCTTTTCCAAAAATCAAAGCCAGGTTATTTTTAATATTTCTTTCGTTCCAGACAAAAATCTGCTGTCCTTTTAAAAATTCCGGAAGGCTGGTCTGGTAAATAGATTTTTCACCAGGATAGAAAGATTCTGAAAATTCCTTTTTTGGAACAAGGTTTCGGCTTTTTATACAGTCAATTTTAAAATATCCTTCTTTTTCTTCAACATTAAGAAGGGTAATGTCCTGATTAAAAAGGGCACATTTAGAGAAGCGCAGGGCCGAAACAATTTTGTAGGCTACAGCTGCTCCTGAAATATCCTTGAAAGGGTAGCCTGAATCTGGCATTTTTGGGTCTATTATGATTGTGGCTTCTGGTAAAACTTCAGGGGGATTGTGGTGATCGGTAACTATAACATCAATTCCGTGTTGGTTTGCATAGGCAACTTCGTTTACACAACTTATTCCACAGTCAACAGTAATGATTAGTGAGCCGTATCCTTCTGTATCTTTGATAAAATCATCTATTGCTTCTATAGACAGACCGTAAGAATCATCACCGGTTGGAATTCTCCACTGGATATCTAATCCCTGTGATTTTAAATAGCCGTATAGAATTGCTGTACTTGTTACGCCGTCTACATCCTTGTCACCAAAGATAAGTACTTTTTCTTTTTCATCTATTGCGTCAGAAATTCTGCTTACAACATCTTCCATTGTAGAAAATTCAAACGGCAGATGGGTAAATCGTAAATCGCTTTCTATAAAGTATTTTATATCTTCGCCCTGGATAATGTTTCTTCTGGCAAGTATTGCAGAGTCTAAAGGAGAAAGACCATATTTTTTGTTTATGGATAAAACGGTCTCCCTTGGAACACTTTTTTTGTTGTATTTTTTCAATTTTAGAAATCCTTAAGGTTCTTGTATCTAAAAAGTAAATTTTCTAAATATCTGTTTTCTATATTCTAATAAAAGAAGTGGATTATTTCCAGTATAATAAGTTTTTTGTTAAATAAAAAAACTCCTGATAAAATCAGGAGTTTTTTCGTGAGCTATTCAGGATTCGAACCTGAGACAGCCGCCTTAAAAGGGCGGTGCTCTACCTACTGAGCTAATAGCCCATGTCTTCGTTGAAGATGTACTTAATATATATGTTTGAAAAAAAAAGGTCAATAGCTAAAATTGAAAAAAATTAAAATTTCTTTAATTTTTTTTATACTGTGATATAATTAACGAAATCTATTGTGGAAGGGATGAGCTATGCCAAAAGATTTTGAAGTATTAAATAACGTTGGGTTAAATATCAAAGAAATTGATAATCATATTTTTGAACGCTTCAAGGGCATTTATGTGCTTGATATTAAAAATCATAAAATTATAGTTTTGAAGAGTTTGTATGAAACTTTTTTTTATGACGAGCCCGTAGTAAAAGAATGGGATAACATTCTCCTGAAAGAATTCGATAATTTAACTTCTGCAAAATATAAGGCTCTGGCCCTTGTCACTTTTGATAGAAATCATTTGAAGAAAAAATTTTCCGATATGAGTCAGTCTTCAGAATTTGTTTACCAGGATCCTCAAGACAAATGGTTTAACCTTCAGTTAAAACCTTTAAAATTCGATGGCCAGGACTGTTCTTCAGTTTTAGTTTCAATCGTTGACATTACGGAATCAAAAGGTAAGGTTGAAGCAATTATGAAACAAATGGAACAGTTTCATAAGGGAGCTATATCTTCGAACTGGTATTTTTCTCAAACTGCAAAAGATTTGTATTCTGACATTTTAAAACTTGATATTCTTTCTGGGGAAACCTATAGAATTGTTTTTGAAGATGATGAACCTAAAGATATTCCTCTTATGCATTGTTCTGTTCTTTACGAAAAGATTTTTGAATCAATTCATCCTAAAGATTATGACCTTGCACGAAAGGTTTTGTCTCTTGAAAAAATGAGGGCGATGAATCCTGGAGATGTTATAGAACATTCTTTCCGCCGTTATATTGACGATAAATACCATTGGTTCACAGTAAGTGTGCATGTTTCTGAATTTGAACCTTCAATTGCAGTTATTTTTGCCAGGGATGTTACTTCTTCTTCATATGATGTAAACCAGCTAATGGCTAAGGCAGAACACGATGATGTAACAGGGCTCTTTAATGTTGAAAAATACGCTTATATGATTGCAACTGAATATATAAATCTAAAAAAAGTTGGCGTAATTTACATAGATATAGACGGTTTAGCAGATTTAAACGAAAAGTTTGGTCATGAATACGGAGATGCTGCCCTAAAAATTATTGCCGAAAGTATCAGGTCTGTTCAGAGTAAGGAAGCTCTTGCTTACAGGCGGGGTGATGATGAGTTTATGCTTATTGCTACCGATATTGAAAAAGATAACTTAGACTTTATGCTTCAGCTTGTAAAAGAAAGGTATGCCCGTTTGGCGGATTATAGAAATATTCAGTTTTTTGCAAATTTTGGTTCTGCATGGACTGATAATGCTGATTCTTTGTCAGAAGTTATTGCAAATGCTATTAATGATATGCAGAATAATCGTAATATCGAGATTCTACATTAATGCATGGCAATAAAGTAACTCAGGCAACGGTAATATCTGTTAAGCCATCTGGTGAAAATAATTCTTCTGTCTGTCTGTTAACTAAGGCAGAAGGGGTTATTTATGCTACTTTGTATGGTGGACCCAAAAGCAGACTAAAATCCCTTGTTTCTACATGGAATACAGGAACAATTTATTTATCTCTTTCTCATAATCACTACAAAATTTCTGATTTTGATGTGAAGTCTTATCATTTGTCTTTCAGGGAAAACTTTTATAAATCCTGTGCAGCCTCAGTTAGTGCAGAAATTGCATTAAAAACTCATTGCGGAGGAAACTGTGAAAAAGCCTGGGCCTTGATAAATGGTTTTCTAACCGGCTTGGATAGGGCAGAATCCCAGGTTCAGGCTTCATCTGGTCTTTTACGCTTTTTATGGCGATACCTGGATTTGATGGGTCTTCAGCCTGATCCTCTATCTTGTGCTTTTTGTGGAAAAAAACTGGAAGAATCTGCACATTATCTGCTTTCGGAAAACGCATTTGTAGGAACTTGCTGTCATCGGGAAAAAAGTCCTTTTGTTCTTGAAAGAGATGCCCTTCAATTTTTGCAGGGAATAACAGTTTTAGAACCAAAGGATGCTTCTGCTTTATATGTACAAAATCAGGCCTACAGTCAGCTTAAAAGTCTTATTTTTTACCTTATAGAAACAGCTTGTTCCTCCAGTCTTATGTCTTTAAAAGTCTGTGATTTGTAGAAATTCCTTTTTATTGACGAGTTATCTGCTTTTATATATAATGATATTTACTATTTATTATTAGGGTGGTAAAGAAATGGATACTATTTTTCCTTTGGAACAGCTCATCGGTTTTTCAGACAATATTTATCAGATTACAGTAGCCGCTAGCCGTCGTGCTTACCAGATGTCTAAGATTAATGACCCGGAAGTAGAAAAGAACTACGGTAAAGCTGTTTCTATTGCAGCGCGTCAGCTTTTCTGCAACAAAGTATCTTACAGAATCGAAGATACTTCAAAATAAAAAGTGAAAATACCTGTTATAGTTATTTTTGCACCAACTGCGTCAGGGAAGACTGCTCTTGCCGTAAATCTCTTCGGTAAGGACAGTCATCTTTTTTTTAAAGACTATAAGTTTGAACTATTGAGTGCAGATTCAGTACAAGTTTATAGAGGTCTCGACATTGGCAGTGCAAAACCCAGTCTGGAAGAAAAAAAAGCTTTAACTCACCATTTAATTGACATCTGCGAGCCAGATGAAGATTTCAATGTAAGTGATTTTGTTACTCTCTGCGATAAAAAATGCCAGGAACTTTATCAGAAGAATATAATACCTGTTGTTCTTGGTGGAACTGGCTTTTATGTAAGGAATTTTATGATGGGGCTTCCTTCTACTCCTGAAGCTGATGAAAATACCCGTAATAGGATTCAGAAGCGTTTACAGGATGAAGGAAATGAAAAATTGTATAAGGAACTGCAGCTAATTGATCCTGAAAGTGCTGAAAAAATAAATGTTAATGATTCCTACAGGATTTGCAGGGCCCTGGAAATCTATTATTCAACAGGTAAAACTAAAAGTTCTTTTAAATTGAGTTCAAAAACACGGGATAATTATAATTTCTGCACAATAATTCTGGATAGGGATAGGGAAGAATTGTACCAGAGGATAAATCAGAGGGTTGACCTGATGTTTGAAAAAGGTTTACGGGAAGAAGTTCTTTCTCTGATAGATAAGGGGTTTTCTAAAGAAAGCCCTGCCATGAAGGCAATTGGTTACAGGGAATGGTTTAATTACGATTACGACAGTCCTGAAGGTATTGAAAAAATTAAATATGAAATCAAAAGAAATAGCAGAAAGTATGCAAAAAAGCAGTATGTTTTTATGAATGATATTCCAGGTGCTGTAAAAGTTCAGATTTCCAATCAGGAAGAAGCCGAAAGGCTTGTATTTAAAATTGTTGAAAAATTTCTAAAAGAAAATTGATTTTCACGGCTTTTTACTATTGACCTAAAATAAATTTTAGACAATAATTAGTAACACTTTACTAGTAGAGGGGTGCCATCGTGCCTTGTGGAAAAAAACGAAAACGCCAGAAGATGGCGACACATAAGCGTAAGAAGATGCTTAGAAGAAACAGACATAAGGCAAAGTAATTAATTACTTTGAAATGTCTTATAAAGACCGGGACAGTTTTTCAATTTGCTGTTCCGGTCTTTTTTGTATTCAGATATAATGATTTTTAGAGGTGTTTATTACGTTATTATCGTCTATTAATTCGCCAGCAGACATAAAATCTCTTTCCTTTGACCAGCTTGATGCTTTGGCTGCTGAAATACGTAGAAGCATTATTGACGTTGTTGGTAAAAATGGTGGACACCTTGCAAGTAATCTTGGTCTGGTTGAATTAACAATCGCCCTGCACAGAGTGTTTAACAGTCCTCAAGATGCACTTATTTTTGATGTAAGTCATCAGTGTTATACACATAAATTACTTACTGGAAGATATTCAAAATTTTCTACTTTAAGGCAGAAAGACGGCTTAAGTGGTTTTACAAAGCAGAGTGAAAGTGTTCATGATTTTTTTGACAATGGACACTCTTCAACTTCTATATCATCAGCTCTTGGGCTTGAAATGGCCAGAAAAATTTTGGGCAAGAGTGGAAAATCTGTTTGTATAATCGGAGACGGGGCTTTGACGGGTGGACTTGCTCTGGAAGCTCTTTCAAATGCCGGGCAGATTTCGAAAAATTTGATTGTTATCTTAAATGATAATCAGATGTCAATTGATCAGAATACAGGGGCTATTTCAAGGTATTTGAGCAGTCTTACAATGACCCGTCACTACCAGTCTTTCAGGCATAATATAGACTGGTTTGTTGAAAAGGTTCCCGGCATAAACAGAATTCTTACTAAATTTGTTCACAGGTTCAAAAGAGGCTTAAAAGGCTTTTTGCTTTCAAATAACTTTTTTACAGATTTGGGTTTCGAATATGTTGGTCCTTTAAATGGTCATGACATTAGGGAACTTGTTTTACTTTTGAATAGAGTAAAACATATGAATAGACCTGTTGTAGTTCACGTAGTAACAAAGAAAGGTAAAGGTTATAGTCCTGCCGAACATAATCCGGAAAGGTTTCACGGTATAGGTCCTTTTATTACTACAGATGGTACCGTTGAAAAATTCGATAATGTCAGTTTTACAGAAGCCTTTAGTTCTTCTCTCATGGCTCTGGCAGAAAAGAGAAATGATATTGCATGTATTACAGCTGCTATGGCTAAAGGAACTGGACTTGCTTCTTTTGCCCGTCATTATCCGGATCGTTTTTTTGATGTTGGAATTGCAGAAGAGCACGCAGTTACTTTTGCAGGTGGACTTGCTAAAGGTGGAATTCTTCCTATCGTTTGTATATATTCAACTTTTATTCAGCGTGCTGTTGACCAGCTTATTCATGATATTTCCCTGCAGAATTTTAAAGCTATCTTTGTTTTAGACAGGGCTGGTGCCGTTCCTTCTGACGGAGAAACTCACCAGGGGATTTTTGATATTGCTTTATTTAGACCAATTCCAGGTTTAAGAATTATGAGTCCGGCTTCGGCCCGTGACCTTGATTTGTGTCTGAATTATGCTGCAGAAAATGAAAAGTCTACAGTTATTCGCTATCCAAAAATGTCCTGTCCTACAGAACTTGATGTTTTTTCTAAACCTGTAGAAGAAGGAAGGGGAATTTTGGTTCCTGCTTTTGAATATGAAACTTCTTTTGCTCCTGATGCTGATTCAGAAAGTATTTCCCGAACTAAAAAAATTCTTTTTGTCTGCACAGGCGGAATGTTCTCTGAAGTTTTGAATGCTGGAAGGGCTTTGTCGTTCGATGATGTCATCGCTGATATTTATACTCTTCGCTTTATAAAACCTTTTGATTTTAATTATTTCCTTGATATCGCAAAAAAATATGAAGGAATTGTTTTTGTCGAGGATGGAATTATTACCGGAGGAATAAGTGAATATTTGGCTTCTCTTTGTGCGGAATCTGGTATTACTAATTTCTGTGTAAAAGCCTTTCAAGAAAAATACTATCAGCAGGGAAGTCGTGCTGAAGTATGCGAAGAAGCAGGTCTTAGTCCTGATGAACTTAAAAAGTCAGCTTTGGAACTTATAAAAAAATAGATTACAAGAGGGGAGATTTTATGCCAGTTTTGCAGTTAAAAGACAGAATTGTAAAAAGTGAACTTCCTGCCTTTGTTATGGGAATCGTAAATGTTACTCCAGATTCATTTTTCAAGGATAGCCGAGGAGGGGTAGAAAGAGCCCTTGAGCTGATTGAAGAAGGTGCTGATATTCTGGATTTGGGTGCAGAATCAACTAGACCCGGAAGTCTTTATATTTCAGAGGATGAAGAAATAGAAAGGCTTATTCCTGTTATTACAGAAATTAGAAAAGTTAGTGATATACCTATCTCTGTTGATACCAGAAAGAAAAATGTAATGGAAAAAGCCTTTCAGGCAGGTGCCGACATTCTGAATGACATTTCTGCACTAGAGGATGACCCATTAATGGCGGACTTTTGTGCTAAAAATGAACTTCCTGTAATTTTGATGCATAAAAAAGGTATCCCATCTTCAATGCAGGATAATGTTGTTTCTGAAAATGCATTTAAAATCGTAAATGACTATTTAATTCAAAGGGCTGAATACGCTCTTTCTGCAGGAATTGCAAAGGATAAGATTATCCTGGACCCGGGAATCGGATTTGGAAAAGATTTAAAAGCCAATGTCGACTTGATAAAAAATCTATCTTCCCTGGGTAATAAAAAGTACCCGATTTTGATGGCTCTTTCCAGAAAGACCTGTATTGGACAGATGACAGGTAGAGAGGTAGAGGATAGACTAGCCGGCACTTTAGCTGCAGATCTACTTTCTGTTATTCGGGGTGCAAGTATGGTTAGGGTCCATGATGTAAAAGAAACAGTAGATACTTTAAAAGTCTTGAGTTATATTATTAGTTAGAAAAAAATAAAAAAGGTGGAAAATTGAAATCTATCGACAGCTTTATAGAAATTTATAATTTTTTGCGGCCTGTTATGGACGTTCTTATCTTAGCCTTTATCCTTTACAAGGCCTATGAAGTTATCGTCAAAACAAATGGTATTCAGATTATTAAAGCTGGTGTTCTTGTTCTTGTAGCTTATGTAATAGCCATGATTCTTAGGCTTGATACTCTTTTGTGGATTTTTAACGGAATCGCACCTTTGCTTCTAGTAGGTTTTGCCATCGTATTCCAGCCAGAAATGCGAAAAATGGTTTTAAAACTGGGGCAAAACCAATGGTTCGCTTTTGGAACAAGATCAAAACACACCTATGTAGACTCTGTATTGATTGCTGCTGAAATGCTTTCAAAGCAAAAGCGAGGAATGCTTGCTGTTTTTTTGCGTCATACTAAGCATGAAGATATCGTACAGACCGGTACAAAATTGAATGCCGATTTGTCTTCAAGTCTTCTTGTAACAATTTTCGGTATGGATACTCCTTTGCACGACGGAGCCTGTTTTATTCAGGGGGGAAAGCTAGTTTCTGCCGGCTGTTTTTTGCCTTTAAGTGAACAATATGACATCAAAAAGACCTTTGGTACAAGACACCGAGCAGCCCTTGGTCTTTCAGAAATAAGCGATTCTGTAATTCTTGTAGTTTCTGAAGAGTCAGGAGCGCTTAGCTTGGCTTATGACTCAAAGCTTCATTATGACCTTTCAGTACCTGAAATTACGAAAATCCTTGAAAATCTCTTGGAAATAACACCTGATTCTTATAGCGTGGAGGATACTATCGATGAACATAAAAAAACTGACTGACGGTTTGATTGAAAACTGGCCTCAAAAAATCATTTGTATTGTTCTTGCAATCGTTCTCTACGTTTTCAACAGAGTTTCAAGTCTTGAAAAAAAAGTTTTTACAGTTCCGTTAAAGGTAGAAGCTTCAGGGCTTATGATGCCGGCAAGCGAACTTCCTCGTTATATTAAAGTAACAATTCGTACAAAAGCAGAAAATATGCCATCTATTAACAGTTCAAGCGTATTTGCATCTGTAAATCTGGATGAATACACAGAATGTGGAAAGTATAGAATTCCTGTTTCAATTTCAATGAGTGAATCTCTTATGCTTTTAGATCCTCTTGAATACTCTGCAAAACCTGATTCTCTTGAAATTGAACTGGATACAAAGGAATTAGCTTATATACCGATAAAAGCCGCAATATCAGGAGAAGTAGAACACGGTTATACAATTTCAAATATTGATATAAGTCCTTCAACTGTAAAAGTTCTTGGTCCTGCAAAAATGATTGAAAAAACAAAGTTCATAAATACAAGAAAAGTTATCGTTTCAAATGCCGCTAAGAATTTTAGTCAGGAAGTAAAGCTAGACAATATAAATTCAAAACTTAGAGTTATACCTGAATCTGATTTCAGAGTTACTGTTACTGTAATACCTGCAACTGATTCAAAAACTTTTTCAGGAATCATTCCTTCTGTGGTAAACTTGAGTGAGGGGTTTTCAATTGACTCTGAAATTCCTTCTGTAAGTATAAAACTGACAGGTTCTGTAAATGGTCTTGAAAAGTTAGAACTTTCCCAAGATGCTCTTTATCTGGATTTTAAAGATATAAGTGAAGCCGGAACTTATGACCTTCCGCTTAATTTTTCGATTCCAAAAAGTTTTGCTATAGTTGAAAAATCTCTTGAAAGTGTAAATCTTTCTCTGGTTAAAAAAGAAGTTGTAGAAGAAAGCAGTGAAAATCCTGAAACAATAGATTTACCTAAAGAAAATGTAGAAGAAAAAGAGGCAGAATGATTATAGGCATTGGTGTAGATATCACAAAGGTTTCACGATTTGAAAAATGGGTCAAAGAAAGTCATATGATTTCCAGATTCTTTAACGAAAGGGAAAGAAATGATTCTTCTTCTAGTCAATCTGCCTGTGAACATTATGCTGCCCGTTTTGCTGCCAAAGAAGCTTTTGGAAAGGCTCTTGGAAGTGGAATAATAGGATTTGACCTTAAGGATATTTACATACAAAATGAAGCTTCAGGTAAGCCTTGTTTCTTTGTTGAAGGAAAGGCCCTTGAACTGTTAAAAAGTAAATGCGAAAATCCGATAATTCATGTATCATTGAGTCATGAGAAAGAATACGCTACAGCTTTTGTTGTAATAGAATCGAGGTGAGTATGGTATCTTCTTCAAGTAAAAAGAAAAATCAGGTAGAAAAGAAAAAGCCTGCTATATCATATTTTTCAAAGGATAAAATTATTTGCCCTGTTTGCAAAAAGAGCTTTGAAAAAGAAGTTATGCGAAGTGGTAACGGACGAATGATTGCAGGTGGACTTACAGATGATCTGCACCGAATTTTTGAGCCATCTGCAAAATTTGGTCGTGTTTATCCTCTCATTTATGATATAGGAGCTTGTCCTAATTGTTATACAGCTCTTTTATGGCAGGATTTTACCGAAATCAAGAAAAAGGAAGATCAGGATAAGCTCTTTCAGACTAGAGATGAAAGAAAAGACAAGGTAAATATTGTTTTTCCACATTTTAATTTGAAACATGAAAGGTCTCTTTTTGACGGTTGTGCTTATTATTATCTAGCTTTGTTGACTTATTCCAAATTGAATCCAGATTTGCTTCCTACTATGAAGTCTGCTTTTCTTTCTCTTCGTCTTTCTTGGCTTACTCATGAACTTGATCTTGCTGTTCCTAACCACAACTTTCAATTTATTTCTGACGCAATGAAACGAAAGGCTCTTTTCTTTTATCAGCAGGCAATTATTTGTGAAACAAATAGAAGCGAAAAATCATCAACTTTAGGAAATTTTGGTCCAGATATGGATAAAAATTACGGCTGGGATGGTGTAATTTATCTTAGTGGGCTTTTGGAATACAACTACGGTCAGCAGGATGATTTGCAGCTTAGATTGAAAAAATTAAGTGAATCAAAAACTGCAATAGCCCGCATTTTCGGATTGGGTAAATCTTCAAAAAATAAGCCGGGACCTCTTTTGGAAAAGGCCAGAGACTTGTACGACAAACTTTCAAAAGAAGTGAACGATGACGAATTTTAGGATTTTTTAGTGCGTAATATTTTACTTACAATTTCTTACGATGGCAGTGACTTTTGTGGCTGGCAGAGACAGGATCAGGGCGAAATAAAAAACACAATGAGAACTGTGCAGGGGGAAGTTGAAAAGGCTCTGGAAAAACTTCATAAGCAGGAAATAACTCTTTATGGTTCTGGTAGAACTGATAGTGGAGTCCATGCCATGGCTCAGGCTGCTAACTTTTTTTCTCCTATTGATTCTATTCCTGTTGACCGCTATCCTCAGGCACTTAACTCTTTTTTACCACAAGATATAAGAATTATAGATGCTGAAGAAGTTTCTGAAGATTTTAATGCCAGATTTAGTGCGACCAGTCGTGTTTACAGGTATTTCATCTGTCCAGAAAAGATTCAGGCAAGTCAGACTCGTTATGCCTGGGCTGTTAATTATCAGCCTGATATTGACCGTTTGAACGTTCTTTCTTCCTGTCTTAGAGGTGAACTTGATTGTGCCAGTTTTGCCGCCAGCGGAGATGAAAGTCTTTCAACCTGCCGTTACATAAATAATGCTCATTTTTTTAAACAGAATGTTTTTCCTGATGGAAAAGAAATGCTCGTTTTTGAAATTGAAGCCAACGCCTTCTTATGGAAAATGGTCAGGACAATCACTGGAACTTTAATCAATTTAGACAGAACAAAGGCTCCTTTAGATTCAATGCAAAAAATATTGCTTGCAAAAGACAGAAAAAAGGCAGGGGCAACTGCTCCTGCTCACGGGCTTTTTCTTTATAAAATCAATTTTGACGGAATTCGAGTTCATAAGTAAGTTATACTTATTTCTACATTAAAGAAACTGGATCAACATCACATTCTATATATACATTCTGAGGTCGGGTGTAGTTGTAGAGCAGTTTTTCGGCTGCTTCCTGAAGAGCTGAAATATTTTGCCCTTTTAAAATTAGCTGATAACGGTAATTCATTGCAATTTTAAGAATCGGACATTCTGCTGGTCCTATTATTTCTACTTTTTTTTCGGCAATACTTCTAAGAATTTTTGCGGCTTCTTCTGCTGCATAAGAGGCCTGTTCTTCTTTTGCACTTCTAAAGACAAGTCGAATCATTCTGCTAAATGGAGGAAAGCCAAGTAATTTTCTCTGGTTCAGTTCATATTTGTAAAAGGGCAGGCTTTCTCCTTTGCAGGAATACAAAACGGCTTCTCTAAAAGGATTGTAGGTCTGAACTAATACTTTGCCGTCTGGAAAAAATCTTCCCGCTCTTCCTGCTACCTGGGTTATCAGGCTAAAAGTTCTTTCCGAAGCTCTGAAATCAGGCATGTGAAGACCTGTGTCTGCAAGTACAACACCGACCAGCTGCAGGTTAGGGAAGTTTAGACCTTTAGCAACCATTTGAGTTCCAAGTAAAATATCGTATTCTCCTCGACGGAAGGCGTTCAGTTTTTCTTCAAGTTCGCCTTTTTTAGTCAATGAATCGGTATCAATTCTAAGAATTCTCGCATTTGGAAATTTTAAATGGGTTTCTGATTCTATATATTCAGTTCCAAAACCACTATAACCAACGTCTAAAGAACCGCAGGCAGGGCAGGAAACAGGAGGTTGAGTTGTCCAACCACAGTAATGGCACCTAAGACGATTTTCAATTTTGTGGTAAGTCATAGGGACTGAGCAATTTTTGCAGGTCATTTCATAACCGCATTGATTACACCTGAAAAAGTGAGTAAAGCCCCTGCGGTTTAAAAATAAAATTACCTGTTTTTTAGCTGCAATTGTTTTTCTAACCTGATCGGCAAGTTCATCTGAAATGCAGGAAGAATTTTTAATCTGAGAAAGATTAATTGTTTTGATTTGTGGCATTTCTCCACCGGCAAGTCTTTTTGTAAGAGTATGGGCAATAAGTCTTTTGCTTTCCATTGAATACCAGGCTTCAACAGAAGGGGTTGCGCTTCCCATAACAAGTGGAATCTTTAAGCTTGAACAACGGTGCATTGCAACTTGCCTTGCGTGATATCTAGGGGTTTCTCCTGATTTATATGATGCATCGTGTTCTTCATCTATTATTATTAGTCCTAAATCTGGTACTGGTGCAAAGACGGCACTTCTTGCTCCTATAACAATTCTTGCTTCCCGATGAATAATTTTTTTCCATTCGGTAAGTTTTTGACTTGGCGTAAGACCGGAATGCAAAACGGCTGCTGTATTTCCAAAGCGTTTAACTACAGCTTTTACGACTTGCGGAGTAAGGCCAATTTCTGGAACAAGATAAATAACTCCTTTACCAGCATTTAAAAGCCATTCTGCACACTGAAGAAATACTTCGGTTTTTCCAGTTCCAGTAGCTCCATACAGATAATGGTAAGAACTTTTACCACTTTGACAGGATTGTGTAATTTCTCTGACAGCTTTTTCCTGTTCAAGGGAAAGTGTATTTGTTGATTTTTCAGAAAAATCTTCTTCAAATGAAAAACCTGGGCTTGTAGATTCTCTTTTTCCCCGGGACGGAATTATTGAAAAAACTGCTTCTCCTATAGAACATATGTAGTAACGGCTAACCCAGCTTGCAAGGGAAAAGATTTCTTCGTTAAACAGGGGTTCACTATCAATTATTTTATTTATAGAACGAATTTTTTCAGGGCCTACAGGACAGGAAGCTGGTATTGTTTCTGAGATACCGGTGATAAAGCCTGTAGCCTTTCTGTTTCCGAAACGTATTTCAGCTCTTTTTCCAATTTCTGGAAGATTTTCCTTCTTGTCATCTTCTTTTACTGTATAGGAATATGTAAAAGTCTGGTTTAGAGGAATATTTAGAACAATCTGCAGGTAGAGTATTTTTTCCATTTATTTTAGGCCTGAGAATTTGAATTATTCATTTTATTATAATTTACAGCGTAATCCGGACAAAGTTCCAGTAATTTTGTGCGGAAAAATTTTAGGTCTTCCCAAGCCGGTCTTTTATAATCTGCATTTCTTAAGAGAGCACTAGGGTGATAAGTTACTATCATAGGAATGCCATTGTATTCATAAATTTTTCCTCTGTAGCGTCTTAGAGAGATTTCACCTTCTATTTTCATTATGTTCCTAAGAGCTACTTTTCCTACTAGAAGTATGATTTTTGGTTTTAAAATGTGAATCTGTGCATCTAAGTAAGCCCTGCAGGAAGCAGCTTCGTCTGGTTCCGGATCTCTGTTGTAGGGCGGTCTGCATTTTACTGTATTTGCAATATAGCAGTTTGCATTTCGGTCTAATTGAATGGCTGCCAGCATTTTATCCAAAAGTTGTCCTGCAGGACCTACAAAAGGTCGCCCCTGTTTATCCTCTTCCTCTCCAGGTCCTTCTCCAATAACCAAAACTGCTGGATTTTTAACTCCTTCGCCTGGAACAGAGTGATTTTTTGTTTTGCAAAGTTTACAGTGTGTGCAATTGTTTATTTTTTCTTCAAGTTCTTTAAGTGTAATGGCATGTCTTTCTTCAGTGGCAGAAATTTCTTCCTTTGGGGAATTATCTTTTATCACTTCGATTTTTTCAGACTTATTTTCATTTTTAACTTCTTTATTTTCTTTTATTTCAAGATCGTCTGTAAAATTTGGTTTGTTTTTAAATACTTCAGGTTCATAGCCATAAAAATTTGCACTTGCAGCTTTTAAAAGCTCAAATATCAATTCTTTATCAATCGCTTTCATTATAAATAAAGAATAACACATAACTTGTAATTCAAGCAATAAACAAGTATATTTAACTAATATGAAAAAATATTTTCTGCTTTTTATAATTTTTTCTTTTATATTTTCTAATTCCCTCTACTCTCAGGTGACTGTAGATCCTAGGGATGATTTTTATGAGGACGCTGCCGGCTGGTATCTAAAAGGACTTGTAGACAGCCTTCCCCAGGTTAAACCATATACTCTGTGGCAGGTTAGGGAAATTCTTGCCGCTGTTATGGCTTCTTCTAATAAAGAGGAAGCAAAAAGAGCAAATGATTACTGGATTTCCCGCTTTCATTATCCAATACACCTAAAAGCAGAAGGCGATTTTGGGGCAAATTTTGAACTTTTAGAAGATACAGACGACGATAATAACGCAAAATACGAAGATGACTTTCAACTTTATTCGGCAAAGGCTAGTTTACAGGGAGAGTTCAGTTTTAATCCTTACATGGGGTTAGGGCTTGATCTTTCTATTCGTGGCACTAATAACAACGAAAGTCTTTCAAATCAGTTTCCTAGATTTAAAAGTTTCAGTGACTACATGGGAATGGAATGGCTTTCCTTTACAGAGGGAGATATAGATTTTTCTGTAAATCCTGGATTTAACCTTACTTTTGGTAATTCCTTTTTAAATGCTTCCTTGGGGTATACTAGATTAGGCTATGGACTTTTTACAGATTCTGATTTGGTATTAAATCCAAATTCAAATCCTATGCCTAATGCTGTGATTTCTTTTGTAAGCGATTTATTTGAATATACTCATGTTCAGGCTATTGCTTCGGCTCAGGCTTTGGATTCCAGTGATGATTATAAATGGGGAAAGGTTTATGCTTTTCATTCATTGAGAGTACCTCTCTTAGACAGAAAATTTTCAATTTCCTACTACGAATCTGTTGTATATGGAGAAGGATTTAATCCATCTTACTTAATGCCTGTTCCTTGGGCTATAATTTCAAATGTAGCAGGTTTTAACGAAAATCTTATTGCTGGTCTTAACCTTCAGTATAAACCTGTTGACTGTATCGCAATAAGCACAGATTTCCTTTTTGATGATATCGACGATTTAAAAAGTTTTGTAAAATTAAAGTGGAACGACGCAGCTATAAAGGCAGCTTTTAAGACAGGCGTTCTTTATACTCCAACAGAATCCATCTGCCGTATGATAAAACTCGATTATACGATGGTAATGCCATATACATATTCTTACTATGATACGAGGGATTCTACATATAACTATTCTGATTACACAAATAATGGTCTTTCAATTGGATCTGATTTGATTCCTAATTCTCACCAGTTTTCTGTAGACATAAAGTTTAATCCTATAAAACACTTTAATATTCTTTCTACTTCTAAGTTCATTCTTCACGCAAATCCTCAGGAAAGTCTTTCTGCTTCTGACATCTATTCTGCGTATGCCTACACAAGAAATGGCGGACTTTCTCAGGCTGAAATGGCGTACATTTTGTTCAATGAAACAACTGATTTTATGAACCAGGAACACAAAATGGCTGTCGTTAGGTCCGGTTTGGATTTTTCTTATGAACTTGTGGCAAAGAAATTTTCTTCAATAAAAATATTTGCAGGTTATTCTTTCGAATACATTATGAACGATGGTGTCGACTCTTCAATATATCCTGGATCCTATGTGGGTCAGGCTGTTGATAAGGAAGAGATAATTAAAGCTTATTTATCGCACCAAGACATGTCTCCTTTTATGAAGATTCAAAATCCAGCTGAATGGGCTAAAAAAGAATGGGTGGATAACTTAAAAAATACCTATCACCATTATTTTAAAGCCGGGGTTATATTAAAACTTTAGAATATGGCAGATAGAAAGTTTCTTTTTTTATATTTAGATACTGGAGCTGGTCATAAATCAGCGGCGAAAGTGTTAGCCTCATCCATGAAAGCTATAGATCCAAGCGTTGAGATTCGTCTTTTCAGGGGTTTTTCTCGACATGGACTTGGACATACTCTTTTTGAAAAGGGATATAATTATTCCTGCAATTACATACATGGTCTTTTTCCTTTAACTTATGATTTGGGGCAGAGTAGATTTCTTCAGTCGATTTTAAAGAATATTTTATTACCAGAAACAAGAATTTATCTTAAAAAATTAATAATGAGAGAAAGACCGACTGATATTGTTTGCTTTCATTTTGGTGTTACTCCTTATGTAAAAGAAGTTATTAAAACTATTCCCTGGAAAATTAATTATACAGTTCTGGTTACAGATCCTTTTACTGTTCATTCTTCATGGTTTTTTGAAAAAGATTTGAATTACATGGTTTACTCAGAAGATGTAAAAAATGAGGCTGTCAAACTGGGCGTACCTGCTGATAATATTCAGGTTATACCTTTTTTAATGAATCCTAAATTCAGAAACCATATAACTCAGGACGAAGTAAGAAATTTAAAAATTAAACATGGTTTTGATCCAGATAAGAAAATGGTTCTTCTTGTTGGAGGTGGAGAAGGGCTTCCTGGCGCGAGAGAAATTGTAAATCATTGTCTTATTCATAAAGCTAATTTTTCTACTGCAATTATTTGTGGACGCGATAAGGTTATTAAACAGAATTTTAACCTTCTTCGTCTGGCAAACCCTAGACTTGATTTGCATGTTTTTGGTTTTGTTGATTTTTTGGATGAACTTGTTAAAATCTGCGATTGTGCTGTTATAAAGGCTGGTCCTGCAACTTTACTTGAAGTTCTTTCATGCAGAAAGCCTGTTATTATTTGTAAATACATTCATAATCAAGAGTTAGGTAATGTACATTATGCAATTAACCACAAGGTTGGATATTTTATTCAAAAATCAGGGGCCATTTATAAAAAAATAAACGAGCTGCTAACTGACAGCTCGTTTGATGAAAAGATGAAGAAAAACTTTGACAGCGTTGTAATTGATACAGACGCTTCAAAGGTTGCTAAACTTCTTCTCCAAAAGTAAAGTGCTTTACATCTCTTTTTTCATAAGATTCTTTAATCAATTCGTCACAATCCATTTCTGAATATATTCTTTCTGCATCTTCTATTCTTCCTCTTAAAATAGGATGTTTTGGTGAAAAAAGAACACAACAGTCTTCGTAAGGAAGAATTGAAGTATTATAAGTGTCGATAAAGTAGGCGGTATCGATAATTTCTTCTTTATCAAGTCCTATAAGAGGTCTCATAAGGGGATATTTTGCAAAGTGTTCGGTTACGCAGAGATTTTCCATTGTCTGACTGGCAACCTGGCCTAAACTTTCTCCCGTAATTATGCAGTCTGCACCGATTCGTTCTGCAAGCATATTTGCAACTTTCATCATGCATACTCTGAGCATTAAAGTTGCCCATTCTTCTGGTGCTTTTTCTTTTATTTTCATTTGAACATCGGTAAATGGTATTATGTTCAGATAAGTGTTCAATCCAAATAATGAAAGTTTTGAAGCTAATTCTTCAACTTTCTGCTGGGCTTCGATTGACGTATATGGGTATGAGTGAAAGTAAACACATTGAACTTTCATACCTCGTCTCATCATTCTGTAACCTGCAACAGGGGAATCAAGTCCTCCTGAAAGTAAAAGAAGTCCTGTTCCGCTGCAACCTGCAGGAAGTCCTCGACAACCTTTTCTTGCATCACTGTAAACAAATACTCTTTCCCTAACTTCTATATAAATGTGAAGGTCAGGATTGTGAACATCTACTTCCATAAATCTGTCATCGTAGATTGCACCTGCTGATTCAACTGCTATTTCATAAGAATTTAATGGAAAACTTTTATCCGCTCTTTTGGCTTCGATTTTAAATGTTTTGGCATTGCTTAATTCTTTTGCCTGTTCTGCACATTTTCGTACCGCTGCTTTAATAGATTCTATATTTTTTTCGCAGGTGATTGTTTTTGCCCAGCCAGTAATCCCTAAAAGATGCGAAAGAACTTTTTCAACTTCTTCTTCTTCACTTTCAGCTGCGTCAATATATAGACGGCCTGCAAAAAGGGCAATTTTTACATCTCTACCTTTAAGACATTCTTTAACATTTTTTATTAATAGTCTTTCAAAAAATTTAATATTGGTGCCTTTAAGTGCAAGTTCACCGATTTTACCTAAATATGTTACCATGCGGATACTATACTATTTTTTCTTCACTATGTCTTGTGCCCTTGGACCAAAAGCTTTTTGTCTTTCTCTCACGGCTTGAATTATTTCATTTCCCTTTTCAAGTTCATTGATTAAGTCCCAGTGCCAGTCTAAATTTTCTTCAGGGAAGAGTGGTGGAGGGTCTGGTTTCCTTTGTGAATTTGCTAATTCTACGATATTCAATAAATCTTGGGCAGAAGCTGTCTCTTTTAATTTTACAAGGTAAGGGCCTTTTAGTGTTAAGACTGAAGATTGTTCATTAATCTGGTATTTAAATGGTACTTTCTGATATTTTTCGACATTACGGATATTTGAAGACTTACCGTTTACGCAAGTATAATTTTGACCTGCACTGTATATATGTTTATTCACAGTGTACAACATTGCTGCGTCTGAAAAGGCTGCCTTTGAATCTTCATTTTTCATATTAGTTTCCCAAAAACGAAGGCGGTAAGTTCCCTGGGGAGTTATGTACCAGGAAATTATATTGTCTATGTCATTTCTTTCATGTATTTGTATTGAATCACTGGTATTTAGCCCCTGCCAGTATCCGTAAATGTTTTTTTCTTCGTTTTCCGCATATGCATTTGAATCAACTTGTATTTCTGAGTAGGGAATTTTTACCAGGAAATCAAGATAAATCTTATTATCTTCTATATAGATAGGTATGGTGGACTTTGATTTTTTTCCATATAAAATTGTGAGTTCCCAAATTTCATCGCTTTTAGAAATTTTTTCGAAAGAAGTGGTAATTTCAATTCCTTTTTTTCCAGTCGATATATTTCTTCTTCTTTCCTTGATTTCTGAAAAATGTTCTGGTTCACATACTCTGTCCAGATACCAGCCGTAATATTCTTTTAAAACTATAGAAATTTGATTGTTTTCTCCCATGAATATATAGCGGTCCTGCCCCTTCCAAATACCTTTAAAAATTTCTGGAGTTTGAGAAAATACAAGAAGGTGAATACAGAGAAAATAAAGGGCAAAAAGAAACTTTTTCATACTATATTATCGGTTGAAGTATTATTTTATTTTAGTCCATTAAATTATTGAAAATGAGAAAAAAAAGTTAGTTAGCACTGTCTAACTACTTGATTTAAAGTATATTTATGAGTATAAATATAGTTGACAGTTAGCCAATGCTAACTTCCAATTTTTGCAAAAGTTTTTTGCAATAGGCGGGAAGTAAGAATCCCTCAAAAGGCAGTTTCCTTCAAATCTGCTTCCCGCCTCTTTTTATTTCTGGAGGAAGGTGATGAGTTTTGATCAGCTTGTTATGCAGTGTGGAGCTCCAGCCTTATGCGGAATAAAAAGTGCAAGTCTTTTTTCTATGAAATTGGATTTGTATGGTAATGGAAGCTGGAAGATAGGTGAATGGAATGAGTACTTTGCATCTCAAGGTATTCATATTCTTCCTATACAAAAAAAAGACGGAAGAATGCTTCTTCTTGTATATAACAAGGAGATTCTAAAGGGCATTACTTCTGATAAGGCCGTAAGTTCTTATCTAAGGGGTAAAGGTTATCCTGTTGATAATGGCTTTGAAGCTGTTTTTCGCGAGTTTCTTTTTAGATTGATGGCTTATAAATCATTCCCTCATGAAGCGGGAGTATTTTTAGGTTATCCATTAAAAGATGTAATTCAGTTCGAAATTAATGGTGGATGCGGCTTTAAATACTGCGGTTACTGGAAGGTCTATGATGACATTGAAAGTGCAGTAAGTTTGATGGACAAATATAAAAAGTGCAGTTTGTTCTGTACGAGTTTGCTGCAGAAGGGGATTACAGTTCCTCTTGCGGCGTGTAAATATAAGACTTTATATAAAGTTGCTTAATTTGGAGGAAAAAATGACAAAGGCAGTCGTATATTCAACAACAACAGGAAATACAGAAGCAATGGCTAATGCTATTGCTAAGGGTGTAGAAGCAAGTGGAGCAGAACTTTATCTTGCTACAGCAGATTCTGCTGATGCTGCAAAGGTTCTTGCTTCAGATGTAATCATTCTTGGTAGTCCTGCTATGGGTGCTGAAGAAGTTGAAGAAACAATGGAAAACTTCTATACAGCTATCGAAGGTCAGCTTTCTGGAAAGAAAGTTGCTGTTTTCGGTTCATACGACTGGGGTGATGGCGAATGGCTCCGTTTGTGGAGAGACAGAATCGTTGCGGCTGGTGCTACAGTTATCAACGATGATGGACTTGCCGGTCATTTGGATCCTGATGCTGATACAAAGGCAAAATGTGAAGAATTAGGAAAAACAGCCTAGTTCATAAAATTGGTTCTCCTACTGGGGGTGACCTCAGTTAGTTTTCAAACAGAGTTTCTGTTTGATGCAAGTCATAAACTATAAAAGTGTTCGACTTTTCCACAGGATTCTAAGCTCCGTTCTCCTAGTAGGCTTGAATCCTGTGTTTTTTTTTTATATGCTTTTGTTGACTTCGTTTGGAAGTGACTTCTGCTTAGATTGAGGTTTTGATGAATATAGCAACAATTTTGCTTATACCATTTCTTGGAACAACATTAGGTTCAGCTGCCGTATTTTTTCTTAAAGATGAACTTTCTGCATGGGTTCAAAAGATACTGCTTGGCTTTGCTTCTGGTGTGATGGTAGCAGCTTCTGTCTGGTCTTTGATTGTTCCATCTATTGAAAGTTGTCAGAGTATGGGAAAACTGGCTTTTTTACCAGCCGCTGTTGGCATACTAATTGGTATGTTTTTTCTTTATTCTCTGGATATGCTTACTCCTCACTTGCATTTGAATTCTGAAAAGCCAGATGGTCCTGTTTCAAAGCTAAAAAAGACTACAATGCTAGTTCTTGCTGTAACAATGCATAATATACCGGAAGGTATGGCTGTCGGTGTTGTTGCAGCTGGATTTATGAGCGGAAATGCTCAAATTACCTTAGCAGGAGCCTTTGCTCTTTCTTTGGGAATTGCCATTCAGAATTTTCCTGAAGGAGCAATTATATCTCTTCCTTTGGCAAGTGACGGAAATGGTAAACTTAAGTCCTTTGTTTATGGAACTCTTTCTGGTGTTGTAGAACCTCTCTTTGGGTTTCTTACTCTTTTGTTCGTAAGAGAAGTTGTTAGTATTTTGCCTTATCTTCTTTCTTTTGCCGCGGGAGCAATGCTTTTCGTAGTTGTAGAAGAACTTATCCCTGAAGCCAGTCAGGGGGAACATTCAAATTTTGCAACCGTAGGTTTTGGAATCGGTTTTGTCACAATGATGATTTTGGATGTTTGTCTTGGTTAGTATAGGCTAACTTATTGAGAAAGAATTTCAACAAAGTTTTTTACTATTTGCAATCCTTGGAAAATCTTGTAATTTCATGATAAATGAAACAGTTTAAGCGAATTATAAGAGGAGTGGGTTTTTCTGTTTTATTTTCAGGATTGTTATTTGCTCAGGATTTAAGTAGTCAAGATGAATTTATTGATGAAGATGATGTAATTGTTGTATCTGCAGGAAAAAGGGAAGAGTCTATTTCTGATGCTGTAGAAAAAGTGCAAGTTTTATCTTCTGATGATATCAAAGAAAGTGGGGCAAAAAATCTTTCAGAAGCTGTTAAAAATCTTCCCGGTTTAGTTATAAAAGGACCTTCCGCTGGAAATCCAACAGATACAATTTCTATGCAGGGGTTCGACAGTGATTATGTAAAAATTTTGATTGATGGAATTTCAGTAACTGGTGATATCGGTGGCTCTGCTGCAGTTTTTCAAATTCCTGTAGAAAATATTGAACGAATTGAAATCGTGCAGGGGGCTAGTTCTGCCTTATATGGATCTGATGCTATGGGCGGAGTTATTAATATAATAACTAAAAAGAATCCTTCAAGCGATCAGGGCATGAAATTTTCGGCTTCATTAAACGAAGAATACACTTATAAAACTTTAAGTAAGAGTTACAGAAATTATAGCGCCGGTACTTTGAACTTTTCATTAAGTAAATTTTCTTCTTCTCTTACAGGAGCATTTGACTGGACTCCTGGAAGCAAGGATTACGAATATTTCGCTTTTGCAGGTGGATATTTAGATTACTACAAGACTGCAAAAAATCGTCTTTCTTGTGGACGATTTAATATGGACTGGAATGACTGGTGGGGTAAAGCCTCTGTTTTTGTTTCATTTGCAGATTCTATACTTGAAAGTAACTATACAGCTATTGGCTTTGATACTGGCTCTAAAATGTCTTATCTATGCCGCCGCTTGGAAGCTGGAATCACTGGGGAATATGAATACAGTGAAAAGTTAAACTTTTCTGCCTTTTCGAGTGTAAAGAATTTTCAGCTTGAAACAGATTATGAACACTTTGCCATAAAAGAAAATACTTCATACCTTGCAAAAGAAAATACGGTAACTGATTCTGATTTTATTGACTGGGAAAGCGAAATCCGTTCTTCCTGGAAATTAAATTCATTTGCAGATTTTCTTTTTGGTTTGAACTGCAATCTTCAGACTGTAGATGGAGATTCTTTTGAAGACAGAGAAAAGAATCTTTTGATTTCTGCTTTCTTCCAGGATACACTGGACTTTTCAACAATAAATTTGTCTTTAGTTCCCGGCCTGCGCTTTGATTTTGCTCCAGAAATGGGTGAAAGTGATGCTAGTTTTATGGCAACTCCTAAATTAAGCTTAAAATATTCACCTTCAAAAGAAAGTGTTTTAAGGTTTTCATACGGAATGGGATATAAAATTCCTACTTTGAAGCAAAAATACTGGGTTTTTTATCATAATTATGCTTCTGGAGAAGGAAATTTTATTCTTAATGGAAATCCTGATTTGGAAAGCGAAAAATCTCAGAGCGTAAATCTGTCATTTGAAAAGCATTTGTTTGAAGACTGGAAATTGAACGCCTCTGCTTATTTTAATTACATTCAAGACCTTATTGACAGTGAAGTTACAGATGCAAACTCTAATCCTCAGACAAGAAGTTATGTGAATATAGGAAAGGCTCTAACTTATGGTGGAGATTTTTCTATTTCATTTAAGAAAAATGATTTTACAGCCAGAGCCGGATACGCTTATACCGGGGCTAAAGCTTTTAACGATGACCAGGATGAATGGCAGGATCTTTCTTTAAGAGTTACACACAGGCTGACAATGAATATTTCCTATTTTATCCCTGTTCTGCAAGGAAAAATTTCAATGGATGCTCAATGGAACAGCCGACAGCTGCTTTCAACCGGTGGAGACCAATACAGTCCTGATTTTCTGATGCTTTCTTTAAATCTTACTAAAACTTTCTTTGAAGAAAAGTTAGAAGTCTATCTTCGGGCGGATAACCTTTTGAACAATTTGCATTTTATGAATGCTAGTGATGGGTCTAATCAAAAGGAATATTACAATTTGTACGATGGCACCTGTCTTAGTTTTGGCGCAAGAATTAAGTTTTAAAATTGAGGTTTATGAAAATGAAAAAAATTTACACTGTATTACTTTTATTATTCAGCCTTTTAGCTTATTCATGCTCGTCTGACTCAGAAAAGCCTTTATATTTGCCTGTCTACTCTCTGGAAGCTATTCAGGGCTATTCTTATTCAACAACTTTTACTTCCTCGTCGGGCAACGAACTTTCTCCTGAACTTACGATTTATGATTCAAAACACTTGTGTTGGAATATGTCTACTTCCATGGGGGCGGTAAATTTCTTTTATATAGCAGAAAAGGATTCCTTTTTAAATGTTTGGACTCTTTACTGGTTTTCAAGCGAAGCTAGCATGGAAAGTAGAGATACTTCAAAAGCACTTATGGCCGTAAAAATAGGAATCAATTCTTATGAAAGTATCAGTCTGCTTGTTTTGCCTTCCTCATCTTCCAGCAGCATGAGTGGAACTTCTTTAACTATGAATCTTTCTTCGTTTGTAAAAAAAACTTATACATCTTCTTCAAATTCTTCAGAAAGTCAAAATGAAGAAGAAATAAGTGTATCAGGAAGCTCTTGTGACTGGTTTGAAGATTCTTCAACTTTTAATGGAACTTTTACTTATTCTGTATCAGGATCTCAAAATGGAAGTGATAATGCAAATCTTTTAGTAAGAAAAACTTCAACAGGGAAGGTTAGTGTAACAATTCCTTCTTATTCTGCAATGGGATACACGATTGAATCCTACCAGATAGAGGGAGTCAATGTTACTAAAGACACAGATACTTACTATTTATCTATTGGGGAATGTTCTGTAAACAGTGGGTCTTATGTAATTCACATAGAATCTTTTGTTGCAAAATACAAAGATGGAGTTTTTTCTTCTTCTTTGATTTTCAGACCAGGCGCTATGCCTCTGTCTATTAAACAAGTATTTAGAGGAAATAAATAAAAACGGGGAGAATAAAAATGATTACTAGAAGGGTTTTGGAGAGTTAGCCCTCTTGTGATAAGGATATATTAATGAAAAAGATTTTGTCTTTTGTTTTGGCTGCAACATTGCTTGCACTTGGTTTCAGTTCTTGTTCAGAAAGTTCTGATGATAATAATACAGCCTTGCTTTTAGCTGCTGCCTCAAATAGAAGTGTACAAATTGTTGCAGATGTTGTTGAAGCTTCTGAAGCAGCAAGTTTCTATGGTACTTATTACGGAATCATGACAGTTATGACAACAACAAAAACAATGACAATTGTTGTTGCTGCAGATTCTGTTAATTGTGGTGCTGGTTATGGCACTTACACAAAAGTTTTGTGGCTCAAGGATTCTAACGGAAATTACATTCAGGCTAGTCAGAGTGATTCAAAAAATGCCTCTGCAGGTGATTTAACAAAAGACAATTTCACTTCAGCATCATCTTGTTATATAATCTTTGCAAATAATGGAACAGCTACTTATGTAGTTCCTGCTATGGCTGTCATGGGAGGTTCTGTAACAATTACTAATCGAAAAAATTATTGCGGAACTTATAGTGGTTCTATGACTGTAATGGGAAATACTGTTAGTCTTACAGCTACAGTAGCTGAAGATTCAATTACATTAAGCGGTGGTTATGGTACATACAATAAGGTTCTTTGGACTTACGACTCTTCTAACAAACTCGTTTTTGCCGGTCAGAGCGACAGTAAATATTCTTCTAGCGGAGCTTTGACATCTGATAACTATACTACAGCTTCTTCATGCTACTTGACTTTTGATTCTACTAGTGCTGCTACTCTTGTTATTCCAGCAATGGCTTCTATGGGCGGTACAGCAACTATCACAAAATAATTAGATTTTTTAAGATATGACAGGCTGTCTTTTTAGGCAGCCTTTTTACTTGATGATAAACTTTTTTTAATGATATACTACTTCCAAGACGAGGTTACATATATGAAAAAGATTTTTCCAGCTCTTGCTTCAGTTATATTAGTTCTGTCTGGGCTTATTTCCTGTTCCACTAGTTCAGATGACTCTTCATCTCTTATTTCAACTTATTATACTGCTTTGATGCAAAACACTGTCACTTATGATGATTACAATCTGTCAAAATTTTTTGCTACATACACGAGTGACGAAAAATCTATTACAGTTACATATAACTCTGTTTCTGTCGATTCAACTGTTTACAACTATGTATACTGGTTTAAGTCTTCTGAAGGAAATTATCTTGCAGCCTGCCAGTCGGCTTCAACTCATATTTCAAAAGGTGCTATGTCGTCGTATTCTCTTTCAAATTGTGATTTTGCTCTCACTTTTTCAGGATATGGAAAGGCTTCATATTCTGCAGAGGCTCTTACTCAACCAGTAGAATATAAAAAGACCTACAATAAATCTGATTTTACAGGAACTTATACAGGTAGGCTTACAGATAAAAATGGAGTTACAGAAGATATTACAGTAGTCATTTCAGACTCTTCTGCAATATTTACTGGAACTACTACAGGGACTAATTTGGGAACTTGTGATAAATCTACTAAATGGTTATGTGATAAGGATAATCAGGTAATTTTTGCAGTTCAGACTACAAACATAAACGAAGGAGTAGATGTTACAGAAAGCAATTACACAAGTGTTTCTTCTGCTTACTTTATTTTTTATGAAAGCGGTTATGCAACTTTAGTTATCCCTACTATGACAGAAATTCTTAAGGAAAATACTAAACTTACAAAAAATTAGGATTGTTCAAGTCTAAAGTCCATAGCGAATACAAAATCCAGCGGTTTTTCTAATTCTGCTGGCATTTTTTTAAATGGAGATGCCTTTTTTACAGAGTTAAGGGCTGCTTGGTTTAAAAGAATGTGAGAAGATTCTTTTACAATTTCTAAAATTTCAAGAGAACCGTCTGTATCTATCTTTAAGTGGATTTTGACTCTTCCTTCATGCCCCTTTGCTCTTTCGCTTGCAGGGTAGACTTTTCTTGATGCAATACGGTTTAATACATAAGCCTTGTAAGTGTTGAAAGCCTTTTCCGCTTTTTCATTTAATATTTCGTCACTTCCTTCGGATTCTTCATTTGATTCATTTTCTTCTGTGCTTTCGATTTCTTTTTTTATTTCTTCCTGAGCTTTATTTTGTGAGGAAATGTTTTCTTTTTCTTGAACTTTGTTTTCTTTCTGCTTTTCTTTTAAAATCTTTTTTGGAGCAGATTTTTTTACAGTTATGAAAGAAATTTCGGCACTCTGATGAACAGATTCTTTTATTTCTTTTTGCCTGTAATTAAAAAAAGGCATAAAAATCATGATGAGACTTATTGCCATCGTAATTAGAAAACTCAGGCAATAACGTTTATTCAGACTGCTCATGAACAATTCCTATTCGGTTTATACCAGAATTTTGCACTTTTGTAAGTATTTGTACAACACGCTCAAAATCAACCGATTTTTCACATTCTAAGGATATTGAAAGTTCTGGATTCATTTCTTTAGCTTCCTGTAAAACTCCTTCTAGATTTTCTATACTGCAAGACTGGCCGTCAAAGCTTATTTCTTCCCTGTTTACTGCTAGCACTTTTACTTTGTTGGATTCTTCCTTACTGGTGTCTTCACATTCAGGTAAATCAAGAGGAAGTGAATTCTTTTTGAATTGGGTACTTACCATAAAGAATATGAGAAGGATAAAAATAACATCAATCATACTGGTTATGTTTATGGAAAGTTCTTCTTCTTTATCTATTAGTTTACGCAGAAATTCAGGCATTTTATTCCTCAATAAGAGCTTCTTCTGCGAGTAAACCTATTTTCATTAGTCGTTTTTCAATTATTCTTTTAAAAGTTCTGTAGAAGAAAAGAGCTGGGATAGAAATTATCATTCCAAAAGCTGTTGTAAGCATTGCTTCCCATATACCGCCAGAAAGGTCTTGAATATTTATCTGACTGCCTGCATTTGACATTCCCTTGAAGGCACTGATTAGTCCTGTTACAGTTCCTAATAACCCTAGAGAAGGTGCAACTGCTGAAATAAAGTTAATAAGCCACATTCCTCTATTCATTTCGTAGTAAAGTAGGGTCGATTCTTTTTCTACTTCTTTTTTCATTTCTTTTCTATTTTTACTTTTGTTCTTTTCGATGGTCTTTTGCATTCTTTTCAGGTAATTTTTATTTTGAGAATGAAAAGTTTCCATAAAGTAAATAATTCTTTCTATGCAGAGAATTAGACATAGCAATAACATGGCTGTTAAAACCCAGTTTACCGGTCCGCCTAAATTGATAAGATTTATAAGTTTCATTTGTCGGCTTCCTCCTTTACTTCCTTAATTGTTTTAATACAAGTGAAGAAGTAAACATATTTTATTGCAATTAAAATCAAAACTGTTATGCGTCCAATTCTTGTACCCATTGTATCTTTTTTGCACATTCCTAGAAAGGCACATAGCAGCATTATCGAAGCTGGAATTAAAATTGAAAGTTTTGTTTTTAAAGTCATGGCTCTGTTTTCTACAAAGTTTTCAAGATGATTTTTATAGATTTTTGTTTCTTTGAACCAGGCGTCAAGCCTGCTGGATCCTTTTGCAAAACAAATTGCTGCAAGCAGTAAAAAAGGTGTTGTCGGTAGCAGAGGTAATGGAATGCCTGCTACTCCCAGTCCCAAAGCGATAAAACCTAATAGAATCCAAAATGGTTTTAAAATTTTCATGATTTTCTTCCTGTTTGTAATTTATATATTTTATCTGCATGAATGAATGTTGAGTCCCGGTGGCTTACGATGACTATAGTCTTTCCTTCACTTTCAGCTTTTACAGTATCCATTATTGCCTTTTCGTTGTAGGAATCCAAATTGCTTGTAGGCTCATCTAGTAAAATAAAGTCCCCCTGATGCAAGAAAATTCTTGCAAGTCCCAGTCTCTGTCTTTCCCCGCTGGAAAAATTTTCACCGAGTTCTGAAACTTTGCTCTCATATCCTTCTGGAAGCGACTCTATCAAATCGTGTATCTCTGCCTTTCTGCAAGCTTCTTCGATTTCTTCATCACTTGCTTCCAGCCGGGCAAGGCGAATGTTTTCTCTTATTGTGTCGTGGAACAATACTGTTTCCTGGGATATGTAGCTTTCTATTTTTTTCAGGTTACTTGAATTTACATGCCTTATGTCTGTTTCAGAAAGGCTTATCTTACCTGAATTAACTTCCCAAAAGTGCATAAAAAGCTTTAAAAGTGTGGATTTGCCGGAACCACTTTTACCTTGTATGCCGATAATTTTTCCTTTTTCAAAATCCATACTAAGATTTTGTAAAATTTCTTCTTTTTCAGTGTATGAAAAATTAATTTTATCAGCTTTTGCACCTGTAAAATAAATTTCCTTTCCTCCCTTTATTTCTTCAACTAAAGCTTTTTCGTCCAAAAGGGATAAAACTCTTTTTCCGCTGGCTATAGTTTGACTTAATCCACTAGAAAGATTTGCAAGAGCCAGACAAGGTCCAAATGAACTGAACATTAAAGTTATACTGATTAGAGCTTGTGAAAAAGTAATTAAATTATGCCTGTAAAGAATTAGTGACAGGATGAGCATTGCAATACCTGCCAGGGAAACGAATAAAGCACTCAATAAAGAATTTAAACCTTCGTTTCTAGACATTTTTCTGTGTTCCCGGCTAAGAAAATCGCTTTTTTCATTAAGTTTTGCTAGTTTTTTTTCTCCCTGTCCGTATAAAATGGAAATTACAAGACCTCTCAAGGTGTCCAAAAGAAGGCTATTCATATCTGAAAAAACTTTTCGATATTCTGTGGCAGTTTTTTCAGCTTTTTTACCGATTAAAAGGGGAATTCCTGCGGCTACTAATAGATAGAAGACTCCTGCCAAGAGGGCCAGATAAATATTAAAAGTCGACAGTAAGAGGCATGAAGCTAAACTTACTGTAATAGCTATGCATATAGGACTAAGAGTGTGAGCATAGAAAACTTCAAGGAGTTCTATATCTGAAGTAATCAACTGTATAAGAGAGCCTTTTTCTTTACATTCAATTTTTGCCGGTCCAAGATTTCTTAGTTTCTTAAAAACTATAGAGCGTATTCTAGCCAAAAGGGTAAAAGCTATAAAATGATTGCAGTACTGTTCGGCGTAATGAAGTATGCCTCGTAAAATTCCTGCTATAAATAATATATATAAAGGAAATTTATAAAAAATTGCACTTACCCCAAGAAGAGGTATGCTTATTGCACATATAGACCCCAAGGAGCCAAATATAATCGCTAAGCACAAGACCGGTAAAAGGGGTAGAACAAGTTTTGTCAGTCTAAAAAGAGTTTTCATAGAGCAAGCTCCCTGCAGTTACTTTCTACTGGACTTTTTACAGTTTCAAAAGTGTAGATTTTGTCGGAATCTTCACAGTTTTCCTTACGGTGGCTTATCATGATTATAGTTTTTTCACCTTTTAAGGAATGCAAGAGATTTAATATTATTTTTTCACTTTCAACATCTACGTTTGACGTTGCTTCATCAAAAATCATTACCTTTGGGGAAGAAAGAAGGGCTCTGGCAATTGATAATCTCTGTTTTTGTCCGCCACTCAGATTGGAAGCGTTTTCAAGTATTTGGGTATCAAGTCCATTTCTTTCCATTATAAAATCTTTTAGATTTACTTTTTCAAGAGCTTCGAACAATTCCCTTTCACTTGCATCTGCTTTTCCTTCAAGCAGAGTATCCTTTACACTTCCTTTGAAAATCCAGTCACGGCTTGAAATATAGGCTATATTTGAAAAAAGAGCTTTTCTTTGAATAGAAGAAACTTCTTTTCCGAATATTTTTACACTCCCTGAATATGATGTGTTTATACCGCAGAGAATTTTTGCCATGGTAGACTTACCGGAACCACTTTTACCCACAAATACCGTAAAACTTCCTTTTGGAATTTTTATATTTGCATTTTTTATAACGATTCTGTCTTTAAACTTGTAGGAAGTGTTTATGCATTCAAAAAAGTTACTTTCATTTTCCTTTGGAAAGGATTCATTTCCGTCACTTTCTTCTTCTGTTTCTAAAAGAGTAAAAATTTCTTTTGCTGCTGTACTCCCATTCAATGCAGTATGAAAAAGACTTCCTAATCTTCTTAAGGGGATAAAAAAGTCGGCACAAATCAGTATAGATGCAAATGAATAAGCCAGGCTGAGATTTCCAGCCCTATATGCAGTAATAGCCTCTATGATTCCTAGTGCAGCTCCTCCATAGGCAATTATATCCATAATAATAATAGAATTTAGTTGCATTGAAAGAACTTTCATTGTTACCCGACGAAAATTATCAGCTTGATTTTCCATCTGTTTTTGCTTATAAGAGTCAGCTTCATAGATTTGAAGGGTCGTAAGTCCCTGTAGGTTTTCAAGAAAATTGTCTGCTAGATTTTCATATTGAATCCAGTATTTTGAAAGAAGTTTTTTTGCAATCGTTTGTACCAGAGCAATTGAAATCGGGATAAGAGGAATGCAGAGAAAAAGTATAAGAGCCATTTTCAAATTCAAAAAGGCAAGAATTACAAAAGTAATCAATGCTGCGGTCATACTGTAAAAAAACTGGGGCAGGTAAGAGCCGAACCATACTTCCAGTTGTTCAACGCCTTCAACAGTCAATTGAATTACTTTAGCCGTTTCAAGTTTTTCCTGGTAATAGTTACCAATTTTCAGGAGTTTTTGGTAAATTTTACTCCTTAGTAGTTTTTTTACGCTTTTAGAACTGTTGTGGCTTTGAATAGCCGCAAAGTAATTTGAAAGACAGGAAAAGATTAGTGCAAAAAGAAAAACAATGATTTCTGCAAATATATCTTTACCTTTTTTATTGATTACACTTGAAACTGCGAAAATTAGACTCGTATTTGAAATAAGAGCAAGAATTTTTAACAGAACCGTTATTAGAACGTGTTTTTTTGCCTGAGGAAGCAGGTTTATGAGTTTTTTGTTTAACATCACATTATTCCATTATTCTGTATCATCTCTCAATAGAAGAATATTTATTCCAAAGTTTTTAGTCAAAAGGCTTTTGATAAAAAATGGGACAAAATCTCAAATTTAATTCTCATTAAGATATTGACTATTTTTTATTTAAAAGTTAGCCTTAGCTAACTTATATATTAAGTAAACTTTTTTGAAAGAGGTGATGTCATGAGTGAAAAGTATAATGAAATCATTCTTGCCTTCAAAAATAAAGGCTGTCGTATTACAGAGCAGCGTAAAAACCTGCTTACAATCATACTTAAAAATCCGGGCTGTTCATGTAAAGAATTGTATTACATGGCAAAACAGGCTGACGGAGAGATCGGAAGAGCTACAGTTTACAGAACCGTACATTCTCTTGAAGAATTAGGATTTGTTCAGAAAAAAAGTGTAGTTATTTGCTAAGCTGTAAGGCAGTTTCTATAAGAAACTGCCTTATTCATTTTAAACAGTGTAGTAGAATAAAAAGTTTTTATTCTCTATAATGTGTAGATATGAGTTACAAAGCAGTAGATTCTAAAGTAGACTTCCCAACACAGGAAGAAGAAGTATTAAAGTTTTGGCAGGACAACGATATTTTCAAAAAGTCCGTGAGTCAGCGCGAGGGTGCTGAAGAATTCGTATTTTATGACGGTCCTCCGTTTGCAACAGGACTTCCTCATTTTGGTCATTTTATTCCATCTACTATTAAAGATATTATTCCTCGTTACCAGACAATGAAAGGAAAGAAGGTTGAAAGACGTTTTGGTTGGGACTGTCATGGTCTTCCTGTTGAAAACCTTATTGAAAAAGAACTCGGAATTAACTCTAAACACGAAATTGAAGAATACGGAATCGATAAATTTAACGACAAGTGCCGTGATTCTGTTTTAAAATACGCCTCAGAATGGCGCAAAACAATTACCCGCATGGGTCGTTGGGTTGATTTTGACAACGACTACAAAACAATGAATCCAGACTATATGGAATCAATCTGGTGGGTTGCTAAGTCTCTTTGGGATAAGGGGCTTATTTATGAAGGAAAGTATATTCTTCCTTATTGTCCTCGCTGTTCAACAGTTCTTTCTACACATGAACTTGCACAGGGGTATAAAGATGTTCAGGATGCAACTGTTACAGTTCGTTTTAAGATTACTAAGGCTCCTGCAGGTGTAAAAGACGCAGATATGGCTAATGGTAATACTTATTTCCTTGCCTGGACAACAACTCCTTGGACTCTTCCTTCAAACCTTGGACTTTGTATGGGTCCAGATATCGATTATGTAAAAATTCTCGACAAGGAAAGTGGTGATTACTACATTTTTGCAGAAGCTCGTCTTTCCGCTTATTATAAAGAAGAAAAAGACTATGAAATTATCTACCGTGCTAAAGGAAAGGATTTTGTAGGTGCAAGATATGAACCTCTTTTCCCTTACTTTGCAAAATATGCTGATCCTGCTGTTTGTCAGGCTGATTCTAATCAGACTTGCAAAGAAGGTGCTTTCCGCATGTTCAATGCAGACTATGTTTCAACTGAAGACGGTACTGGTATTGTTCATATCGCACCTGCTTTTGGTGAAGAAGATAATAAAGTATTCCTTGGCTCAGGAGTTCCAAACGTAGAGCCAATTGATGCTGAATGTAAATTTACTAAAGAAGTTCCAGATTATCAGGGTATCTTTGTAAAAGACGCAGATAAGGCTATTATTCAGCGCCTCAAGGAAGAAAAGAAACTTGTAAAGAGAGACACAATTGTTCACTCTTATCCTCATTGTTGGAGATGTTCTTCACCACTTATTTATCGAGGAATTGGTTCTTGGTTTGTAAAAGTACAGGATCATCATGAAGGTCTTTTAAAGGCAAACAGTCAGATTAAGTGGCAGCCTGCCCATATAAAGGAAGGTCGTTTTGGTAAATGGCTTGCTGGTGCTCGCGACTGGGCAGTTAGCCGCAACCGTTACTGGGGTAACCCAATTCCTATCTGGAAGTGTGATAATCCAGATTGTAAAAATGTATTGTGCGTAGGAAGTAGAGAAGAACTTAAAGAACTTTCTGGAGTTTATCCTGAAGATTTGCACAAGCAGTATGTTGATAAGATTACTATTCCTTGTAAGAAATGCGGTGGTACTATGCACCGTATTCCTGAAGTATTTGACTGTTGGTTTGAATCTGGTTCTATGCCTTATGCACAGCAGCATTATCCATTTGAAAACAAGGACTATTTTGAAAAGCATTTCCCTGCAAACTTTATTTCTGAAGGTCTTGATCAGACACGCGGTTGGTTCTACACACTTACTGTTCTTGCAAGCCATCTTTTTGATAAGCCAGCATTTGAAAATTGTGTTGTAAACGGTCTTGTTTTAGCTTCTGATGGTCGCAAGATGAGTAAATCTCTTCGTAACTACACAGATCCTGTTGAAGCAATTAATAAATTTGGTGCAGATGCCCTTCGTCTTTTCTTGATTCATTCTCCTGTCGTAATGGCAAATGACTTGCGTTACAGCGATGAAAGTGTTCGTGAAGTAATTAAAACTATTATTCTCCCTTTGTGGAACAGTTACAGTTTCTTTGTTACTTATGCAAATATTGACGGTGTAACTCCTGATGGTCATCTTTTTGACAAGAAATTGCCTTCAAATCCTCTTGATGCATGGCTTCTTTCTATAACACAGAAGCTTATTAAAGATGTTACAAGTGGACTTGAAGATTACGATTTGAGCGGTGCTGTTGATCCTATTGTAAAGTACATCGATGAAATGAATAACTGGTATATTCGCCGAAGCAGACGTCGTTTCTGGAAGAGTGAAAATGATTCTGATAAAAAAGAAGCTTATGAAGCTCTTTATATCGCTTTGAAAACTTTCAGTCAGGTTGCATGTCCTTTTATTCCATTTATTACTGAGGAAATGTGGCAGAACTTAAAAACTTCTTCAGACAAGGAATCAGTTCATCTTAGCGATTATCCTCTTTACAATGAAAAATTTAGAGATGAAGAACTTGAATTCAAGATGGAAACAGTTCAGAAAGCTGTATCTATGGGAAGAAGTTTAAGAAATACTTACAACTTGAAAAATCGTCAGCCTTTAGCTTCCGTTGCACTTGTAACTCGTAATCAGGAAGAAAAAAGAGTTCTCGCTGAAATGGAAGATTCTATTCGCGAAGAACTTAATGTTAAAAAAGTTGAATTTCATGATAGGGAAGATGAACTTGTTGAATACAGATGTAAAGCAAACTTCAAGGTATTAGGAAAAGAACTTGGACCTAAGATGAAGGCTGCTGCTGCAATAATTCAGACTCTTTCTTCTGAACAGATTCAGTCAATCCTTGAAGGAACAAAACTTTCTATCGATGTTGACGGCTTGTCAGTTGAATTAGGTGAAGAAAAACTTATTATTGAACGACTTGAAAAAGACGGATTAAAAGTTTTGAACGATGGAACTCTTACAGTTGGTCTCGATTCTAAGATTTCTGACGAACTTAAGAAGGAAGGTTATGTTCGTGACCTTATCCGTGGTATCCAGAATCTGAGAAAGGAAAGTGGACTTAATGTAACAGATAGAATTAAGCTTACTGTTTCTGGGGATTCTGATTTGCAGGCAGCTTATGATATGTTTGCAGATTTTATCAGTGGAGAGGTTTTGGCTTCTTCTGCAGATTTTGTAGCTTCAATTTCTAATGGAACAGAAGTTGATGCTGATGATAAGAAATGGAGTATTGCTGTTGAAAAAGCATAACCATAAAAAAGTACAGAGTTTTAAACTCTGTACTTTTTTAATACCACTTTTTTTACTTGTTTCTCTAATGGCGTCCTGCAAATCGACACCTGAACTTCTTGCAGTTCAGCCATTAGATTTAATTGATTCAAAGAGTTCTTTTTATCTGAGAATACCTACTTCTGTTGATTCTCTGCTTTTAGAAAATGTTCTTGCTTCTCGTTATCCAGAAATGTCTAAGGATAATATAAAAAAAGTCGCTTCTAGAATAGATACAGTTTACCTTGGACTTAATCGAAGTAAAAAAGGTATTTCTTATCAGATTGCCTTGGATTGTGATTTCCCAAAGTTTGCAACTAATAGTGCTTTTTCCAAAAAAAATGGCTGGGATAGCAAAAAAATTACTTTTTCTCCTTCTGTTTCTTATACTTTACATTCAAGGCAGGGGATTGAAGCGGCCTTTCCGTCCGAAAGGGTTGCCTGCTTTGGTCGAGATGTTGAAGAAATGCTTAATCGATATAATTCAATTTCTCTTTGCTCTGAAGTAGTAACAGTAGAGCCTAATTTTAGAAATACTTATGACTGGCTTTCTTATGAGGGCGGAATACCTGATAATGAGATTCATTTTTTTGCTTCTAGGCCTCAGTCATTTTTAACAATGCTTATTGGAGCACAGTTAAATTATCAGCTTGAGTATATTCGTGGAAAAATGTACAACGACTTGTACAAAGAAAATCAGTATATTATGCAGCTGGAATTTGAATTTAAAGACAGAAGAATTTTACCTGCTGCTAAAGGTGCTCTTACTTTGGCATTGGGTTTAACCGATTCTGAAGTAAAAAAAGATAGCGAAACACATTTAACGATTTCTAATATCAAAATTAATAAGACTCAGCTTTATAAGCTGCTTTCATTAAAATAGGTTTAACGATGAAATATAAAGTCTTTGCTTTTTTATTTTCAGTATTACTTTTCTCCTGCAATACAACGGTACATATACCTGTTCCAGGAGAACCAGAAGTTATAAAAAGCAATCTCTATATCGAATATCAGAACATTGCTGATACCTATATGGAACTTGAAAAATTTGATAAAGCTGTAGAGTTTTATAAAAAAGCAAAAAAACATAAAGCCTTGTACTGGTCTTGTTTGTATAAGATGGGAAGGGCTCAGGCACTGGCAAAAAATTACAAAGAAGCAAGAAAAATTTACAATAAACTTTTAAAAAGAGATAAAGATAATGTTGATTTGCAGGTTTCTATTGCTTATTTATATGCCATGGAAGGAAAACTTTCATCAGCTATATCGATTTACGAATATTTATATACAAAAAATCCGGGAAATGCTGACATTCTTGTTAATTATATTAACGTTCTTATCTCTGATGAACAGTTTGAATACGCTAAATTAAAGTTTGAAGATTTGAAAAATAATTATCCTGACAATTCATCGATTGAAACTTTTCAGAAAAAATTTGATGAATATGACAATGAAAAAGATCCGTCTGCTTCTGACAAGAAAGAAGAATAAGTCGAAAAATAATAGCTTGAGTTTTCTTTTCAAGAACGAATTGGGGTGAAACTAGGAGTTCTGCAAGTATTCGTTATATTTTTCAATGTCAACGTGAAAACCAATTATGTGAGAATCTTTATCAGCCTGAGCATGTTTCAAAGCTTCTATAACTTCTGTGATTAATCTTTCTGCAGTGATTATTCTAGTTGATCTGCTTGAAATTCCTACTTTAGTTATGCAGTTACTTAATTTGTCAGCTATAGCAGTGTGGAAATTTGACGCAAATGTTTCGGCATCCTCTATGGTCATTTTGGATTTAATTAGAGCAAGTGTGTCAGAATTAAAGTCAAAAACCATTTCTTTTTCAAAAAATCCTGGAGTGAGAATTTCTTTTATTGTCGCAATATAGTCAGAGGAAGGCGATTTTAGTAAAAATAAAGAGAAATCTACGTTTTCATCAATTATTTGTTTCAGTTTTGCTTCAAGAGGTGATTTAATCACTTCTTCTTTATCTCTTGTTTCAGAATCCCTTTCTTTTTCTTCGTTTTTGTTATCTGCAAAAGGATTGTTTCGGGGTGAAGAATTATTTTCGCTTTTTTCGTCAAAAATTGCTATATCTTCATTTTCCAGAGAATCATATTTTTCATCTAGTGTAATATTATTTTCTCTAACTTCTGTCTTTTCAGTATTTTCTGTCTTTTCAGTATTTCCTGTGTTTTCAGTATTTACTGTGTTTTCAGTATTTACTGTGTTTTCCGCTCTTTCAAGAGAAGTTTCTTCTATTTCAAGCTTGTTTTCAGAAGAAAATTCCTTTTTTTCTTCTGTCGTTTCATCTAAGGAAATGGTAGTAGATTCACTTACTTCTTCTGTATTTTTTATATCTTCCTGAGAATAAGTCTGAGTTTTTGAATCGGCCTCTATCTCATCTAA
The DNA here is from genome assembly GCA_024693045.1 of Treponema sp. GTDB lineage: Bacteria > Spirochaetota > Spirochaetia > Treponematales > Treponemataceae > Treponema_D. The sequence goes on from JAILLQ010000039.1 coordinate 62,463, forward strand.
AGCAATACTATCTTCCATATTTGCATCCGAATCACTATCATCCTCAGAATAATTTGGTTCAGAAGTTTTATTTTCCCTTGTATCGATGGTATTAAGGGCAATCAGAAGGGCTGTAAGAATTGTAAGTGCAAGAATTATGTAGAAAGTTTTTTTTGCATTCTGATAAATAGACTCAGGACTGATTAAGTAAATAGCTAATTTTAATGAATAATTTTCTTCGTTTATAGTTTTCTTTGCTTCAAAAGTTTTTATTAGTTTGCTTTTTGTATCAAAGTTGAAATTATCAGTTTTATTAAAAAGAATTTTTTCATTTCTAGAAATCTGGCAGGCAATAATGGATGGATCATCCTGATATTTGCTTACACTGTCTAGAAGACTTTCGTTTTCAAAATTATTAGAAATCTCTGTAAAAAAGGAAAGAGAATTAGAGGCCTGGTATTTATATTCTTTAATTAAATTTGAAGCAAAAATTGAAAGTGCTAATATAAAAACAATTAGTGATAATGCAAAATATACATTTACGAATTTTTTACTCATAATATTTAGTATACCTTAGTATGAAATTGAGTGCAAGTTTTTGATAATGAGCGAATTCTTTTTCATTATTTCTTTTTATATCGTTAAATTTCATATTGGAAATTAAGGGAAGTAAGGAAAATTTAACTTTTTCGTCATTTTCGTTCTTAAGCAGCTTTTTAAAAGTTGTAAAATTAAAAGCCTTTAGGTTAATAGTATTTATTGCACTTTGACTTTTTCCAATTAAATAATAAGTGTTTTGTTTGTGTTTTATTGTGTAGTTATTATTTTCTGCCCAAAGATAAAGCGATTTTCTGTAAAGATCTAAAGTTTCTGTAGTAGGGTATCCTTCAGTATTTTTAACCAGTTCTGTTCTGTACATCAATTTTGAAAATGAGGTTTCGAAATTTTGCAATTTTATTTGAACAAACTGGTACAAATCATCTAGATAAGAACCTTTTGCATAAGTCTTGTTGTTTGGATAAGAAAAATCAGCTCCGTATACTTCGATTTCGGAATAGGACAGATTTTTTGCAATGTCGATAGCCGCTACTGTTACAGTGCCGGAGCTTGTATCAGTATAAAAAAAGGAAGAAGGGCTTGCAAAGTAAGCCAGCTGCTCTAAGGGATTGTTTGACAGTGTAAAAATTACATTTTTGCCTTTGTTAATCAATTTCTTTGCTATCTGGTGGTTGCCACTTAAACTAAATACAAAAAGTGGGTTTTCATCAGTATTTTTGGTAAAATGATTAGAAGAAATCATCTGGCCGTCAACTGAAATTACGGCATCGATTGAAATTCCCTTCCTTAATAAAATTTTGTAGGCAGTATCGCTTGCAATTATGTATGAATCTCTGCTTTCTTCCCGGATTTTTTCTAAATTTTGCTCTAAGCTTGGACCGGCAGCACAGACTATTGCTTTTTGTTTTTTTTGATTTTTAAATAAAACATTTTTCTTACATAGCATAAGATTTTGAAGAATATTTTTTGTCCAGATTTTTCCAAAATGGGCTTGAACTGAAAAATCTCTTTTGATCTCTTCTAAACATTTTTGAAAATCATTATAGATTTCTGAAACTATATCTCTATTTTCGTTAGCCCAGGAAGGAAGAAGCTGAAAATCCAATTTTGAATAAATTGCAGGAAAATAGTTCTTTTTTAATTCTTGAGAAAAGTGATTTTTGTCTGTAAAAATAACATTTTTATTTTCTGATAATTTTTTTACAAGGGGAAAATTTTCTTTCAGAAAACATATGTCATTTATTTCAGCTTCTACTGCAAGAATCTTTGCATCAGGAAATTTTTTTATAGTTTCTTCAAGTAAAAATCCAGCTCCAATTCCTAGAAAAATGTAAAAATCTCCTTTAGTTATTTTTTCTGCTATATTTTTGGCTTCATTTTCCGGATTATATTTTGAATGGGTAGGTTTTCCGTTTTGGAAAATGGGAATGAGAGAGCCGTTTTTTGCTGTAAATATTTCTTTGTAAATCATTTTCAGATCCTTTTTAAGGAATTTATAAAATCATCGGCTTTATCGAGTAAATCCTGGTAGCGAATGCCTTTTTTTTCTTCTTGTGCTTCTCTAGTGTAAGTTAGCCATTCGATTGGAAAACATTCCTGCAAAAAATTCTGGTCTCTTAGAAGCTCTTCATAGCTAATATGTACTTGACTGTTGAAAAACTCTCTTTTAATTATTGGCAATACAGCCTTTTCTTGAATTTTCAGTTCTTCGAAATTGATATCTTTTATATTTCCGAGTTTATTTTCATATTTGTAATTGTTTGAAAGTCTGTAAACTCGATTAGTTATATTAAGGTCTTGTTGTGAAAACCAGTTTTCATAAATTTTTAATGATTTAGAATTAAATCGACTTCCTGTAACTCTATTTTCTTTACTTTTTATTTTTATGTCTGACATTGAGTTAAAAATCTCAAGTTCATTTGGGTCACTATGTTGTTTTGCTTTTCCAGGAAATAAATCGAGACCTATAAAATAAACATTACCACTGCTAATTGAGAGAGCTAGTTTTTCTGCGGTTCCGGAGACTGTTCCGTTTCGTTCTGCCTCAATAAAAGGTATAGAAAATTTCATTAAAAGATTGCTTCCAAAACCATCCGAATAGTGCAGGGGCAAAATTGCTGTATTTTCAAATGTTTTTCTTAAAATATTACTTTCTGTTGAAAGAGCTAAAGGTATATCTTTGTATTTTAGCAATTTTTTAAGATGCATTTTTGCCCAAAAACCACCATCCGTTGAGATTACTAAATCGGGTTCAATATTATTTTCAAGCAGAAGTTTTAAGGAGGAAGAAACAGCGATTAAAAAAATCTTTTTTCTTATGATTTTTAATTTTTCTACTGAATCTCTTAAACTGTCCCCACTTGCACAGATTATTACATCAGAGGAGCCTTTTTGAATTTTTGCAATTTTCTTTATATTTTTGATGAAAATTATGGAATTTTTTATCCAGCGCTTTGCAAAAAATGCTTTTGTATTCAATATTTGCTGACTTAGATTGATTTCTTTTTTAAGAATATCCCAAAGAATTTTGCTTTCTTCGGAAAACACTTTTTGAGTCGGTTCCCAGGTTATAAAATTTGTGAATAAGAGTCCGTCTTCGCCAAAAAAAGAAGTCAACTTATTTTCGAATGTTTTTGAATCATTTAAAGAAAAATAAAATGTTTTGAAAAATTTATTATCATATTCCCGAAAATCATTAGAAAATCTGATTGAAAGAATTTTACTTTCCGGAAAGTTTTTTTCTAAAAAGGGAAGAGTATATGCTAGAGCCGGTTCTATCAGCAATATATATTTTGGATTAAAAAGTGGTTTTGAAAGCGATTTTACATACCGTTCTGCTTCATTTTCGGGATTGTAGGCCGAATGAATTTGCACACCCTGGATTTTACAAGTAAGAGAATTGTTTTTTGCTTTAAAAAAATCTGTCTGGTACATAAAAAAACCGCCTGATTAATCAGACGGTATATATTCTAGCACAAATCATGAATTCTATGAATAGAAAGAAATTCTATTTTACGAAAGTCCTAATTCGCTAAAGAGTCTCTTGTAAGTTGAGAACTGTTCAGATTTTGCAAATTCCATAATTTTATCTTCTGGAAGGTTTTCCAAAAGCTGATCCATATAAAGAAGAACTGATTTAATATCGTTTTTCAAGTCGCCATTAATAGTTCTTTCTTCAACTGGTATTTCCTTTTCTGAAATTTCAGGCTGACGAACAGTTTCTACAGGTGGGAATGGAGTTTCAAGAGTCTGATCAGATTTTTCATCTACTGATTCATTATTTTCTTCAGAATCTCCTTCTTCGCTTTCGAATTCCTGTCCGATATTTTCATCATTTTTAAGATAGTCAAAGTTTTCATCAGAAATTACTTCAGATTCTTCTTCTGATTTGAGCATTTCGTTTAAATCTTCACTAAGAGTTTCTGTGTTTTCCTGTTCGGTAAATACTTCTTCTACTTCTGGAACATCCTCATTTTCAGAAATCTGGTCAATAGACTCAGTACCTTCTGTAGCGCTTTCAGAATCGGCTGATTCAGCAGAATCTTCAAAATCTGCTATTTCAGGAATTGTAACTCCTTCTTCAGCAGGACTTTCAATAGAATCAGCAGAGAACTCGTCTGTTACACTTTCTTCAACTGGACTTTCAATAGAATCAGCAGAGAAGTCGTCTGTAGCATTTTCTTCAGCTGGACTTTCAATAGAATCAGCAGCGAAGTCGTCTGTTACACTTTCTTCAGCAGGAGCTTCAATAGATTCAGCAGATAAGTCGTCTGTAGCATTTTCTTCAACTGGACTTTCAATAGAATCAGCAGGGAAGTCATCTGCAACACTTTCTTCAGCCGGACTTTCAATAGAGTCAGCAGCGAAGTCGTCTGTTACAGTTTCTTCAGCTGGACTTTCAATAGAATCAGCAGCGAAGTCGTCTGTAGTAGTTTCTTCTACTGGACTTTCAATAGAATCAGCAGAGAAGTCTTCTGCAACACTTTCTTCAGCAGGAGCTTCAATAGAATCAGCAGCGAAGTCGTCTGTAGTAGTTTCTTCAACTGGACTTTCAATAGAGTCAGTAGCGAAGTCGTCTGCAAAACTTTCTTCAGCTGGACTTTCAATAGAATCAGCAGAGAAGTCGTCTGTTACACTTTCTTCTGTTTTTTCATCAAGTAATGAATCGAGTGGGATATCAGAAATGTCTTCCTCTGAAGAAGCTTCTTCAATACTTTCAGCATCTTCAATACTTTCAGCATCTTCAAAGTTTTCTTCTGCAGGGGTAGTGGTACCTGTAATTTCCATTTCAGATTCGCTTACAGAATCCATTAAATCTACGTTTGAAGATTCAACAAGCATATCTTCAATAGAAGGATTGCTTTCTTCCTCTGAACTTTCATCAACTTTTGGAACTGAAATTTCAGATTCGATTTCTGTGTTTTCAATTTCGTTTAAATCAGGTTCTTCAAGATTTTCGTTTTCTAAGTCTAGAGATAAAGCACTCTGGCTTTCAGTTTCTGGCATGTCAATTGATTCTTCGATTTCACCGAATGGGTTGTCATCTGTAAAATCTGCTTCTATGTCATTAGAAAATGTACTTTCTTCCGAAGTCTGGTCAGAGTCATCATCTGCTTCAAGAATGGTACTTGTAGCTGCAATTGAATTAATCTCATCGTCAGAAAGGGTTTCTGTCATATCTTCAAAAACATCTTCTGAAGCTTTTTCTTCTACAACTTCTGGTTCAAAAGAAAAGTCTTCATCCTTTTCTGTATCTGTCTTTTCCTCTGTAGCTTCGTTACTGTCTTCTGTAATTTCAGAATTCACTTCTGCAGATTCAGATACTTCTTGTTCTGTAAAATCTGCAGTATTCATTATGTTGTTTAATTCATCTCCAGAAAGGGCAATTGTATCATCTTCATCATCAGAACCAAAGAATCCAGAATTTTCTTCAACAGGTATATCTTCTGATTCTACATTTGCTTCGTCTGCTGCCTTTTCCTCAACTGCTTCTGTAGCGCTTTCTGAAAGAAGGTTTTCTTTTGTTTCTTCATTGTGTTTAATGCTTTCAAAGTCAGTTTTAAGGTTATTAATTTCATTTTTCAAACCAGAAAGTTCTGTCATAATCTGGTCAAGGATTGAATTATTTACAACAGTGGCATTTTCTGGAATTGAAATAGTGTTTTCTTTTTCATCCGATGAACTTTCAACAGAAGTTACTGTAGGAGCTTCCTGAGTCTGTTCGTCTTCTGTAATAGCAAGGTCATAATCAACAACCTGGTTTTTCTTTGCTTCCTGAACATCCTGATGAACAGCTGTTTCTTCAGCGTCGCTGTCGATACCGAAGTCTGAAAGATCTACTTCTTCTGAATCTGAAGCAGAGTCTCCTGAACCTGAATCAGAAAGGCCGAATTCATCCATGGAAATACTTTCTGTTTCATTAGAAGCTGATGTTCCTTCTTCCGTCTTAGAGTCAGATGAAAGGCTGTCAAACATATCATCAAATTCAGTTGTTTCCTGAATGTCAGAGTCATCCACTGAAACAGCTCCTTCTTCTTCTGTTTCTTCAACCAGAGGTACTTCATTTTCTGATTCTGTGAAAGAAAGATCTATATCAAGGGCTTCATCTTCTGCTATATCGTCTTCTTTCTGTTTAGATGATGAATCTTCATCAAGGAAATCATCTAGGGATATTTCACCATCTTCTGCTGGAGGAGGTGAGCCTGGATTAGGATCTGTAAAATCACCGTCCATAAAGTCGTCTAAGGAAATTTCTTCATCAGAACTGCTTGAATCCGAGGAATCGTTCAAGAAGTCATCTGCTGAAAATTCAACTTCTTCAGAGCCCTTGTCTTCTGTTGGCATTTCAAAATCGGCCAGTTCATCTTTTACTTCTGATTCACTTGCATTATCTGAATCTGATTCAACTTTTTCATCAGCTGATTCGGGTAAATCTACTCCGAAACTTTCAATGCTTCCAAAAGGGTCTTCCTCTGCAGGGCTTTCTTCTATTTCTTTGACTTCTGTATCTGAAATAGAGTTATCGTCTGTCATGAATGAATCTGCGTTGACTTCCTCTGAAACAGCAGGTTCTTCTATAGTCGATGAAGTATCGCTGTCCAAGTCTAAATCTGAAAAATCAGGAAAACCTGTATCAAGAGTATCATCTTCTGCTTCAGTCTGTGTTTTTGCATCGTGCGGAGGTGTTTTTACCCATACACCGTAATTGTCAAGGTTTTTTGTATCAGTTGAATCACTCATATATTTTCCTCGTAAAAGATAGTTTTATACTTAATTATCGGTAAGGTTGCCCTGAAAAAATAGTCTTTTCTATAAAAAAAGAGAGCATTCATCTTACATAAAAACATTATAACACATTTTTTTTTATGGGGAAATTAAAATAATCTGCCGAATATCATTATATGAACAATATAAAAGTTTTGTCGTCGCTTCTTCTCGGAACAATTGTTTACGTACTTGTTGCCTTTGTTGGGGGAGCGAACGGAGTTTTGAGTTATAACAAGCTTAGTGAGCAGAAAAAAAGTATTACACGGCAAACTGAATTAATTCAAAATATTAACAATGAACTTTCTCTTGAATATACAGCTCTTTTGCGTGATAAGGATGTAATTGCAGCTTATGCTCGTCGCCTTGATTATGTAGGTTACGGTGAAAAATTAGTAAAAGTAAATGGTTTAAAGGCTAGTGAAAAGGCTCTTTATGACACAGGCTCTGTACTTCGGCACACAGAATCTACCTGTTTAAGTGAAAAATTCTGTAAAGCCTGTGGTCTAGCTTTTTTTATTTTGTCATTAATACTCTTTCTGTTGATTGATTTAAGTAGAGGGAATATAACTATAACAAAAAAGAAAGAAAGTGTTATAAAAGGAATCCCTGTTTATGATTTGCAGCAAATCTGATTCTTCTGTCATTGAAAAATGTGTAAAGTTTTTGCAGGAAGAAAAAGTTCTTATTCTTCCAACTGATACTGTATACGGTTTTTCTGGAATTATTGGAAAAACCGATTCATTAATCCGAAAAATAAAAGGAAGGGCTGAAAATAAACCTTTTATAGTTTTGATCTCTCAAGCTGAAGATTTAAAAGAAATTACCGATGATTGCATTCCTGAAAAATTGATGAAATTTTGGCCTGGCCCATTAACTGTAATTGTAAATGATAAAAAAAATCCTGGTAATACTGTTGCTGTAAGATGCCCCGGTGACCAGTGGCTTAGAAAAGTTATAAAACTCTGCGGCAGTCCTATTTATTCTACAAGCGTAAATCGAAGTGGAAGTCCTGTTTTAGGAAAACTTGAAGAAATTAGAAAAGAATTTGAAGAGGAAGTCTCCATGATTGTAGAAAATGGAGATGCCAAGTCTTCTGTTCCTTCAACAATTGTAAAAATCGAAGGCGATACATATTCTATAGTCAGAAAAGGAGCTGTAGAACTCTAGTTTAATTTTTTCCACAGAACATCTGTTTTTTTCTGTGTGATAATTCCGTTTTCGTAGAAAGGAGAAGTTTTAAATCCTGATAAACTTCCGTTTTCAGCAAGGGAAAGCTGCCATTTTAAAGGTTCTGCCGTTATAGCGTATTCCATCGCGATTTTACGTTCTAGTTCCGGGTAGAAAGAAGCATTGTTACCACTTGACTGGGTAATATGAATGGCTGAGTTTTCATTTTCAGAGATTTCTATTTTGATATTCATAGTGGCTCCGTTTTTAAATATTATAAAACCTCTGCCACCCCGCATGATAACTATTTTGTTAATGGCTTCATTGCTCTGCCATGTTCCAGCAATAGCGTCTGTTGTTACCTGAGCCTTCTTTTCTGTTTTTGCAAGAGCTGAACTTGCCGACGAGGCGTTAAAAAGTTCTGAAAAAGTGTTTTTTATAGAAGTTTTCGATTCCATTAGGATTTTGTAATATGACTCATATTCTTTTGATATTGTTTTGATTGATCCATCTTTTTGATTTCTTAGCTTATAGATACACTTCCATTTTGAATCATCTGTCTTTTTTATTACTACATAAAAAATGTAATCGCCGTCATATCCATCGAAAAAAAGATTTGAATCCTCTGTAAAATTTGTCTGAAAATCTTCGTTTTTTGAATAGGTAAGATTCATTGTGTATTCTGAAATCTGCTTATAGTAAAAATCTTCTGTCATATTCAGCATGTTTTTATCTGCATCGGTTGAAGAAATGCCTAGAAATTTAACAGAGAATGATTCCTCTGCTGCTGTAATTAAGCAGCTTGCAAGGAGGATAAGGGGAAGTAGAATAACTTTTTTATATTTTAATGCCATTAGCCGTTTAGATTTTTCCTTACTTCTCTTTGAATTTCACGGTTTACATCGCGTTCTTTTATAGTTGCCCTTTTGTCGTACTGTTTTTTACCACGGCAAACACCAAGAGTGACTTTGACTCTTCCTTTTTTTAAATAAAAGTCCAAAGGAATCAAAGTGTAACCTTTTTGTTCTACTTTTCGGGAAATTCTTTTTATTTCTTCCCTGTGCAGAAGTAATTTCTTTGGTCTGTCGGGTTCATGGTTAAAGATAGAAGAGTAGGAATATTCAGAAATGTGAAAATTCTTGACATATATTTCACCGTTAATGATTTCTGCAAATGCGTCGGGAAAGGAAATGCATCCATTTTTTACGGATTTTACTTCTGTTCCTAAAAGTTCCAAGCCACATTCGTAAGATTCATCAACAAAGTAATCAAAACGAGCTTTTCTGTTTTCTGCAATAATTTTTCTGTCTTCAGCCATATAATAAGTATAATTGATAGTGTTTATGGTTGCAAGTTGTGTGCCCTTTGTGTTAATTTAAAATCATGAATAAAGAACTTTATGAACTTTCATACGCATTAAAAAAAGATCTTCAGCGTAAAATATTTGTGATAATCCTTTTCCTTCTTGGAATTTTTCTTTCAATAAATCTTATACTTGCTTATCTGGTGTTTCCTTTGCGTCAGGTATCTACTTCCATGCAGCCGGATATAAACCGCTCTTCCTGTATTCTCTTTACTCCTTTAGATAAAAATATTTCTCGAGGTGATGTTGTTCTTCTTAGTGAAAGAAATCCTGACCTGAAGAAATCTAAATTAGTAAACAATTTGAATAAATTGGTCTCTTTTTTTACTGCAAGACAGGTATCTTTGCTCAATTTGCAATCAAGAATGGGAAACGAATGTCAGATACGCCGAGTAATCGGGATTCCTGGTGATGAACTTTATATGCGGGATTATGTTATGTATATAAAACCTAAAGGAGAAAAGTATTTTCTTACAGAATTTGAGCTTGTAAAAAAGCCTTACAATACAGAAATCAATGCTGCTCCTGCTTTATGGGATATGACTGTAGGTGTTTCCGGTACATTTGATACTATAACTCTTAAAGATAATGAATATTTTGTTTTGGGAGATTCAAGAAATTCTGCGGTTGATTCTAGACTTTGGGGTCCTGTTTCAAGCAAGAATGTTAAAGCGAGTGCCATTCTTCAGTATTTTCCTTTGAATAAATTTAAGTTTTTTTAGGAAAGTTTGTGGAAATCGCTCTTTATATTCATATTCCTTATTGTTTCTCTAAGTGCGATTATTGTGATTTTTTTAGTATAGCATGCGGTCAAAGGAAAGTGCCTGATGAATATCTGTATGCTCTTTTCAACGAAATCAGGTATAGGCTTTATAAAAATTCTGTTTCATCTCTGTCTACAGTTTATGTTGGTGGTGGAACCCCAAGTATTTTGTCTTTTGAGCAAATAAAAAAACTTTCTGATTTTATATATTCCCTCTTTGATAAGGCCCCTTCTGAATTTACAATTGAAGCCAATCCTGATGATATAAGTGAAAATTTTCTGTCTGTTTTAAACGAAAGTGTGATAAATCGCCTTTCTGTTGGCATACAAGCCTTTGATGAAAAAACTTTAGCTTATGTTCATAGACGAAGTTCTTCTGCTCAGGTATATGAAGCTCTAAATGTGATTTCTTCAAAATGGAAAGGAATTCTTTCTTGCGATATGATTGCCGCTCTTCCTGGTCAAACAAAAGACTCTTTTGAAAAAGATTTGTCAGAACTGATAAAATTTAATCCAGATCATATTTCTATGTATTCTCTTACAATAGAAGAAGATACAGTTTTAGGAAAAAAGATTGATAAGGGAGTGTTAAAATACGATTTTCAGGAAGCTGATGAAATATGGCTTTGTGGAAGAGAATTGTTAAAAGAAAATGGCTTTTATCAGTATGAAGTTTCTAACTTTTGCAAAAAGGGTTATGAATGCCGTCATAATATGGCCTATTGGACTCAAAAAAATTATTTAGGTTGTGGGGCTGCTGCAACAGGTAGTGTTTACGAAAAAAGCGGAAGTCGTTTTACTAATACTCAAAATATTACTTCATATATTGATTTTTGGACAAAGGCAGAAAAGCCAGAACTTGTAAAAGAAGATTTGATTCCCGGTACTACAGAAAAACTTGATGAAGAAACCAAAATTTTTGAATTTTTTATGATGGGCTTAAGAACTTTGAAAGGTATATCTCTGTCGGATTTTGAAGAAAAATTCGGTCAGCCTGTAAAAGAATCTTATATAAAAATCATGGAATCCTGGAAGGAGAAGGAGAGGGCAGTTTTTTATGAAAAGGATGGAAAAAAGTACTTTTCTATGAATGAAAAAGGAATTTTATTTCTAAATGATTTTTTACGAGAAATAATTTAACCCTATTTGCGTAAAATAAATGGAATAAATTACGCAATAATGGTATTCTATATATTGAGATAAGTTTATGATTGAAGTAAATCGTTTAGATGGCAAAGTTTATTGGGTTAATCCCCATATGATTGAAAGTATGGAGTCTAATCCTGATCTGACTTTGACTATGCTTTCTGGTAAAAAAATAGTTATAAAAAATTCTCCAGAAGATGTTATCGAAAAAATCATTTCATACCGAAAAAAAATAGGAATAAACTCAGAAGAGGTTTTATAAAATGGATATAGCAACAATAATTGGTTTTGTTGGTGGTGCAGCCCTAATCGTCATGTCTGTATTGACTTCCGGTGGTTCCCTTATGGGTATTATCGATATTCCATCTGTATTCATGACAATCGGTGGTTCTTATATGGCGATTTTTATCATGTCGCCTCTTTCAAAAGCAATTGGTATTTTTAAAATTGTAGGAAAATCTTTTAAGATTCCTGATTTCGGTGAAAAAACATTGATTTCAAAATTAATGGACCTTTCAAATAAAGCTCGTCGAGAAGGTATTCTTGCTCTTGAAGACGGTCTTGATGATTTGGATGATGCTTTTATGCGAAGCGGTTTACGCCTAGTTGTCGATGGTACTGATGGAAACGTAATTCGTACAATTATGGAAAACGAAATGAGTCAGTGTGAAGCCCGACACATGGAATGGGTTAATATTATCAACCAGTGGGCAGGTTACGCTCCTGGTTTCGGTATGATGGGTACCGTATTAGGACTTATTGGTATGTTGAACAACCTTGAAGATAAGTCATCACTTGGTCCTAACATGGCCGTTGCCTTGATTACAACGCTTTACGGTTCTATGATGGCCAACTGGATTCTTACCCCTATGGGACAGAACTTAATTGCTCAGAATACAATGGAAATGCGTTCAAAAGAAATGGTAATTGAAGGTGTTCTTGCAATTCAGGCTGGTGAAAACCCTCGTATCATGGGACAGAAGCTTCTTACTTATCTTGATCCTGTTACAAGAAAAGCAATTGAAGCAGATGTATTAAAAGACTAAGTTAATTTATAAAAGGAAGTATAAATGGCAAAAGAAAAGAAAGAGCCTGAGAAACCGTCAACCGCCTGGCAGGGTACCTATGGTGATATGATTACCTTGATGCTCTGCTTCTTCGTTATGTTGTACGATCCTTCTGAAATTGATCCTTCTCAAATGGCAACTATTACACAGGCTTTGCAGATGAATGAAACAGAGTCAGTTAATGGTGGTATGTCTTTGTCGTCTGGAAAACTTTCTGACTTGGGTAACACAATCAATTCTCTACCTGCTGTTGAAAAAGGTCGTTCACTTGGTTTGGCTAAGAAAAAAGCAGTAAGTCTTTTTGCTCCTGATATAAAATCGAATAAAATTACAGTCACCAGTGATGAAAGGGGACTTGTTATTACCTTGGCTGCTGATAACTTTTTTTCAGAAGGTAGTGCAGATCTTAATATCGATGAAACTCGAGATTCTTTGCTTCGTTTGTCAGATTTCTTTAAAACTCCAGAATTAAAAAACCGCAGGTTTAGAATTGAAGGGCATACTGATAATACACCTGTTGCTGTTGATTCTAAATTTTTAAGTAACTGGGAACTTTCTGCCGGTCGTGCTATGAATGTTTTGCATTATCTGGCCGATTATGGAGTCGATGAAAATAAATTTTCTGTTGCAGGTTATGCTGATACTAGGCCAAAGGTTACCAATGATAGTCCTGAAGGCAGAGCCTATAACCGACGTGTGGATATTATTATTCTAGACGAGGGACATTTTTAGGTGTATAATAAAATGCCTTTATATATTTAAACTATTTCCAGGAGGGGAAAATGGCAGACGATGGTCTTGACGGATTGGAAGAAGGTGGTTCTACTTCGCCAGTAAAAAAAGGTGGTGCTGGAGGAGCTTTATCTTCTCTATTAAAATGGGTAGCTATTGCCGTTGGTGCTATAATTCTCATTGTTGTTATTGTTGTTGTAACCGTAAATCTATTAAATAAAAATTCAACAGGAACCCCTAGTGTTCCTATTAGCGATGAATATGTAATTCAAAGAGAGATTTTGGACTGGTATACATCAATTGGTGCTATCAGAACAAAAACTAGTGATGATATTCCTGCAAGTGTAGTTGTTGACATTGCCTTAGGTTATAAAAAGGATGATAAGGCATGTTCTACAGAAATAACTCAAAGAAATATTGAACTTCGTGACTTTTTACGCCGATACTTTACTGAGAAGACAATTGCTGAATTGAAGCCTCAGAATGAACAGAAGCTAAAAATTGAGCTGAGAAATGCTATTAATGACGAAATTTTGAGTACTTCAAAGATAAAAGATATTTCTTTTCAGCAATTAGATGTATTGGAACAATAGTAATATTGTAAAAAAAGGTGGAAGAGTAGATGACTGAAGTTCTGTCACAGGATGAGATTGACCAGCTCCTGACCGCAATTAGTTCAGGGGAGTCTGATACAGACGAGTTCAAACCTGTCAGTGATACCCGCAAAATTAAAATTTATGACTTCAAGCGTCCTGATAAATTCTCAAAGGAACAGCTGCGCACGGTTTCGAATATGCACGAAACCTTTGCGCGTTTAACAACGACATCTTTGTCAGCACAGCTTCGTTCCTTGGTTCACGTTCATGTTGCTTCTGTAGATCAGCTTACTTATGAGGAATTTATCCGTTCTATTCCTACACCAACAACTCTTGCTGTTGTAAATATGGACCCTTTAAAGGGTAATGCTATTCTTGAAATTGACCCTGCAATTACCTTCTGTATTATTGACCGTCTTTTTGGTGGACGTGGTATTACAGGATCAAATAAAAACCGAGACCTTACAGATATTGAACAGTCTGTAATGGAAGGTATTATCGTTCGTATTCTTGCAAATATGCGTGAAGCTTGGACTCAGGTAATTGATTTGCGACCACGTCTTGGTCAGATTGAAACAAATCCACAGTTTGCACAGATTGTACCACCTTCTGAAATGGTCGTTCTTATTACATTGGAAACAAAAGTAGGGGATGAAGAAGGTATGATGAACTTCTGTATTCCTTATCTTACAATTGAACCTATAATTTCAAAGTTGTCTTCTCAGTTCTGGTTTTCTTCAGTAAGAAGAAGTACTACAACTCAGTACTTGGGAACTTTGAAAGAAAAGCTTTCTTCCGTAGATATGGAAGTTGTTGCTGAAGTGGGTACAATTACTCTTCCTGTTCGCGATGTTCTCGCATTACGAGTAGGTGATGTTGTTAGACTTTCAAATACAAAAGTCGGAGATCCCCTTACATTAAGTGTGGAAAATAAAAAAAAGTTTTACTGCCAACCTGGTATTGTAGGCAAAAAAATGGCTGTTCAGGTTACCGGTAAATTGGAAGATATTGCTGCGGATGATTTTGAGGAACTTTCCGTAGAAGGAGATGATTCATTATGAGTGATGGTGCTATTTCCCAGGATGAAATTGATGCTTTGCTTTCAGGTGTTGCTGTAGACGGGTTAAATGCATCCGGTCATGTTGCAGGCGGCCCGAGCGTTCATATTGACACAGAAGCACTTTCTAAGTTCGCAGGAAATTTAAAAGATCCTTTAGTTGAAAAATTAAATGGAATGACAGGTGCAGAATTTTCTGCTTCTGATCCTCAGGTAGAAGTTGTTGATAGAGATGGTGTTCTTGCAAAAATACCGGAAGTTGTCGTTTCTGTAATACATGATTATTCAGCAGGTATGATGGGTGAACACATGTATATCCTTGCACCTGAATTTGCACAGAAATTAGTCAATCTTATCACAAAAGAAGAAAATGCTGATTTTGACGATATGGCTCTTTCATGTATTTCAGATGTTGTTCAGAATCATTCTGGTTCTGAAATTCAGGAACTTGATAAGACCGGTAAGTTCCCTGGTCTTGCCTGCAATGTCCCTGAAGCTGCTAGTAATCCAAAAGCTATGCTTCGTCTTCCTCAGAATCAGTTTGCGATTGTAACTTATCCTTTAACATTGGAAGGTCAGACATATAACCTCTGGGAATGTATTGGCGGTGAACCTGCTGAACAGATTAGTAACGCCTACGGTGGTGGAACTGCCGAACTTGAATCTTTGGGAGCAGCCGATGGAAGTGCCGGAATGGATCAGATGCAGCAGCCAATGGGCGGAATGCCTAATATGGGAATGCAGCAGCCAATGGCTGGTATGAATCCAATGGGTGGAATGCCTAATATGGGAATGCAGCAGCCAATGGGCGCTATGAACCAGATGGGCTATGGAATGCCTAATATGGGAATGCAGCAGCCAATGGGCGCAATGATGGGCTTTGGTATGGGACAGAATATGGGTATGAATGTACCAAATGTTCAGTCTCTTCAGTATCCTAGTTTACAGGGGGCAAATGCCAGCGGTGAACAGGGAAATATCAGTCTTATCATGGACGTTCAGATGGAAATGACCGTAGAACTCGGTCGTACCAAGAAGCAAATTAAAGATATTCTTGGTATGGGTGAAGGTACGATTATTGAGCTAGATAAGCTTGCCGGTGAACCTGTTGATATTCTTGTAAACCATAAGCCGATTGCTAAAGGTGAAGTCGTAGTTATCGACGAAAACTTTGGTGTCCGCGTAACAGAAATTCTTTCTCCTTTGGAAAGAGTTTCAGACTTACACTAATAATCTTAATTTTTCAGGGTGGGGGAAAATTGAGTAAAATTCTTAAAATTATGACATTGCTTATCGCAATGTCAGCTTTATCATTTAATTTTTATTCTCAGGACTCATCTGAGAATAGCGAATCTCAATTTGTTTTGGATAATGTTGAGGAAGTTCAAACATCTTCTCTTGATCAAGAGTCTACTATTGCTCTTGATTTTGAAGAGACTGAAGAGTCTACTAAAGGGGCTTCTGGTGAACTTTCTTTTTTTGTAGTCTTAAGAGTCGTATTTGTTTTAGTAATTATTGTGGCTCTGATTTATGTGCTTTTGTTTTTTCTTAGAAAATCAGTTTCTGTTGATCCTGGTGATGATAAATTTTTAAGACAAGTTGCTTCTATAAATCTAGCTCCTGGAAAATCTGTTCAGGTTGTTACATTAACTGACAAATTTGCATTTCTTGTAGGTGTTTCTGATAATTCAGTAAATCTTATCAGTAAAATCGATGATGTTGAGTTGGTTCAGGCTATGAATCTTTACTCTGATTCTCAGAAAAAAACTTCCAAACCTAAAAACTTTCAGGATATTCTTGATATTTTTATGCCTAATGGACCTAGAAGTGAAAGTGGTGTTTTTTCTGGTGTAAAAAACCAGGCAAGTGATTTTCTAAAAAAACAAAGAGATAGATTAAACGGCGGGGAATAAAATGTTTTTTGGTAAATTATATAAAAAATTATTTCTCCTTCTTGCTTTTTCATTTCTTTTTACAAGTGGTCTTTTTGCTCAATCAAATTTTCCTCAGGGGGCTACTAGGGGGCGTACAGAAATGGGTCGTAATGTTCGTCCTGCAGAAGTACCTGATATTCCTAATATTTCTGTAAATATAACCGAACCACAAAGCGGCAGGGAAGTGGCTTTTTCTGTTCGCCTTATGGTTTTGCTGACTGTTTTGAGTCTGGCGCCTAGTCTTTTGATTTTACTTACCTGTTTTTTGCGTTTTTCAATTGTACTAGATTTTATTAAAAGAGCCTTGTCCCTTCAGCAGGTTCCTCCGACTGCGGTACTTAATGGAATTGCTTTTTTTATGACTCTTTTTATTATGTGGCCGGTATTTACGGACATGTATAATGATTCATTTAAGCCTATGAATGATGGACAGATTGGACTTGAAGAAGCATATCACAGGGCTGAAGCTCCTCTTAGAATTTTTATGTATCGTCAGATGGAAAGAGATACTCATTATATTGCTACTTTTATGTCTATGGCAAAACTTGATAAGCCTAAAGATTTGTCTGAAGTTCCAACTTATGTTCTTGTACCAGCTTATATCTTACACGAATTAACCGTCGCTTTTAAAATCGGGGTTATTTTGTATATACCATTTATTATCATAGATATGGTAGTTGCTTCTATTTTAATGGGTATGGGAATGATGATGCTTCCTCCTGTTCAGATTTCTATGCCATTTAAACTGATGTTATTTGTTTTAGTTGATGGTTGGGGACTATTAACTACTCAGCTGTTTAATTCGGTTGTTAAATAGGAGGTATAAATGGAAGTTACGATTGGTTTTGTATCTAATCTGATGAGGCAGGGGATACTCCATATTTTCCTGCATATTTTACCGGTACTTTCTGCAGCTCTTATTATTGGTCTGATAGTAGCTATTTTTCAGGCTGTTACTTCGATTCAGGAGCAGACCTTAACTTTTTTGCCGAAATTTATAACTATTCTTATCGTTATTGCACTTTTGGGCGGTCTTATGTTCCAGGATTTAAAGGCTTATACAGAAGGTCTTTTTAATTTAATTCCGATGCTGGCGGCTTAGAGTAGCTTATGATAAATGAGATTGTTGATTCAGCGCCGATATTTCTTTTAATTGCTGTTAGAGTAGCTGGTCTTGTATTTACTTTACCCCTCTTTTCTATGCGCACAGTTTCACGAACTGCAAAAATTGCTTTTGTAGGTTATCTCTCTTATTTATTGATGGCTTTTGCTGACTATTCTGCCTATTCAGTTTATATAAAAGAAGATGGTGCCTTTAGTTTAATTTATATGCTCTTGCTTTTGGGTGAAGGGATAATCGGTGTAATAATTGGTTTTTACGTTTCAATTATATTTGCAGCTTTTAGTACGGCGGCTCAGTTTTTCGCCTTTCAGATGGGATTTTCTGCGGCTTCAACCTATGATCAGCTTTCTCAGGTAGAAAATCCTCTTTTAGGGCAGTTCTTCAATTTTGCTTCTGTTCTGCTTTTTTTACAAATAAAATTCTTTCAAAAAATTTTTTTGCAGGGACTTTCATATACTGTTGAAAGTTTTAATGTTTTTTGCCTCATAGAAAATAGAGACCGGTTGATAACTTTTTTAATTAAAGGTCTGTCAAATCTCTTTGCAGATGCTTTTTTAATTGCTCTTCCTATAATGGGGACTTTGGTTCTTATTACTATTTGTACAGGTTTGTTATCAAAGGCTGCTCCTCAGATGAACCTTCTTTCGGAAGGATTTCCTGTAATGATTCTTTTGTCTTTTGGAATTTTAGTAGTAATTTTTCCTCATCTGTTTGATTTCTTTTCACGTTCTTTTAACACAGGAATTTCAGATCTTCTGCTTTTCTTTTCTTCTTTAGGAAAAGGAGGAGCCTGATGTATACTCCATTAAAAAATGATGCTTTTTTCTCTAGACAGGAAAAATTAAAAGACTTCTCTTTTGAAATTGATTTGCAGTGGTTTGCTGCCGAAGACGAAGGTCGAACAGAAGAGCCTTCTGAGCTTAAGTTAAGAAAGGCTCGTGAAGAAGGTCGAATTGCTAAGAGCCAGGATTTGAACTCTGCTCTAGTTTTTTTATTTTCTCTTGTGACCTTAATTTTTCTTGCAAAAAGCATCTTTTTTGGATGTAAAGAAATCATGCAGTTTTTCTTTGAACGGGTAAATTCTCCGGAAGTAAATGGTCATGCTTTCTTTATGGTATTTGTCAATTATTTTGCCAAACTTGTGTTTCCGATTATTCTCGTGGGAATTGTTGCAGGAATCATGGGAAATATAATTCAAAACAGAGGCTGGCTTTTCAGCTTAAAAGTAATTACACCAAAATTTTCAAAGCTTCTTCCAAAGTTTGGTGAATATTTTAAAAATACCATGTTTTCTGTAAGAGGTGTTTTTAATATAGCAAAATCAATTGGCAAAGTTGCAGTCATCGTTTTTGTAGCTTATCTTTTGATTCGAAAATACATACCTGATTTGATTTCTGTTATTCAAAGAGGTAACGGTAGTATTTTGTCCCATGTTTTTTTTGTTAGTAAAATTGGAGCGACTTTACTTGTGGTTGCTGCTGTAATTTTTCTGCTTATTGCCATTCCTGACTACTTTGTTAATCGTAGGGAATTTATGGAATCTATGAAAATGACAAAGTATGAAGTAAAACAGGAATACAAGGAGATGGAAGGTGATCCGGAAGTAAAAAGTCGTCTCAAGCAAAAACAGAAGGAAATCCTTCAACAGAATATGCCGAAAGCTGTAAGGGAAGCTGATGTAGTTATCACAAACCCTACTCATTTTGCTGTTTCCATGAAGTATGAAAGAGAAGTTAATGCTTCTCCTCAGATAACTGCAAAGGGGCAGGATGAAGTTGCCTTGATGATGCGAAGAATAGCCAGTGAAAATAATGTTCCGATTGTTGAAAATAAGCCTCTGGCGCGTTCTCTCTATGCAGAAACAGAAGTTGGTGATATAATACCAGAGAAGTATTTTTCTGTTCTTGCAAATATTTATGCAGAGATTTTAAAAAATAATAAAAATTAGAAGCTTGCTTTATGGGTGGGGATCTGAATGGCAAACGAAAATAAGGGGAATTTTTTTACCATAATTAAAAATAATATGGTTGGTGTAATGGCTGTTGTTGTAATAGTCATGTTAGTTATACCCCTTCCAAAAGTTTTTATAGATTTTTTCATGATAATAAATCTTGCTCTGTCGATTACTATACTTCTTACTGTAATTTATACTCCAAGAGCTTCAAGTTTTTCATCATTTCCTCAAGTTATTCTCTTTGTAACTTTATTCGGTTTAGGAATAAACATTTCTTCTACACGATTGATTTTGTCTGCTCAAGGTAGTTCAACAGCAGCTCTTCAGCGTACACAAAGTGCAATGGTTCAGGCTTTTGCAAATATTGTAGCGGGAAATAACCTTGTAATCGGTTTTGTTATCTTTATCATTCTGATTGTAGTTCAGGTTGTCGTAATCACTAAAGGAGCCGGACGAGTTTCAGAAGTTGCTGCCCGTTTTACTTTGGATTCTATGTCTGTAAAACAGTTTGATATTGACAATCAGCTGGCTAATGGTTCTATCACAGATGAAGAAGCAAACAGAATGAAGGAAGAACTCCGTCGTGATATCGACTTTTATTCTAATATGGACGGTTCCAGTAAATTCGTTTCCGGTAATGTTATGGCAGGTATCTTTATTACTGTTGTAAACCTAATCGGTGGATTTATTGTTGGAATGGTTCAGCATAAGCTTGATTTTCAGTCTTCCTTAAATCTTTATTCTACTTTAACGATTGGTGATGGACTTTTGAGCCAATTGCCTTCACTCATGCTTTCTTTTGCAACAGGTATCCTTGTCACCGGTGATAAATCCGATGATACTTTGGGAACTAAAATCATTTCAGAATTTTCAATCGACGGAATTATATATGTTATCGTCGGCTTTGTTCTTATTATAATGGGATTTATATTCCAGAATGGAACTCAATTCCTTCTTCTTCCTATCGGAGGAGGACTTGTATGGTATGGATATTCACTTTCAAGCAAAAAGAAATCTGAGGAACTTAAAGCTAGAGAAGCTGAAGCCGCAAAGGCCTCTGCAGGAAAAAATGCAGAAGGCTCAAATGCCGAACAGGATTCTGTTGCTCACCTGGATCCACTTTCTCTCGAATTGGGATTTGCTCTTATTCCTTTGGTAGATAAGGATAAGGGGGCGGAACTTCTTGAAAGAATTTCAAGAATTCGCCGTGAAATTGCCCTTGATTTAGGTTTACCGGTTCCAAAAATACGAATTATAGACAATATGAATCTTGATCCAAATGAATACAGTTTTAAAATCCGTGGAATTGAAGTAGGTCGCTGTAAAATTCGTTTGGGTTACTACATGTGTATGAATACCGGAGCGGTTACAGAAGAGTTAAAAGGTGAGGCAACTCGCGATCCTGCTTTTGGAATGCCTGCTATATGGGTTCCTGAAACAGAAAGGGCAGACGCTGAACAGGCCGGTTATGCGGTTGTAGATCCTCCGACAATTGTTGCAACTCATATAACAGAGATTATTAAGAATCATGCTTCAGATATTTTGGGAAGAGAAGAAGTTTCTGTTCTTATTAAGGATACAGAAAAAACTAATCCTATTGTTGTTGATGAAGTTCTTAACGGAAGCAAAAGAAAATTTTCTTACGGCGAACTTCAGGAAATTTTACAGGGACTTTTGCTCGAAAAGGTTTCAATTCGAAATATGGTTACCATTTTGGAAACTGTTTCTCGTTTCGGCTCTGTAATTGGAAATCCTTGGGAATTGACTGAAAAGGTAAGGGAAGCCTTAGGAACTCAGATTTGTATGCAGTATGTGGACGAAGATTCTCGTTTGAGGGTTATTAACGTTTCTCAAAACTGGCAGCAAAAGATTCTTGACCATGCACAATATCCTCAGGATGGCTCTAAGCCTATGGTAGCCTTTGATCCTGTAGATGGAAGGGCTTGGATAAAATCTGTAAGTGACACAATTCAGGGTGTAAGAGCCATGGGCTATTTACCAGTAATAATGTGTTCCAGTGTTGTTCGACTTTTGGTACATTACTCTATAGAAAGAGAAATGCCAGGGCTCGTGGTTATTTCTGATAAAGAAATTCTTGCAGCGGGAAATTCTATTTCACTTGAAGTACTTGGAGAAATTACGGAAGAAGGGGTAAATTAAAAAAAAATGAGATCGATTAGTGAAAGTTATCCAGTTAAAAAACTATTCGTAAAAAATATTGATGAAGCCCGTGATATACTCTTCAGGAAATATCATCAAGGTTACGAAATTGTAAATAAAAGGGAAGTTCTCGATGGAGGTTTCTTAGGTCTTTTTCCTAGGGAATTGCTGGAAGTAAGTTACATTACAAAAGATATTTCTTCAGGGCCATCAAGACCTCTTTATCCTTTGTCGTCTTATCAAAGTCAGCAGGAAAATGAAGCCAGCAGATTTTCTAAACAGCAGGAAGATTTGTTAAAAAAACTTTCGGAAAAAACTGCTCAGCCTTCATCTGCGCTAACTTCTCAAATCAATGAATTGTCTCGTCAGCTTCAGGAAATTAACCGCAAAATAGACGAAAAGCCTGTATCCATAAATTCTGTTTCTTCAGCTGATGATTCTCATTCTTCTATAGATAAAATCGAAGATTTACTTGCAGAAAATGAATTTACTCTGAGTTACATTAAAAAAATCAAAAATAAGATTAAATCTACTTTTTCTTTGGAAAAACTTGACGATTTTTCCCGTGTTCAGAGAAGCGTTGTAGATTGGATTGGTGAAGATATAAGGGTTGAACACGAAGTTTCTATCAGAAAGCCTCGTACTGTAATTATTGTAGGTCCTACAGGAGTTGGAAAAACGACAACTCTTGTAAAACTGGCAGCACAGAATGTCATCGCCGCTAAATCTAATTCAAAAAAATTGCAGCTCTGTTTTATTACAACAGATACAATGCGAGTCGGAGCTTTTGAACAGCTTTCCCGTTGGGCTGATATGTTCAATCTTGAACTTCAGAAAGCAGAAAATGTTGATGACGTAAAGAAAATCTACGAATCTGTTCGTAATTCAGTGGATATGATTTTTATTGATACAAGTGGTTTTAGTCCTAATGATTCTTCTCATATTGGAGCGATGAAAGCAACTCTGGATGTTCCTGGTATGAATCCAGAAGTGTATCTTGCGGTAATGGCTTCGACTAAGGCAAGTGATTTGGTCAATATTATGCAGAATTATGAGCCTTTTGGGTATAAATCTGTTATAATTACTAAATGTGATGAATCAAATCATTATGGAAATGTAATCAGCGCTATTAGCGAAAAAAATAAATGTATTTCATATATTACAAACGGACAGAAGGTTGGACACTGCATTCAGAAAGCAAATCCGATTGATTTTTTAATCCGGCTTGAAAATTTTGAAGTAGATAGAATTCATATTGAAGATAAATTTGGAGAATAAGATGGAAGAACAGGCAGAAGATTTGCGCGAACTCATTCAGGGCGGCGTATCAGATGGTCATAAAACAAGAATTATTGCTATAACAAGCGGTAAGGGGGGTGTAGGTAAAACCAATATTTCTGTAAATATGGCGATTGCTTATGCTCAATTAGGAAAAAAGGTAATTCTTATTGACGGCGACTTGGGAATGGCAAATGTCAATGTTCTCTTGAATGTTGTACCTCAATATAACCTTATGCATGTAATCAATAAAAAGAAGACCATGAAAGAAATTATTCTGGACACAGAGTTTGGAATAAAATTTATTGCCGGAGCAAATGGTTTTTCTAAAATTGCAAATATGACAGTTGAAGAACTTGAATATTTTGCAAAACAATTCAGTACACTTGAAAATGCAGATATTATTATTATTGATACTGGAGCTGGTATTGCTAACAATGTTCTTCAGTTTGTTGCTGCAGCTGATGAAGTTTATGTTGTTACAACTCCAGAGCCTACAGCAATTACTGACGCATATGGCATTATTAAAATCATTACAACCGAAATAATTGATCACCAGGTAAATTTAAAACTTCTTGTAAATCGTGTTCATTCCGCTGATGAAGGAAAAAGAATTTCTGATAGAATTATCACAATTGTTGGTCAATTTTTAGGATACAAAGTTGAATATATTGGGTTTGTTTATGATGATCCTCTTGTTCAGGCATCTGTTATCAGACAAAAACCTTTTATAGTCATAAATCCTACATGTAAACCGTCAGTCTGTTTGAAACATATTGTCGGTAGAATTGAAAAAACTGATATCACAGGAAATGATGGTGTATCTAGTTTTCTTAAGAAATTTCTTGGAAAAAAGCCACGAGACTAATTTTTAACTGTCTTTTTATGGTTTTATGATATATAATGAAAGAAAATGAGTGGGAGGTAAAATGAAAGGCATAAAATTCATCATTGGTTTTGCTATATTTGGCTTTTTACTGTCACTTATTTCCGGTACTTTGGCTGTAGGAAATACTTTTGGGCGTATCTTGATTCATGCCTTTATTTTTGCCTTAATTTTTGCTATTTTAGCTTTTGGTATTAATTTTATAGTTGCAAAATTCTTTAATTTTGATTCTGATTATTCTTCAGAAATTTCGGTTGGACAGACTGCCCCTCAAGATTCCTCATCCACCCATTCAGTTGATATTGTTGTTCAGGACGAAGATTTACCAGCGGAAGATAATTCTTCCCAGTTTGTTGTAAGTCCAAACAGGCAGATGCTTGAGCCTGATGATGTTTCTGATGTGGTAAAATCATCTGGGACTTCTACATCTCCAAGTTCGCAGACTAATTCAGAGACAGTTTCTGAAAATAGTGCACATAATGCTGTAATTCAAGCAAATGCTGCTTCTTCAAGCAGTTCGAATTCCAATAATTTCAATGGTACAAATAACGGCTTTATTCCAGTTTCTCTAGGAGAAACTCCTTCTAATTTAACAGGAACTGAAGCAAAGTCGCATAATGATATAAAAAAAGAAGAAGTTTCTTCTGTTTCCCCAGAGTCGGACGAAGGAGCAGAAGAAGGAGAATTAGACACTTTGCCAGATCTTGAAGATATGTCTGGATATACCTCAGTCCCAGCTTCCATGGTTTCGTCAAATGAAGAAGCTGTAGAGGAATCCAGTTTTTCAGAAAGTTCGTCATCGTCCGGCATTTCAGCAGAAGAAGTCACTGATGGAAAAGATGCTGAACTAATGGCAAAAGCAATCAGTACGCTGTTAGCAAAAGAGTAAAAATAAGGTAAGGTTTATTTATGGAAAATATTTCAGCTGAATCAATTGACGTACAGGTAAACGAGCAGACCGAGATTAAAAAATCTGTCAATGATGAAAAAGAAGAAGATTTGCTTTGGGAAGAATTCCGCAAAACAAAATCAGCTAAATTACGTGATAAATTTATACGCCAGTATATGCCTTTGGTAAAATATGTTGCAGGTAAGGTAGCTGTTGGCATGCCTAATAGTGTTGAGTTTGACGATTTAGTTGGTTTTGGTCAGTTTGGCCTTCTTGATGCTATAAATAAGTATGACCCGGCAAAGGGTGTAAAGTTTAAAACTTATGCAGTAACTCGTATTCGCGGTGCAATTTTTGATGAACTTAGAGAAATTGACTGGGTTCCTCGTTCTGTTCGTCAAAAGTCAAGAGAAATAGAAGATGCTATCGTTAATCTTGAAGCTCGTCTTGGACGCACTGCTTCTGATGCCGAAATTGCAGAATCTTTGAATATGAGTATAGATGATTATCACCGGACAATTATGAAAGTGTCAGGAACCAGTATCCTTTCTCTGAATGAAGTTTGGTATTCCGGGGATGAAAATGACAGTACTCCTATAGGGGATACTATAGAAGCTCCTAATAGTTTAAATCCTGATGTAATAGCTGAACGCGAAGAAATTCGAAAAGTTATAATTCAGGCAATTACAGAGTTACCAGAAAAAGAAAAAATGGTAATCGTTCTTTACTACCATGAAGATTTGACTTTTAAAGAAATTGGTGAGCTTCTAAAGGTTAGTGAATCTAGAATCTCCCAGTTGCATACAAAAGCAAATCTTAGATTAAGAGCAAAACTCACTAATTTACGCAAAGGTATTATGTAATAATGTATTCCTTAGATAAAATACGCGAAACAATGCAGAAACTCCTCAATATTGACAGTAAACTAACTTCTGTTGAAGTTAATGCTGATTCTGTTGATGAGGCTTTGGCAGATGCTGCGGTTCAGCTTGAAACAAAATCTCAGTCGCTTGAATTTGAAGTGCTTGAAAAGGGCAGTCAAGGATTTTTGGGAATTGGAAAAAAGCCGTGGAAACTGCGTATTTATCAAAACCCTGCTCTTTCTTCAGCAAAGAAAAGTGCTTCCGGTGACATCATTTTTTCTGAGGATGGTTCTGTTGAAGCCGAAACTATTGTAAATCGTGACGGTTTGTTCTATGTAAGGCATTTTGGGGATGCAATTAAATTAAAAGTTCTTTTACCTATTGGCGATGGTTCACCTGTAAACGAAAAAGAAGTTATGGATGCGGTAAAGCGTCCAGATACTATTGAATTTGATGAAAAAGCAATCGCTAAATTTGTAATTAATGGAACAAACGGAGAATATGAAACCGTTGGTTCATATAAGCATATAGTTTCTGCCGATTCTATTGTTGCTGTAGAAGTTTCAAAAGATGAAATGCACGGTAATATTATCGTTGACGCTCCTGCTATGAGTGGTTCTGATTTGACTTACGAAAAAATTTATACTGCTCTTGAATCTCAAGGTATTCGTTGTGGTATTGATGCTGAAAAAATTAAAGAATTTGTCGACAATCCTGTTTATTCAACGCCTTTTGAAGTTGCGTCCGCAGTGCTTCCTGAAGATGGAAAAGATTCTTATATTCAATATAACTTTGAAACTGATCAGAATAAACTTAAAGCTCGTGAATCCGAAACTGGAAATGTAGACTTTAAGGAATTAAATAAAATTCAAAATGTTGTTGCCGGACAGGTTCTTGCGACAAAAATTCCAGCAACAAGAGGTAAGGGTGGAAAAACACTTTACGGTCATTATCTTGAGGCAAAAAATGGTAAAGATATCAATGTGACTCTAGGTCAGAATGTAGAATTCGATAAGGACGGAGTAAATATAATTGCATCGGTAGACGGTCAGGTTCTTTTCGTAAATGATAAGATTACTGTAGAACCTCTTCTTATGCTGGATGCTGTTAATATTAAATCTGGAAATGTTAAATTTGTCGGTTCTGTTATCATCAAAGGCAATGTTGAAGACGGATTTGATGTAAAAGCTACAGGTTCCGTTGATATAGGCGGTTCTGTCGGAAAATGTCATATCGAGTCTGAAACCGGGGATATTATCATTCACCAAGGTGTATTCGGCAAAAATGAAGGGTATATCAAAGCCGGTAAGTCTCTTTGGTGTAAGTTCGTTCAGGAAACAAAAATCGAAGTCGAAGAAAATGTTGTTGCTACAGATTCTTTAATGAACTGTGATATAACAGCAATGAAGAATATTGTAGCTTACGGTAAAAAAGCTCAAATTACCGGTGGTACTCTATTTGCAACTGAGGAAATTTGTGCACGTACTCTAGGTTCTCCTGGAGGTGGTACAACAACAACTCTTTCTGTTGGTATTGACCCAAGAGCTAAGAAAAAACTTGATGATTTGCAGAAAGCTCAGGGTGAACTCGTAAAAGAACTTGAAAATCTAGAATTGGATATTTCTACTCTGGAAAATCAGAAAAAGATACGAAAATCCCTTCCAAAAGATAAGGAAGAAAACCTTAGAAAGTTCTTGTCTAGAAAAGATGAAATTTTGAATGAAAATTCAGAGATGAATAAAGAAATTGAATCTCTTCAGGCTCACTTAAGGGAATTAAAGGCCGTAGGTAAGGTTAAGGTAGAAGGAACAACATATGCTGGTACAAAAATATATATACGCGATGTACTGGATGAAGTTATAACAGATGTAAACAGTTGTGTGTTCTATTATGAAAATGCTTTTGCAAAGAGAGGAAAGTACGAACCACCTTCTCTTGATGTTACAAAGGGACCTGAAGGATATAATTAATGGGTGTTCAACCGATCGATTTACAAACTATGTACTCTCAGATTTCCAACGTTGCCAAACAGGTGTCGCATGTGGAACAGGGAGTCCAGCTGGCTAAATCAATGCAGCAGGCTGATGTTGTAAAAACTAATACAGAACAGTCAAAAAAAGTTCAGCAAACCGGTGAAGACTCAAAATCTGCAGGAGTAAACCAGAACGGTCGTAATGGAGCTTCTTTGCAACATAAAAAATCTAATAATAAAGATTCTCAGGAAAATCCTGATGAAGAAAAAGAAAATTCGGACAAGTATCGTCTTAAAGAAGATTTTTTAGGACAGCACATAGATATAACGAGGTAATTTTGTTAGTTTTCATTATTATTTTATGTTTATTTAATGTTTTAATGTGGCTGTTCTTTCTTTCTAAATTTAAAAGACTGTTTTCTACTGATGATGTAATCAATTCAACAAAAGAAGAACTCAATAAAATAATTAGAGATTTGAATAGAAATGTTGATACTTCAATTACGGTTTCTGATAACGCAGCAAGTCGATTAAGTGAACTTATAGTTGAGGCCGAAAAAAAAATTAAGCTACTGGCAGATCTTGAAAAGCAGGGAATAGGCCTTTCAGAACTCAATAAACAGCTCTATTCAGAAAAGGAAGCAGAATCTGCCTATAAAAAAAATAGCCGTAAAAGAATTTCTACTAGTTATTCTGTAGTTCCGGATAAAAATTCTCAAACAAAGCCGACTCAGGATGAAAGTCAGAAGTCATTGTTTGATGAAGAGAACTCTCTATTAAATAAAGAGACAACTGTTCATGTTCAGAGCGATGGTGCTGCTTATGCGTCAATACCTCTTATTTCACCAAAAGTGTATAAAAATGAAAGCCCTTTGAAAATAAACAGACATGATAATCTCAAGAAAGATATAATAAAATTATATGATTTTGGTAATTCTATAGAAGATATAGCTACAGAACTTTCCTGTTCAACTACCGAAGTACAATTCGCCTTAACCCTTGAAGGCCGAATTTAATTTTTTTTCTTCATTTTCAGATTTCTCATTAACTTATTTTTTTCCTTTTTTTGGTTGTGTTTTCAGTTAATTGAGATTATTATTTAAACATATATTTTGACTAAAATAGTGGGGTTGAAATGGATATCCAATTACAAGAGTTAATTGATAAGATTAAAAAGGACGGTGTAACTGCCGCAGAAAAAACAGCTGCAGAAATCGTTGAAAAGGCTCAGAAAGATGCTGATTCAAAGATTGCTGCTGCTGAAAAAAAGGCCGAAGAGCTTATTAAGAATGCAAAGGCTGAAATAGAACGCCTTGAGAAGGCTAGTAATGATGCTGTTACTCAGGCTTGTCGTAATATGCTTTTAGGTTTTAGAGATTCACTTGTTGCAGAACTTGATGGACTTATTCAGGCAGAATCGGCTAAAGCTTATTCCGCTGATTTGATGAAAACTTTGGTTCCAGAAACTGTAAAAGCCTGGGCTAAGAATGCCGATGCTTCTGAGCTTTCAGTTCTTTTGAGCGAAAAAGATTTGAAAACTTTGGAAGGAGAATTTAAGGCTTCTCTTAAAGCTGAAGTTGCAAAAGGTCTTGAAATTAAGGCTGATAAGTCTCTCTCTGCAGGATTTAGAATCGGCGTAAATAATGGCGCTGCTTACTATGATTATTCAGCAGAATCAGTTGCAGATTTGTTCTCTGCTTACTTAAATCCACGTGTAGCTGCTTTGATGAAAGATGCAGCAAAAGGAAGCAATTAGTGAAAGAACAGTATTATTTGGTTTCGCAGCTTCCTGATATTTCTGCTGCTGGAGAAAAATCGACTCTGCCTATAACCGAAAAATATTACAGGGATTTGTGTTCTCGTTTTCTCGATGAAAAAGATATAGTTATTTTAAATAATCTTTCTCTTTTACCGTCTAGAGAACTTGAATCAACGGGTTCTTCTTTCCTTGATGCCTGGTATTCAAATGAAAGAGCATTGCGTTTTGCATTAGCTCAGGTTCGTGCACAAAAAATGAAGAAAGATGCAGGTTCTATACCTGTTTCTATTTCTGCAGACATCGTTCAGGCTGCTAGAACAGCTGTTGGAATGGATAGTCCTCTTTCTGCCGAACAGTTTCTCTATGAATATCGGCTTGGAGTTCTTAACAATATGCAGCCACTAGACAGTTTTTCAACTGATGCTGTATTTGCTTATGGAATTCGCTTGATGTTATTAGAACGCATTAAGAAGTTTGATAAGGAAAAGGGAACAGATTCTTATCACAAAATCTATGATACTATTCTTGGAGAAAAATAATGACAGAAACAAAAGGTAAAGTAGTCGGTATCAATGGAAACATGGTTTCTGTTAAATTTGACGGAAATATTTCCATGAACGAAGTTGCCTACGTTAATGTTGAAGGCAAAAAACTTCGTGGTGAAGTTATCCGAATCCGCGGTGATGTTGCCCAGTTGCAGATTTTTGAAATGACACAGGGCATTAAAGCTGGAGATGTTGTTGAATTTACAGGAAACATGCTTTCGGCACTTCTTGGACCAGGACTTTTGGGACAGGTTTATGATGGTCTTCAGAACCCACTTCCATTAGTTGCTGAAAAAGCAGGATTCTTCCTTGAAAGAGGTGTTTATGTAGATCCTCTTAACAAGGATACTAAATGGGACTGGACTCCTTCTGTTAAGGCAGGAGATAAAGTTCAGAGAGGTGATTCAATCGGTTCTGTTCCAGAAGGACCTTTTAATCACAAAATCTTAGTTCCATTTGGACTTCTTGGAACATATACAGTAAAAGAAGTTACAGCTGCTGGTTCTTATAAAATTACTGATAAAATGGCTGTAATCACAGATGAAAAGGGAAATGACCATACTCTTACAATGTGCTTTGAATGGCCTGTAAAGCGTGCCGTTGACTGTTATGCAGAAAGACTTGCACCAACAGAAACAATGGTAACTAAAACTCGTCTTATCGATACATTCTTCCCTGTTGCTAAGGGTGGTACATATTGTATTCCTGGACCTTTCGGTGCAGGTAAGACTGTTATCCAGCATACAACATCCCGAAATGCAGACGTAGACATCGTAATTATCGCTGCCTGCGGTGAACGTGCAGGTGAAGTTGTAGAAACAATTAAGGAATTCCCAGAACTTAAAGACCCTCGTACAGGTGAATCACTGATGAAGCGTACAGTAATTATCTGTAATACTTCTTCAATGCCTGTTGCTTCCCGAGAAGCATCCGTTTATACATCGGTTACTTTGGCAGAATACTATCGTCAGATGGGTCTTCATGTATTACTTCTTGCCGATTCAACATCTCGTTGGGCTCAGGCTTTGCGTGAAATGTCTGGTCGTCTTGAGGAAATCCCTGGAGAAGAAGCTTTCCCAGCTTATCTTGAATCTTATATTTCAGCATTCTATGAAAGAGCAGGTTATGTTCGTTTAAGAGATGGTTCTAAGGGCTCTGTAACTATTGGTGGTACAGTTTCCCCTGCCGGCGGTAACTTTGAAGAACCTGTAACGCAGGCAACTCTTAAAGTTGTTGGTGGTTTCCACGGACTTACACGCGAACGTTCAGACGCTCGTAAATTCCCTGCAATTGACCCTATCGGATCATGGTCTAAGTACAAATCTGTTATCCGTGAAGACTGGGTTGCTTATGCCAGAAAAATCTTTAAGGCTGGTGTTGAAGTAAATCAGATGATGAAGGTCGTTGGTGAAGAAGGTACTACAACAGAAGACTTCGTTCTCTATATGAAGAGCGAATTCCTTGATGCAGTATATTTCCAGCAGAACTCATTTGATGAAGTTGATGCTGCCGTTACTGTTGAAAGACAGACTTATACTTTCAGAAAAGTTTTGAATGTTCTTGCTTCTGATTTTGAACTTTCAGATAAAGATGAAGCTCGTTCATTCTTTAATAAACTCCGTCAGACTTACCTTGACTGGAACTACATCGTTTGGGATTCTCCTGATTTCAAGGCAAAGGAAAAGGAAATCGACGAATTATACGCTTCTAAGAAGGGTACAGTAAAAGCTGAAGCTGTTGAAATGCTTAAAGGTGGTGAATAATGAGTAAGATTTATAGCAAAATTGAATCCATCGTCGGAAGCGTTATTACTGTTAAGGCTGACAACGTTGCCTACGGTGAACTTGCAGAAATTGAAACTGCATTTGGTAAATCTCTTGCAGAAGTAAATAAAATTGAAGGTGATATCGTTTCCCTTCAGGTTTTTGCCGGTGGTCGTGGTGTTAATACTGGGGATCATATCCGCTTTTTAGGTCACCGCATGGAAGTTTCATTCAGTGATAACCTTCTTGGACGAATCTTTAACGGTTCGGCTGAACCTCGTGACAACGGTCCTGCTCTTGCAGATAACCTCGTTGCAATCGGTGGTCCTTCCGTAAACCCTGCAAAGCGAATTATGGCTAGACGTATGATTCGTACAGGTATCCCAATGATTGATATGTTCAATACATTGGTCGTTTCACAGAAGCTTCCTATTTTCTCAATTTCCGGTGAACCATACAACCAGCTTCTTGCTCGTATTGCTATGCAGGCTGAAGTTGATGTAATCGTTCTTGGTGGTATGGGTCTTAAATATGACGATTATCTTTACTTCAAAGATACTCTTGAAAATGGTGGTGCTCTTTCTAAAACTGTAATGTTCATGCATACTGCCGCTGACCCAACAGTAGAATGTCAGAAGATTCCTGATCTTTCTCTTGCAGTAGCTGAACAGTTTGCTCTTCAGGGTAAGGATGTTCTTGTACTTCTTACTGATATGACAAACTTTGCAGACTCAATGAAGGAAATTGCCATTACACAGGAACAGGTTCCATCTAATCGTGGTTATCCTGGAGATTTGTATTCTCAGCTTGCAAGCCGCTACGAAAAAGCCGTTGACTTTGAAGGAGCTGGTTCTGTAACTGTTCTTGCTGTAACAACTATGCCTGGTGACGATGTTACTCACCCGGTTCCAGATAATACTGGATATATTACAGAAGGTCAGTACTACCTCAAGGGTGGTCGAATTGAACCATTTGGTTCCTTGTCGCGACTTAAGCAGAATGTAAACGACAAGACTCGTGATGATCATCGTTCATTGATGGATGGTATGATTCGTCTTTATGCAAACTACAAGGATACTCTTGAAAAGAAATCCATGGGTTTCAATATGAGCGAATGGGATGGAAAACTTCTTAAATTCGGTGCCGAATTTGAAAAGGAAATGATGGATCTTTCAAAAAATATTTCTCTGGAAGATGCTCTTGATTTAGGTTGGAAAATCCTTGCTGACTGTTTTGAACCATCTGAAACAGGTATTAAAACAGCTTTGGTTGAAAAACACTGGCCAAAGAACTAACTATATTAAGGAAACTGTATGGCAAAAATAAAGCTGACTAAAAATGAGCAGAAGGTTCAGAAAGACGCGCTGAAAATGTACCAGCGTTATCTTCCTACTTTAACGCTCAAAAAACAGCAGCTCCAGACAGAAATTCGTACAATTGACGCTAAGGCCAAAGAAGTTCGTGCCAAAAGAGTTGCCCTCGAAAAGGAATTCGATGAGTGGATTTCCGTATTCGGGGAAGCAGAGGAATTTAAGCCTGACATGGTTACTGTAAAAAACATCAAAAAAGGTGTTGGTAATATTGCCGGTGTTACAATTCCTGTTTACGAAGGCGCTGACTTTTCTCGTGGCGATTACGATTTGTATGAAACTCCTTTATGGATAGACTTGGCTGCTGACAGAATGGAAAAGGCTTTGTCTTTGGATCTTGAAGCTGAAGTTCTTGATGAACAGGTAAGACTCCTTTCTAAGGAATTACGCACTACAACCCAGCGTGTAAATCTTTTTGAAAAGGTTAAGATTCCAGAAACAAAGGCAAATATTAAGAAAATTTCAGTTTATCTTGGAGACGAACAGGTTGCTGCCGTAGTTCGAAGTAAAATTTCCAAGAAAAAACTTCAGGCTGCTGGAGATGCAAAAAAGGAGGCTGACGAATGATTGTACCTATGAAAAAAGTCTCTTTGGTTGTCTTGAATAAAGAGCGTAAAACTGCTCTTGAACAGCTTAAGAAAGTTGGCGTTCTTCATTTAGAACAGGTTGAAGGCAAAGGTGAACAGCTTGCTTCTTACAAGGAAGCTTCTAACAATGCTATGACAGCGGTTTCAATTTTGAGTGAAATCAAGATTTCAAAAAAGGCCGCTAAAGCAAATAGACTTTCTAATGAAGAAATTATAGCTAAATCTTCTGAAGTTTTGGCTTTGACTGAACAGAAAAAGAAATTAATGGAAGAAATTTCCAGTGATACAGCTGAAATTGAACGACTTGCTGCCTGGGGTGGTGTAAATCCTTCTGAATTAGAATATTTGAAAGAAAAAAATATTTCTCTTAAATTATTCGAAATCCCAGAAGACAAATACAGTCTTATTGATGACACCTGCAAAACCTTGTGCGTGAATAAGATTAAAAAGGTTGTTAGATTCCTTTTGCTTGATGCGAAAGATGAACGGCCAGAAAACTTACCTGCAGAAGCATATGAAGTTCCACTTCCAACTCTTTCTACTGATAAATTAAAGGAAAGAGTAAAGGCTGATAATGCAGAAATAGATTCTATTAATGCTTCCTTAGTAAAACTTGCAGTTTATGTTCCTCAAATGGAAGAACTCAGAAAGACTTTGGAAGGTGATATTGAATTTGAAACAATTTATTCAGGAATGGGACAGGAATCAGAAGGTAAAGAAAGTGATCTTGCCTGGATTTCGGGTTTTGTTCCTGTTGATGGATTGGAAGCATTGAAAAAAGCTTCTAAAGAAAATAGCTGGGCTTTGGCTTACAGTGATCCTTCCGATGAAGACAATGTACCTACAAAGCTTAAGAATAATAAGTTTGTAAGTTTGATTTATCCTCTTACAGACTTCCTGGGTACTGTTCCTGGCTATCATGAATATGATATTTCAGGCTGGTTCCTCTTCTTCTTTACTATTTTCTTCGGAATGATTTTTGGTGATGGTGGATACGGACTTCTTGTAACTGTCGTTTCATTACTCATGATTTTAAAATCTGCTTTCAAGCGTGAAAAAGTTGCACCTATGCTTCAGTTATGTCTTCTACTGGGCTTAGCTACAATGGTTTGGGGTCTTGTTACCTGTACTTGGTTTGGACTCACACCAGAACAGTTACCTGTATGGCTGACAAAACTTTCTGTTGCACCTCTTTCTAATGCTTATGCGGATGTAACTTGGTTACCTTTCTGGTCTGATGATATCTCAAAGGGCACTTTGACTACTGCACAGAATCTTCAGATTTTCTGTTTTACACTCGCATTCCTTCAGCTTTCTGTAGCTCATTTAAAAGGAATGGGACGTTATCACAAATCTTTGAAGTTCTTTGGTGAATTAGGTTCAATGCTCCAGTTGTGGGGTATGTATTATGTAGTTCTTTCTATGGTTGTTAGTTCTACAATCTTCAGTTTTGGAGAGGTAATTTACGGTATTCCAATTGGAACTGTTTCAATCGGACTTGTAGCATTTGGTTTTGTTCTCAGCTTTATTTTCAGTAATTATGAAGGAAGTGTGGCAGAATCAGTAATGGCAAGCGTTAAGGGAATCATTTCTGTACTCTTAGGAGTTGTAAACGTATTCTCCGATATCGTATCTTACATTCGTCTTTGGGCGGTTGGACTTGCTGGAGCAGCAATTTCAAATACTGTAAATACTATGGCAGGCCCTCTCGTTGGTCATGCTGTCATGTTTGTAGCTTTGATTGCTCTTCTGGTATTCGGACATGGATTGAATATGATTTTGAACTTGCTTTCAGTTATTGTTCACGGTGTTCGATTAAATACACTTGAATTCTCAACACACTTGGGAATGTCATGGTCTGGATTTAAATATGCTCCCTTCAGTGAACGGGAAGCAAAATAAAGAGTTGAATATAAACTCAAAAAATATAATTATCGGTCTTTTTAGACTATAGGAGTTAAATTATGAATTTTGGAATGCTTGGTGCTGCTGTATGTATGGGTATTGCTGCTATTGGTTCAGCAATCGGAATTGGTATTGCCGGACAGGGTGCAATTGGTGCTTGGAAAAGATGTTATGTAAACAATAAACCAGCTCCATTCATCCTTACAGTATTTGCTGGTGCTCCTTTGACACAGACAATTTACGGTTTCCTTCTTATGCAGTCAATGACAGGAAAGGTTGCTGATGGTTCTATGGATCCTCTTTTTGCTCTAGGCCTTGGTATTGCTTCTGGTCTTGCAATGTGTTTCTCTGCTATTTCTCAGGGAAAGGCTGGTGCAGCTGGTTCTGATGCTCTTGGTG
Source organism: Treponema sp. (assembly GCA_024693045.1). GTDB lineage: Bacteria > Spirochaetota > Spirochaetia > Treponematales > Treponemataceae > Treponema_D. Next base: position 98,545 of record JAILLQ010000039.1, read on the forward strand.
AAACAGGAAAAGGTTTTGCTCAGTACATCATGGTAGTAGGTCTTTGTGAAACTGTTGCCCTCTTCGCAATGGTATTCTCTATGATTGCCTAACTTATAAACTGATTTGTAGGCACATCTCTTCTTTGAGATGTGCCTTTTTTTTGCTTTAAAACACATATCGAAATTAAATTAAATTTGTTGTATAATGATTGTATGGATTCAGTTTTTAAGAAAAGTCGTACTGTATATTTAGGTGGTAATGGTAATGTAAAAAGAATTGCAATCGGAGGAGAAGCTCCTGTTACAATTCAGACAATGTGGAAAGACGGTATTCTTGAAATGGCCGATGACCAGGAAGCCCTTACAGAACTCATAAAGAAAATAAATGACTTAAAGGCTCTTGGTTGTGATATTCTTCGATTTGCAGTTCCTGATATGCAAAGTGCAAGAAGTTTAATCGCTATTCAAGATAGAACAGATATGCCTTTGGTTGCTGATATTCATTTTGATTACAGGCTTGCTTTGGAATGTTTAAAAGGTAACGTAGCTGCAATTCGAATAAATCCAGGAAATATCGGAAGCAGAGATAGGGTGGAAAAAGTGGTAAATGCTTGCCGGGATAAGGGTGCTGCGATACGAATTGGTGTAAATACAGGAAGCCTTCCTAAGGATTTAGCAGAAAGTGTTGAATGTGGTAAAATTAGCCGTGCACAGGCTCTTGCTGAAACAGCAGCTAGGGAGTGTGCAGTTTTCGAAGAATTGAATTTCGATCAGTATGTCGTAAGTATGAAGGCTAGTTCTGTAGCAGAAACTATTGAAGCGAACGAAGTATTTGCAAAAAAATACGAAATTCCTCTTCATGTAGGTGTAACAGAGGCTGGTCCTTTAATTACAGGAATAGTTAAGAGTACGATGGCTTTTACTCATCTTTTAAAAGAAGGTATCGGAAATACAATTCGAGTAAGTCTTTCTTCAACTCCTGAAAACGAAGTTATTACAGGCCGGGAAATTCTACATGAATGTGGAATGAGAAAAGGAGGCATTACTCTTGTTTCTTGCCCTCGTTGTGGACGGGTTGGTTTTGATGTACATGCTTTTGTTGATCGTTGGCAGAAAAAGCTACTTGCCATGGATAAAGATGTGACTGTTGCAGTTATGGGGTGTGTTGTAAATGGACCTGGTGAAGGTAAACATGCTGATTTGGGTATAGCAGGAGCAGGTGGTAAAGCAATAATTTTTAAAAAAGGTAAAATAGTTCGAACGATTGCAGCCGAAGATGCCGATAAAGTATTTGAGGAAGAATTAAATTCGCTATAAATTATGAAAAAAATATTTTATCTTTTGCTATTATTTTTTGTAATAAATCTCTCTTGTTTTGCAGATTCCGATTTTCTTGCCAGATACGGCGATGAAATTGCCCTTCGTGATTCTAAAATAGATTTTGAAAATAAAGATTATGGACTAGCCTTGTCACATGCAGAGCAAGCAAAAATAATCCGAGAAAAAAAGATAAAAAACGAAATTTCTCTTCTTGAAAATTCTTTTAAACCTGCAGAAGTAAAATATGTAGGTGTTTCCATTGACGAATCGATTCCTATTTTACAGGAAAGGCAGGATTTTGAAGCTCTGGAAATTATTGACTGGTATAGAAATAAAAATTCAAAAAAATACCAGGGAGATATAAAAACTGGTTTAATAGATTTTATTAAAAAATTGAGTTCTTACCCTGAAGCAGATTTCATGATAGGAAAAATTTATTGTCTTGAAGGTGAGTACGAACTATCTAAAAAGTTTTTTCAGGCAGCATTAGATAATTGTGAAAATCTGGATATTCCAGACCAAAAGTATGATATTTTGTACGAAATGGCAAATCTCTGCCTGATTAATGAAAATTTCGATGATTATGAAAAAGAACTTTTACTGATACTTTCAAAAGATAAAGTTTATCAGGATAAAGTTTTTATTGATTCTATGCTAAAATCGATAGCATCTAACAGGAAAAATTGTTTAGAGAAGTTTTTCCTTCTGTACCGAAATGAAAATGCTTTTGCAATTAAGGCCTATTTTGACCTTTCTGATTTTTATAGAAGTCAAAATGAATCATATAAAGCTCTGGAAGCTGTATCAATTGGGGTTATCACAGCTTTTACCAAGATTAATAGTGTTATGCTTGATAGAAATCCTGAGTACACTTATAAAAAGTTTTCAGATTTTTTTGATGAACTTACAAAGTACCCTGACATAATAGAGTGGGGCATTGAAAATAAAATCTGGCAGGGTTTTTATAACTTGGCTTATGACGCTCATTCTAACAAATGCATTACTTTTACCTTACAGTTGCTAAATGAGTTTAAAGACTTGGCTCCAGAAGAATATTGGCGGGAAAAAAGCCAATGTTACCTTGAAGAGCTACTAAATTAGTAATGAAGTCCAATTCCGATTGAGATTTCATAACTCTTAACAGAAGAGTCTCGCCAGTCCTGGTTGAATTTTCCTTTGAGATATGGCATTTTTCGGCTTAAATCAATACCAATGCTTCCTCGTATATTAATTCCCCTCATCTTAAGAGGGAAGATAAGTCCTTCGATACCTCCGGAAAGGAAACCGTCTTCGGGATTAAATATTGTACCAGTTGCTTTGTTTTGGAAAATTGCAAAATCAATAAATGGTGAAATTTGAACTTCCATGTCAAAATATTTGGAATATTTTATTTTATTTGCAATAGGTACATCAGCCCAGTGAATTGTTCCTAATTTGATAGGAAAATCAACATTGATGACTATTGCGGTTTTTGAAGAACATGCATTTGTATGTGTAAGCAAAAAATAATCTGTAACTGCTTCAGTATCTGTTAAATCTGTTGGATAATCTGCATCGAATTTCTGTGAACTTACAATACCTCGCAATCTGTCACCGAAGGAAGAATAGCCTTTAAGATTTGCAAAACCGTATATGCGAGAGTTTATACCAAAATTAAAGGTTTTATCTTTAATTGGAATTTCAAAGGCTTTGTAAAAGTAGAGTTCTGCAGAAAATCCTGTGGTATAAGTATTATTTGTAAAAGCATAGGTGTAAGATTGCATTAAAGTGCCTGCAAAACCATTTCGGAAATTTCCTATCCAGTTTATTCTTGCCGTACCGATGGACTGCATAAGTCCTACGCCCTGGGTTACAATAGAATCTCTTACAGAATCGTCTATATCATCAGCTGTCCAGTTTGCAACAAAAGTTGCCGCTGGAGTATAAAGAACTTTTCCCCAGTTTGGAATTTCTTGTAAAGTTATTGGAAGGGCTAGCATGTAATTTTCAGTAAAATAAGTTAATTGGTCGATAGTTTCTATCGTACCGTCATCTGTTGTAAAGTCATATTCTACTTTTCTTACAGAGGCCTGCTTAAATTGGTTTACAATTGAAAACTTTCCAAAATCTTTTGTGAGCTTTAAACCTGTGTTTAAATCCCATGAAGGGGAGCTCTGTCCTGCTTCGTAGTCTATAGCAACTGAGTTTGTCCAAACTGCATCAAATATGCTTAATTTAAATGGTACATCAAAGTCGAATTGAAAACCTATTACAGGATTTGGATTAGATCCACACATTTCAAGGTGAAAGTCAGATGACATTGTTTCCAATGTACCTAAAAAGTTTGAATCCCTTGCCTTTATTTTTACATTGAGACCACTTGATGAACTATATTTCGGATAAGGTACCAGCAAAAGATGATGACTGTCTTCAACATATACAAGAAGGTTAACTGAAGTAATTCCTTTTTCGTCTTCTTTACCAACGGTAAAATCAGTTTTAATTTCTTCAAAAGCTCGAAGATTATTTAATCGCATTTTGTAATCTTCGATGTAATTAACTAATTCGTCTTCTGAGGAAAAAATCTTTTTTTTATCTACTTTTTCTTTTGTTTCCAAGGCATATCGTTTTGTTTGTCCGTCGATTACATATTCAACCTTGTCGATTCTGTAGGAAGCTGCGAAAAGAACACTTGAAATTAGAAAATACAAAACAGTTGAGAGAAACTTCTTCATTAATAAGCACCTTTTCCGTTGATAACAACCCAAATAGTTTTAATGATAATCCATATATCGAGCCAAACGGACCAGTTCTGAATATAGAAGGTATCAAGTAAAATTCTTTCTTCATATCCTGTATCAGAACGACCAGAAATTTGCCACATACCGCTAAGGCCTGGAGTTACTGAAAGTACGTATTCAGCATCTTCTCCATACTTTTCTATTTCATCCTTAGTTACAGGACGCGGACCGGTAAAACTCATTTCTCCGATAAAAATATTCCAAAGTTGTGGTAATTCATCAAGACTTGTTTTTCTTAAGAATTTTCCAAATGGAGTTACGCGAGGATCATCAACAAATTTTCTTTCGGCTTCCCATTCTGCTCTTCTAACAGGATCGTTAGCAAGAATTTCTTCGAGCATTTCCTGGCTGTTCTTGTACATAGAACGGAATTTCCAGCATTTTATAATCTTACCGTTTTTACCAACTCTTTTATGACCGTAAAAAATAGAGCCTGGAGATGTAAGTTTGATAATAATTGCAATTATTATAGAAATAGGAATTACTAAAATTGCTGTAACAATACAAATAAAAAGATCAATTAACCTTTTAATAAAAAGATTACCTGGTTTTGTAAGAAAATGAGTAGAGGAAGCTGCAAGAATTCCTCCGATATCGCGGACACTCATTGATGAAGCAAAATAGTTTTCTGACCGTGCTACACTCATAGTGTACCTGTAGCTGGACATTATAGGTCTAATTTGCCCCTTATAATCGCACATAATTGCAACTTTTATGTTAAGGGCTTTAATTACACTTAGAATTTCTTTGGTTTCTGGGAAAACAGGAATATCTCCATGCATGGAACATTCACTTGAATTGCTGTCAATTATAATAGCCGGCTTGTATCCAAGATGTTTGAATTTGCAAAGTCTTTGAATAACTTCGTCGCCACTGTTTCCTGTTACGTAAATTACGGCTGGAACTCCCCAGAAATTGAATTTGCCTAAAAAGTGCCTTGCGATTTCTCGTGTACCTGGCAGAATTATCGTAGATATAATGGTTGCTACGATGAAGGCTGAGATTACACCTCCATTACTACTGTCTTTTACAAGAATATCGCGAGTAAAATCGTTTTGACGAGAAAGATTTACTGGATAGCGAACCAGAAAGAAGATACTTATTGATATACCCATAAAACAGAAGAAAGAGCAAAGCGTAAGTTTTTTTACTTCTTCTGAAGGGCTGACCATGATTCCCGGGTACAAACCTGCCGCGTAAAAAACAATAAGAATCAGTGGAAAATAGAAAGAATAATATATAAATGAACGAAAGTTAATTACTGGTGGATTTATAATATTGACGATGAGAAAGGCTAAACCGATACAACAAAAAAGTCCAACACAATCGGCTATCATAATCATGAGACCAGATAGGAAAGAACTGGTTCGGTTTCTGTAAGTTTTTTCGAAATAACTAATGAAATCTTTAGAAGTCATACAGTTTATTTTAACTAAAAAAGAGATTACTGTCTATAAGACTTTAAACTGGCAATTTTTTTAGCATCCTGAACAGCTTCTTCAAATTCTTTTTGGAACCTTTCCTCTGTGAAACTTCTTGCATGAGAAACAATTTCATCTTTTTTGAAAACATTTTTAGAATCCAGTTCTTCAAATTGTTTTATAGCTTGGCACAAGGATTCTGTTTCCTGCTTATCAAAGAAAATACCTGTTTTATTTTCAATGACTGTTTCTCTAGCTCCACCACGTCCAAAGGCGATAACCGGTGCACCACAAGCCTGGGCTTCTAGCGGTACGAAGCCAAAATCTTCTTCGGCGCAGAATAAAAGGGCCTTACATCTTTGAAGATGATGCTCTAAAAGGTCGTCAGCAGCTCTTCCTAAAAAAGTTATATTTTTATTACCGGAAGCTAGTTTCTTTAAGTTTTCCATTTCACTTCCAGCACCAATTACTACAAGCTTTTTGTTAAGTTTCATACATGCAGAGATGGCTAAGTCTATTCTTTTGTAAGGAACCAGACGACTAAAAGCAACATAGTAATCTTCTCTATCTTCTTCTGATGGATTAAAACGGCTTACATCAACCGGTAAATAGATTACTCTGGCGTCACGAGCCCAGAATTTTTTAATTCTTCTTGCTATAAACTGTGAATTTGCAATGATTGTATCAATTCTTTGACTGGAAATGAAATCCCAAAGCCGCAATGATGGAATCCATCGGTTCATAAAAAATTGGGTTAATTTTCCGCTTCTTTTTCGGTAGTCAAAAAATAAATCCCAGGCATAACGCATTGGAGAATGGATAAAGGCTACATGAGGGACATAGGGTGGAGTAATGACTCCTTTTGCACAGCAGGATGAAGAAGAAATTACTAAATCAAAACCTGTAAAATCAAAGGCTTCGAATGCGGAAGGCATAAATTTTAAAAGTTTTGTATAAATTTTAGAAGCCATAGGTAATTTCTGAAGCTTTGAAGTGTGAATTATATTATTTTTAAAATGATTTCCTATTTTTTTTCTGTTGTACACAAGTGTAAAAATTTCTGCGTCAGGATAGAGCTTTAAAAGGTATTCAACAAAGAGTTCTGCTCCTCCATAATTTACAAGCCAGTCGTGTACTATTGCTACTTTCATTTTAACTCCTGCGAAATTTTACTATGGATGATATTAAATGTTTTTTCAAACGAATACTTTTTTGGAATTGAAATTTCTTCATCTGATTTTTGATAAGCAGTGATAATTTTTTGAGCAAGGTCATCTGAATCACCAGTTTTAAAAAATGTAACTGGAAAATCCTGATAGATTTCCTTAAAAACTGGAATGTCGGACATAAGAACATGACAGCCTAAAGAAAGAGCTTCAAGAGGTGGCATTCCAAAACCTTCATAAAAAGATGGCTGAATTAAAAGTTTTACTTTTTTGTAGAGATTTTTTAATTCTTCATTAGAGATTTTTCCTGTAAAAATCACATCCTTACTGATTTCGCCAGAAAGTTTTTCAAAAATATTTGTATCGCTTGTTCTGAAATTTTCTGAATTTCCTGTTATTAATAATTGGGCCTTTAATCCCTCTTTTCTAGCTTTTGTGAAGGCATCGAGCAGGACAGAAAGACCTTTGTGCTTTTTAATGTTGCCTACAAATAAAATCTGCTCTGTCTTTTCTAAGAGGACTTCTTCTTTTTGCGAAAACCAGTCGGGAACGGCGTTGTAAGTGACCACGATTTCTTTTTTTGTTTTAAGGTGTTTTTCTATTCTTTCTTTAGAAAAATTGGAAACAGTAAAAATTAATCTAGAGCGGAATGCTGCATACAAATAAAAGAGCTTTCTTATAAATGTACCGCTTTTTGAAGCTAAACCTGGAACGTCTAAAAATACTACATCATGAATTGTAGTGTAAATTGGAACTTTTATACCCTGAGGAATATTGCAATATGGTGTATAGAAAGCATCGCACTTGTTTATTTCTCTGGAAATGTCTTTTGGAAATGATAAAAGTTCTTTTATAGAAAAAGGTTTAATAGGGCATTCAACTTTTATCGTCCTGTCTGAAAGCTTTAAACTTTCTAGTTGACTTTTGTTTCCGATGAGGGTGCATTCATAATTTTTTATGAAAAATGGAAGAAGGGCTTCTATATAGGAGCCGATTCCTCCACTTCCAAGCATTCTTACATCTATTGCAAGTTTCATTTTAAGCGTTTTCTACCGTTTTTATCATAAAGTCAGCAATATTTTTGCCTGAAGAACCTTCATTCATCCAAGCTGTTTCTTTAGCTATTTTTCTTTCTGCAGCTAGGGCTGGGCTGTCACTGGCTTTTTGAATTACTTCCTTGATATTTGGGAAATCCTTTTCTTCAAGTTTAATTCCCATTTTCTTTAATACTTCGAACTGCCAGAGTTCTTTATTTAAATCATATGCATCATATGGTCGTAAATCCATGTCTGTATTTACATACATAACAGGCTTATTGCAAAGGAAAGTGTAGTCAAAAATGATTCCAGAAAAGTCTGAAATCATAATGTCAGCCTTTTTCATTGCGTAGATATTGTCTCTGTTGTAGTCCCATTCTATATTTGGGTTGTCCTTATAGCGTTTTTCTAGTCTTTCAAGCATATCTGCTTCTGATTTTTTTGACTGTGGGTGAGGGCGAACAATAATTCTCCATCCTGTTTTTGAGAGAGGGTCTAGAAGTTTTTCACCGTATTTCTTAAGAACTCCAACTTCGCCCCACGAAGGTGAAACTAAAACTGTGAAAATATGATTTTCTTCTGCTGGAATTGATTTTATTTTTTCTGAAAGTACGTCTAGGTATGAACATCCAACAGTTACTAGTTCTTTTTTTGTAATACCCCTTTCTTCTTCCAGTTTCTGAATATCATTTTTCTGGTAATCGCCTGTTAAGAGAACTGAATCAAAGTAATCTAAACCGAAAAGTCTATATGTAGTTGCATCATTAGGCATGTGGAGAACATGAGAGTAGTGCTTTACATTTTTGGATCTTTTTAGCTGGTAAACTTGAAGTCCTGGAGTTGTCATTAGAACAAAACCTGCAGAGAGCATATTTAATTTTGCAAATGCAGTATTTCCTTCACCTACAAATTCTGCTTTTACAAATTCGTAATTTGAATCAAAAATAGGATCTGTTTTTGAAGATGTATAATAAGTGAGGTTAATTTTTCTCTTTTCAAACTCATCTACAACTGGTTTGAACACATTCCAGTACTGGTTTCCTTCGTTGTAAATTACATAAGGTTTGTAAGAGGCATCAAGAGCGGCCCCTCCGTCTTTTTTTCCAGATAAGAAAATCTTCAACTTGATGAAGGCGGCTTTTGCCAGGAAAAAGAGTGTTGCAGCGGCTCCAATCAAAATTGAAAAGAGCATGCTTCCTGTACCAGGGTCAATATATAATAAAGTGTTATGCATATAGTCTCCTTAAAATAGATTTTTCTATTTGATTCCCTGAACCCAGTTTTCAGAATCAAATAAATCTTTGCTAACGGTGTACCAGTCTTTTTCAGGAACCTTGAATGTATAAATTCCGTTTCCACCTGGTCGCCAGTTATGAGTAAGAACTACTCCTGAAGCTTTTTTATTTTCAGGATCCTGAGCTTTAATTTCTTTTCCTGTATAAGGATTTACTGGCTTTTCAATCAAATCCTTCATTGCAAGAGAAGGTACATCTGCAGTTGTCATAAATGCATTGTCGATTTTTAGTTTTCCCTCTGCATTAAAATCCTTCATAAAGAGAATAGGATGGTTGTGGTCAGGATTGTAATATGAAGGCCATTCTCCCTTGAAATTGCTTAAGGCATAACCTTCCGGTGTACCAATTCCGTGGTCACTTACAAATATAATTCTTGTATTGTCGTAGCAGTCATTTGCCTTAAGATAGTCAAACCATTCTGCCATTCTCTTGTAAACGGCGATATTACCGTCTGAACTTGAAAGTGGCAATGGATTTTTGTTCGTTATATTCATAGATGGTTCAAAATCTGGTGCCTGCAATGGCTGCCCTGAATGAGTGGTGTCATTTACGATTGTAAAATACTGGTTTCCTTTTCCTTCGAAATCTGTAAGTCTTGGCATAAATGCAAGGGCTGAATAGTAGTCCAGGAATTCCATGATATCGCTAGTCTGGCTGTCACTTGACCACCACATTCCGTCGTCATAAACACTGTCTCTGGCAAAAAGTGGAACGAATTTGAAAAGACTGAACCAAGCTAAATTTCTTTTAATTGCGGAACTTGTAATATTTGCACGAACTTTATCAGGATTTTCTTTTACCCAAAGACCAGTGTACTTTCTTTCAATGTTGTAACCTGTAATTTTTGGGAAATTATCTGTAATAGTCATGTCTGGAATCCAGCTGTAATTAGCCCAGCTTAAATCTGAAACAGTTGCAGTGAAATCAGCCTGTTCGGTAAAAATTCTAGGCATTAAAAGGAGAGCCTGATTCTGCTTGTCAACGAGTTTTTCTGTATTTCTTTTGTTTATTTCTGCCGGTGTATATTCGTAACCGCCGAATAGAGGTGGCGCACCTAAAAGAGTACCCTGGTTATATGAAACAGTATTCTTATAGAAAGTGAATCCAGTGTACTTGTCGTAAAGTTCTGGGAAGTTTTCGAAGATGGTTTCAACATAAGCGGCCTGAGCCCTGTCAAACATGAAAACAAAAACATTTTTTCCTTCCTTTGTAAGGTGGTAAACCGGTGAAACCTTTGTTTCTTCATGTACATCTTCTGCAAGTGATTTTCTGTATGTATTGTAGGCTGAATTAATCTGACCGGCATGCACAAAAGTGATTGCTATTTCTGCCATCAGGATAATTGAAAGAAGAGCACTTAAAATTTTTGTCTGCTTGAATTTTAAAAGCAGAGCTGGAATTACCATTATTATCAGAACAACAATTATGTTTAAAACTACGAATCCTGTGGACGGAGCCGATATTGAAGAGTCAAAAGTGATGAGTCTAGAAAGATTTCCGTAATTTCCGTTGAAACAGAAGGCGTCGACCATTGCTGTAAGCAAAATAGTTGTAAAGAAAACAGTAATGATTGTCTGAATTCTCTTATGAAATAGGAAATATACACAAATAGGCCAAAATACTAAAAGACCGACCATTTGTAAGGTTGAATTGTATAGAAATCCTAATGGGTTTCCGCATCCGTCAATGTCTGCAAATTCTACAGCAGATGAATTAATTACAAAAGAAGGAACAACAAAGCCGGCAAGCAAGGCAAGAGCAAGAGCTGCTGTGATAAAGAGTGAAAAACGAGCTTTTGAATTGTTCATAAGCGGCTGATAAGCTGTTTTTACAAGATAGTTTACAAACTTTACAGCTAAAGGTGTTAATAAAAGTAATGAGAAAACTAAAGCAAGTAAAAGTCTTTTGTGTACAAAGCCCTGGTGAACAAATATCAGGTAAGAATCCAATCCAATTACAGCAATTACCAAAATGCCATAAAGAACTTTGAGTGGATTTTTAATTTTATAGAAAATGTTTTTTACAAGAGAAAAAAGATTGTTCATGGTCCAGTAAATTACTAGACCTGAAGGCGAATTGTAGAGTATTACAAGGAAAATTAAGGCCATACCGTAGATAGTTGCCTTGTCTTTAAACTTAAAGCCTTTTGTGTAAATCGCACCAGCTACCCAGTTTATAAGGGTCATTGCTATTGGAAGTACATTTACAGGAAAAGAACCTATTTTGAAAAGTTCATCAGGTCTTCCCATGTTCTGAATAAAGAAAAAGGCTTTTCCCTGAAGAACAGGAAGGTTAGAAAGAAAACTGTATGCTGCAATAAAGAATGGAACCTGAATTAAAAGTCCAAAGGAAGAACGCAGGGCCATAAGAGGATGATAATGATTCTGCTTATAAAAAGTAGAAAGAATCATGTACTGTTCATCGCCTTTAAATACGCTTTTTATTCGATTTATTCCGGGATCAAGTTTTTTTTCGATATCTCGCTGAACTTGCTGCCAGTGTTCTGCAACAATGTAGAGGGGAAGGGTGCCTATTGAAACCGCAAGGCTTACACCAATAACTGAAATCCCTTCGTTTTTAAATACGCTGTTGAATAACATAAATGAAAATTCAATCAACTGGATTAATGGATAGATGATTATCGTGTATAAAAAATTAACCATAATTAAAAAAATATATTTTTTTTCTATCATAGTCAACAAAGGATGTCACGGGCTCTTCTATTTAAAATATAGCAAAGTGTATTATATGGAAATTAATTGTAATAAATGTTATAGTTTTACAAATGTTTTTAAGTTTTCGTAAAAAGATTTATTGTTTTTGTTTTATTGTATTCGCCTTGAATTCTCTTTCTTTTGCTCAGATTTATTCTTCACAACAACTTATTCCTGCCGGTCATTGGGTATATGATTCTATGCAGCTTCTTCACAATGCATGTAAAATGGCCTCTTTTGCAACAAATGCTCCAATTTCGGTTGCAGAGTTAAAAATGTACCTTGAAGCAATTCCTTATGATGAACTATCTCCTGCTTCAAAAAAAGTTTACCAGTCTGTGTTTGATTTTCTTACAGAAAAGAAAAAGTCCTGGGATATTGGAGGATTAAAATTTGCTTTTAATGTAGATTTGTATCCTGAATTTTTATATAAATCAAATTCCGATATTGACTGGACTTTTTCAACCGATTATACAGGTCATTACAATTCTGTCATGGATTATGGTCTTGATTGTGGTCTGGACTACAAGGCAAAAGATTTTACATTTGAAAAACTATCTGAAGCTAGAGCTCTAAATCAAAATGAATACAACATTTTTTTCAAAAATCAAATAAATAATTTAATTTCTCATCCTTCTCAGGGGGATAATGAAGCTTTATTTAGGGCATTGGGAATTGACTATACAGATGATTATGATGGAAGTGTAGACTATTATTCATCATCTTCCTTTAATACAATAAACGGGTTGGGTAAAGGTTTTCTTACAATCCCTATTTATCTTGGTTGGGGAGACAATATTTTTATTGAAACAAATCCTGTTATTTCAAAAAGTATTGCTTCTATGAGCGGTAACTATAACTGGTCTAATATACCAATGTCAGACAGTGATTTTGATTTTTTGTGGCCTAGAAATTCTTATATAAGTACTGGTAAGTGTTTTGGCGGATGGGGAGTGAATGTGAACTTTGCTCAACAGGGCTTACAAATTGGTAAAACACAGACAGGTAGCATAGTTTATAACTCAACCTTTGAAACAGAAGGGTATTTTCAGCTGAATCTTTATTCAAACAAGGTAAAATATAATCTTGATGTTGTACAAGTTAATTCAGGCCGTTACTTGTATATCCATTCTATTGAAGCACGTCCTTATTTTGACTGGATTAAACTGGGAGTTGTCGAAGGAACTTTTATTGAACAGCCTTTCGAACTTAGGTTTTTAAATCCACTTATGATTATGCACTCATTTGGTGCATGGAACGATTATTCAAATTTTGCTGAAGAAAAGTTATATGGAGAATCTCATGCTGCAGCCTATATGGGATGGCAGATTGAAGTAAATCCAATTAATAATTTTAGAATTTACTTTTTGTATGCTCAAAATGAAATTCAGTCTGATTCTGAAAAAAGTTCTGCAAATGGAAATGCTATCCCTGACAGTTTAGGTGCTCAACTAGGTTTTGAATTAACACTTCCTGAAGCTAAGAAGGGCGGCTGGTGGACCGGTACTATCGAAGGAGTTTATACTTCTCCTTATTTGTATATAAAACAGGGGGCCGACTGGTCTTTGTACAGCAAAAGATATAATATGCAAAGCGACTCTGATATTCCAATTTGTTCATGGATAGGAAGTCCTTTTGGACCTGATGCTGTTGGTATTCAGGCTCGTTTAGGTTATAATCTGCCTAAGAAGTGGTCTGCAGAATTCGATTATCTTTTCCTTGCTCATGGAACGAATTCTTTTGGCTTGTTTGATAATACAATTGAAATTGCAGGTCAGACATTCTATGCTTATTATCCGTCTGTTCTATACCGAATGGGGCTTTTAAATGCTGATCAGGCAGCTAATATTGCTAGAGATTACGCTTTGACAGGAACTGTTTCATACACGAATCAAATTACTTTGAAAGGTTCCTATAATATAAACAGTCATTTTTCTATCTGTGGACAGGGAACTTACTGTTTTATTTTTAATAATAAAAATGTTGCTGGTGATTTTGAGCATGGATTCGAAATAGCACTTGCACTTGAATACTTAATGTTCTGATTTTGGAGCTTATATGAAAAAAATTATTGCATGCCTTGTTTTATTTTTTACCCTTTCTTTTAATTTCTTTGCTCAGGAAAATTTAACTATTGATATGGGTGATGATATTTATGCTGTTCTGGAAATAGCAGAAGAGAGGGGGCTTTGTACTCACTTACCAGGAATCAGACCTCTTTCTTTAAGAAGAATACGGCTTGCATTAGATCAAATTCTTGAAAATTCTGAATCTTTAAAGCCTGAAGAAGTAAAAATTATAGAAAACTTTCTTGACCTTCATGCTCTTCCTGAAAAAAATCATTTTGGTCTAGATAAAATTAATTGGGCCAACAAGCAGGACATCTGGAGATGTTCTTTTAATTATACATTTGGACTTGAAGCATCCGGTTCTGGTGGTTTGTATACCAATTCAGATTTTAATATGGCCGGTTTTGATATAATTCCATTTTGGGATTTTTTCGGTGACGCAAGTAAATTTGTTTCGTATAGGCTTCATGCTTTTTTTGATATTTCAAGTATGGAACTTTATCAACCTGAAGGCTCTGATTACTTTATCGGTTATTCATGGTATGACACAGGAGTCGAAGAGTATTGCGGTGGCTATACTGATGTTGAACCAAGAAGAAGAACTGTAAAGAAGTTTTTGAATACAAGTTATCTTCCATTTGCATACAATAAACAGTGGGATGGTCAGTTCTATTATTTTTCTGACCTTTCTGCCAATGGTACTGACAGTTGGGCAACAGAGCCTGGTATCAGTGGCGGTATAAAGGGTGAAATAAGAACATCTCTTTTTGACGGAAGATTTACAGTTGGGGCTGCTCGAATGAGCCGCGAATGGGCTGCAATGGATGACGGTTCCAGCCTTGTATTGAACGCGAAGGCTAGACCTTTCTTTAGCGTTGACACAAGCGTAGAACTTTTTTCATTCTTAAAATATTCGTCTCTTACAGGTATTCTTGAATATCCAAACCAGGATTACATTAATTCTAATTCCTACGCTGAATTAAAAGCTGGGGTTGATGATTCTTATTTCTTCCAGAATGCATTTTCTTTGAACATGCTTGAACTTGATTTCAAGTATTTCCATTTCGATTTTGGATCTTCTTCTGTTTGGCCAAAACGTTTTGAAATAGGTTATATGTTCCCTCTCTTCCTTTTGGTAGAGTATCAGAATCATATTGGTGACTGTGATAATCTAGCTGTCTTTGCGGACTTTAAGTTCCGAAAGCCTGGTTTGGGTGCAATTTGGGCCTCAATTTATCTTGATGAAATTAACGGCTTTAATAACAATCCTTTAACTTCAAGCCGAGCTATGTTTGCCGGTCAGCTGGGTACAAAATTTGTTATTCCATGGTTGAACTATTCTATGCTTTCATTCCGTTACACAAAAGTTGAACCCTATTGTTATACACACCATTCCATTAATTATGCACCTTCATTCAGTCATTACATAAGTGAAAGCTATACAAACAATGGAGAATGTCTTGGATATTATCTTCCACCTAACTCTGACGAATTCCTTCTTCACTTTGAAACTATGCCTAAAGCAGGTGTAAATGCTGATATTCAGTATCAGTTTATTCGTCACGGTGCTGACTACGGTAGCCAGCAGGTTCCAGGAAGTTCTTTATATTCTGAAATGAACGTATACAATCGCGACGATTTGAAAAAGTATTTTTTACATGACGGAGCTTATAACTGGATGCACATTTTGAGTGCCGGTGCATCTGTGGAATCCAGAAAGACTAAGATTCCATTTAAAGTAACTGGTAATGCAGGTTTTGTGTTCAGTTATTACACGGTTATAGATTCAGATGTTTATAACGACAAGGATGCTAATGGGGTTTCCGCAGCCGATGAAAACACACCTTTCCATTTCGTGGACAATGCCGAATATCCGGTAATGTGTGGAGTGGTATTAAGTTTAGGAGTTTCTTTCTTCGGCTTCTAATAATTCTTTTAAGTTTTCAGCAGCTTTTTGATATGAATACTTTTCAAAAAGCTTGCTGGAATCTTCAACTTCTTCTTTTAATTTTTCTTCAAGATTTACATTTGTGTCAAAAGGGTCAATATAGGAAGCTGTCTTTCCGTATAATTCTGGAAGACTAGCAGCTTTGCTTATAATGATTTTTGCCCCAGCGTGAAGGGCTTCTAGGGGTGGAATACCGAAACCTTCGTGGTAGCTTGGAAAAACGAAGGCTCTACAGTTTTTCATAAGACTTTTTACTTGTGAATCAGAAACATAACCGACTAAAACTACGTTATTTAAGGTTTTTAGAGTTTCTAAATCAGAAGAAACCATTCCAGAAATTGCTTTGCCTGATATTGCAAATTGACTTTCTGGATGCTTAGCAGCATATTCACAAATCCATTTAAGGTTTTTTCTTTTTTGTAAACTTCCCAATGTAAAGAAGTACTTTCCTTTGTTTAATTTAGGAAATTTTTCAAAAATTGAATCGTCTTCATTTAGATTTTCTAAATGTTCCCAACCGTTATAAATAACATCAATGCTGTCTTCGGGGATTCTATAGGTCTGGGAAATTTCTTTACGACTTGTTTTACTTACACTTATTATCTTTTTTGCGTTTTTTGCAGCATATTTGTACATAAAACACATATAGGCTCTTAAAATTCTGTCTTTTTTGCTTGTGAAGTCCTGATGGTACAGCTTTGCGTATATGTCATGAATAAATACAATTCCGTGAGTGAAGAGTGGAGTTACATTTGCAAAATCAATACAGGTTAATTTATTTTTTCTAACATAATGGCCAAGTGTAATATGTTCCCAAAGAGGGAATATTTTGCAGCTTTTATTTGATTTGATTATTTTTATGTTTTGAAAGTTTGGTATATTTTTTGCATTTTGAGGAATCAGAATTGAAATGTAATCTTTTGAAATTATTCTGTCTAAGCGGGTACAGGTTTCGTAGGCAAAGCGTTCAATGCCAGTTAAATTTCTACAGAGAAAATCTCCGTTTATTACATAATTCATGATTCCTCCTGGGAAAATTAAAAGAATGTAAATTAGTCTCGGCTGTAAAGGTCTCGGGTGTAAACTTTTGCTTTTACATCAGCAAGTTCTTCACTAAGGCGGTTTGCAATTATTACATCACATTCATTTTTGAACTGATTAAGGTCCCTTATGATTTTAGAATTGAAGAAATCTTCTCCTTTGAAAGTTGGTTCGTAAATGACAACTGTAATTCCCTTTGCCTTGATTCTTTTCATTACGCCCTGAATAGAACTTTGACGGAAATTGTCACTGTTTGCCTTCATTGTAAGTCGGTAAACTCCAACTGTTTTTGGCTTTTTGGAAATAATTTGGTCAGCAATAAAGTCTTTTCTGGTTGAGTTTGAATCAACAATGGCAGAAATCAAGTTTTCTGGAACATCGTTAAAGTTAGCACGAAGCTGTTTTGTATCTTTTGGAAGGCAGTAACCACCGTAACCGAAAGAAGGGTTGTTGTAAAAGTCACCGATTCTTGGGTCAAGGCAAACTCCCTGGATAATTTGTTTTGTATCAAGCTTTCGTAATTCTGCATAGGTATCAAGTTCGTTGAAATATGCTACGCGAAGGGCAAGATAAGTGTTTGCAAAAAGTTTAATTGCTTCTGCTTCAGTACAGTTTGGATGAAGCACTTCTATATCTTTTTTTAGAGCACCTTCTTTAAGAAGTTTTGCGAAAGTTTCTGCTTTTGATTTTAATTCTGGAGCATCTTTTGGAAAACTTACTACGATTCGGCTTGGGTATAGGTTATCGTAAAGGGCATGTCCTTCTCGTAAGAATTCCGGTGAAAAAATCATATTGTCATAGCCGGTTTTTTTTCTGAAATCTTCTGTGTAACCAACTGGAACAGTTGATTTAATTACTACAGTTGCTTTTGTGCCAGACTCTTTTACTAATTTCATAACAGCATCGATACTCGAAGTGTCAAAGAAGTTCTTTTCTGTATCGTAATTCGTTGGCGTTGAAATAATTATAAAGTCTGCATCCTTGTAGGCTTTTATTCCATCTGTTGTTGCAGTCAAATTTAATTTCTTTTCTGAAAGGTATTCTTCTATTTCTTTATCAACGATAGGAGATTTTTTATTGTTTATCAAATCAACTTTTTCTTGCATGATATCTACTGCATAGACATCGTTATTCTGAGCTAGCAAAATTGCATTTGACAAACCTACATATCCTGTTCCTGCTACGGCAATTTTCATTTTAATTCTCCTGATTATTTATTTCCTTTTATTTTTTTACCAATACTTCTAATAGTTTTCATACTTCCTTCCATTAAGTTGAAAATAGCAGGAAGTTTTTCCTTTATATCGGCAAGGGTAAAGAGAAGAGGTGACTGCATTATGCTTACTAGTCGGGAATCATTAATAAGATGTACATGATTAAACTGGAATTTTGGTTCTTTTAACATTTCAATCACATCTTCTGGAATTTTACCACTTTCCTTTATTCTTTGCTGAAGTTTTTTATCCGCAATTTTATAGTAGGGAATATAACTTTTTCCGTTAAATTCACTCGAATAATAGTGAATAATTTTTGCTTCCTTTAGAAATTCAAGTCCTCCGTGACTAAGCTGACAGTTCCATTCTCCTGGAAGTTGAACCATTTTGAGCCCAATACGGTAATTTGCTTCGTTTAAGGCACTCTGGTCGTGTAAGTCATGCTTTTCATAGGCAGAATATTTCCAAACTTCATTCCAGTTTTTAAACAACTGTCGACCTGTTTCTGTATCACGGCAAAAAACAAGTCCTCCATTAAAGTTGAAGCCTTCGGCCAGTGTTCCATGGAAGCCTAACTTTTTATCTCTTTCAATAAAGTAATTTTTATGAACATGCTGGTCTAAAAGGCTATGACCATCTAAAACGCCTCCGACTTCTCCTTGAATATTTTCGATAGAAGAAAGATCATCTGCAATGACTGTGTCGCAATCAATATAAAGAAAATCGCCTTTTACATAGTCAGGAATGGCAGTTTTTATAAGTCTTGAGCGCTCAACATTGCTGACAGAATCTTCAAAATCTACAGTTATTATTTGTGCTAATTTAGCAAGTTCGCTTCTTTTTGGATTTTGGAAACTGTCAAAGGTTTTGTTATCAACTAGAACTATTATATCCGCCTGTTTCATGTGATAGCGGAGAGTCCAAACAGACATTAATGCCTGTTCGTAGTACAAATCTTTTTCGGTTGAGGTTAAGACATAAACATATTTCATAAAAGTCAGTATATCCGTTTTTTAAAGTTTGTAATAGTTCACATACCATTTGGCAAAGTTTTCAAGACCCTTTGCCAGTGGTGTTTGAGGCTTAAAGTTAAAGTCCTTTTCCAAATCCTTTACATCGGCGTAAGTCTGGTAAACATCTCCTGGCTGCATTGGAAGAAGAACTTTTTTTCCAGCCTCTTTAATAATACCTTCTTTGATAAGGCATTTTTCTAGAGTTTCAACAAAGTACATGAGGCTTTCTGGCTTGTTATTACCAATGTTGTAAATCTTATATGGTGCATCATCTTCTGTAGGTTCAGGAGATTTCTGCATTACATTTACAATTCCGGTAACAATATCGTCGATATAAGTGAAATCTCGGTACATATCGCCCATGTTGTAAATTTCTATTGATTCGCCTTTTACAAGCTTATTTGTAAATTTGAAATAAGCCATATCAGGACGGCCCATTGGTCCATAAACTGTAAAAAAGCGAAGGCCTGTTGCAGGAATTTTATAAAGTTTGCAATAGGCATGGGCAAACAATTCATTAGATTTTTTTGTAGCAGCGTAGAGGGAAACAGGATTGTCTACCTTGTCTTCTGTTGAATATGGAACTTTTTTGTTAGTTCCGTATACACTTGATGAAGAAGCAAATACCAGATGTTCAACTGGATGGGCTCTGCAAGCTTCAAGTATATTATAAAAACCTAACATGTTTGATTTTATATAGGCATCGGGATTTGTTATTGAATAACGAACACCTGCCTGTGCGGCAAGATTTACTACTATTTGAGGTTTATAACTTTCAAAGATTTCATCAATTTTTGCCTTATCCGAGATATCAGCTTTGATAAAGGTAAATCGGTCTTTAAATTCTGAAAGCATTTTTAATCTTGCCTCTTTTAAAGAGGTGTCATAATAATCTGTAATACTGTCTATTCCTACAACTTTAATAGATGAATCGTTTTCAAGCAGTCTTTTAGAAAGATAACTTCCTATGAAACCTGCCGCTCCTGTTACAAAAATAATTTTATTACTAAGTTCTACTTTTGGCATTTACTTATCCTCTTTTGTAAGATATTCAAGAAGCTTATTCAAATCTTCTTTTTGCTTATTGGAAATATATTCGTACTGGTCTTTACAAGCATTCTTGTAAAGTTCATAAATATCATTGTTCAATAACTGAACAATTCTATTCTTTATTTCACTTTTTGAATAGGGGTCAAAGTACAAGGCTGCTTCTCCGCAAACCTCTGGAATAGAAGAAGTTCCGCTAGCCATTACAGGTACATCAAAACTCATTGAATCTATAGGAGGGTAGCCGAAACCTTCGTTTAAAGAAGGATAAATAAAAGCGTAGGCATTTCTATTCAAGAGTTCGAGTTCTTCTCTTTCAACATATCCTAAAAGTTTTATCTTATTTTTATTTTTTATATGGCATGAGAAAATGTCTGCTTTTGTCACGCCTGTTACAACAAGATTATATTCATTTGCAATTCCATCAGAAATAAGGGAATCGAAGGCTTCTATGGCTCTAAGGGCATTTTTTGTCCAACGGGCTGCGCTGGTAATAAGAAAATATTTCTTTTCAGAAATACCATAATCTGAAAGCTTTTCAACAGGAAGACTTTCTTTTACCGGTTTATAATTATCCAGTTGAGAAAATGTTGGAGAAGCAAAAACTGGAATATTTTTCTTAATTGTCTCAGGATAAAAAGAATTAATAGAAGCAAGGGAGTGATTTGAAATTGTAATCACATTAATTCTATCATCTGTAACTAGACGGCCATTAATGACCTTTAACTTATTCAAATACCACTTTTTTAGAACTGTCATAAAAAGCGCATTTTTAATTTTTTCTTTAAAACTCTTTTCGTAGTCAAAAATAATTGAGTCAAATGGCATTTCAATTGTTCTTAAACCGTGAACTGTTGTGTAAACTTCAAGTTTTCCAAGAGGCCAGTTCTGGTTTAAGTTAAGCATAGCAGAATATGCCCTATCAATTGAATTTTCTTGAATAATTTGTGGAAGGCTTTTTTTTCTGATGTCAAAAAGTGGCAGTTTGTAATGGTCTAAAATAGAAAAAATATCAGGATTCAAATAAGATTCTGAGTCGTAATAGAAGAAAAGATTTACCTTTTCCCGAAATTCAAGCAGTTTAAAAAAAACAACTTCTCCATATTCACCACCGCCGTGGAACTTACTCTGAGGTGATGGCTGAGTTGCAGATAGGTCATATAAAAAATTCATTATTTTATTAATTCTCCATTTTCTACTTTTAATTTTGACCAATTATTTATGTCAAAAATGTTATCTTTTACAGTATACCAGTCGTCATCATTGATAATAAAGCCGTTATTTTTATTTGCAAGTACTTTATTTGCTTCTCCAAATGAAATTTTAGTCATTTTTTCTTTTTCAGTTTTATCTAGAATTTTGATTTCATTACCAGTGTAAGGATTTATGGCTTTTTCAATAAGTTTGTTTAAGGCAATTGCGGGAACATCTGCATTTGTCATAAATGTATTGTCGACTTTTATTTTTCCATTTGAATTAAAATCTTTTACAAGCAGAAGAGGATTGAACCACTCTCTATTTCTTGAAAGTTTTAATTTACCTTCCGTCACTTTAAAATCCGGCCAATTCTGATAGGAACCATGGTCAGAAACGATAATGATTCTTGTGTCGTCGTAAAGATTTTCTTCTTTGAGGAAGTGAAACCATTCTCCTAGAATTTCTAAAGCGGCAATAAAAGCGTGGTAACCCGGATCATGTGTAAATGGATGATTATTAGTCAATACTTCTGAAAAAGTATCGGCTATGGGTCTGAAGTTTTTAGCACTTATATACCCTGGGTTGTGGGTAGTTTCATTGTCGATAAAAATGAAGTTTCCCTTATCTTCTGTGATTTCAGTAAATTCTGGTAAAAAATCAAGGACAGACAATCGGTCTATAAAGTCTGATGTACTTTCAACAATATTTACCGTATTTGACCACCAGTCCTTGTAGTGAACGATTGAGCGAAAGGCCATAGGTGAAATTTTAAAAATTCCGAACCAGATTAAATTTCTTATAATTCTCTGGCTTTTTATAGGCCGTTTTTCATAATCATTATTTTCATACCACAAATCACTATAGTTTCCTGTTAATTCAAGGGCTGTGATATCTTCTTTACCATTTAAGAAAGAGAAGACAGGCTTTTCATCATAATTAGGGTAAGGCGGATCAATTAGATATGAATTAAATCCATTTTGGGCAAATAGTTCTGGTAGAAGTGTAAGAGACTGGTTGTGTTTGTCTTTCATGCTTACTTCCCGTCTATGGTTCATTTCCCACGGTGTGTAATCATATCCTCCGTAAAGTCCTGGAGCTCCCTGAATAGTCCAGCTTCCAAGAGAGGCTGTGTTCGGGTAAAAGGTAAATCCTTGGTAAAAATCTTTAAGAGATGGAACTGAAGTTAGGGCAGGGGTAAAAAAATATCCGGGAGCCTTATCAAGCATGATTACGATAACATTCTTATTCTTTTTGCTTAATTTAAATTGCTTTTTTATGCTGCTAAGTTGCATGGAAGGTTCTGGAACTTTAGAGAAATCCTGATTAATTTTTACGGCATTAATTATTCCACATGTGATAAAGGAAATTAAAAGAATAGATGAAAGGCTTTGTAAAATAGAAATTCGCTTTTTCCAGATAATTATTAAGACAAGGGTAATAATGAATAAATTAGAAATATTATTAAGATTGGCCATCAAAAAAGTTGGTTTGATTTCCTTATGTTCAGTAAATACCAGGTCTGCAGATATGTTTCCGTAATCTCCTTGAAAACAAAAGGCATTTACTACAGAATTTAACAAAAAGACGCTAAAAAAAATGGCTAGAAATGTTTTAATTTTTTTGTCAAAAAGAAAATATATAATTAGGGGCCAGAAAAAGAAGAGGCCTAGAGATTGAAAGAGTGAAACTTTTATAAAGAAAAGAGGATTTGCGTAGGAATCTATATAAGCAAAATCTCCTGCTGTTGAAGATTTTACCAGCAGGGAAGGAATTACAAGCCCTGATAGAAGAGCCGCTGCTAAAGCAGAGATAAAAAATATAGAAAAAGAAAGACTCTTATTATCCTTTACTGGTGAAAAAATTGTGTTCAAGAGATAATTTGCAAATTGAATTATTTTTGGCATAAAAAAAGTTATGAAAGCGGTAAAAAAAATAGGTAAAGAATGGTATGCTTTCATTTTAAACAGGACAAAAAATCCCATTCCAGAAAGAATGAAAAACATTGTATATCTGAAAACTCTTAGAGGATTTTTTAATTTATAGAAAAAATTTTTTATAAGCGAAAAGACATTATTCATCGTCCAGTATAAAACCATTCCGGAAGGTGAATTATAAAGAATAATCATGAAAACCAGGGCCATCAGGTAAATTTGCAGCTTTTCTTTAATGGGAAAACCTTTTGTATAAATAGCACCAGCGACAATGTTGATAATTGTCATCAAAATTGGAAGAAGATTTATAGAAAAGGAACCCACTTTAAATAAGGCATCTGGCTTTGAAAAATCTCTTATAAAATAAAAGTCGTAACCAATTAAATCAATACTTCTTGAAAGAAATATATAAGCTGCCATAAAAAAAGGTATTTGAATAAGAAGGCTAATCGATGAGCGTAATGACATCAAAGGATGATAATGATTCTGCTTATAAAAAGTAGATAGAAT
The DNA here is from genome assembly GCA_024693045.1 of Treponema sp. Classification (GTDB taxonomy): domain Bacteria; phylum Spirochaetota; class Spirochaetia; order Treponematales; family Treponemataceae; genus Treponema_D. Next base: position 122,229 of record JAILLQ010000039.1, read on the forward strand.
CATATATTGCTCATCGCCTTTAAAGCATGCTTTAATTCTTGCTATTCCAGGTTTAAGCCTTTTTTGCGTATCTCTTTCAATTTTCTGCCATTTTTCGGCAATGTCGTAAAGGGGAAGACAGAGAAGGGTTACGGCGAAACTTACTCCAATTATACTTAATCCTGCACAGTGAAATAACTCGTAGCATATGCGGTAGGCAAGCTCGATTATCATGTGCAAAGGATAAATAATAATATAGTAAAATAAGTCCGCCATAAAGATCCTATTCGTTTATCATAGGATATTTTAGATAAACGTAATATTGATTTCCTTTTCCGTAAATAGTGTGATAGAAAGTGTCTTCTATCATTGGTAAATCTGTTAACTGTTTTTTGAATTCTGGAAGCAAATCTAATTCTGCAAGAGTGTATTCGCTTAAGAATTCGAAATCCATATTGTAGCCCTTGATGATATACTTTGTAAGAACAGGTGAAACAGAGCCAGCTCCAATTGGATAATTCTTTCTTTCCATGCGAGATTTTCCAGGCATTCCTGTAATTCCGCCAATATAAATAGAGTTAGGCTGGTCGAAATCAACAATTTTACTCAAATCATTTGCAAGAATTGCAAAACGGAAATCTTCATAGTCTTTCTGTTTTTGGATGAAGTTTCCATAAACAACAGCTTCAACAATAAGTCCGTAAACGAAACAAACAGCCAAAACTGATGTAATTTTCTTTGTTGTAATTTGATTTCTAAGACCGCTTACGGCATAAATAGCCAAAAGTGCGATGAAAATATCAAAGCCAAGGAAAGTTCTGTTTGTAATTAATGCTTCAGAAAGAACAAGATAAGCTCCCATTGTAAGAGAGAACATGGCAAAAAGAACAACCAATGACATAAGAATTGTAGACCAGACAGCTCTTTGTCCACGATTTACAATTGCTGTAACAGGGAAAAGAATTGTCCAAACAATAAGAAGAGCTTTAATCCATGTGTTTCCACAAAGGCTTATTGTGTACATTGCATAGAGTTTGTAATTGTTTTTAATCATTTCAAAAGCTTTTAAACCAAATGAAATTTCTGTTCCTCTTGAATCTAGAGAAGAATCAAATTGGTTCATAAGGAAGAATTTGAAGAAGAACAAAGCAATTACATAACAAGCTATTGAAATTCCTCCGAAAGCAGCAATTTCTGAAAATTTTCTATTTTTAAGCCACATTTTAAATGCGGTAAAAATTGCAAGAATAATGTAAATTCCGTTTGCTGCCTGATATGAAGTACAAACAAGAATCAGCGAAATAAATGAAATAATAATGTAATCGGCTTTTTTCTCTGTAAAAAGGAATGGAAGAAGACCGAAAAGCATTGAAAGAGCCATATATGGGCAATCATACTTGTATGAAAAGTTTGCAAGGAAGTAAATTGAAAGACCAGCAGTTGTTGAAACGGCAATAGACACCTTTGTAGGCTGCTTTTCTGTTACTATGTAAGCCAAAAGATATGATGTGATTGTAAGAACGATTATGGTCCACAACTGTGTTAATGGCGAAATATCGTTAATAAAGAAATTTGTATGAATAAATACAGCTAAGATTTCAGAAACATAACGGCTCCAGCCGACCCAGGCCTTATGTCCTGCGTAACACCTTCTGATATCATCAGCATATTCATAATTTGCCCGTATAAGAGCTGAATAGGCGATAAAATATATCACGGCAATAGCAATCAGGAATTTAAGGGTATTTTCCAATTTGAAAGCAGCAGTAGCATTTTCATAAACGCTTGACCAAACTTTTTTTCCGAAGTTTGTGTAGAGGAAAAAATACCAGAAAATACCAATCAAGGCAAAAAAAGTCATTGAATGGACAAGAATATCATTCCATTTTGTAAAATCCCGTAATTCTCGATGAAGTACGAAAGTTTCCATCAATTTGATAATCAAATTCTTGCTAAATGGAATAATGCAGACAAAACATGCTGCAATTCCTAAAATCAAGAGAGTTTTGAATGAAAAGATTTTTTTGATTTTATCTGTCATTTTTTACCTCCGTTTTTTTATTGAATACAAAAAAGTTAGAAAATAAGAAATTAAATACCATACCCACAAGAATACCGATTCCCTGTGGAATAACTTTTAAGCTTAATGTTTTATCGAAAATTAGAAATTCCCATGATGATGTTTTGAGTAAAATGGAGAAAACAAGAAAGTTTACGAGAAAGCCTACTAAAGAAACTGTGATGAATTTACCCCACAATTTTACAGAAAGAGCTTCTCCTTTATTTTCAATTTTGAATGTCCAAATATGATTAATAATATAATTTTGTGTGCAGGAAATTATAAAACAAAACACACTTACGGCATGAGCTTCTATTTTCAATATATCAGCAAAAATTGTGAAAAGTAAAAGATTTGTAAGAGTACCAAGTTCGCCAGTAACGGCGAACTTAATTATTTTTTTAAGCATTACGTATTCTCCAGACAGCCTTAAGTGCTTCCATAAAAATACCTTTGCTCATCTTTGACTGGCCGAACTGTCTGTCAGGGAAAATGATAGGGATTTCCTTAATAGCACAGCCGGCTTTATAAGCTTTGTACTTCATTTCGATCTGGAAGGAATATCCTTTTGAAATTATTGTATCCAGTCCAATTTTATCAAGGGCTTCTTTTTTCCACATATTAAAGCCGCCTGTTAAATCTTTTACAGGGCAAGCTAATACCATTCTTGAATATAAAGAGCCACCCTTTGAAATGAAGTTGCGGAGGGCGGACCAGCCTTCTACAGCACCACCTTTAATATTTCTAGAACCTATGGCAACATCATTGGTTTCCATTGCCTTATAAAGTTCTGGAAGATATTCAGGCTTGTGTGAAAAATCTGCATCCATTTCGCAGAGAACGTCATAGCCATTATCCATTCCCCACTTAAAACCTGTGATATAAGCATTTGCAAGACCACTTTTTTCCTTTCTTTCAAGAATATGTAGTCTGTTAGAAAAAGTATTCTGCATTTCTTTAACGGCATTGGCTGTTCCATCTGGAGAACCGTCATCCACTACAAGGATACCTGCGTTTTCAGGAATAACCTTAAAAACTTCAGGGATTATTTTTGAAATATTTTCAATTTCGTTATAAGTAGGAATTATCACAAGTAATTTCATTTTAAACTCCGCAAATTTCTTTTATTTCTGAAGGTTTGCTTTAAGCCATTCCTTAAATTTCTGGTAGTCATTTTCCATTGGAATTGACTGATCTGGAAGGTTCATAACAGCCTGTAATGTTTCTGGAATAGCTGGCTCACGACCAATTACTTCAGAAACGATGTTTCCGAATTTTGCTGGATGAGCTGTTTCGAGGATAAGGCTGACTGCATTTTTTGCTGTCACCTTGTCTGCCCATTCAGGAACATTTGGTGTAAGTCCTGGTTTTGTCCAGTCGTTTTTGTTGCCATCCATGAGTTTCTGCATTTCTCCGCTGCGGATGTCGTCCCAAGCTTTCCATGCGATAGCTCCATGAGGATCAATAATATAACCTGTCTTTGTATTACAATCAGCAATTGCTTTCTTTATTCCGTCATTATCAAGCCAGTATGAAGCGAACATTTTCTTTACATCTTCGTATGAATAAAGAGCTTTAATTCTTTCATAGTTAGAAGGGGCTCCAACATCCATTGCGTTTGCATAAGTTTCTACTGATGGGCGGGCATTGTATTCACCTGTCGCAATCCAGTCTGGAATTGTTCTGTTTGTATTTGTTGCAGCAACAAAACCTTCGATAGGTGCTCCCATTTCTTTTGCAATAAGACCTGATGTAAGGTTACCGAAGTTTCCTGATGGAACAACTGCAAGAATAGCTGGGTTATCAAGTTTTGAATCAAGAGGAGCTCTGTTTTTTACAACTAACGAAGAATACATGTAGTAGAAACTCTGTGGTAAAAGTCGGGAAATATTAATTGAGTTTGCAGAAGAAAGTCTGAATTCTTTTCTCAAATCAGCATCTGTGAAAGCTGTTTTTACAAGTTTCTGACAGTCATCAAATGTTCCCTTAACTTTAAGAGCTCTTACATTTCCAGTGAAAGTTGAAAGCTGTTTTTCCTGGATTTTAGAAATCTTTCCTTCTGGATAAAGAATTGTTACATCAAGCCCCGGAACATTGTGGAAAGCAGAACCAACAGCAGAACCTGTGTCTCCTGAAGTTGCAACGAGAATATGAAGTGTTCCATTTTCTGTTTTATTGAAGTATGACATTACACGAGCCATGAATCTTGCACCGAAATCTTTGAAAGCACATGTTGGTCCGTGGAAAAGTTCAAGCACGTAAGAAATGCTGTCTAGAGGTACTACTTTTGGTGTAAAAGGATATGCATCACAGATGATTGACATAAGGTCATCGTCAGGTATTTCTCCTTCTACATAAGGTTTTGCCATGTTAAAAGCAACATCTCTGAAAGAAGGTTCTGGAGTTTTGTTGATGAAGGCGCTGTCTAATTTAGGAAAACTTGTAGGTATGTAAAGTCCGCCAGTTGCAGAATTCATACCATTCATAACTGAAGTTCTAAAATCAGTTTTTACGCTTGAATCTCTTGTATCTGTGTAAATCATAATAATTCCTTACATGCCGTAGATTATTTCGTCGGCTGCTTTTTCAGCTAAAGCTTTGCGACATTTTTGTTCGGCATTCCATTTTGTTTTATCTGTTGTTGTTTCTGAAAAAATAGTTTTGTAGAGTACATTACCGTTTTTCATATCAACACAAGTTAAATCCGCTGTTAAAGTTACACTTACACCGTTTTCGTTTTCACTCGCAGGTTCTGCATATTTGAATGTTCCTACAACCATGAATTTGTAAGCTGCACCGGTGATATCGTATGTTGCTTTATAAAGTTCTGAAACAGGTTTGTCAAAATAAGCGGGATCGCTTACCGGAGAATTTCCTACATTAATTCCGCTGTTTCTAAGAGTCTGGAGAAGAGTAAAGTTATTTGTTGTTGGCCAGCCGCTTTCGTTGAAGTCATAAGTAAAAAGTACTCCGCCAGGATAAGCGATATAGCTTGATTTTACTGCATAAGGAGCTGTTACCGATCTTTCATAGGCAGCCTGTACAACGTTTGGTGAAGAACTTACTGGTGTAGGGTAGAATGTGACCTGATCCTTTACTGCAAATTTAGGAGCGGCAGGAGTGAAAGTTGCGTTTCCATTTGCATCAGTTTTTAATTGAGCTGAACTGTAAGTAATTGTTCCGTTTGATTTTCCAACAGGCCAGTTTACTGTCAGGTCAAAACCTGAAAGAGGTCCATTGGCATCTGTAACATTTACGACATATGAAGTATTAAAGGCTTTGCCTACTGATGTAGTCTTTGGCTTAGAAGTAACTTTTAGTTCAATGTTCTGTAATACTGTTTTAAAGTTTTTTTCCAGTTGGTTTGATGTATTTTGAACTGAAATAGGTTTAGGTTCTCTAATTACTTTTCCTGTTGAACTGCTTTCAGATACAGTTAAATCTTCGTCGTTTACTGTTTCAGAATCTGAAGTTTTTGGTGTTGAAGCACACGAAAATAAGAGTGCTGACACTATACATATAGTAGTAACTTTAAATAATCTAAACTTTTTCATTTATAACTCCCATTTGTACCGTTAATCGGTTTTCTTCGAGATCTCAGAAAAAATCTGTAAATACAAATTTTTTCAGATCTGTTGTAATAAGTTAAAAAATTGCTAATAGAGTATATAATAAATAAAAATGTTTCACAATAATAAAGTTCTTTTTTACCTGTATATGCGTTCAACTCTTTTGGAAATTGATGTCATTACTTCGTAAGAAATAGTACCTGTCATTTTTGCAATATCATCTGCATCGTAGAGAGCACCTTTATCTTTAGGTCCAAAAATTATAACTTTGTCCCAGCGGTGAACATTCGGATTATTTTTTCCGATATCAACCATACATTGATCCATGCATATTCTTCCAACAAGGGGATATTCTTTTCCGTTTATGCTGACTTTAAGACCTGGAGAATTCCGTCTGAGTAGTCCGTCTGCATATCCGACTGGGAGAACTGCTATATCTGTTTCTTTACTGCATTCCCATGTTCTTCCGTAAGATACGCTTCGACCTGGGGTAAATGGTCTGATAGCTGAAACTGTTGTTTCAAATTGCATAACAGGCTTTAAGGAAAGGTGAATGCCTTTTGAAAGAAGGTAGTCTTCTGTAACTTCGTCTGCATAGTAACCGTATAAAATGATGCCAGGGCGAATCATGTCGAACTGAAGTTCAGGCATTGCAATTCCGGCTGCACTGGCAGAAGCGGTTATAATACCAGGATTAATTCCTTCATTTTTTACATTTTCTACTGCAAGCTTAAAAAGTTCTGCCTGTTTTTTTGTGTAGCTGATGTTGTCTTCTGTTACGCTGTCACTTACTGCAAAATGGGTAATCATTCCTGAAAGAGTAAGGTGTTTCTTGTCTGAAATATATTTGGCAAGTTCAGCACTTTCCTGAGCTAAACATCCAATTCTTCCCATTCCTGTATCCACGGCAAGAAAGACCTCTTCATTTTTTACACCACATTTTTCTGCTTCTTCTTCAAGCAAATCAATTACTTCTTTGTCAAAAATAAGGGGTGTTATTTTATTTTTTATTAACTCTTCAAATTCCTGGGGAATACATGGTGAAAGTAAGAGTAATTTTGCTTTAATTCCATTTTCTCTGAGTTCTAAACCTTCATCAACTGTGGCTATTGCAAGGTATTCGGCGCCCATTTCTTCTGCTATTTTTGCAGCATTTATTCCGCCGTTTCCATAACCGTCTGCCTTAACTGCGCAGCAGAGTTTTACGCCTTTTTTTAAATTTTTCTTAATTTCTGCAATGTTGTTTTTTAAATTGTCTGAATAAATAATTGCTTTTGTTGCACGCATTTTTAATTCCAATTTGTATTTTGTTTTTCAAGTTCAGAAAGCAATTCTTTTACTTCTGAAACGAGATAGAAAGAACCTGTAACAATTATAATATCGGTTTTTTGCTCCTGACTTATTAGAGTGTTAAAGGCACATTTAAGGTCATCAATCAGTTCGCATTTTATGTTTTCTTTTGATGCTAGCTGGAATGATTTTTTGCTATTACATGAGCGTACGCTTTTTGGAGATGTGAATATTACCTTTTCGAAAGTATTCTTAAACAAAGGAATGATGTCTTCAATGTCTTTATCTCCTGCACATGCAAAAAGAAGTTTATAGTTTTTTTCCGGATAAACACTTTTTAAGCATTCTATCGTATTTGATATGCTTTTTACCGTGTGAGCTCCGTCCAGTACGATGGGGCTTTTTCCTATTTTTTTGATTTCGAATCTTGCTGGAATAAAGGTATTTTCAAGTCCCTGGATAATCTGGTTTTTCTTTATGCCTGGTAAGGCTTTTTTTATTGCTAGAAGTGCTGTCTGGGCATTTTGAGCCTGAACTTTTCCAAGCATTTTCAGAGTCATCTGATACTTTTCTTTTTCTTTCTGAGCAAAAGTAAAATCAAAGGAAAGGTTCATGAGACCTTGGGAAGTGTAACTGTAATTTGTGTTTGATACAAAATCCTTTACAAAAAGGCATTCTGATTTCATGCTCTCTGATTTTTTCAAAAATACTTCTTCTGCTTCTATATAATTCTGAAAGGAAACGATACAGGGTCTTCCTGCTTTTATGATACCGGCTTTTTCTCCTGCAATTTCTGAAATTGTATTTCCGAGGAATTCTGTGTGTTCCTTTTCAATAGGCATCAATACGCTTAAAAGAGGTTTTACAATGTTTGTACTGTCTAGTCTGCCGCCAAGACCTGTTTCGTAAACTGCGTAGTCAACATTTGCATATTTAAAGCATAAAAATGAATATACAGTTACTAATTCAAACCATGTAAGCGGTCTTTGACCTGGCAATTCGCTTTCTTTTATAGAGTTTACACATTCAACAAGTGTATCAGCAGCTTTTTCGTAAACAGAATCTTCGAAAAAAGATGAAGCACTTTTTACTCTTTCCCTAAAATCACTTATATGAGGAGAAGTGTAGAGTCCGCATTTTTTTCCGCTGGCTTCGATGATATTACTAAGCATGGCAGAAACAGAGCCTTTTCCTTTTGAGCCTGCAACATGGATACATGGAATTTCATTTTGTGGATTACCTAATTTTTCAGCAAGGAATTTCATTGAGTCAAGCCAGAAAATTCCCTTAGTCTGTGTCTTTTCAAAATTTAGAAATGTAGAAAGCCAGTTATAAAAGTCAGAAAGCTTCATGTAATCATTCTAGCGTTTTTTCTATTTCTTGTTAAATCGTTGTAGAATAAAGATTCTTTTTTAAGTAAAATAATTACAAATTGTTTGAGGTATATTATGGCAGAACTTGAGTACAGTGGCACATATGAAGCCGCTTTAGAAACTAGTAAAAAAATTGAAGAAGATATTGTAAAAAATCCAAAAAAATACAGAGTCTTAACAGGTGACAGACCAACAGGCCGTCTTCATATTGGTCATTATTTTGGTTCTCTGCAGAATCGTGTAAGACTTTCAAAACTTGGTGTTCCTACTTGTATTTTGATTGCAGACTATCAGGTTCTTACAGATCATGATGCTTACCAGGAAATAAGTCAGAATACAAAAGAACTTGTAATCGATTATCTTGCCTGCGGTATTGAACCTAGTGAAGATGTTATTATCTATCCTCATTCTCATATTCCGGAAGCAAACCAGCTTATGGTTCCATTTCTTACCTTTGTATCTAATGCTGAATTGAGTCGAAACCCAACCGTTAAAGAAGAAATTTCGGCTGCAGGTCTTAGTACTGTAAATGCTGGTATGTATACATATCCTGTTCACCAGGCGGTTGATATTCTTGCTGTAAAAGGAAATGTTGTTCCTGTTGGAAAAGATCAGCTTCCTCATCTTGAAATGGCTAGAACAATTGCCCGCCGTTTTAATGATAAGTTCTGTAAAAATACTGAACCTGTATTTACAATGCCTTATGCACTTCTGTCTAAAACTCCTAGTATCATGGGGCTTGACGGTTGCCAGAAAATGTCTAAGAGCCGTGGCAATGCAATTATGCTTTCTGCAAGTGAAGATGAAACTGCAAAATTGATAAAAAAAGCAAAGACTGACGGTGAACGCCATATTTCTTATGATCCTGCAAATAGACCAGAAGTAGCCAATCTTTTGCAGTTGATTTCTCTTTGTACAAAGGAAAGTCCTGAAGCTGTTGCAGAAAGAATCGGCGATGGTGGAGCTGGTATGTTAAAGAGTGAACTTACTCTTGCATTGAACGAAGAACTTCGTCCTATCCGTGAAAGAAGAGCTAAACTTGAACAAGATCCTGAATACATCAGAAAGGTTTTGCTTGATGGTGTTGCCCGTGCTAGAGAAATCTGCGACAAAACCCTCCATGAAGTAAGAACAGTTATGAATATGGATATTTAGTTTTTATAAAATAACCTTTTGAATAAGGGCAGAAATGTCAGAGTGTGAAAAGTTCTGGCTTTCTGCCATTTTTTTTATCTCTTCCTTAGAATATTTGTCTTCTGGATATAATACGACGGCAGCAAAATCACCGTTTTTAAGGAAGTTATTCTTTCCAAATTCTGTATATCTTGTTGCTCCAATTGAAACTAGAAGTTTTTCCGGTTTATTTGCAGAAAGAAGATACTTACCGATATTTTCCTGTGGACCCTGATCTGCTTGATTGTTAAAGTGGTCTATCATCCATGCAGAGAGTTCTTCGTATATGTAACTGTAATCTTTGACCCTGCTGTCTTCACCATATTCAAATAACTTTCCGTCCCGAATTAAAAAACTTGCAATTCTGTAACGGTCAAGAATTCCGCCTTTTGAAAAAGAGTCAATTTTTATGCAGTTATTGGAAATTCCCTTACTGCACTGACCCCAGTTCTTTTTTACGCTGATTTTTTTTGCACCTTCTTTTCTGATGGAACAGTCATTTGAAGCACAAAAAGAAAGAGCCTTTAGGGAAGCAATTTTGTCATCCTTCCAACTGGCCTGAAAAAGTACTGCACATTCTGGTTCAATCTGAACTTTTTCTTCTCCTGTTGGAAAAATTATTTCTTCAAAGGAAAAAGGGTAAGTTGTTAAAAAAGCCGGTGTAGTTCCATCTTGATCTGGTATAAAAGTTGGAAAAATGGCTTTTGGAGCCGTCGTGTCTTTTGTTGCAATATTTTCAAAATCTTTTGCTTCTCCAGCCTGTTCAAGATGGCCGGTAAAATTTCCAGCAACACCAAAAGATGCAAAGTTGTCTAATTCACATTTCATATTTTACTCCGGAATAGTTTCTCCCTTGTCTATATACTCTGCAACGATTTTTCCGTCTACTTCGTTAAGTGAAATAATAGAATATTCTGCGTAATTTGCAATAAGCCAGGTGTCATAACTAGTCCAGTCATCAAAAATTTGTTTCATCGCTTCTGCCATATTAATTTATATTCCTCCTGTAAATGTTTTTTGCTATTTCTATCAGTATTTCTTTTTTGTTTTGCTTGGGGTCTTCCAGGACTGTTTCAAACAATTCCTGTAAAACTTTCCCCAATTCTTTTCCGGCGGGAATGCCTGCAATAATTAAGTCTTTTCCGTTGACTGCAAGACTTTTCATGCTCAGGGCATTTTCTTTTTCCATTTCAAGTTTTATTCGGTCTGAAAGTTCATTTAACAGTTTTATAGTCTGGCTATTTTTTCCTTCTACAGGACAGTTGTGCATTCCGTATATGTCTGCGAGTCTAAGGTCAAAAAGGTTTTCAAGATTTTCTGGCTTGATTTTTACCAAAAATCTTCTAACAGCTGCATCAGTCCATATTGATTCATAATTGAACATATGATTTTTTACAAGATGGCAAACTTCTTCAATTTCTGCGTTGGAAAATTTTAGCCGCATCATTATTTTACGACTTATCCGCTCAGAAATGATTTCGTGGTTGTAAAATGTGTATTGCTGTCCTGACGGTGATTCGATAATTCTTTTGCTTTCTGGTTTACCTATGTCGTGAAAGAGGGCTGCAAGACGAACCAGTGGTTTTTCTTTTGGAGCTCCATCACAGGCATAAAACAGGTGATCTAGTACATCAAATTCATGAAAGCCCCGGAAATCTCCCTGAATGCAGTTTCTTCCGTCTAAAAGTTCTGGAATGAAGATTTTTAATATTCCGCTTTCTTCCATAAGTTTTAGACTTACAGAAGGTTTTTCGGCTTTCATCAATTTCATAAGTTCATCACGAAATCTTTCTACAGAAACAGCTTGTGTCTTTTTTAAGATTTCGGGTTTACTTATCGCATTTAGAGTATTTTCTTCAATTTTAAAATTTAATTGCGCTGAAAATCGCAGGGCTCTGATAGGACGAAGGCCGTCTTCTGAAAACCTGTCTTCAGGTAAGCCTACTGTACGGATAATCCTTTTTTTGATGTCACTTTTGCCGTTAAAAGGATCAACCAGCTTGCCGTCTTTTAAATCTGCTGCAATCGCATTTATTGTAAAATCTCTGCGACTTAAATCTTCTTCAATATTGCCTGTGTATTCAACTTTGTCAGGATGCCTTCCATCAGAATAATCAGATTCCGTTCGAAAAGTTGTGACTTCGATTTCCTTTTTCATAAAATGTACTGTCACAGTTCCATGAGCGATTCCGGTTGGGATAACTTTGTGAAAAATTTTAGATACTTCTTCTGGTCGTGCATTTGTGGTTACATCTAAATCATGGGCCTCTTTTCCAAGGAGCGTATCTCTGACAGCTCCTCCGACAAGATAAGCTTTAAAACCATTTTCCTCAAAAATTTCATTCATTTTCTGCAATACAGAAGGAATTTTTATCGAATCCATGTTATCATTCTAACGATAGGTTGTAAAAAATGCAAAACCCGGAACTCGTTCATATTGTAATTTTTACAGGCGGATTATCCCCTGAATACGAAAAAACAAGACTTTTTTGGAAAACTCATCCTCAGGCTGATTACGTTATAGCAGCTGATTCAGGATTAGAAACTTGTGCAGCTTTTGCTTTTTCTCCATGCGTTATCCTTGGTGATTTTGATAGTATAAAAGATAAAGCTCTGCTCGATTATTATAATGATGATATAAAAGTTCCTTTTGATAAAGATAAAGATTTTACTGATACAGAACTTGCCGTAGAAAAAGCTTTTTCCATTGCTGGAAAACTAAAAAAAACTCCTTATATTACACTTGTAGGTGGCGATGGAGGACGAATCGACCATCTTTTGAATATCTATGATTCTTTTTCTACACCAAAGCATGTAAATTGCTGGTTGTGCTCTGAGCAGATTGTTTATTACATTGAGCAAAATCAGGAGGCAGAAATAAACGGTTTAAAAAAAGACGACAT
>JAILLQ010000011.1 GCA_024693045.1 Treponema sp.
AGGGTTTTCTTGTCGATTATCAAAAAGCGGTCGTGCATTTTTGAGGTATAGTTTAGATTCAGCTGCGGATACTGTGCATTGAACTTCTGAACATCCTGTGCAGTAAGTTTTGTCTTTGCATCGGTATAGATTTCTACAGTAACGTTCTTTTTCTTTTTTGCAAGGCGGTCTAAAACTGTAAGGTCAACATAGCCGTCTATAAGGATGATTTCTGTTTTTGCTTGTGCAATAAAACTTTCGAACTTGGAATAAGCGTCAAAAATCTGTCCCTGAAAGAATATGCCCTGTTTGTCTTCTATTTTATATTTGTCCATGCGGTCAAAAAGTTCTTCAATTTTGTTATCAGTTGTAAGCTGGTGCTTTTCAATATTATCAAGTCTCTGGAAAACCTGTGCATTAAGAAGCATAAACTTTCGCATTGCAACAAAGGCTTTCATAATCTGAATGCTCATTTTTACGGCAGTTTCACTTTTTAATACTGCAGAAAGCATGGCAACGCCTTGCTCGGTAAAGGCGTAGGGATTTACAGTAGAATGCTTTAAGGGTGTGAACCGGTCGCAATTTGCGACCAGTTCGCTTTTTTCATTATCTGAAAGTTGAAAACAAAATTCCTCAGGGAAGCGGTCATTATTTCTTTTTACCTGTTCATTTAAGCGTTTTGTTTCAACACCATATAACTGTGCAATATCTCTATCAATCATTACCTGCTGACCGCGAATAATGTATATTTTATTTTCAATTGTTGTTGTCAGTTCGTTTGCCATATTTACTCTCCCAGCTCCTTCAAAATCTCTGCACTCTGTTTATTCAGTTCCTGCATTTCTGCAATGATTTCGGACGGTTCGCGTAAGGTCTTTTCTTCTTTTTTGTTCGGATTCTTTACGCTTAAATCGAGAGTGTCAGGATTCAAATCTTTTACATCGAGGCTCCAGCTGTTCGGACTGTGGACGCGAGTTTTCTGGAGGGCAACAAAATCTGCAAGGTCATCTTCATTGAGTGGATTTGTTTTTCCAAGGTTGCGGTCGAGATTGAGCTGGTAGTACCACACTTTTTCTGTCGGCTTTCCTTTTTCAAAAAAGAGAACAACTGTCTTAACACCGGCACCTGTGAATACTCCACCCGGGCAATCGAGAATTGTATGAAGATTACAGCTTTCCAGAAGTTCACGACGGAGTGCTATGCTTGCGTTATCCGTGTTGCTAAGGAAAGTGTTCTTAATTACAACGCCCGCACAGCCGCCTGCCTTAAGCATCTTGATAAAATGCTCCATAAATAGATATGCGGTTTCGCCGGTTTTAATGGGGAAGTTCTGCTGTATTTCGCTTCGCTCTTTCCCACCAAAGGGAGGGTTCGCAAGGATTATGTCTTTTCTGTCTTTCTGCTGGATTGTACTCAAATCTTCTGCAAGGGTATTTGTGTGCATGATATTCGGAGCTTCTACTCCGTGGAAAATCATGTTCATAATTCCGATGATGTAAGCCAGTCCTTTTTTCTCTTTTCCGTAGAAGGTTGACTTCTGAAGTGTCTGCTTCTGCTCAACGGTCTTTGCTTTTTCGTTCAGATAATTAAATGCTTCGCAAAGGAAGCCGGCACTACCACAGGCTCCATCGTAAATTGTGTCTCCGATTTTTGGTTCTACAACTTTTACGATTGTTCTGATGAGCGGACGTGGTGTGTAATATTCGCCACCATTGCGGCCGGCGTTTCCCATTTTGTGAATCTTACTTTCGTAGAGGTGGCTCATTTCGTGTTTGTCTGTTGCTGTCTGGAAATGAAGGTCATCTGCGTAGTTTAAGATTTCGCGCATATTGTAGCCGGAAACTATTTTGTTTTTGAGTTCGCTGAAGATTTCACCAATTTTGTATTCGAGTGTATCTGGTGTTGTTGCTGTGTTTTTGAATTCTTTGAGATATGGGAAAAGCTTGAGGTTTACAAAGTCTGTAAGGTCTTCGCCTGTCATGGCGTTTTTGTGATCTATTTCGCCTTTTGAAGTTTTTGGACAGGCCCAGGTATTCCAGCGGTATTCTTTTTTGATAATACGTTTATATTCTTTTCCCTGAAGTTCCATTTCGTCGCTACGTTCGTCTTCAAGGTCATCAAGATATTTTAAGAAGAGAATCCAGCTTGTCTGTTCTACATAATCAAGTTCATTTGAACAGCCTGCTTCCTTCCAAAGTATGTCGTCTATATTTTTGAAGATTTGTTCGTAGTTCATTATAATGCCCCTTATTTTTCTATTATATTGATATTTGTTCTTAATATATAGAGATTTTACCATACAGCAGTGTCATAAAATGACATCGTTCCTATAACACTGCGTATGGCGTGATTATTTACGCCTCTTATAATAATTTCGGTATCCAAAATTATTTCGTCTATTAGTATGCCTTGCTGGATATGTAGAAGGTAACAAGCCGGCTAGATTAGGCATATTAATGTTTATTCTAGGAATAAACTGTTTTCCTACCTCTTTGTTTATATAATTCCAATTTTCAGGATTATATATTTCCTTAATCAATTCTTCTGCAGTTGTAGCTTCAGATTTAGATAAATCAATTTCTATTGCAGGTATTCCGGAATCTTTTATAATCATTGCCTTTTCTTCATCGACTTTATGAGTCACATAGATTTCTATAATAAATGGAACTTCCTTTTGAATTGATCCAATGTAATTATAGTTTATTTGCACTGGAGCTAAGGCTATTACATCTGGAATTATATTTAAATCGTTTAGGCGGACTTCACATCCTATTTGAGATGCAACAATAGGTTTATTATTTATCCCAAAACCAGGAAGAATCCGTTTATTTACAATAATTGCCTTAGCCAATAAATGAATCATTGTTTGATATCCAGTAATGCATTCCTTATTGCTTGCGTGAGCAAAATGGTGTTCTCGAACTTTCCCATCATTTTTTGCTATCAGTTTTTCCTTACAGCCAGGGCAGATACAGTTACATTCCAAGCCATTAGGGACATCATTTATATACATTAATCTATTATCAGCATTCAGTGCATAAGTCAGAAGTTTATGAGTATTCATTATTCATCTTCCTCCATAGCTTCTAAATTATCTTCTACCATCTCAATGTCGAAGTCTAAAAGTTTGCAAAGTGCTCCTAACGCAGCTTCTTTCTTCGCTTCCTTTTTTACAGAGGAATCACCTATATATACTCTTTCAAGTTCATCTACATCACATGTACATTGCCAGATTGGGTTTCCATCTTCATCATGTTTTTCAGTATATGAATACTCTGGTTCTTCTATGAACCCTTTCTGGTAAAGTATATTCAATTGGTTTACTGCAGTATCACGAGAAGGGGTTCCTACGGCTAAATTCATTTCCCTAATTTGAATTATGTCATAGGCTTTTTTTGCACATTCCATATATGCAGCATATTCATATCGAATATCGGAATCTGTATGTAAATCTAATTCCTTAATAAACAAATAAGCTCCTGTAATCTGTTCAGGACGTTCAAGGTCTGAAAAAGAAGGGCTTTGAGCATAAAAAGGATTGCTTTGTAACTGAAAACTTGGTTGATTTATAAAAAATGGATTACTATGTAATTGAAAATTAGGTTGTGAACACATTTGCAGCCTAAAAAAATCTAATTTTGGTTTTATGTATGGTTCTTGATATCCATGTTCTGCACACCAATGTTTAAGCCATTTCAGATAGTTGATTTCAAAATTAACAAGTTTTAACATCGAACGACAAACAATAGAAATCTTTTTATAATCCCATTCAGAATCGACTACAACAGCTCCTAAGATAGCTTCAAACAGATCTGCCATTACAGAAGGTGTATTTTGAACATTGTTTTTCTTATCACTTTCGTTCATAAGTAAGAAGTTCTGAAAACCTGTAATTCTTATACAATGCGCTAAAGATTCTGTATCCACATTGTACGACTTAATTTCAGTCAATTCTTGTTCTGTTTTAGTTGACTTAAACTGTCCATCTTTTGTTGTTTCAGAAAATTCCGAAAACATGCATCTTGAAATGTAATAATCAAGTGCAGCATCGCCATAAAACTCTAGTTTTTCATTATCTTCGATGCCAGAGTTTTCATTTGCGTAAGAACTTCTTATAAAAGCTTGTTGAAGAAGCCTTTTGTTTTTAAACTGATAGCCAATTGCTTCTTGGATATCACTAACAGGAATTTTGTCCATTTTTACCTCCAAGGACATATAAAGTTTATGGAGGCACAATGATGCCATTCATTAAAAATGAGAAATCATAATGTATTGAATAGCATAAAGAATTGAAAAAGTAGATTTACTAAAAGATTTAT
>JAILLQ010000013.1 GCA_024693045.1 Treponema sp.
TGGACTTTACAATATTCAATAGAGTTACTAAGGAAATCTTGTTTGGAATTGAAGTTGATGGTTATAACTATCACAAAAAGGGAACAAAACAAGCAGAACGAGATGAAAAGAAAAATCAGATATTTGAGTTAATAGAATTACATCTTCTTCGATTAAGTACTAAAGGTTCTGGGGAAGAGGCTAAAATAAAAGAACAGTTAGAGAATTATTTGTAAGGAGTATATTCCGGGGGCGTTGCTGCGGCCCTTCTCCCTCTATGCCAAGATAGCTGCCCCTCCATCAGGTGACATCTATCTTGGCATTAAGGCAGGCGGATACTGCATCTTCAATAGGTATTGTCATACTGACTCCTTAAAACTAATATTTTATTAAATACCGGCGGTTTAAGGGGGTAATATTCAATATTTGTAAAAATATAACCCTTTAAAGCAAGCAAGTGTAAATATTTCTAACTTGCTATTTTTTCTATCTACTGCTAATTTAAATAAACTTCTTCTATAACAAGGACTCTTATGATAATCAATGGTTTAATTCTTAAAGAAAAAAATATTTCTGTTAATCAGTATGTTCCGGCTCCTAAAATGCATATCAGTATGAATCGGCTTAATATGATGCCGCTTACTCCTAATGAAAAAAATCTTCAGTGTGAACTTAAATTGAATATTTCTATTGAAGATGAAGTAAATAAATCTAATGTTCTTGCAAATATTACTTTGAGTTACATTGTTCTTGCTGTTCTGGAAGATGGGGACAATGATTACGAGCAGGATAAATATGCTAATCGTCTTTTTGCTGCTCTTCAGCCTATGTATATTTCGGAAGCTAATAAACTTATGAGGGAATCTCCTTTTCCTCCTATTCCGATGAACATTAAGTGCTAGCTTTTTAGTGTTTTTGATATAAGTAAATTTTAATTATATTGCTACTCTTTTTCTCTTGTGGATTTTTTTGCCTGGAATGTGTTATACCTATAGGTGAGGTTTCCATGAAAAAATCAATTTCCATTCTTTTTTCTTTAATTCTTTCTTGTAATTTGTGGGCTTTGCCTTCTGTGAAAACTGGTAATGGCGACATCGACAGGCTTATTCTTCTTGCTCATGATGAAGTGCAAAAAAATATCCGCTCTGATGGCACTTTTTGTGCTGGTGCAAAGTGGCCTACTGCCTGGACCCGGGATATGTCTTATGCTATTGATTTGAGTCTTTCTTTTTTGTTTCCGGAAGCTGTTGAAAAGTCTTTGAACAGTCGTGTTGAAAATGGAATGATTCTTCAGGATACGGGAAGTGGTGGTAGTTATCCTGTAAGTACTGACAGAATTACTTGGATTACGGCAGCTTACGATTATGCTCTTTATAAGCAGTCTCCTGAATATTTTGAAAAGGTCTTTGCTGTTGCCGATAAAACTTTATCCAAAGATTACATGGTAAATTTTGATTCTGAAAGGGGAATTTTTCGAGGGGAATCGAGTTTTTTGGATTGGCGGGAACAAACCTATCCTCGATGGGCAACAAACGAATTTATTGCTGAGTCTTATGCTCTTGGCACAAATATGATGTACTTTTCGGCATTGCAAAAAACAGCTCTGCTTGCTGAAAAAACAGGAAAGGATTTAGAAATTGTTGATTTGTGGAAAGGTAGGGCGGATTCTTTAAAAAAGGCAATCCTGGAAAACTTCTGGCTTTCTGATAAAAAATATTTTGCTTCTCTCCTTTTAAAGGATATCGAAGTATACACTTATCAGGGCTACGAAACTTTGGGTGAATCTCTTGGTGTCATTTTAGAGCTTGCTCCAGAAGATTCCTACAAAAATGTGATTTCTGCAGTTAAAGCTCAAAACTACGGACTAAGTGTTGTGGCTCCTCAACTTGCAGGAATCCCTTCATATCACAATGATGCGGTCTGGCCTTTTGTACAGGGTTACCGAGGAATGGCCTGCAGAAAAGCTGGAGATGCTTTTAATGCGCAAAAAGAATTCGACTCTATGGTCATTGCCGCAGAAAAGTTTGGAACCTTTAAAGAAAATTATGTGGCTTCAACTTTTAGTCCTGAAACGCAAACTAACTCTGACCGACAGCTCTGGTCTGATGCCGGTTTCCTGGCTTATATTTACAGGATTCTTTTTGGGCTTGATTTTACTATGCAGGGAATTTCTGTTAAGCCATTTGTTTTTTCTTCCTTTAAGGATGGAATTGAATTAAAGAATCTTACTTTTGCCGGCTCTTCCTTTTCGATTTCTATAAAGGGAAGCGGTGATAAAATCACTAAATATCTGTTGAATGGAAAAGCTGTTGAATGCGACTATGTTATTCCTTATCAGGCTCAGTCTAGTTACAATATTCAGATTGAACTTGAAGAGTCAGACGGATTTAAGGCTTCGTACATTGAAGAAAATCAGCCAAAGCCTTGGTTTGCCGCTGATACTGTAACTCCTGCGGTTCCAAATGTAAGGCTTGATGCCGACCGTAAGACAAGCGATGTTGCTTTTAGGCCAAAAAATAAGGGCGGCTGGGAAATTGTGTATGATGGGAAAAAAATTATTGGTCAGGAAAACACTCTTTTGTTAAAGCCAAAAGATACTGTTTTACTTGCCCAGGCTTTTGCTTTGCCGGAAAATGCTGACCCAAATATTCCACTCTTTCCTTCAAAAGTTGCCAGGGCGGAAAATACAAAAAACACTGTCTTTTATGAAGCTGAAAATGCAGATTTTAAAGGTGGAATTCTTTCTAAAGATGAAAGTGAAGAATATTCTACTGCCAGAATTAGTGAAGAATTACAAAAAACAGAATCAAACTGCGGCACTTATATTAAGGATTTTGGTAAAGAAGAAGGTGATTATATTGAATTTACCGTAAATGTAAAAAAATCCGGGGATTATGCTTTAGACTTCAGATTTAAAAATGGCCACGGTCCTGTGAATACCGGCGAAAAATGTGCTCTTCTAGCTTTTTCTGCAGACGGTAAATTGATTCGCCGATTGGCTTTACCTCAGCAAGGGTCCTGGTCCAGCTGGTCTTTTACGGCTCCGACCCTAATTCATCTGGAAAAGGGTAGCCACAAAATCCGTCTTTTTGCCGACCAGTGGTGTAGAACTCAACACGATGCTTTAAATCCTGTTCATTTGGATTTGCTTAGAATGGCAAGGATTAGATAAGAACTATTTCTATCCCTCGTAATTGAGGGATTTTTTTGTATTAAACCGCTATATTTTGTTTTTACTCTCTATTTTTTTCACTTTATTTGCCTGATTTGTATCTTTTTTGCATTTTCTGTTGTTTTTTACGATATTTTTGAAAATTTTATTTGACACCTACATATTGTGAGTTATCATAATTCTCAAGAAGCATGCATCGTTTTGGTTTAAACCAAGTAATCGGAACTGCATTTGAAGCTTGCTATGTCTGACCGCAGTTATATTCCTGCCTTATCTTTCCTTCGGAGGGTCAGATAGTCATGAAAAAAATTTGTATTTATTTATTAAACGTTCTTATTGCATTTTCATTAATTTCCTGTGCACAAGAAGTCAGCAATAATGATTCAAAAGTTTTGTCAGTTATTGCTGCCGAAACAATTTCAGAAAGTTCCAGTTCAGATTCAACAGATTATTCAGAAGCATCCAGAGCTTCTTCATCTGCTCAAAATGGTACAATGATGCAGTATTTTCACTGGTACACACCGGGTGGTGGTGTTTGGTGGAATAATGTGAAGAACAATTCAGCTTCCCTTGCAGATATGGGAATTACGGCTTTATGGCTTCCTCCTGCATATAAAGGTTCTGGTGCTGAAGATGTAGGTTATGGTGTTTATGATATGTACGATTTGGGTGAATTTAATCAGAAGGGTACAGTCAGAACAAAGTATGGTACAAAAGATCAGTATTTGGCGGCAATTAAAGCTGCTCATAAGGCTGGGCTTCAGGTTTATGCAGATGTAGTATTCAATCATCGTGGAAATGCAGATTATACATACACGGATTTAAATCCTGGAAAGTATGTTGAAGCTGTAAGAGTTGCAAGAGACAATCGAAATTATGAATACGGCGGAACAGCATGGATTAATCCATGGACTGAATTCACCTTTCCTGGAAGAATTAAAAGTTCTTCAAATTACAAATACTCAAATTTCAAGTGGACTTATTACCACTTTGATGGAGTTGACTGGGATCAGCGAAATGGTGAAAGTGCTATTTTTAAATTCCGTGGAAGCGGTGCATCTTGGGACTGGGAAGTAGATTCCGAAAATGGAAATTACGACTATCTTATGTACGCAGATGTTAACATGGATCACCCTGATGTTGTAAGTGAACTTAAAAAATGGGGAAAATGGTATGTTAATTTTGCTGGAATCGATGGATTTAGAATGGATGCTGTAAAGCACATTAAATTCAGTTTCTTCCCTAATTGGCTCAGTTCAGTCCGTTCTTCAACAGGTAAAGAACTTTTTACTGTTGGTGAATACTGGAATTATGATTTAGGTAAACTTAAGAATTTCCTTTCAAAATCAAATTATTGTATGAGTTTGTTCGATGCTCCTATGCACATGAATTTCTATAATGCTTCATACGGCAATGGAAATTATGATATGGGTGCAATTCTTAACGGAACTTTGACAAAGGATAATCCTGTAAAATCTGTAAGTATTGTAGAAAACCATGATACACAGCCATGCCAGGCTTTGGAAAGTACAGTCAACTGGTGGTTCAAACCATTGGCTTACGCAATTATTCTTTTGCGTCAGGAAGGTTATCCTTGTGTATTCTATCCAGACCTTTACGGTGCTTCTTACAGCGATAAGGGCTATTCAATCAATATGGCTCCTGTTAGCAAACTGGATAAACTTATTAAAGCAAGAAAACTTTATGCTTACGGTACTCAGAGAGATTACTTTGATGACAGAAACATTATCGGTTGGACTCGCGAAGGTGTTTCTGACATTAGTAAATCTGCTTGTGCTGTAATTATGTCCGACAATTCCGGCGGAAGTAAATGGATGGAAGTTGGAAAAAAATGGGCTGGCAAGAAGTTCTATGATTATTTAGGTAACAAATCAGGTACAGTTACAATCAATTCCGATGGCTGGGGTCAGTTCTACTGTAACGGTGGTTCTGTAAGCGTTTACGTGCCTCAGTAATTTAAGATTTTTGACCCGGGAGTTCTGAAAATAAGGCGCACTTCAGACTTTCCGGGTTATTTTTTTAAAATTCTCTTTATCAATTAAAAAAAATTGAATTTTTTGTTTGCTTTTCTCAATAAGATGAATAAAACTATTAAGTATATAAAAAAAATCGTAAAAAAATAGTAATAATAGGACTTATTACTATTTACAAATAAAATTTCTTGTGCTATTATTTAATCAATGTGAGGTTGAATATGCAGAACAGGAATTCGGCACAAAGAAGCCTGATATTAAACATAATGGACGGAAATAAATCGCATCCAACTGCGGATGAGATTTATGATGAAGCAAGAAAGCAGGATTCACATATAAGCAGAGGAACAGTTTACAGAAATCTAAATCTGCTTGTAGAAAACGGGCTTTTGCTTCGGATACCAGTACCTGGACAAGCCGATCATTTTGACAGCACCTTGTCTGATCATTATCACTTCTATTGCAGGGAATGCAACAGGGTTTTTGATGTTCCAGATTTTGATGTTGAAGGAATTAAGGCTGTAGAAAAAAGTCTTGAGGAGCAGGGGTTTGAATCCGTGTGCCACAAGATTGTTTTTGAAGGTACCTGTCCGGATTGTTGTAGGAAGAATGAAAAATCTGCGGGATGACTTACGCGGATACATTTTATAAGGAGAACACTTTTATGGTTATGACTTTTTTCAAATGCAAAAAATGCGGAAAAGTAGTTGCAATGCTTAAGGGGTCGGCTTGTACAACTGAATGTTGCGGTGAAGATTTAGTTGAACTCAAGGCAAATACAACTGACGCAGCTGTTGAAAAACATGTTCCTGTAGTGCAGAAGAATGGAAATTCGGTTGAAGTTACAGTTGGTTCTGTAATTCATCCTATGGAAGAAAAGCACTATATCGAATGGATTGCCCTTGAATCTAAAAACACAACTCAGTTCAAGGCTTTGAATCCAGGCGAAGAACCTAAAGCAAAGTTTGCTTTGACTGACGGAGATGAAGTTGTAAGAGCTTATGCATACTGCAATCTTCATGGACTTTGGGCTGACAAATAATCAGAGAATAAAGATTTAAGTGTAACATAAAGATTTTTAGGAGAAAATTAATATGGATAATAAAGCACTTTACAATCTTTCTTATGGTGTATTTGTTCTTGGAGCAAGACGAGGTGACAAAATAAATGCTTGTATTACAAATACCTGCATTCAGGTTGCCTCTGATCCGGTAAGAATCGCAATATCTGTTTTGAATCAGAATTATACTTGCGAAATGATAAAAGAAAGCGGATACTTCTGCCTTTCTGTACTGGATAAGACTTCAAAATTTGAACTTTTTAAGCATTTTGGTTTCCAGAGCGGAAGAAATGTAGATAAGTTTGCAGATTATGAATATAAAGAGGATTCTAACGGATGCCCCTATATTCTTTCTAATGCTTGTTCAGTTTTGAGCTGCAAGGTACTTTCTAAAACAGATCTGGGAACACATACTCTCTTTGTTGCAGAAGTATGCGATGCCGAAATTACAAGTTCAGATGCAGCAATTACTTATGCTGATTATCAGAATAATGTAAAACCAAAGGTAAAGGTTGAAGCAGCTAAAAAAATCATCGGATGGCGATGCAAAATCTGTGGATACGAATATATGAATCCAGAGCTTCCAAAGGATTATGAATGTCCTTTGTGCGGACACCCGGCAGATGATTTTGAACCAATTTATGAAACAACAGCAAATCCAATTGCTGAAAAAACTACAAATAATGATAGCATATCTAAGGAGAACAATATGGCTAACAAATACGCAGGAACACAGACAGAAAAAAACTTACAGACAGCTTTTGCTGGTGAAAGTCAGGCAAGAAATAAATATACTTACTTTGCATCTGTTGCAAAAAAAGAAGGCTTTGAACAGATTTCTGCAATTTTCTTAAAAACTGCTGACAACGAAAAAGAACATGCAAAAATGTGGTTCAAAGAATTGGGCGGAATCGGCGATACAAAAGCTAACCTTGCTGCAGCTGCAGACGGTGAAAACTACGAATGGACAGACATGTACGACGAATTTGCTAAAACAGCAGAAAAGGAAGGATTTCCTGAACTTGCTGCAAAATTCCGTGGGGTAGGGGCAATTGAAAAGCACCATGAAGAAAGATACCGCGCATTGCTCAAGAACGTAGAGATGAACGAAGTTTTTGAAAAAAGCTCAGTAAAGATCTGGGAATGCAGAAACTGCGGTCACATCGTAACAGGAACAAAGGCTCCAGAAGTTTGCCCAGTATGTGCTCATCCAAAGAGTTACTTTGAAATCAGTGAACAGAATTTCTAGAAATTTTCTAGATATCTGAAATTAGGTATCCAACACATCACCGCTTCAAGTTTTGGGGCGGTGTTTTTTTTATTCTATGTTATTATTACTAGAGGGGTTTTATGCAGGCTAAAAATATCAAATACATTTTAATTCAAGGTGCAAAAATTACACTGGCGGCGCTTCTAGCAATTCTAACAGCGAGCTTTTTAAAATTGGATTTTGCAGTTTCTGCCGGTATTGTTGCTATTCTTTCTGTTCAGCCCACAAAAAAAGAAACTCTTAAAACGGCTCTTTCAAGGTTTATCGCCTTTGCAATTGCACTACTTCTTTCTATTATATTATTCAATCTTCTAGGTTTTACTCTTTATGCATTTTTTATTTACCTGCTTTTATTCATTTTGATTTGCCAGTGGCAGGGCTGGATCTCTGCTATGGCAATGGATTCTGTTTTGATTTCGCACTTTATTTCTTTTGCCCGCATTGGCCCGTCAGAAATTTTAAACGAATTTCTTCTATTTATTATAGGTGTAGGTTTTGGAATACTTGTTAATATTTTTCTGCGAAAAAAAACAAGTTATATAGAAGAATTAAAGAATCAGACGGATGATAAAATTAAGCTGGTATTGCACAGAATGTCACTTCGTATTTTAGATCCAGATTTTAGTGATTATGACGGCTCATGTTTTATTGATTTAAAAAAAAGCCTTTTTACAGCCAAGAAACAGGCGGAAGAAAACTATAAAAATCAATTTTCTCGGAAAGACACTTTTGACACACGCTACCTTTATATGCGCGAAAAACAGAGTGAAATTCTTATGGAAATGTACAAATGTGTTAGGAATATAAAAACTCTTCCTCATACAGCTCCTCTTGTAGCAGATTTTTTGGAAAAGGTTTCCCTGGAATATCATAAAGATAACGATGTAGAAAGCCTTTTAAGAGAACTCTCTGAAATCCGCCTTAAGATGAAGGGCCTAAAACTTCCGGAAAATCGAATGGAATTTGAAGACCGGGCAAATCTTTTTACTCTTCTTGAACGACTGGAAGAATTTTTATGGATAAAAAAAGAGTTTATGAATGATATATAGTATCTGATACTTTTTTTTCTTAAAAAATAATATTATTATGTTATCATAATAATATTCGGAAAAGGGGATTATTCATGAATAAAAAATGTATTTTATTTTTTACGGCTCTTGCAGTCAGCACACCTATCATCGCATTGGATACATATGCAAAACCAGATGACGGCCAGCATTACGAATTTGAAATTACTTTTGATGAAATAAAACAGGCTTTTTCTAAAAAGTCTTTTGACCAGGAAGTTATGAATCTGGATAGTATTAATACTTCAGAGACTCCTGTTAAAACAGAAGAAAAGCTAGATGTTGAAAAAATTAAGTTTTTTGCCGAAAAAGGAAATCCTAACTTTCAATTTTCGCTTGGAAAACTCTATGATAGAGGCGAGTATATAGAACAAGATTTTCTTCAGGCTGCTCACTGGTATGAAATGGCTGCAAATCAAGGGGAAAGCCGGGCTCAGAACAATTTGGGCTGTTTGTATTTAGACGGAGAAGGTGTAGACAAGGATTTTGAAAAGGCTCTTTATTGGTTTGAAAAATCTGCAAGACAGGATAACTCCTATGCCATTTTGAATATTGGTGAATACTATCGGGAAGTAAAAAAAGATTACAAGACAGCAATGAAATACTATAAAAAAGCTGAAAAACTTGAACCTAAACTATCCTGGTATTTAATGGGGCTTCTTTATAAAGATGGTCTTGGCGTAAAAAAAGATTTAAAGAAAGCAAAGACTTTATTTAAAAAGTCTGCGGATAAGGGCTTCAAAGAGGCAGCAGAAGCCCTTGCTGAAATGAAATAAAACTTAGAACAAGATTAAAGGAGAGATGTTTTTCATGAACAAAAAATCTTTTTTTTCAATTAGATTTTTACTATTTTTTTCTTTGGTATTTACTTTCCTTGCCTGTTCTCAAGAGCCAGATGTAAATAACATACTTGTAACTACAAGTGGTTCTTCTATCGTTGCAGAAGAAGAAAACTTGAATTTTACTACTGAGGGATTACCTTTCTACGTAAATTCTAACCTCCCTTCAAATGTTATTATGGCTCGTTTCTATGATAATAACCGCAATATTCCATATGTATCGTTAAGTTTACTTTTAAAAGCTTCTGGTCACTTTTTGGTAGATAGTGTTGATTATTCAAATGGCAAGTATTATATCACTGTTTCATATAACAATAAAAAAGTTCCAATAAAAGTAGATTCAAAAGCAGATACAATTACCTGTAATGAGTGGGTTATTTGTTCTGATCCTATTTCTCCAGATTTCTATGAGTACCACAAGAAATTTATTGATTTGTTTCAAGCAATCAAACTTGTATTTACAGGGCAGAAGTCTAGAACTTTTAAGCTTTCTGATTACGGATTTAAAATTTATGGTGGCACTGATGATGCTTATGTTCCTTTATGTGTTATAAATTCCATATTTTTAAATCCTACTAGAAATAATTGGGCATATAATGGAAAAGGAATCTTTTCTATGACTACTTCTCATTCTAATCTTGAAGATTCAAGCTGGTATAAAAATGAAGACGGAAGTCTTGCAGAAAGAAGCCAGGAACAAATAGAAAATTCATACAATTTGATATGTTTCACTCATGATTATTTTTATGGTTATCCTGGATATTATAGTTTTGCTGATGATGGATCAGGTAATGTAGATCAAAGTATTGTTGAGGCTGCAAATAAGCTAAAACTAGATGAACTTCTTACTCGATATGATTCGGAAACAAAAGAGCTTTTAAAATCTTCTTCTTATGAAGATTATATCAAAGGGTTAACACGTTTTACTAATCACACATATGGTGACGGTCATAGTTCTTTTCCGAGACCTAATTTTTCTTTCGCACCTTCAGAAGAAGATTTTAATACATATAAAAGCTCTGTAATTAGTTATAAATATAAAACTCTTTTTAATACATTTAATGAATTAAAGGAAAAAAGATATCAGGCAGGAAAGTCAACTGGCTCTGATTTTTCAACTGCAGTGCCTACTTCTGAATTATCTTCAGATGGAAAAACTTATATTTTCCGCTTTGACTCTTTCGATTTCAATTTTACTGATTGGAAATCTTATTTTAACCAAGATAATTTAACTGCTAATCCAAATCCAGATGATACAAGTAATGGAAAAGTGGCAGTTCCTTCTGATACAGCAGGAACCTTCTATCGTTTATTCTACAAAATTTTAAATGATTCAGAATATGCAAATGTTGAAAATGTTGTTATCGACCTTACCTGTAATAGAGGTGGTGTCGTTTATGCTTTAGACAAAGCGCTTACTTATCTAATCGAAGATGTAAAAATTGATAGGGCAGATTATAATACGGATACAATCTATTCAGAGATACTTATACCAGATCTAAATCTTGATGGTAAATGTGATTATTCTGATACAGTCTATTTTAAACGCTTGTGGGAAAAGAACTACACTGATGAAAACGGAACTGAGAAAACCGACGGAAGAGATTTAAACTGCGTGATTCTTTCAAGTAATTTTTCTTTTTCTTGTGCTAATGCCATGGCATGTATATGTGAACAAGCAGGAATTCCTGTAATCGGAAAAACTTCTGGTGGCGGTTCTTGCTGGATTGGTTCTGCCTCTACATTTGACTGTTTTTCATACAATTATTCCTATAACGATCATTTTATTAGAAACGATGGAAGTAGCTTTGAAAATGGTGCTTCGGTAACAAAAGAACTTACTTCTGACCAATTCTATGATGTCGATGCATTAAAAGCGATTGTTGAAGAAATTTTTGGGGAATAGAACTTTATAGAAAGTTTTCTTATTGTAAATTATACTTACCCCATATGACCGAGATATATATCACAGAAAAAGAAGAACTTTACACTTTTGATGAACTTTCTCTTATAAAAGAAGCTGCTCCTGAAGATATTCAGGAAAAGCTTTCTTTGATGCTGGATGCACTTGCTTCTTTTAAATCTAGTAAGGCTCTTTTTTTTATGCCAAAAGCAACATACGATTTAATGTCTCTTTTTCAGGCTAATAAGTCTATTTGTGATATAAGTGCTGACGATATAAGACTGATTTGTAAGGGGTCGGTGAACGAAAAGCTTTCTCATAAGTTAAAAATCCTGCTTCAATTCGTAGAAGATGGAAACGCTGTCCTTCCGGTTGTTATAGAAGCGGACAATCTTAAGAAAATCCAAATAGACTAGATTTTAATAAAATAACTAAAAAACTTTACACAATTCTAACAAATTCTTCCCTTATTTTTTACACATGAGTAGTAGATTTTCTTTGTAAATCAAATTTTTACGAGGTAATTATGATGTGTAATTTAAAAAGAATTGGGAAACTTTCTCTTTTGCTTACTTTTGCAGGTGTTTTAACTGCTGCTACTCTTACGGGCTGCAATGGCGGAGCTTTTAACAAAAAAGCTGCAATCAATCTTTTGAGCCGTGAAGAAGGTTCTGGTACCAGAGGTGCCTTTATCGAAATCTTTGGAATTGAAAAAAAGAATTCCAGTGGGAAAAAAGTGGATTACACCAGCGAAGATGCTGCAATCACTAATTCGACAGCGGTTATGCTTACTACTGTTGCGGGAGACAAGGCTGCAATCGGTTATGTTTCTCTTGGTTCATTAAACAGCAGTGTAAAGGCTTTAAAAATTGACGGCGTTGAAGCTAGTGTTTCTAACATTCAGAATTCTTCCTACAAAATCTCAAGACCTTTTAATGTTGCGGTTAAGGAAGGACTTTCCCCTGCAGCAGAGGACTTTTTGAACTTTATTCTTTCGGATGAAGGTCAGGAAATTGTAGAAGAAAACAAGTGTATTCCAATTGCAAATCCTGGTGATTATGACTGCAATGGCTCTAGCGGTAAGGTTGTAGTTTCTGGTTCTTCTTCTGTTTCTCCTGTAATGGAAAAGCTTATCGAAGAGTATAAGTCTGAAAATCCAAAGGTTACTGTTGAACTTCAGACTTCGGATTCTACTACCGGGGTTACAAATGCAATAAATGGAAACTGCGACCTTGGAATGGCCAGCCGTGGTGTTAAGGATTCAGAAAAGGCCAAAGGTGTAAAAGAAATCACTATTGCAATCGATGGAATCGCTGTTGTTGTAAATAATCAAAATCCTCTTGAAAGCTTGTCTAAGGCTCAGGTAGAAAAGATTTTTACAGGTAAAGTTTCTAAATGGAGTGAAATCATAAAATAATGAATAAAAAGGAAAATCTTGCAAAAATCATTTTCCTTTTGGCCGCCAGCTTTTCGATTCTGGCGGTTTTCTTGATTTGTCTTTTTTTGTTTGCAAACGGGATTCCTGCCATAAGAAAAATCGGCTTTTGGGACTTTGTCTGCGGCAAGAGATGGAAGCCGGGAAATGATTTGTATGGAATATTCCCAATGATTTTGGGAAGTATTTATGTAACTGGGGGAGCTCTTTTGATAGGGGGGCCGATTGGTCTTATGACTGCGGTATTCCTTTCTAAGTTTTGCCCAAAATCTCTGCATAAAATTCTTAAGCCTGGAATAGACCTTCTTGCCGGCATACCAAGTGTTGTTTACGGATTCTTTGGTCTTATGGTTATGGTTCCTGCCATTCGGTTATTTTTTGGCGGAAGTGGTTCTTCTATGCTCTGCGCAAGTCTTTTGCTTGGAATAATGATTCTGCCTACAATCATAAGCGTAAGTGAAAGTGCCCTGAATGCGGTTCCAGATTCTTACTATCAGGGGGCAAGGGCCCTTGGTGCAAGTCATGAAAGGGCTGTTTTTTTAACTATTCTGCCGGCTGCAAAAAGCGGAATTTCTGCTGCTTTTATTCTTGGTATTGGGCGGGCTATTGGTGAAACAATGGCGGTTGTAATGGTTGCAGGTAATCAGGCCAGAATGCCTAAGGGGATTACAAAGGGTATAAGAACGCTTACCAGCAATATTGTAATAGAGATGGGCTATGCGGCAGATCTTCACAGGGATGCCCTGATTGCGACTGGTCTTGTTCTTTTTGTCTTTGTACTTTTGATAAATCTTTCTTTTAATGCAATCAAAAACAGGGGGAAGCTATGTTAAATGAGTTAGGGATAGGAGTGGCGCGCCGAAGGCGCGTTCCGAAGCACTTTGGGAGCTCTGCGGGAAAGTGCGGAGGAATGAAGTGCGGGAGCACGGAACCACGGATAGCCCGGCGACAGCTTGCTGGCGCAACTTCCGTAAAAAAAATAAGTGGTAACTTTTGCAGGCGGGATTTGGGGGCTTTTTTTGTGAGGGTTGGGGTTTATTTTTCTGCGGCTTTTACAGGGGCTGTTCTGCTTTTTATTCTTGGCTACATTATCGTGAAGGGGCTGGGCAATTTGTCTCCTGAACTTTTTAGCTGGAATTATACGAGCGAAAACTGTTCTTTGATGCCGGCGCTGGTGAATACGCTTTTGATTACGGTTTTTGCTCTTTTGATTGCCTGTCCGCTGGGGATTGGTTCGGCTATTTATCTGGTGGAATACAGCAAAAAGGGGAATCGCTTTGTTAAGCTTGTCAGGCTGACTACTGAAACTTTGACGGGGATTCCTTCGATTATTTACGGGCTTTTTGGAATGATTTTTTTTGTGGGCGCCTTAAAGTGGGGTTATTCGCTTTTGGCGGGGAGTTTTACTCTTGCTATTATGATTTTGCCAACGGTTATGCGGACTACGGAAGAAGCTCTTTTGGATGTGCCGGATTCTTTTAGGGAGGCGAGTTTTGGTCTGGGGGCGGGTAAGCTCAGGACTGTTTTTAAGATTGTTTTGCCGAGTGCTTTGCCCGGGATTTTTAGCGGGGTTATTCTTGCGACTGGGCGTATTGTTTCTGAAAGTGCGGCTTTGATTTACACGGCGGGTACGGTTGCCCAGGTTCCTCAAAATATTCTTGGAAGTGGTCGAAGCCTTGCCATTCATATGTATCTTTTGAGTTCGGAAGGGTTGCATACGGGTCAGGCATTTGCTACGGCTCTTATTCTGCTTCTTTTTGTGCTTGCTATTAATTCTCTTGCAGGGGTCCTGGTTAAGAGAGCGGGTAAGTAATTTAGGAGGCATGGTAAAAAATGATGAATGAGATGAATAAGATGATGAATAAGATAGAAATCAAAAATCTGGATTTGTACTATGAGACTTTTCATGCTCTTAAGAATATTAATCTGGGAATTGAAGAGAAGAAAATTACGGCTTTTATTGGGCCTAGTGGCTGCGGTAAGTCAACTTTGCTCAAATCTATAAACCGCATGAATGATATGGTTGAAGGTTGTCGTATAACTGGTGAAATTTTGTACGATATGAATTTATCTGGCTCTGGAGGGCTTAGCGGGGAAAAAAATACTATAAATATCTTAAAACAGTCTACAAATGTGAACATATTAAGAAAGAATATAGGTATGGTCTT
Organism: Treponema sp.; assembly: GCA_024693045.1. GTDB lineage: Bacteria > Spirochaetota > Spirochaetia > Treponematales > Treponemataceae > Treponema_D. The sequence goes on from JAILLQ010000013.1 coordinate 14,888, forward strand.
TCAAAAGCCTAATCCTTTTCCTATGAGTATTTACGACAATATTGCCTATGGGCCTAGAACTCACGGGATTAAGAAGAAGGCTGAGCTGGATGAAATTGTTGAAAAGGCTCTGACTTCGGCGGCTATATGGAATGAGTTTAAGGATAATTTAAAAAAGTCGGCTCTTGCTTTGAGTGGTGGTCAGCAGCAGCGTTTGTGTATTGCAAGGGCTCTTGCGGTTGAGCCGGAAGTTCTTTTGATGGACGAGCCTACTTCTGCCCTGGATCCTATTTCTACCAGCAAAATTGAAGACAGTCTTATGGCTCTTAAGGATAAGTACACGATTGTAATTGTTACTCATAATATGCAGCAGGCGGTTAGAATCAGTGACAAGACGGTTTTCTTTTTGCTTGGTGAAATTATTGAAGAAGGAAAAACTGAAGATATTTTCAGCAGGCCTAAAAAGAAGAAAACGGAAGATTATATTACGGGTCGTTTTGGATAAGACTTTTGGATAAGGTTTTTGTATAAGACTTTTGTATAAGACTTTTGGTGAGGAAATAATGAGAGAAAGATACGAGGAAGAACTCAGAAAGTTAAATACTTTGATTATAAGTATGGGGAAGATGATTGAAATTGCTATTGAAAGTTCCATGCTGGCTTTGATGGCCAGGGACAGGGCTTGTGCTCAGGAAATAGCAAAAAATGATCAGGCTATTAATGAGGCGGAAAGGGATATTGAGTCTTTGTGCATGAAGCTTCTTTTACAGCAGCAGCCTATGGCCGGCGATTTGCGTCTTATTACTTCGGCTTTAAAGATGGTTACTGATATGGAAAGAATTGGTGACCACGCAGTTGATGTTGCTGACCTTGTTAGCAAGGTTCCGGACTGCAAATATGGCAAAATGAAAGAAATTTCTGAAATGTCGACTCAGATTATTGATATGCTGCATCAGGCGGTACAGTCTTACATAGAAAAGGATTTTAACCTGGCTAAAAATGTTATTGCCCGGGATGATGTGATTGATGGGCTTTATCACGCTATAAAGAAGGATTTGGTTCAAAAAATCCGGGAAACCAGCGAGGGTGAAACGATTCTGGATTATCTTTTGATTGCAAAATACATAGAAAGAATCGGTGACCATGCGGTTCATATTGCCCAGTGGGTGATTTATGCTTTAACAGGAGAAAGGGAATGACTTGCATTTGGAAGAAGGGCTTGGAAAGGGGCTCTTCTTATTCAAAAGTATTTTTTGCAGGCTTAACTCTTCTTCTTTTGCTCTTTCTTCTTCTTGTTCCCACAGGCTTTGAAGGAGCCCTTCAGTTTAAGGATGCTGAAAAATGCCGGGTTTTGATAACTGATGTTGATAATTCCACTTTTTTCATTTTAGAAGTATACTATATTTATGAAATCACCTAAAGAAATCAGTGTAAACGAAAAACTATTGCAGATTACAAAGGAAATTATTGACCTTGAGCCTAGCCATGACGAACTTCCTCTTAGAATTATGGAAATCCTTGTTAGCGATGAAGAAATTCAGTTTTTGCAGGATTACGCCAACAATGTTTCTATTTTACGGCTTGGTTTTAACGATCACGGACCTGTTCATATGCGAACAGTCTGCAAAAATGCACTTTTGATGTTAAAGATTCTTTATCAGGCGGGCATTAAAACTTCCCTGGAAAAAGAGCAGACTGGAACTTTTTTGGACAGCCTTGCTGCAGTTAGTATTGCAGGTTTTATGCACGATTTTGGAATGACGATTGGCCGCCAGGATCACGAACTTTATTCTGGAATTATCGCATATGAGGTAATTAATAGGATTCTTGATAAGGTTTTGCCCTCACATGACGATTTACGCAGAAAAATTGTTATCCGTTCTATGGCTCTTGAAGGAATAATCGGGCATATGGGGATAAGGAAAATTCATTCTCTGGAAGCCGGTATTGTTCAAATTGCAGACGGTTGTGACATGACAAAGGGGCGGGCAAGAATTCCTATGGAATTAAATAAAAGTCCTTCTGTAGGCGACATTCATAAATATTCTGCAAACTCTATTGAAAAGGTAAAAATACTTTCCGGTCAGGAAAAGCCAATCCGCATAGAAGTCAACATGAGTGCTGATGTTGGATTTTTCCAGATAGAAGAAGTTTTGCTTCAAAAAATCAATTCCAGCCCTGCAAAAGCTTTGGTCGAACTCTTTGCCGGCGTTGAAGGTAGTGACATGAAAAGGTATTTGTAATAAAATATTTGTCTAAACTGCCACCGGGTAGTGAATGTTATAGAGGCATTCGTTTTCACATCATCAGGTCTTAGAAGATGTGAATACGAATGCTTTTTTTTTAGGGGTTAATTTTATGGAAAAGTCAAAGGCTGCTTTTGCTTACTTTACGCCTTTTGAAAAGCTTTTATGGCTGTTTTCAACTTTAATAATTGTGATTTCTTTTTTTTGGGGCAGGAAAAAAACTTTTTGACTTTGCTGGCTTCTCTTTTAGGCTCTTCTGCAATTCTTTTAAATGCTAAAGGCAATCCTTTGGGGCAAGCTATGATGATTATATTCTGTCTTTTTTACGGCTACATTTCTTTTACTTTTAAATATTACGGCGAATTGGCGACTTATGCAGGAATGACAATGCCTATGTCGGTCTTTGCCCTTATTTCCTGGCTAAAAAATCCCTTTAAGGGTAAAAAAAATCAGGTAAAAGTGAATCAGCTTAGCAAAAAGGAAGTTCTTTTTATGTTTTTGCTTTCTATTCCTGTAACTATCCTTTTTTATTTTATTCTTAGGGCTTTTAATACCAAAAATCTTTTGCCCAGTACTTTATCGGTTACCACAAGTTTTATTGCAGTTTATCTTACTTTTAGGCGAAGTCCTTATTTTTCTCTTGCATATATTTGTAACGATCTGATTCTTATTCTTCTCTGGATTCTGGCTGCTCTGGAAAATTTTAAATATTTTTCTGTTTCTGCCTGTTTTTTTGCTTTTTTGCTGAATGACCTTTACGCCTTTATTAACTGGAAGAAAATGGAACGCTGGCAAAAGGAATGATTTACAAGGAATGAATCGTCTGTAACTTGTGGTATTTAAAAAATCTGTAGTATAATATTGCTTATGAAAGAATTTCTGCCATACGAAAGTGTAAGAAACAATGCTTTAAAGCTTGCTTCAAAAATTTATCATGATGGTTTTATTCCTGATATTATTTACACTCCCTTGCGAGGGGGAGCTTACATGGCAAATGTTATCAGCGAATATTTTAAGCTTGCCCTAAAGGGGAAAAAGCCTGTTTTATACGCAGCCGTAGTTGCCCGTTCATATACTGATGTGAATTCCAATGATGCGGTTAGAATAGATGGATGGACTTACTCTCCGGATTATCTGCGTCAGGGGGACAAAATTCTCTTAATCGATGACATCTATGATTCCGGCAAAACCTTGAATTATCTGGTTAAGGTGCTTTTGGAAAAGGGGGTTCCCCGGGAAGATATAAAGGTTGTAGTTCACGATTACAAGGAATTTTCCTATAAAGAAAGCCTTCCAATTAAGCCTGACTACTGGTGCCGCAAATTTGTAATCAATAATGAAAAAGAAAATCGTTGGATTCATTACTGCAGTCACGAGCTGGTAGGTCTAACTAAAGAGGAACTGGAAGAGTATTATTTTAAAAATGACCCTGAACTGAGGGATGTTCTGGGCGAGTTTTTATAAAAAATTTGAACTTAGCTTGAACCAAGTTTGAACTTAGCTTGAACTTAGCCAGCTTTTACTTGCCCTTTACTTTAGCGCTTCAGACCATTCTGCTTCTTTAAAACCTGGAAGTACAGCCTTTTCTGTAATCAAAAGAGGTCGTTTTACAAGCATTCCGTCGCTTGCTAAAAGGGCGTACTGCTGGTCCTGGGGCATATCGGCCAGTTTTTTAGAGAGTTCCTGCTCACGGTATAAAATGCCGCTTGTGTTAAAAAATCTTTTAAGCGCAAGACCAGACTTTTGGTGCAGCTCCCGGATAGTTTTTTCATCTGGATGCTGGCTTTTTATGTCGATTTTTTCATATTTTATGCCTTTTTGATCCAGCCAGGCCAAAGCCTTTTTGCAGGTTGAACAGCGGTCGTAACAGTAAACTTTTACCATAATTTTTCCTTAAATTGAATCTTGTTTTAATTATAACACAGAAATGCTAGAATTGAATTATGAAGTCTGATTTTAAGAAAAAAGCCAGTTTTCATCTTCCCGGCCTTTTTGAATTTTTTGATTTTTACAGGGAATTTCTTCCTCTTTACCACAAACACAGGGAATACTTTTACGACTGGGCTCAGATTGCTTCGATTTACGGTTCTCCTGCCGACTGTCTTTGGGGCGGGGGAAGGACTTCTTTTGGACAGGCCCGGGCAGAAGATGTTCTAGCTCTTTTGGATGAATACGGAATTTCCTCTCGCCTGACCTTTAGTAATTCTCTTTTGCAGTCTGAGCATTTGGCCGACAAAAACTGCAATCAGCTCTGCCGCCTTTTTGAAAAATCCAAAGTCCAAAGCGGAATCATTATTTATTCTGATTTACTTTTGGACTACATAAAAAAGAATTACCCCAGTTTTTATTTTGTTTCTTCAACTACAAAAGTTCTAACTGATTTTAAGGATTTTTGCGCCGAACTGGATCGGCCTGATTTTAAGTATGTTGTTCCTGATTTTAGGTTGAATAAGCATCCTCAATTGAAGGCCTTGAACCCCCTGCAAAAAGACAAGGTGGAATTTCTCTGTAACGAATGCTGCTCCTTTGATTGCAAAAGCCGAAAGGCCTGTTACCAGAATGTAAGCCAGAAAAATCTTGGTCTGCAGGTAAAAGATCACAAATGTGGGGCGCCAGAGTCTAGCGGAGGTTACCGTTTTTCCCTTGCAATGCAGAATCCTTCTTTTTTAGGCCTCAAAGAAATAAAAGATTACCTTAAAGCCGGTTTTTCTAACTTTAAAATCGAAGGCCGCGGTCTGGGTTCAGCGATTTTATTAGAGTTTCTACTATATTACATTACAAAAGCAGAATATCACCTGCAGGTCAGGGAAGAACTTTACCTTGATTCCATGCTGGATTTGTTTTAAGCATTTATGCAGAGGCGTAAGATTGCACTAAATAATGTAGAAAGAATTTTTTCTTCTTTTTGCCAGATAAAGGGCGTCATCGATTCTTTTAATTGTATCTTCAATACAGTTGTCGCGTTCGATAAAGTAACTGGCTCCAATAGAAACTGAAAAATTAATGATTTCTCCATTTGAACTTCTTACCGATTCTTCTTTTATGTTTTTGTTGATTTGTCCTAATTTCTTTTCAAGGCTTTCTGGAATTGTATTAAAAGTAAGAATAAATTCATCTCCGCCCCAGCGTATTATATGGTCATCCATATTGAGAGATTTTTCTACAGTTGAAACTATCTTTTTAATTACAGCATCGCCAGAATTGTGACCGTACTTGTCGTTGATTGGCTTAAAATTATCTATATCAAGTATGGCGATTGCGTAGTTTTTTCCGCAAGTCTGGTAAGTAGAATAATATTCATGTAAAAGAGAGTCTCCAAAGGCTCTGCTTCCTGCCCCAGTTAAGCTATCTTTTGAAACTTTCAATTTTAAGTTTTCTGTTTCAGTCATAAGTTTTCTTGAATTTCTACAATTAGAAATCATTATATAGAAAAAGAGAATCAAAGAAGTTATAAAAGATAGGAAACATGAAGAATAGAATATGAGCTTCTTTTTATGGCTTACTCCTCCAGCTGGTTCATACATGGAATTTAAATAAGTACCTGTACAAACAATCCAATTGTAAGGCCGATAGAGTCTTGCATAAGTTACTTTTTCTGAAATATTTTCGGACTTGTATTCTTTAAAATAGTATTTGTAAGTTATTTCGCCATCCTTTTTTATGCCTTCAAGTTCAGTTAAGTAGGGAGTATTACCTCCAGCATCTTTTGTCAGGGTAGAAAGGGCAATTCCTTCTGTTTCTGGTAGATTTCCGTGTACCTGACGGATTCCATAGTTTTCTCCGCCATTAAAATCGGTAACTTCATTTATCCAAATGTAGGCGCCGTTTGCAAAAGTTGATTCGTGCACAATATTACGGATAAAACTGAGCGTTTCATTTTTAACATCTTCTTCAGTATATTTTATTCCGTTTTTTTCATAATCAGTAATAATCTTTGTTCGTATAGAATCTATAATCAATATGAAATTATCAACAGAAGATTTCATTTCTCTTTGTTGAAAGGCAAGAAGATTTGTTTTTAAGCGGTAATCATTAAATAATTGGGGTAGCACAAGAGCGCAGGTCATTAAAAAAACAATTAAAATTACTATCAATGCAGTGCTTGATTTTTTTGAAAAATGCATAAAAAAATTGTCCTCTCTCTTAGTTTATAACCCTTTTCTAAGATTTACAAACTTTTTAATTCTTTTTCCTACAAAAACATAGGAAACTAGTGTAAAATGTAAGCATGAATTTACTGATTTACATGATGATTTTCATTGGCATTATTGTCATGGTTACCAACATTTATCGATATGTTCACTTTATGCGCAATATGAAAGATGTGCTTTCTGCCAGCCTTAATCATGACCGTTTTTGGAAGCAAAGCGGTTTATGGCTTTTAGTCTTCTTTCTTTTTGGCTACATAACAATTGGTCTTTTCAGTAATCCAGATTTGATGATGGCAAGTGTGCTTTTTGGCGGAAGTTTTTTTGTCATGATTGTTTTAACTCTTATGTTCCGTCTTATTGATTCTGTAAAAGAAAACTGTCTGGATGTTACAGAAGTTTTAATCAGTATTATCGAAAATCGCGATCCTAACCTAAACGGACACAGCCGCAATGTTCAGAATATTACAATGCTTTTCTATAAGTATCTTCCAAAAGAACTAAAAAAGGGTATTAATCCTGTTAGTCTTGAATACGCAGCCCTTATGCACGATGTTGGAAAATTGGGAATTCCTGAAAAAGTTTTGAACAAACCAGGAAAGCTTGATCCTGATGAATGGGAGATTATGAGGCAGCATCCAAAAATTGGTGTAAAATTTCTGGAACCACTGCATACTTTTGAACACATCATGCCATGGATTCTATATCACCATGAAAGAATAGACGGGAAGGGGTATTATTCAATTCCTAACGACCAGATTCCATTTCCTGCAAAAATTATTGCTGTTGCTGACACCTATTCCGCAATAACAATGAAAAGAGCCTACAAAGATCCTCGTTCTCACGAAGTAGCTATGCAGATTTTATTCGATGTTGCAGGAACTCAACTAGACCCAGAACTTGTAAAAATTTTTGCAAAAATTCCTCAAAGTGAACTGGCAGAATGTGTTCCACAAAATATCGAAACAATGGGTGAAAAATTAAGCAAATAGTATTGCTTTAATTCAGCCGTCCGCCGTCCATCGTGTAAATTTTATCTGCGAAATTTTTAGCTTCTTCTTCATGTGTTATTAAAAGAACTGCACTGCCTTTTTTCGCAGCATCTTTTAAAAGTGTCAGAACCTGGATTGTGTTCTGGGTATCGAGACCTGCAGTAGGTTCATCGGCAAGAATTATATCGCTTTCCATGAGCATTGCTCTGGCAATGGCAAGTCTTCTTAATTCTCCTCCAGAAAGTTCGTTTGGTTTAGAATTCATCAATGAAGCAAGACCAACTTTTTCAAGCATTTCTGTAGCTTTTTCTACAGGAGGAGTGTCCTTGTTGTAAAGAATGTATGGCAAGAGGACATTTTCCAGAACAGAAAGACTTAAGAGAGCTGTGTGCCCCTGGGGAATTAAACCTATTTTTTTGTTTCTTAGAATGCTTCTTTCATCTTCAGAAAGAGAATATATGTCTTTGTCATCAATAAAGATTTTCCCCTGACTAGGTGTTAAAAGCCCTGCAAACATGTTCAAAAGAGTACTTTTTCCGCTTCCAGATCTTCCTGTGATTTCGGTTAGAAGTCCGGCTTTTAGGTCAAAATCCAGGTTTTCTACAGCTGTAAAATAATTGCTGTTCTTTCCAGCCCGGTAAAAATTTTTCTTTATATCTCTGGCAATTAAAAGAGTCTTGTTTTCCATATGTGATTCTTATTCTCCTTCTTTTAAGATAAATGATGTATCCATCTTGTTGATTTTATAAATTGCAAGACTTGCAGAAAGCAGGGAAGTTCCTAAAACTGATATAAGAGCTAAAAGAGCCAAAAGTAAAATCATTATAGGAGACGGAAGTACAAATCCTGCTCCAAAGAGAAGGGTAAAAGCTCTTCTGTAGGCAGTAAAAATGCCAAGCCCTATGAGTAAAGCTAAAATTCCTCCGATAAGATTTACACAAAAAGCTTCTTTAATAACGATTCCAGAAAGAATTTTCATGTTTGCACCCATAGATTTTAATGAAGCGAATTCTCTCTTTCTGTCATTAATCATCATCATAAAAATAAGTAAGGTCATGAAAAAAGAAATCAGCCAAAAAAGAATGATAAAATTATTAGCAGATTTAGATACCTTTTGAAGGTTTTCTGAAATTCCGCTTACCATGCTTTTTGAAGTGATTACATTCACATCAACTAATTCACTGCGTATTTTGTTTGCAACTTCTTCAATATCTGTGTCTTTTTGAACTTTTACAAGAACAGATGACACAACCTCGTCAACGTTAAAAACTCCATATTGATTCAAACTTTTTTCAAAGGAAGAACGGATAAGATTCTTAACTGTATCGAAATTCATGTAAACAGCGTTATCTAAATTTGAACCTGTAGCAGAAAATTTTCCTTTGATTTTACAATCGTTTCCGTAAAGGCGGATATAGCCATTTTCGTCGATTGTAATGTTATTCCCGACAAAAATATCACCCCTTTCTAGAATTGCTTTATTAGAAGAGTCCCGAATCCAGGGTTGAATTGTAAAATCGCTTTCAGGTTCAAAACCTACCAGCTGGAGTTTTGCTGAACAACAGCCAGCACTTGCAGAAGCTAAAAAAAGCTGAGGGGACGCTTTTTCTATTCCATCTATCTTTAAAATTTTTGAATAATTTTCATAAGGCATGTAAAAATAGCCTGGATCTGCCTGAATCAAAACGGTTTGAGCGTCAAAATCTTTTTTAGAACTTTCTGGAACAACAAGTATGTCTGCACCAAGTCTTTTTTCTACTAAATTTAAACCGTGTTTTATACCCTGAACGATAATTGTTCCCGTAAAAATAGAAAAGGCCATTAAAAAAGCAAAAGTGATAAGAAAAAGAGTTCTTGAACGGTATGCTTTTAGATTTCGAAAAGCAAGATTTTTCAATAAAATCATAATTCCTCCTGTAAAATTATATTGAAATTAGTAATTGTCCCTTTATTTTTGCTATTGTTATTTTCATTGAAAGACAGGAACTGGCTAGCCCTGTTAAAAGAGTTATAAGAAGGGTAAAAATAATCATAAGTATGTAAAATAATGGAGTAAAATCAGTCATATTTGAAAAGGCAAGGCTTTTTACGGTGAAAATTACCAAAGCACTTAGGTTTCCTGGTAAAACTTCCAGAAGCGATTCTTTCATAATTTGTCTGCAAATGATTTTAGAAGAAGCTCCGACTGTAAACCACACAAAAAATTCTTTTTTTCTTTCTTTTATATTCATCGATTTTGCAATAAATAAGGCTGCTATAAGAACTAGCCACAGCATAATCGAAATTGAAAGGGTGAGGATTTCTCCTGACTGGATTCCTTTAGTTGAAGCTGTTAATGCTTCTTCGCTCCTAACGGCGATGACCTTTCGAACATGAATATTAATCCAGTCATTAACGCTTTTTACATAATTTTTTCCGGAAGTCTTAATCAAAAATGAAGAAAATGATTTGTAAGGGTTTAGCTTTTTATAGTCGTCTATGCCCAATTCAACGGACAGCTTAATCAGATTGTTCAGAGTGTCTATAGAAACGAATACCATAGAATCGAGTTCTGAGCCTGTTTTTTCGAGTCTGGCTTTTACAGGAAAATCTTTTTTAAAGAGTTTAACTTTATTTTCAGGAGCTAAAACTTTATAGCCTGCAAAAATTTCGTTTTCTTTCAATGGGATTTTTTCCCCATTTTTTAGCCAGGGGGTAATCACGAAATCTTTGTCCTCTTCAATCCCCACAATCCAGATGGGCTCCTTTCCGCTTTCATCCCGAATGTAAAGCTGAAAAGAGGTTTTGCTTATATTTTCATTTTCATCTATTCGTGTTAAAAGAGAGCGGGGGTGGTAAGAGCAGATAGGGTTTCCCTGCATGATAAGTTTTTCATCGTGAAGTTTTGTCATAGCTGCATAGGGGTAGACGATTATGTCCGCACCAAATCTGCTTTGTGAAAGAGAAAGCTCTTTCTGCATATCTTTTAAAAGTGAAAATGAAAAAAGCAGAGAAAGGGCCTGAAAGGTAATTAAAAAAATAACTAGAATACTTCTTCCAGGATGAGCTTTTATATTCTTTAATGGAATATTACTTAGAGAAAGAGATTTGCTGTAAGTGGATTTCATGGATAAAAAATTAAAACATAAAATAAATGTAAGGGTCAATCATTCTTTGTCTAAAAAAAATCTCATTTGCGCATTTATGAAAAGTATGTATTTTCTTTCAGGGGCTTTAGTAAATAATAAAGAAATGAAAAGTCGAAAAAAAACTTTATTCTGAAAAATACTGTGTTATAATTTTACATGTGAAAAAGAGTCTATCTATTAGTGCAATTGTAGTAATATTACTCGCAGAATTGGCTGGTATTACAGGAATTTTATACCTTCGTTATTGTATGGATGTACAGACTTCATTGTTTAACACCATGATTGGGCAGGTTTTTGAAGTAAAAAGTGATGTTGAAAATATAAAAAGTCTTCTATATAAGTACGAGTACACTATGACTTTGCTTTTGAACTCTACTGAAAGCGAACAAGATCATGTTATGCAGGAATTGTCAGATACTGAATTCGAGATAAGGAATCAACTTTTTGTTCATGGAAAGATTATGAAGACCATGAAGGCTGGCTCACAGGAAGAAGTTTTGTATCGAAGTGTAAATGACGATATCATAAAGTACCTGAATTTCAATGTAGTTCTTCTTTCTATGAAGGATTCTGAAAGCCCTGAATCTCTAAATGATTTTGGTAGCTCTTATATCATCCCTCTGATGAATAATGTTAATTCCAGCATTGATAAAGTAACAGAGATTGCAAATACCTATGTAGAAAAGTCTAAAGCTGATATGGATTCATATCTTGCAACGTCAAAATTGCTTTCTACGGTTGGCTTTTTTGTAATCGTAATCGCCATCATAATAAGTATCATTTACAGCTATAAAGTCCTTAAAGAACTTGAAGAAAAGAACAGGTTCTTTAAATCAAAATCAGAATCCAGCGAAATGCGTATTTCAGAGATTCAGCACAACACAATTATGGGAATTGCAGACCTTGTTGAAAGCCGAAGTGGAGAAACTGGTCAGCATGTAAAGCGTACAAGTCATCTGGTAAATATGATTTTGCTTCAGGCCAAAAAGAAAGGGAAGTGGGAAGGAATCCTTACGGATGAATACATTGACTATGTAACAAGGGCCGCTCCTATGCACGATTTGGGTAAGATTGTAATTCCCGATGCAATCTTAAATAAACCGGGTAAGCTTACTCCTGAAGAATTTGAAATAATGAAAACTCACGCAGCAGCCGGCGGTAAAATTGTTTACGATATCATCGGTGGTATAGAAGAAGTTGCTTATGTTGATATCGCAGCAGATATTGCAAATTATCATCATGAAAAGTGGAATGGGAAGGGCTATCCTACAGGAAAAAAAGGATACGAAATTCCTCTTTGTGCAAGAATTATGGCAGTTGCCGATGTTTTTGACGCTCTGATTGCGGAACGTTGTTACAAAAAACCAATGAGTTACGAAGACGCCTTTGCCTTAATTGAAAGAGAAGCAGGAGAACACTTTGATCCTGAAGTTGTAGAACTATTTTTGGAGTTAAAAGATGAAATTTTGGCAGAAAGATAAAATAATCCTTGGGCTTTTGGTTTTAACTTCTATTCTTATCATATCTTGTTCCCAAAAAGAAGCTAAAAAGGAAGAGGTTGAAATTTCTTTTTCCTGGTGGGGTAAAGAAAACCGTCATAATTACACCATGGAAGGGATTACCCGCTTTGAAGAAAAAAATCCAAATATAAAAATAAATCCAAGAGCTTGTTCCTGGTTAGAATACGAAGAAAAAATAGGTAAAGAAATATTATCTGGTGAATGTGCAGATGTTGTGCAGTTGAACTTTGACTGGCTCTACAAGTATTCTCCTGATGGAAATTCTTTTTACGATTTAAATCAACTTAAAGATTACATAGATTTGTACAATTTTACCTTGGATGATCTGTCATACGGAACTTTTGGCGGAAAACTGAACGCAATACCTCTTGCTTTTAATACCGCAATTCCTGTTTATGATATGAAGATTCTAAGGGCAAATTCATTGGGAATTCCTTCTACATGGGATCAATTGTTTGAAACCGCTAGAGTTTTAAGAAAGAAGGGATTGCATGTTTTTACATTGAGTAAACGCCATCTCTTTTTTCTGGCAATTTCCTGGTTCGAACAGACTTATTCAAAAAAAGTCTTTAATCCGGACCAGACTTTAAATATTTCTATTGAAGAAGTAGAAATCATTTATGATTTTGTAAAAAAACTCATAGACGAAAAAGTTGTATATTCAATCGACGAAGGAATGCAGATTGAAGCAATCCGAGACCGAAAAGTTTGCGGAGCCGTTTACTGGTGTAACGAAACTTCAATTTTCCTTTCGGAAGTTATCGCCTTGGATGGAGAACCTGTTTTAGGGAACTTTATTACAAAGCCTGGAGCAATTGAATCCGGCTGGTACTTAAAACCCGCTTCTCTTTATGCAATCAAAAAAGACTGCAAAAATCCAAAGGAAGCTGCAATTTTTGTAGATTATCTGCTTAATAGTCCAGATTTTGCTCTTCTTCAGAAAAACGATAAGGGCGTGCCACTCAGCAATAAAAGCCTAACAGCATTAATGAAGGCGAATGAACTTGAATCAATGCAGTACAAGGCTCTAATGAAAATTCGCTTTAATTCAGAAGTCATAAATCAAATGCTCCCAATAATGGAGGACGAAGACATCATCGATACTTTTATCGATAACGCCTACGCTTATTCTATCGGCCAGGAAGATAAAGCATCTGCCTCAAGTGACTTTCTAAAAGATTTTAAAAAGCTTTGTGAACAAATGTAAAATAGCCTGTTATTTTGAGTAATTTGTTTCAGTTGTATTTTTCCTACTCAAAATATATTTAATTTCGGCTGACTTGAAGCCTGCTTTTTTAAGGAGCTTTTTGTACAGATTATTATGTTATCTATATTTATAATTTGATGTCAATGATATTGAAATTTTTTGATTTCTTTTTACAAGGGTGAAAAAGATTTGAGTAAATATAACTAGAAAGGTTATAATATTGTATTAAAAAGTATACTATTTAAAGATAATATTGAATTTTTGAACGATAAATGTAAAACTGGAAGCAGGGAAATAAAAGATGCAAGAGATTTAATGGCTCTTTGAAATTTTTAGTGTATTTATGCAGTTAAATTATGAAATTCAGAAATCCAAAAGACGCTCAATCTCTATACAAGTGGTGGATAGTAAGAAAATTCTGGTAAAAGTGCCGCTTGGAACACCTGTTTCTGTTGCCGAAAATTTTATCAGGGAAAAGAAATCCTGGATTCTAAAGCATCTGGAAAAATTCAAAAAGCAAAATGAAATTGCCCAGGAAATGGGACCTTTAACCCAAGAAGATATAAAATTGATAAAAAAGAAGGCTCGAGAAGTAATTCCTCCAAGAGTTGAACATTATGCAAAAATAGCCGGTATTTCCTATAATCAAATTCATATAAGATTACAAAAATCCCGCTGGGGCAGCTGTTCAATTCAAGGAAATCTAAATTTTAACTGTCTTCTGGTTTTAATGCCTCAGGAAATACTAGACAGCGTAATCGTTCACGAATTATGCCATCGACATCACATGAACCATTCAAAAGCCTTTTACGCCGAAGTGCTAAGTATTTTCCCAGATTACAAACGCTGCGACAAATGGCTCAAAGAAAACGGCGGCGCTTATTTTAACCGAATCGAAAAAATGTGATAAATTATAACTACCTATAATGGAGATTCTGTCGACCTAAGAAAAAGAGATAAAAGGTAAGCGTTAAAATATTCCCCTTTTTTGGGGATTTACCCCTTGAAACATCAATTTTGTTAAATTTTAATGACTTTTTTTATAATTTTTGATATCAATGACAATAAAAAACTACAAGGGATAATAAGAATTATAATAAAAATATAAAACATCAGATTATCAGACGAAACAATATTTTTAGATACAAGGTTTCCGTATAAATCAAATAAAAACAAATGAGTGAGGAAAACTTCAAATGTATAATTTCCAAGCCATGAAAAAAATCTGTTTATTTTATTGAAAATATAAAATTTATCAAAATAGCTAGCAATAACTGATAAAGTAATACATCCTCCAGGGACAACAAATATGAATGGGTACCATAGTAATCCTGTTTGTAATGCAATGCTTTTAAATTTTGCTTTTACTAATTCAAGTAAAAATAATCCGAAAATAAAGGAAACAAATAAAATTAGTATATTTTTACAAGATAATTCGTCATTTTCAGACAAATATTTTGAAATAACCATACCTATGAAAAATACTGGTAAACGAGAAAAAGTAATGAGAAACTTTGATCCAATAAATGGAATTGAAAATAAGAAACTAGTAAAAATAAGCAATAGAATCTGATATTTTTTAGAGTATTTGTTCAATATAGAATAAAAATATGGACTTAATATATAGAAAAGCCACATAGCAGAAATATACCAGTTAATGCCTTTTCCGTTTCCCGTAAATTCTTGTATTGAAAGTAAATTGCCAATAGCACTAGTAAAAGTAAAATCATTAAATACTAATTTGTATGATAACCATATAATACAAAATGGAAGATAAATAGGAATAATTCTATTGAATCGCTTAGTAATAAATGTGAAATAAGAATCTGTTGCGTTAATATTTTGTGAAGAAGATTCTTTCATAAGTTTATTAAGGGAAAACCAGCATCCGATTCCTGATGCGAATAAGAAAATATCAGTTCCCCCATAAAAAAAGGTTTTCAATTCTTTTAAAATTGAAATAAAAATATTTGATTGCACATCTTTAAAGAAAGTAAGGAAGAACATTGAATGAAAATAAACAATTGCGAGAATTGCTATTCCCATCCACATACTTCGAAATTTGAGAATTTCTTTTGATTTCATAATGATATTCCTATGTCTGAAATGATAATTTCAAAAGTTTTATGTTGTTGTAGGTCGACACCATAAGCATATATTCTTATGTTGTTGTAGGTCAACACCATAAGCTATATGCTTATGGTGATTTTTTTTGAAATTACGTTTTAAGATTTATTGTTATAAGAAGTTAAAACAGGAAAATTTTATGAAATAATGATGCTTGTATGCTAATTAGAGAGAAAAAAAAGCCTTGAAAATTCAGGGCTGAGGGGTTATGTGTTATGTTGTTTTTCTATGATTAACTTTTTTGGATACAAGAATACACCATGCGACCCAAAGATAAGGAACTATACATCTTATAAGCTCCGCCTTCGTAGCACAGCTGCTCGGAGACTCGCTCAAAACAGTCCACTGGACTGTTTTGCCGGCTTCGCCGTCGCTCCCTACCTACCCTAAACCAGGATTTCTGACTGTCTGTGGTTCCAGATTTCAAAATGAAATGTAGCTGCTTAATTAAGCTTTCCGTAAGTTTTGTATTAGCACCTTCGATTATCAGATCTATGCAGCGGAAGTGATTTACTGTTTCAACAATATCATCTACCTTTACCGCCTTATCTGTAACTCCAAGAGTTTGTGTTTCAAAGATATAACGAGTCTGATCATGAGTAAGTTTTGAGCCTTCAATGGAAATAAGGCAATTCTTGAAGAGGTTAAAAATCTTCAAAATGCTACAACTGTAATGTTATCTAGTATGGATGAAATGTCTATAGGTGCAAAAAAGATTAACGAAACAGGTTCTGTTCTGGGTGAAATGTCTGAAAGTATGAAAGAAAGCATTTCAGAAATCAGCGGACAGATTGACGAGTTTGAAGTATAGCCTTTTTTCACAGAAGTAAGGGGATTTCCATTTTTTCTAAGCTAGCAGGAAAAGTTTTGTCAGGGTAATTAATGCTGTGTATAAAAGCATACAAATAAAAAATAAAATTATTCGTTTTTTATAATGATTTTTGAAGGTAGAAACAATTTGAGGACCATCTGGGATATCTTTAAGTTCTGGAACAACCGATTTTACAATTTCTAAACCGTCAAAAAAATATGCAATGTATCTGTATTCTGTACAGACAAAATCTGAAATTCCCAGGGAAAGACTTTTCTTTTTACACACTGAAACGGCTATTTTTTTTGTTAACTGACCGTAATTTTTTATATAAATAATAAAGCGTATTAGGGAATAAATAAAAATCACAGAAAAAATTAGTATTGCAACATTCCTTGAAGTCTCCTCTCCAAAAGGTTTTGTAATTAGAATTGTGCATGCAATAGCATTTATAAGGAAAGTTATTATTGTTGTGAATAAAATTGAAGTGTAAAGTACAGAAAGTTTTGCATCAATCTTTTTATATCCTAAATTATATAGTTTGTTTTCAAGTTTTTTTTCAAGTTTTGGAACGACAAATTTTGAAACTTCCTTCACTACTGTCAAAATTACCCAAAGGTCATCTGTAAAACCAAGGGCGGGAATTGTATCCGGAAGAACATCAAAAGGAAGAATGAGATATAAAAGAGCACCAATAACTACAACTTTAAGCCTTACTGGAATTTCAGGAGATTTTATCTGTTCCCAGAGAAAAAGAACTTTGTCCCAAACTTTTGCGATTATCCCTTTTTTCATGAATGGGAGTTTTTCTTCAATTTTTACTATATCTGTTTCTTTAGCATTCCTGCCAAGTTCTTTTGCCTTGCTTATTGCTTTTTTCTTTATTGGAGAAGTCATAATCAATATATTACCCTTATCAAAATCATATAGCACAGAGTTCCTGCAATAATGGACAGATACATACTTTTCTTTATTGCTTGTAGAATTACAACAAGCAGACTTGAAATTATTTCTGGAATTCCAAAGGGTTTTGAAGTTATTTCAATGTTCTTTAGACAGTAAAAGACTAGAATCGTCATGATGGCAGGGGGAAGAAATTTTCCAAGATATAAAACTATATCCGGTAGTGCCCTCTTTCCAAAAATGATAAATGGAAGGGCTCTTAAAAGCCAGGTTATTACAGCTGTTATGATAATCACGGCAAAAGGATAAAATTCTACATTCATTGAATACCTTCCTTTCGGACAATTTCTTTTTTAAGGCAGGAAATCATAATAAGGGTGGCCGTCATTGCTGGTATCAGGAAATCCTTAGGACCAAGCGTTGTTAAAAAAACGATTGAAGAGAAGGCTGCAATAATAAAGGGCCATTTTGTTTTGTATTCCCTTAATTGATTTACCACAACTACCAGAAAAAAAGCTGTTGCAGAAAAATCAATTCCCCTAAGATCAAACTTAAGAAATGAGCCGGCCAAGGAACCTAGAGAAGAGCCTAGAATCCAATAAAAATGATTTAGCATAGATATGAAAAAATCTGCCCTTTTGTCATCTATTCCTTTTTCATCTTTTACGGAACATAGAACAGAATAAGTTTCGTCTGTTAATGTAAGAACCATGTAAGGAAATCTGATTCCCATCTTTCTGAATCTTTCAATAAAAGCAATTCCATAAAAAAGATGTCTTGCATTTACAAAAAAAGTCATGATTGCAATAGAAATTAAGGAATCGCCAGAAACCATCATGGGAACCATTATAAACTGCATGGAACCGGCATATACAAAAACTGCAGATAAAATTGAAAGAAGAAGGCCATAGCCGGCATTATTCATTAAAATTCCGAAAGCAATACCCAAAAAAATATAGGTAAAAAAAATCGGAAAGGTATTTTTGAGGGCGATTTTGAATTCTTGCATACTGGTAAGTTAGTTTACATAATCTATCATTGTGTGAATATTTTCAACTACTGATTTAATGTTTTTTTATCTTATCCCCGTTACAATTATTAAAATTATAAATATTTATAGGAGTTTATTATGATTCAGTGGTTGAGAGGAAAATTTTCTTCTATTGTTGGTTTTTGTTTTGTCCTGACTGTTATTGCCTTCGTAGTTTCTGGAGGCATAGCAGGCTATGAGATTTCAGAAGTAAACGGTTGTTTTATAGGAATTATTTTGGGGCTTTTACTTGGTATTATCCTTGGAATTCTTTCTTTTGGTCTTATCGCTACAATCATCAACATTTCTGAAACTAATGAAAAGATTCTTGCAAGATTAGATCAGATTCAGTCTATTGTTTACAATGGTCTGAACAAAAGCGATTCTGATTCATCAAATTCTGCTGAATAATTCTTTTCCAATTTGAAAAAAATTGCACCTCGCTTTAGAGGTGCAAAGATTAAAGCTTATAAATCAATTACAAAAAGAATGTTTTCATCATTCCCTTGCCTTTAACATCTATTTCTGTATTATCGCTGTAGTTAAAGAGAGTTGAAGTTTGAACTTTTGTACTTTCTGTTACATGGATTTTCATAGGAAGTCCAGTACTTTCCATTCGGCTTGCAACATTAACAGTGTCGCCCCAAATATCATAAATAAACTTTGTTTTTCCGATAACGCCGGCAACCAGCGAACCAGAGTTTATTCCTACACGAATCTGGAGTTTAATTGGCGAGGTTTCGTTGAATAAGCGAACATCGTCTAGGAGTTCCTGAGCAAAACGAATCATTTTTATGGCGCCATCGTTATTTTTTTCCTGGGTAAGACCAGTTGCTGCCATGTATGCATCCCCGATAGTCTTTATTTTTTCAATACCTTCCCTCTGAGCCCTTTCGTCAAACATAGTAAACATTTTGTTCAGCATGGTTACTACTTCTTCTGCGCTCATTTCGCCGCTAATTTTTGTAAATCCAACAATATCGGTAAATAGAACTGTAACATTCGGGTATTCTTTCGCAATTGTACTGTCGGGATGGGCTGTAAGTTCTTTTGCAATTTCTTTAGGCAGAATGTTCAATAAAAGGCTTTCTGAACGGTTCTTTTCGGCTTCAAGTTCCTTTGTTCTTTCTTTTACAGTTTTTTCAAGCTTTTTGTTTTCTTCTTCTATGCGAATGAGTTTGCCTTCAAAAAGCGTAATCGTAACAGAAATAATAAAAATAATAAAAAGTACGGCAAGTAAAATATCAAATAGAATATTCAGAAGAGGTTTTAAAATGCTTGAATAAGTAAATACGATTTTTTCAGAAAGTGGCTGATAATTATGAGGAGTGTACATAATACAACCAAATCCAAGAGTTTTTAATGGGGTTATTTTGTAAAAATCTTCGCCGTGAAGATTTTCTTTGTCTCCTTCCTTTGGCTTTTTGACATTCAATTTACCGTCAGAAAGAGTAAAAGTTCCGTTCCAAGGGCCTGGATCTACAGAACAATTTTCAGGAATTAAGATTGAAAATTTCCAGTCTGTAATTATGGTACTTTTCATATTATTGAAAATTACTCCGTCGTATTGAGCACCTGTTCTGTCTGGATCAGCTTCGTCAACCCAGTGCTTGTCTGCATTTCTCTTAAAAGTTATGCAAACAGATTTTGTAGAGTCGTTTTCGATGTATGGTTTATCGATAATCAGAGTTTTTTCAGGAAGAGAGATTCCTGTTATAGAAACGATTACCAGAACTACTAGAATTCCTCCTAATGTAATTGAAAGTGTCTGCCAGAAATGAGTCCTTACTACCCTTTTGCTTGATTCACTTTCCGCAAGTGATTTTTTATAGACCGGACTTAATACAGAACTACTCTGCCCGTCAGAATAAAATTCAAGCTCCATTAATTTAATAGAAGAATAAAACAGGTGAAGTGAACCCAGTCCCAAAGCTACATTTATCCATGAATAACCGTAGACAAGTAGAATAAAAATCACTCCAATAGAAGGAAGAACAAAATAAAGCAGGAGCGAAATAAATACATTTGGTGCAAGGTTCTTCC
The DNA here is from genome assembly GCA_024693045.1 of Treponema sp. Taxonomy (GTDB): domain Bacteria; phylum Spirochaetota; class Spirochaetia; order Treponematales; family Treponemataceae; genus Treponema_D. The sequence goes on from JAILLQ010000013.1 coordinate 35,022, forward strand.
TGTTTTGCAAAAGCATAGTAAAAGTTATAAGTCCTGGTAAAAGTCCCAAGAGAATGCAGAGAGGATAAAAAGTATTTCTGTGATAATAATTATTCTGGTCAAAATAATAGAAAATATGGGTAAATTGATTTGCAATTATTAGAGAAATACCTAAGAGGCATAAAAAAAGTACTACAAAAAGCTGAAGGGGAATTCCATTTTTTATAGAAGCTTTTGGATGCAGCAGGATTGTTAAACTTAATCTAGACTGCTTTATAAATTCGCATACATAAAAACAAAAGAAAAAGGAAATTGAAAAATTACATAAAAAAACTAGTAAGTTACTCAGGCGGACCATGTGATAGCCTGTAGGACTTGTGTTGCCCCTGTAAAAATATGCCAGTGCATCAAAGAAAAGCAAAAAACCGGTAAAGAATTCGATAAAAATTAAAGTTCGCCTTCCATTTTGTTTTAAGTTGTGGCCGGACCACAAAAAAATACCTACCTGGAAACAAAAGAAAGAAAGAAAAGCAAGTGAAGAGATACTAATAATTCTAGTAAAGTCAGACATTCCGTAAAGCCCCTTTAAAAATACTACTTATATTATAGTAGCAAAAGGAGAAATTTAAAGAAAAAAATACCTTCTGTTTTTCTGAAGCTCTAGCCCCCTTTGGCGTATTACAAACCTAACTCTTTTTTCAGTTGATTTTTTACTTGGTCGCTGGTAAAAGCCGCTTCTACGGCATTTGTCAAGATAATCTTTTCCTGAGCAAGAGTAAGCCCGAATTTTTCTTCCATGTAACGGAATTCTTTAGCTATATTGGTTCCTTCTATAGCCATATCATCTGTGTTAATAGTTACTTTTATTCCTCTTTTCAGGTAATCCATAAAAGGATATTCATCCATATTTTTTACAGCAGCAGTCTGACGGTTGCTGGTTGGACACATTTCTAGAACAATAGCTTCATTTTTTATTCGTTCCAACAAGGCTGGGTCTTCAAAACTTCTTACCCCATGTCCAATTCGTTTTGCACCATAGTCTAATGCTGCTCTTACACTTTCAGCGCCATCTGCTTCGCCTGCATGGATTGTAAATGGAATGCCGTATTCTTTTGCTTTTGCAAAGATTTCACGATAATTTTTTGTCGGAAAAAGAGCTTCTGCTCCTGCCAAATCAACAGCTACTACTCCACCATCTTTAACAAGATACTTTTTTGCCAGCTCAAGAGTTTCTTCGTTGGCCTTTTCATTCCCCTGGCCTCTCATAAAGCAAAGGATTAAGTTTACTTTAAGATCTGTTTTCTTTAAGCCATCGAGTGCAGCTAGAATTGCTTCTTCCTGGCTCATGCCTTTTAAAGTATGATTTTGTGGAGCCCATCTGAATTCTGCATAAATTACGCCCTGCTTCTTAATATTTTCCGCTATCAGATAAACGGATTCTTTTATAGCTTCAGGAGTCTGCATCAAAGAACAAGGAAGAGCAAAACATTTTAAAAAGTCATTAAGACTTTCGCAGTCAGCGGGAAGAGTTAAAAGTTTTTCCAACTCAGAATCATCTTCCGGTAAAGAAATATTTTGAAGCGCCGCTAATTTTCTAGCAATATCAACTGTAATAGAACCGTCAAGATGAAAATGCAAATCCACATACTTTTGTACATAGTTTTGGGAAGCTCTCTTACAACTAGAAAAAGAAAGTAAGGATGAAAACAATAGTAAAGATTTTATAAAGATTTTACTTTTAATCATAACACACCTCTATCGATAAGAAACTGAAAAGTAACTTAGTTCCAAGGAAATTAATCTTATTATCGTATCTAGAAACTTTCTAGAAAATACGATACTTATTCTCATTTATTAAACTTTTTTAAGAAAGTCAGATAGTCTAAAATTCTTACTTTATCAGATGGTTTAAAGTTTTTTCCGTCGGGTAAATTCATAATTTCGTTATCAACAACTCCCAGTACAGCGTCAAAATCTAGATTTTGAATCTCTATATCAGAAACTGGGCTTTTAGCATTTGGAATTTTGCTGTATCGGGAAGTATATCTGCTTGCCAACTGGGGATTTCCTTTATTTAGTACATACAAATTCCAAAGGAAACGGGCACAAGCCAAACGGTTTATACTTTGTGAATCAGTAATTAACGCCGCTGAATTCTGCAAGTTTTCAGAATCCTTTGCTGCATTAAATAAACCGGCTGCAAAAACCTTGTTATAAAGTTGATTTTTATTTAATTTTGTTCCACGAGTTAAATCTGTTAAAGCGGAACTTTTTGCATAAGCCAGGAATACCATATCTTCTTTTGAAAGTTCTTTTGTTAAATCTTCACTTCCCTTTTCACTTGAAATTCCTGTTGAATAAAGAGTCCAAACCTTGTCGCGAAAATCATTGTAGACAGTACGGTAATTGTTTCTTCCCTGGTTATCAAACTGGATAAAAGCCTGATCTATCAGTGCTACTGCCTTGTCATATTCACCGGCATTATAAAGCAAAACTCCTTTTGCCATTGTGATTATTGAATTATTTGCATCTACAGAAAGAATTTCGTCACAGAAAGAAAGTGAATCTTTTTCGGTTTTCTGCAACTTAGAAGCAAGGAGCATAACATAATCATCGCCTCCAGTTACAGCTTTAGCGTCCATATAAGCATTTTCAGCTTTTTTCTTTTTTCCTTCCAGCAAGTATAAAAGTCCGTCGATTGCGGTAATATGAGCCTTAACTATTGGTTCAAGATGGCTTTGAGACGCCTTATCTGCTATATCCTGATGGAAACTTTCAACTTCTTCTGCATCAATTTTTGCTGATTTTAAAAACTCTGCATCAATCAGAATAAAGCGGTCTTCATATATCGCAATTTCCTGGCGTAACTCTTTATTAAGATTTGAAGTCTGTAAAACATCTTGCTGTAAAGTTGTTACACAGGAAGTAAAAAGACTTGTTAAAGCAATAATGATACAAAGGATTTTTTTCATATTCTCTCCGAATTAATACAATTTCCAGGCGTTAATGTTGTTGTCTATTGAAAGACATGTTATATCAATATTATTATCACCGTTCAAATCTGTAAATACTGGAATTCCATAACCTGCTACAGGGAAAGCGTTTAAATATTCCAGGTCGTGAGAAAGACCATAAATTACATTTGATTCACCAGAAATAAAGAGTTCATTCTTATGGTCCTGATCGTAATCTATTACAGAAATATATGCACTTTTTGCAGAAAGATGAGGAATAGCAACTTTTGTTACAGATTTGTCCATTCCAACTTTATAAATTGTTCCGTCAGATGCAAGGGCAATCAGGGAATCATCAAAATATTCTACATTAACATAGAAGAGTCCTGGCAAAGATATTGGGAATCCTTCCTGTAAAAGGCCTGTGGAATCCCATATGTATAATTCTCCCGCCTGGCTGATAAATGAAAGGTAGACTTTGTTCTTGTATTCAAAAAGACAAGGAGAGCCAAAACCTATAGAATCGATGAAAATATTTGTGTCAGTAAAGGAATCTGCATTTTTTGATAGAAGATGAATGCCACCCAAAAAACTCTTTTCATAAATTGCAAGGTAGTTTTTGTAAGTTGCAGGAGGATTTTTTATCTGTTCATCGATATTAAAATCAAACTGCTTAGGTTTTTCGTCATCAGCAATAAGGGTAACTAAATTATCCTGACCGATTAAAAGCAGAGAATTCTGGAATATAACAGGTGGGCAAGAAGGTTCAACCCCAGTCATGAGAGGATAATTCTGTATATCTTCAAGGCTTTCGTTCAAAAGGTAAACAAGTCCGTCTTTTGTTACTGCCCACAGGTCTCCACCAGTAGATTTGTAAGTCTTTTCAGAAGCTTTTATTATGTAGGAAAGGCTGTCAATCTGGCGTTCTGAAAATTCAAGGCTTGCGCTGTTCATTACTTTTATAGTGTCATTTTTCTGCTGGAAATAAATCAACTTATTCTTTTCGTCATTAGATTGATACAAAACTGGAATGGTCTGAGCATTAATTTGAAGAGGAAAACCTTCTACCTTTTGTGTTTCTTTATTTTCACAGGAAATTGAATTTAATCTGACTTTTATTGTCTGGTCTTCTGAAGAAAGTTCTACTCTACCGATATTGTAAAGTCTAAGAACCCTGTTAAAGAATGAGTTTCCTCTTGCAAAGAAAGGAATACTTCGTTCCATATTGTAATACATGCTCAAAGAAGAAGCTTTTATCTTACCCTTAGAAAGTTCCTGCCAAATCTGATTTTTATCCAATTTTGAAGCACTTTTTATGGAAGCATTAATTGAAGCAAGATTTTCTGGCGACTGAGAAAAATAGATAAAACCATCTTTTACCATGTAGTATGGACGAGGAAGATTTACATTAAAAAATTTCAAGAGATTAGAAATGAAATCCGGGAATTCAATTCTAGGTAACCTGATTCCATCGAGCAAGAGGCTGTTATCAGTTTGCATAATAATAGAAGAAAGTATTGATTCGAATACCTGCTGGCGTTGTTTTTCATCTGCGATTTTTAAAATAAAGACTGGATCTGCTTTACCTTCGAGTCCTATAACTGCATATTCGTCTGAAGTCCATGAAAAGAAGATATCGTCCAGGCTGTCGCCAAAAACCATTTTTGAAAGGTTGTTTGAATCTTCCCACATGCGTTTTACATTTTTTTTGCCGTCTTTCATAACCGTAAATGCTGCCTCTTTTAGTTCTTCAAGGCTTCCCATGTTCATAATGGTATAATACTGAACACTTCCCGGAAGTTTTGGTAAAAGAGAGGGAATATCTGATTTTTTTGTTACCAGTTTTGAAAAAGCATCTGTACCTTCTTTGAAAGGTATGGATAAATCCAAATTGATATTTTTATCTGAAATGCTGAATTCAATCTGACTTAAATCCTTATCTGAAAGAGAATTTGATAAAAAGTTAATATAAGGATTTTCGTTTGCAGCAAGAGATAAGAGTTCTTTTCCATTTATTATAATTCTAAAGGGAAGTTTTAGCTTATTCTGCATAATTTCAAGCACTTCCTCTGAATATTCAAGTGAATTATCATTAGAAATAGCCTTGTTAAAAAGTCCTATATTTGAAGAGATAATTACAAGGTTTTTACGAATTTTGATATAGGTATATTTGCCTTTGGAAAGATATTCGTAGTAGTCAGAAATATCGCTTTTTACATGATTTAAGTTTTCGATTGAAATAAAATCAGAAATCAGGGGAAATATACGGGAAATGCCAGACAAAAAGCCCATGTCGACAAGAGCAATGTAGTCGCCGCTGTTATACATGGCAAAATCAACCCTTCTAGACAGAGGAAGGGCGATTAATGGATTTTTACGAAGTTTTGATTCTCTGATTGAGTAAAAAGTCTTTCTAAATTTCGAAAACTTTGGATCAGAAAGAAGAAGGTCCATTGCTTTAAGGTCAACCAGAGGTTCTGCAGCCCGATAAAGGGAATCTGTTCTTAGGTAAATTGAATAATTTTCGGGAATAGCCTTTAATTTTGATTCCCGCTGGAAAGAAGCAAAAATCATCCAGGCAATGAAAATAAATAAAAGAGCTAAGATTGCGTATAATATGGATAAAAGTACTTTTGTTAAAGGTGATTTTTTCTTATCGTTTTTTAAAGTTTTGCTCATACTTTAATTTTAAATAATATAGGGAACATAATCAATCAAAAAAATATGAGTAAAAGTTTTTTCTGTTTTTGAGAAAAAATAAGGCTAGAAAAGGCGATTATTTGAAAATAAAGTATACTTATTTATACATCTTAATACTATTTCTAATAATTTGCTTCAATTTCCTCTACTTTTTCGTATAACATCTGGTTGATTGGAACCGGCGTATCAGTTTCTTTTCCAAGTTTTATCACAGTTCCCGAAAAAAGTTCCACTTCTGACTTACGCTTTGCAATTCTATCCTGTCCCATTGAAGGGGTTCCGTCTGGAGCAAAGGTTGAAATGATTTTTACCCACTGCTGGATATCGTCTTCGTTTAATTCTATCCCCTTTTTCTTTGCTATAGCCATTACCTCTTTCATAGCCCCGATAAAAATGTCGTAGAGTTCAGGAGTGTTCAGAACCTTGTGATAATTTGCATTATAAACCATAGTAGTTTGGTTTATTCCTACATTGAGCATGAACTTGTTCCACATTCGGCGAAGTATGTCTTTTTCTTCTGTGTAATGAATATTTGCTTTTTCAAAAAAGTTTTCGACTGCAGAAAGATTTTCAACCCTTCCCCCGTTTGTTATGCCAATACGAAGCTCACCTTCTTTTGTGTAATTTACTTCTGTGCCAAAACGCATGGTATCCATTGCTTGAGCAACCGAATAAATTATTCTTTCATTACCAAAATGCTGGCCAAGGATTTCTTCGCTTGAAATACCGTTTAAGACAGACAGTATTACAGTTTCAGGGCCCAGAGACTTTTGAATTGCCTGCATAGCTGATTCAAGACCAGTAAATTTTACGGCAACCAGTACAAAATCAGCTGGCTTTGCATCCTGAGTTTTAACTATGCGGAACTTTTTTGCCTTGCCGTTTATAAAAAAATCTTTTTTGCTGTATTTTGCGGCCCTTTCTTCATCCATTACAAACTGAACGGCAGAACTTCCAAGGTTAGTCTGAATTATATCTGCATACATAAGGCCAAGAGCGCCCATGCCTACTACACTTACGTTTTTGATTTCTTTCATTTAATTTTCACCTTGAGTTTGAATCCATGTTTCTTCTGCAAGAGAACGACAAAGCTCCCCTACATCATCGATATTTCCGGGACCTATTCCAGGAACTGAAAGTGTAAAAGAATAAGAAATTCCAGGTGCTTTATCATACCAAGTTGCAGCTACAATAATATTTCCATCTGATTCTGTAATATATTTTACATTTACATCGTTGTAGGAAATTTTAGCCGGATAAACTTTTTCCCAACTGTAATAGCAGCCGGAAATATCTTCTGCTTGAGAAGAAGCTTTTATTCTTGCACAACACTTGATTGCATTCCATGTAAAATCCATCTGAGCAAGCTCATCAGCAATTATTGAATAAGAAATTTCTTGAGCCCCTTCTGGAATTTTAAAAGAAAAGCCCAGTTTATTAAGAATTTCCTGAGCTGACGATTGAAGCAGAGGATTTGGAATCCTGCTTGTATTTGTAAATTTAGATGAATTACTTTTATGACAAGACATCAAAGTTAAAAGAACTAAAACGATAAAGAATGACTTTTTCATACTCATACTGTATCGCAAATAAGTTTGAAATAAAAGAAGTAAACTAGGCCATTGTCATAATTCTTTCCCAGCCGGCCACAAAGAAAGCGTGAATCTGCTTCATGCATTCTTCAGCCTGATCACGAGGAACTTTATGAATTACTAGTTCAAAGAGAGAGGTAAACATACCGCTTACGATTATGTGCTCAACCTGGGGTGTAAGTTCTATTGGCTGGTAACCAAATTCCCGGATAACCTTGTAAAATTCGTGGGATGATTCAATTTCTTTTTCTACCAGTTCATGCAGAAAGTTTTCGTACTTGGTTCCATCTGAATATTTTAAGATTAAAAGAAGAGCGTCTGGATTTGTGTATATATAGTCAAACATCTTTTCCATTCCCTTTTTGGAAAAAGTAAACATTTTATTTTTCTGTTCTTCTTTTGAAAGGGAAAAAAATTCGTTAAAAACATCAAGATACACTTTCATCAATCCTTCTGCAGAATCTTTTACTAATGCATCAAAAAGTTCTTCTTTACTTTTGTAATATCCGTAAAAAGCTCCTGTTGTAACACCGGCTTTTTTTACAATTGCCCGCAAAGAAGCACCCCTAAAACCTTTGTCTAGAAATTCTTCTTTTGCCACTGTCAGTATTTTTTGAAGAGTATTTTCCACTTTTTACAATCCTTAAAGAGAATAATTTTAATCTATAACAGCGTTATATTAAAGTCAATAGAAGAGTCAATTGTAAATTATAATTTTAAGATTATAATATTTATATGGAAGAAAAAATTACACGCGAATATCATGCAAAATCTTTAAGGCTTTTGAAAATTGAAAAAGCCATTCAAACTTTGAACTATCCTAATGTAGAAAGATTACAAAAAGAACTTGGTGGAGTTTCCAGAAGAACCCTTATGAGATATCTGGAAGAATTAAAACTCTATTACGATGCTCCAATAGAATATGACAAAAGTAAAAAAGGTTACTATTACACTGATAAAACTCATTTTGTGAAGAATGTGCTTTTATCTGAAGGTGAACTGGTTGCAATGGTCGGAATTCTTCCTCTATTGGAAAGATACGACAACACTCCTTTAAAAGACACGATTACGAAAGTCTATAATTCTCTCTGTCAGGTTTTGCCAAATCAAATACAGGTTCAATCTTCTCTTTTAAACGATGTTCAGTTTATTGCGGACCCCTTACCTTCTATAGAAACAGAAGTCTTTACAAAGATTTTTGAAGCCATTAAACAAAAAAAAGCTATTTCCTACGGTTATCGGGCAATCAGTTCCACAGAACATACGCCACACGAACTTGAACCGTATAAAATCTACTGTCAGAAAGGAGACTGGTATGTAGTTGGTTTTTGTAAAAAGCACCAGAATTTTACCACTTACAATCTTTCCAGAATGAAAGACATTCAGCTTTTATACGAATTTACTCCAGACCCTGATTATGAGTCAAAAATCCATGTGGATCCAAATTTTGGCATTTGGAATATGGATATGCCTTATAAGAAAATTGAACTGCTATTTGAAAAATCTATAAATACTTACATTCTGGAACGAACCTGGCACAAAAAGCAGGAATGTCACCAGAATGAAGACGGTTCTGTTTACTTAAGTTTTGAATCCAACCAGATTAAAGAAACTTTGTACTGGATTCTTCGTTTTGGTTCTGCCGTTACGATTCTAAACCCTCCAGAATTAAAAGAGATGTACAAAGAAGAAGTCAAAAAGATGTTTTCTAAGCTAGATAGTTAGAAAACTACAGTAAATGAGCTGCCTTGTCCCGGAGTACTATCCAACAGGATACTTGCATTGTGGTACTTGGCAGCGTGTTTTACTATAGAAAGCCCAAGCCCTGTTCCGCCATTTTGCTTTGAACGGCTTTTGTCTATGCGGTAAAATCTTTCGAAAATTCTTTCCCTTTCATTTTCAGGAATTCCGATACCTGTGTCTTTTACAGAAAATACAACTTTGCCTTCTGATTTTCCATCTTGCGAAATCAAATCTTTAATATCAATAAATACTTGTCCGCCTTCCTTGTTATACTTTATGGCGTTATCAATCAGATTGTATACCATTTCAAAAATAACCGGCCGTACACCATTTATTAGTCCGGAAGAGCCGGAAAGGCTTATCTGAACCGATTTTCTTTTTGCACTTGCCTGAAGGGTTTCTATTGCTTCAATAGCCATTTCTTTAAGACTTAGGGCTTCTTTTTCAAGCGAAATTGATTTTTCATCTAATTTAGAAAGCTTTATAACATCATTTACCAGAGTAATCATTCTCTGGCTTTCTTTATATATTATTTCTGCAAAATCTTTTGCAGTTTTTTCATCGGTATTTCCAGCCTTTAATATTTCTGCAAAACCGCTGATACTTGTAAGAGGAGTTTTTAATTCGTGGCTTACATTAGCACTGAACTGCTGTCTTAATTCTTCTCGCTGAGCTTTTTCGAAGTTTTCTTCGGCAATTCTTCGGGTAAAAGGTTTCAGTTCTTCATAAACATCACTTTCTTCTGGATTTTCAAAATCGATTTTATTAAGAGGTTCAACGATTTTTTTGCTGACATAACTTGCGGAAATGCCAGAAACAATAAGAGCGATTACAAACATGATAAGCAGAAGCTGACTCATACCCAGAAGCAAAACCCAAACGGTATGCTGATTGCAGCTGATTCGCAAAACATCGCCGTTTTGCAATTTTTTTGCATAATAGAGGGTCTTTTCTGTCATTGTAGAAGAATAGCGGGTAACTTTTGCAGAGCCTTCACTAGAGGCTTTAAGAAATTCCTGGCGCAGACCATGATTTTCAAGTTCCTGGGCTTTTACTGTATTATCAAAATAAACATTTCCGTCTGAATGAATCAGTGTAATTCTGTTGGAAGATTTTAGAGAAGAAAGAAATTCGGTTTCTCCGTCCAGAGCGTATTTTTCCAGAAAAGAACTTTCGGTTTTCAATTCAGTGAAAATTTTGTCTTCAAAGTAGTCATATAAATTTGAAATAAAAAGAAAAGAACAAATAAAGTAGACAAGTGTTCCAACAAAAAATGAATTAATAAAGATTTTAAAAGTTAAGGATTTAGTTTTCATAAAAATTTATACCCCACTCCTCGAATAGTTTCGATATTCTTTTCATAATCACCTAGTTTTTGCCTTAATGTTCGAATGTGAACATCAACTGTACGGCTTTCAACATCGCTTGTGATATCCCAAATTGTCTCCAAAAGTTTTTCACGGGTAAGTACATTTCCCTGATTTTTCATTAGAAGAGCCAGAAGATCAAATTCCTTTACAGTAAGAAAAACCTGATTTTCACCGGCAAAAACTGTATGCTGATTTTCATCCAGTTTAATTCCACCTATGTCCAAACATTCCTTTTTAGAGGATTTTTCATAACGGCGAAGAAGTGCCTTGATTCTTGAAACCAGCGCCATCATGCCAAAGGGTTTTGTAACGTAATCATCAGCACCAGAATCAAGACCGGTAACTACATCGTACTCACTATCTTTTGCGGTCAGCATTATAATTGGTATTTTTGAATAATGAGAGCTTGAGCGAATCTTTTTTAGGATTGATATGCCATCTTCTTCCGGAAGCATAATGTCCAAAATTAGAAGAGATGGTATTTGGTTTTCTAGGGCTTTCCATAATTCAGAAGGGAGACCAAAACTAGCGACATCAAAGCCCTGGCTTTTTAACGAATAGTCGATTAATTTTCGAATACTATCGTCGTCTTCTAAAATATATATCATGCTTCTTTTATAAAGCATTTTGGTAAAAAAGAAATAAAGGAATTGTTAAATTTATGTTAAATAAAAATAGAGAAAAGTGGTAAATTCTCTTCTCTATTTTTTAAAATTACAGGTCAATTTCCAGCAGAATCGGAGTGTGGTCCTGACGAGGGCCTGAATCTATCATTTCTGATTTTAAAATCTTATCTTTTATGCGGTCGCTCACAAGAAAATAGTCAATCCGCCAGCCAGAATTGTTGATTTTGCTGGTTTTAATTCGTTGTCCCCACCAGGAATAAACCGATTTTACATCTCCGTGAACATGGCGGAAAGAATCTGTAAAGCCTTTTGCTAAAAGTTTGGTAAAGCCTTCCCTTTCTTCATCGGTAAAACCGGCAGAAAAATGGTTGCTGGCTGGATTTGCAAGATCGATTTCTTTGTGGGCAACATTAAAATCCCCGCAGGCAATTACCGGCTTTTTTGAATCCAGGCTTGAAAGATAGTCAGCATAAAGAATATCCCACTGCTGGCGCTCTTTAAGGCGTTTTAATCCATCGCCAGAATTTGGGGTGTAAACATTTACAAAATAAAAAGAGTCTGTTTCCAGAGCAATCAGGCGGCCTTCATTGTCCATGGTGTCTGGAGCTCCAAGCTGGGGTATGATTTTCTGGGCAGAAAAGCCTTCTTTGTACAAAATCATTGTTCCCGCATAGCCTTTTTTTGCAGGCGGCACAGAAGAAACCCATTCAACTTTGTAGCCGGGAAAATAAGAAGCCAAAAGTTCCAGGTGCTTGTCGGAAGGTCCTTCTGCCGGCAATTTTGTTTCCTGAATGGCAATGATATCTGCATCATAAGTTGCCAGCTTTTTAAGAACTTCCTGAGACAAAAGAGCTCGTGCAGAAGTAGAAGTTAAAGCTGCGTTTATTGAATCAATATTCCATGAAATAAGTCTTAACATATAGTTTATTATAGAAGAAAAGAGAAGGAATTAGAAGTAAAAGAAAAAGGGAGATTTATTGAAGAAAAATTAACGCTCTTACATTAGAAAGAATGTCATAATGTATATTTTTGTATAACAAGATAATTTATTTTTACTTAACACATGCAAATAAGAGTAAGCTCGGATACAGAATTTCATGGATTTAAAAAACAGGCCTTGAAGGGAAATATGCATAATGTTATAAATTTATGATACAAGAATCTTGATACTTACTGAGTCTGTAGGAGAGTTTTGTTTATATGAAAATGAAAAGTTTACTGCTATTAGTTTTATTATTCCTGGGTGTATTCACTTTTGCAGATGAATTCACTTATCCTGAAATTGAAGATAAATGTGTTGGGACTTATATTCCTGTTGATATAGATAATAATCTGAAAAAGACAAAATTATTTTACACAGCTCTGAAGTTAGGCTATCCCATTCATCATGATGTTTTGTTTATGGGAAAAAATAAATGCTACAGCGATGCACGCTTTCATGATGGCTATGCTATAGAAGTAAGTGAATTTAAGAATTATAGATTTGTTGAAAATGATTCAGGATTTTTCTGCCTTGATGACAAGGGTAATTCTTATAAAAAAATTTCTGATAAATTAAATGATTATGGCTATGGTTATGAATATTACATAAACTATATTTTGAATGTTATTTTTGATTTTTCCAAAGATATGAAAAATATTGAAATCAAAGGTGATAAAATTCAAATCGATAATATTGAATATTCAGTAATTCTTGATGCTACATTTCTTGAAGATAAAGATATTGCTCTCTATATTCTCTCTGAAAAACGGCCTTATGCACTTGTAAAAAATGGAGTTAATGGCGAATTACATTGTCTAAAACAGGATGAAGAAGATTTTTTCTCCCATGTAGATGAAAAAATAATTAAAGAATTTCCACTTATGTTTGTAAACGCTGACTCTAAATTTCCGGCATACTGGAATCTACCAAGACAGCAGATACGTTATTTAAGAAACCTAATTTATGCTCGACATGGCTATGCCTTTAAAAATCGGGAGTTAAAACGATTTTTTGAAAATTTTGAATGGTATAAAGTAAATCCAGATTTTTCGGAAGAAGATTTTAATAAACAAGAGAAGCTTTATATAAAAGATATGCTGACCCGTGAAGAAGAAGTAGAATAAGAAGTTATAGAAACCTAATTTCCGGATAAGAACGCTTATCTACTTAATCTCAAAGACCGCCCTGCAATCCCCGTTACCCAAAATCTTTTTTAGCTCCACCTGGCTCAGTCCTTCCACCTTGCCAAGGCGGGTAAAGTTCCAAGAGTTTGTGTCGTAGTAAATTACAATGTTCCTTCCCTGATACAAAATGATGTCTCCGGGTTCGGTGGTAATCTGCTGGTCGTTTCGTGGAAAAGT
>JAILLQ010000047.1 GCA_024693045.1 Treponema sp.
GCCACTTGCTTTTGCTCGCGTACCCGCCAATTTTGACCTATAGGCAAGTTTTTTGGGAAAAAAGTTACTGCGGTTTGCTATGCAAATCCTCGTAATTTTTTATGATGGCATACGCCAAAAGCCACTCAAAATGCTTCGGAACCCCTTCTCCTTGCTGCCCGCCAATTTTGACCTATAGGCAAAGAAAAAGGAGAGAAGGAAGGTACTCCCGCAAAAGCGTGTCAATTCGACATGGCTGTGCGTGCGGGGTTAGTCCAGGCTGGCTAGGTATTCCCAGCGGCTGTATTTTTCGTTTAAGGTTTCTGTCAATTCTGTGTAATCTCTGTTTACGGCTTCGAAATCAATTTTTTCGCCAGAACTCATCTGACCTTCCAGGGCTGATTTTTTTTCTTCCAGCTCCATTATTTTTTCTTCCAGTTCTTCGAATTCTTTTTTTTCTTTAAAAGTCTTTTTTCGTTTTACTTCTTTATTTTCACTTGCCTCAAGGTTCTTTGCAGTTTTGTTTTCTTCTCTTTTAGATTCTCGGGAATTCAGAAGTTCTTCTCTCTGCTTATCGTTTCTGTATTCAATATATTCACTACATTTTCCAACGAAACCAGAAATATTACCGTTTTCTTCCATAATAAATAGAGTGTCTGCCACCTTGTCCATAAAATAGCGGTCGTGACTGACAATCAAAAGGCATCCCTGATACTGCATCAGAAATTGTTCTAGTACATTCATGGTGAAAATATCAAAATCATTTGTTGGTTCATCCAGTACAAGAAAGTTTGGATTTGTCATCAAAAGCCTGATAAGGAAAAGTCTTTTGCGTTCTCCGCCACTTAGACTTCCAAGAGGAGACATAAGGATTTTTCCTTCAAAGCCGAATTCATTTAGAAATTGACCTGCAGATAAAGTCTTTCCATCGTTTTTCTTTACATATTCGGCTGCTTCTTTTATGTATTCAAGAACAGGCATATTCAAATCTTTGAAAGTTGGATTTTGATTGTAGTAGCCAAAAAATGTATTTTCACCGATAACAACTTTTCCTGTGTCAGGCTGAAGGTTACCTGTGATTATGTTCAGAAAGGTTGATTTTCCACTTCCATTGTCACCGAAGATTCCAATTTTTTGCCCTTTTGTAAAAGTGTAGGAAAAATTTGAGAAAACTTGATTTCCAGAATAGGCTTTTGAAATCCCGTGGAGTTCAAGAACTTTTCCACCAAGCCGGCGTCCCTGAACTTCAAAAGTAAAGCCGGAATCTTCCTTAAACTTTTCGCGATTTATAAGCTGCATATCTCTTTTAATTCTAGCTTTTGCCTTTGTTCCTCGGGCACAAGGTCCGCGTCTGAGCCAGTCACGTTCAAATCTAAGAACACTTTCTATTCTTCTGTCTGTATTTTCTTCAATTTCTGCTTCGACTTCCTTTTTTTCCAGATAAGTAGAATAGTTTCCCTGGTAGAGTTTGATTTTATGGCGGCTAAGTTCGAACATATTATTGCAGACAGCATCCAAAAAATAGCGGTCATGAGTTACCATAAGCAAGGTTCGGTTTGTGTCATGCAGATAATTTTGCAGCCATGTAATTGTAGTGATATCAAGATGGTTAGTAGGTTCGTCTAGGAGAAGGAGTTTTGTATCTTCAACTAGAACCTGAGCCAGGGCAACTTTTTTTACCATTCCACCTGAAAGACTGCCCATTTTTGCATTCATGTCATTTAAACCGAGTACAGAAAGAATGGAAGAAACTTGTGCTTCGTAGTTCCATAAATCCATTTTTTCCATTTGAAGAGAAAGTTCTTCAAAGCGTTTCTGTATAGCTCCGTTTCCATTGTCACTACCTAGCTTTTCGCATAAATCCAGATATTCCCGTATGAGATTTAATTTTTGTGAAGCGGATTTAAAAATGTGGTCGCGAATTGTGTCTTCTTTATTAAAAATAGGTGTTTGGGGTAAGAATGAAACTCCTGCATCCTTGTTTATAACAATGTTTCCATCATCAGGAGTAAGAAGCCCTGCAATTGTGCTTAGAAGGGTTGATTTTCCTGTACCGTTTCGTCCAATAAGAGCAGCTTTGTCGCCTTCATCCAAGCCAAAAGTAACACCTGTAAAAAGGGCTTCTTCACGGCCTATTTTTGCTAAATTTTTGATGGAAAGAATGTTCATATTTTAAGTATAACAAATATTGAATTTATAGAAAATGTGTACTTTTTCTTTTAATTGTTTTTGGGAGTGTTTTTTTGAGAATGACAGAATTCAGTGTTTTTGATAATATGAATTTATTATGAAAATTAAGTCAGAAAAAGCTTCTTTATCTGGACAGATTCAGGTTCCAGGTTCAAAAAGTCACACAATTAGAGCATTACTTTTTTCTTCTTTGGCAGAAGGTACTTCTCATATAAGAAATCCTCTTGGAGGCGCTGATTGCGTTTCTTCAAGTAAAGCTGTTCCTCTTTTTGGCGCAAAAGTTGATATTTCAAATCCTGATGATTGGGTTGTAGAAGGTGCCGGCAAAAATGCTCATCTTCCTTCTGATGTTGTAAATGTTGGTGATTCAGGTTCTCTCCTGTATTTTATGAGTCCTGTAGCTGCTACTTTTGAAGGTTGGACGGTATTTACCGGGGATGAGTCAATCAGAACAAGACCTGTTCTTCATGTTGTAGATGCTTTAAAGCAGCTTGGTGCAGAAGCTTATATTTCTCGACCTGAAAAAAATGCTCCCCCATTGATTATAAAGGGACCTGTAAAAAATGGGCAGACAATTACTACAGACGGTCGTTTAAGCCAATACATAAGTGGAATTATGATGGCCGCAAGCCGATTAGAAGGTACAACTTCAATTGAATTGACAGATCCTAAAGAAACTCCATTTTTGAATATGACTCGTCTTTGGCTCGAAGAAATGGGAGTGAAGCTTGAAATCAGTGAAGATTACAAGCACATAAAGGTTCACGGACCAGTTCAGATGAAGGCTTTTGATAAGGTTATTCCTAGTGACTGGGAAGCTGTTGCTTTTCCTATGGTTGCGGCTTTAATCAGTGATAGTGAAATTACTATCAAAAATGTTGATAACTCAGGAAGCCAGGGCGATATGGCAATTGTTGATGTTCTTAAAAATCTTGGTGCAAATATTCGCGATGACGGAAAAGGCAATTTGATTGTAAAGGGAAGCCGGCTTTCTGCAGAAGCTCTTCCTGGAAAAGAATTGCATGTAAATCTTTCTGGATATCCAGATGCTATTTGTGCCCTTGCTGTAGCTGGATGTTTTACAGAAGGCAGCATTGTAATAGAAGATATTGGTGTTTGCCGTAAAAAGGAAACTGACCGAATCGAAGTAATGCAGAAAGAGTTGGAAAAACTTGGTGCAAAAATTGAAACAGGACCAGATTGGTTTAAGGTAATCGGACATTCACCTGTAAAGGCTGATGGTTCAGAAAATCCAGACTGGAGCATTCATGGTGGGGAAGTAGAATCTTATGATGATCACCGTGTTGCTATGAGTTTGGCTTGTCTTGGTCTTGGTCTAAAAAAAGGTGAAAGTATTATTGTAAATGATGCTGAATGTTGTGCAGTTTCATTTCCAGATTTTTATAATGTGATGAATGGAATTCAGGCAGATTTTCAAAGTCTTTAATGCAACGGTTTTGTAATGCAGGAAAATCAGAATTATCTTACAGATCAACTTATCACTTATATCGGAAACAAACGAGCGCTCCTGGATTTTATTGTTAGTGCGATAAAAGTTGTTCAGGAGCAGCTTGGTAAAGAAAAACTTCATTGTCTAGATATGTTTTCGGGAAGTGGAATTGTAAGCAGGCTTTTAAAATCATTTTCTCAGTCTTTAACCGCAAATGATTTAGAGTTGTATTCCCGCATAATTAATCAGTGTTATTTATCAGATGTTTCTGAAGATGAATATAAAGTTTTAAAGAATTATTATGATAATTTATGCAGAGAAACAAAAAGGCTTTTGAAAGAGTCTAATCAGTCTGGTTTTATTACTGAACTCTATGCTCCTAGGGACACTGAAAATGTAAGAGCGGGAGAGCGTTGTTTTTATACACATTACAATGCCCGTTACATAGATTGTATGCGTAAGTTGATTTCGGATTCTGTTCCTGAAGATAAGCAGCATTTTTTTATTGCTCCACTTCTTTCTCAGGCTTCTGTTCATGCAAATACAGCTGGTATTTTTAAGGGATTTTATAAAAATTCCAAAACGGGTATAGGCCAGTTTGGTGGTAACGGTAAAAACGCTCTTTCAAGAATTTGTGGAAATATAGAATTGCCTTTTCCTGTTTTTAGTAATGAAAAATGTGATGTAAGAATTTTTCAAGAGGAAGCGAATTCTCTTGTTATGTCAGAGGAACTTTATAAAGGCTTACCAGAAAATCAGTTTGATTTGGTCTATATGGATCCTCCTTATAATCAGCATCCATACGGTTCAAACTATTTTATGCTGAATTTGATTGCTTCCTATCAGCGCCCGGAAACTGAAAAAATTAGTCGTGTAAGTGGAATTCCTAAGAATTGGAATAGAAGTTCATACAACAAAAAGAAAAAGGCTGCCGATACCTTTCTTGAACTGGTAAAAAATGTTCGTGCAAAGTTTTTGATTATTTCTTTTAACAATGAAGGATTTATAAGCAGAGAAGAGATGGAAAATCTTTTGTCGTCTTGCGGAAAAGTGACTGTTTTGGAATCGTCTTATAATGCTTTTCGGGGCAGTAGAAATCTTAGAAATCGTGAAATACATGTGAGTGAGTACCTGTTTGTACTTGATAAGCGGAAGTAGGGCTCACAACAAAATTGGCGGGTACTCCCGCAAAAGCGTGTCAATTCGACATGGCTGTGCGTGCAGGGTTTTGTTGTATTTACTTGCGATTTCTTGCAGAAATCGCACACGCACAGAATGTCTCGGTTGCCACTTGCTTTTGCTCCGTACCCGCCAATTTTGACCTATGGGCAAGTTTTTTGGGAAAAAAGTTACTGAGCTTTGCTATGCAAATCCTCGTAACTTTTTATGATGGCATACGCCAAAAGCCACTCAAAATGCTTCGGAACCCCTTCTCCTTGCTGCCCGCCAATTTTGATTTATAGGTGTCACTCGATTATACATTGGATGGGCAGGTGGTCGGAGTAGCCGGATGAATTGTAGACTTTGTAGCTCAATGGGCGCAGGCTTTCTTTGCTGCACCAGGGGCCGTCAGTTAAGGGGTAGAAGTCTATCATTTTTACTTCAGCAGAGGAAAAAAAGTGATCGATTCTTTCCCAGTTCCCATCATAATAATAGGAGCCAGGGTTTACAAAAGTGCCTGTTCCATTTATCCATGGAGAATAGACTTCGAACTTTCTGTTACCTGCAAAATCCCTTAAATTCAGGTTTGCTTCTTTTTTTAGGCTTATTTCCTTGTTTGAAATTATTTCGAACTCGTTAAGGTTTCGGTTAAAGTCTCCAGCTGCCAGAATTTTTTTTCCCTGATTTTTATAAAATAGGTCTGTTAATACACTTTCCTGCCAGTTTCTCCAC
>JAILLQ010000034.1 GCA_024693045.1 Treponema sp.
ATAAATCCACATGATTTCCGCAGACTTCTTTTCTTATATAATCAGCACCCTGACAAAGTTCTTCCAGGGGTGAGTTTTTAAAATAAGACAGATCTTCATATCGAGTTAATCTTCTTCCCTGGCATATTTCTTTTGCAAGCAATAATAAATCCATGGGAGAAAAATAGCACAATCAATTTATAATGTAAACCATAAAAATAATTAAAAGTTTACAATTATTTAAAAAGATTAATTTTTTTTATATACTTTATATGTTATAATGTTGAAAAATAAATCTAGAGGTATTATATGGCTGAATTATTTACACAAAAAGAAATGCTTGAATGTGCCTTCCGCATTTTTTTGAGTTTTGTCGCTGGATTTTTATTTGGTTTGGAAAGAAAAAGCCGCCTTCAGGCTATAGGTATGCGAACTCTAATTTTAATCAGTGTATCCTCTTGTTTGTTAGGAATCCTTTCATCTTACATGGCTATAATTAACAATGTTTACAATGTTGATGGGGATCCTACCCGAATTGCTGCAGCTGTTGTAAGTGGTGTCGGCTTTCTTGGGGGTGGTGCTATCTTGCGCCAGGGTATGAATATTAAGGGATTAACTAGTGCTGCTATCATCTGGGCTTCTATGTCTGTAGGTCTTTCTTTTGGCAGTGGACTTTATATTCCGGGGCTTTTGGTTGTAATTGTTGTTCTGCTTTCTCTTTTGTGTTTTGAAAGGCTCGAAGAAAAAATGTTTCCGGCTGGCAAAGCTAAGACCCTTCACCTTATGTTTGAAGAAACTGATGTTGATATCGAAGAAGTAAAGAAAATCATCTCACAGTGTTCCCTTGTTGTTACAGATGTCAATCTTACACGCGTTTTCAGTACAAATCAGCTTATAGTTCGCTTTGTCGTTCGTGCTCCAAAGGTAATTGATTATAAATTGCTAAGTGCAAAACTTTCTTACGCTTACAAGGTTGGAGAATTAACTATTTCTGACTAAAATGACTTTTTGATAATTTGATTTCTTGTTTTTCCTAAAAAGAGTAATATAATTATGTTAATCTTTAAATTTAAGGGGTGTTTTAGATGAAAAAGATTTTGGCTTTAGCTGCAGTGTCTCTACTCGCTGTATGTGCTGCTTCGGCATTGGATTTGTCAGGAGTAAAAGGTACTTGGCAGGATGCAAAGTGGGATGCAAACTGGACTTTTGCTGCAAATGGTACAATTGAACTTACAAAAGCTTCAAGCGGTGAAAAAGTATTTACATTTACAGATAACAACGTATCTGATTTTGATGTAAATGCCAGTGTTTCAGGTGTTTCAATTTCATTCTATTGTAAGGAAACTGAACGTGCATATAAGTTTACAAAACCTGCTACTCTTGATGCAGATCTTACTATGACGGTAAATCCTGACTGGACTACAGAAGATTACGATACTTCTATTAAATTCCAGCGATAAGCAGGAAAGTGTAATGAGGCTGCTTTTTGAAGTGTTCTTCACTTCAGAGCAGCCTTTTTTATTATTTATTGAATAAAATTAATGGAAAATTTGCAAAATCACTGTTAAAAATTATTTGATTTTGTTATAGAATAACGACATGAGCGGAAACGAAAACATTATTTCTGGATTTGATGACTCTTATGATAAGACACTAAGCCTTATTCTTGATGAAGTGCCTAAGGCTCCTAGATGTATTTCTGTGTATATTAAGGGTAGTATTGATAATTATAATTCCACTTTTTTTCAGGAAAAGTTAGATAAAATTTTCGCTTCCGGATATGTAAACGTTATTTTTAGATGTTCTACTCTTGATTACGTGTCTTCGACAGGTATTGGCGTTTTTGCTACATTCTTTTCAAAATTAAAGGAAGTTGGCGGAAATATCGTATTTGCTGATTTGCAGCCAAAGGTTGTTGAATTATTCCAGCTTTTAGGTTTTTCTCATTTCTTTCATATCGTTGCAAATCAAGATGAAGCCGTAGCCTTTTTCAATTCAGAATCAAATGTAAAAATTGATGTATTCCCAAAGGTTATCGACTGTCCTTTGTGTAATGCTCACCTTAAGGCTAAGCATTCTGGAAAATTCCGTTGCCCTAGCTGTAAGGCTATTATTTCTGTTGACGAACAGGGATCTGTTTCAATCTAAAATTCTTCTGTTTTTCTAGTGGCAAAGGAAAAACTGAGGAATTACTACAATTGCAAAGAATATAAGACTGATTATCTCGAACCCTTTCATAAAATCCAGTGTTTTTTCTGGATAAGTTTTAGTGTAGATTCGAAGGTTTATTACGCTGGCTAGGCTTCCGATTATCGAACATAGACCTGCACTATCCAAGCCGTACAAAAGGGCTTTTAAGTTTGTGCTGAAGGGCCAGAGTACAATACTAGCAGGTACATTTGAAATCAATTGACTCAATAAAATGCTCCACCAGTATTCATTTCCTTTTACAGATTTTTCAAGAAAGTTTGAAATTTCTGGATTTTTACAGATTGATGAACTGAATACAAAAAAACAGAAGAAAGTTAGCAAGAGAACATAATCGGTCTTTAACAAAATTTTTGCGTCAAATATTAAAAGTCCTGCTAGAACCGCCATGGTAAAAAAAGGCCAGTAGCGATTTCTAGAGACAATCATAAAGATTATGGCTGTAAAAAGAATTATGTATAGGGTTTTTATTTTTCTTTTAGAATCTTTCGAAATATTTTCTTCTGTGTATTCGATTTTTTCTTCAGGATTTTTTCTATAAAGAAAGCTTATAAAAATAAATAAAAGCAGAGCACTGAAAATCCATAATGGAAACATTGTTAATAAAAACTCTTTTACGGAAATCCCACTTTTAGAAAACAAAAAAAGGTTTTGAGGACTACCAAAAGGTGTAAGAAGGCTGCCTCTTATGGCCGCTATGTTTTCAAATGTAAGAACAGGAATTATATATTTTTCTTTCCCACCACTTTTAAAAAGTAGAATGGTGAGAGGAACAAAAATGATTAATGAAACATCATTTGTAACAAACATTGAAGAAAGAAATACTGAAAAAACAAAAAAAAGGGTCAAAGCTTTAAGACTTGAAAATTTTGATGTCATTTTAATGACTGGAGCAAAAATGTTGTGAACTTTAAATCCTTCAAGAACAGATAGCAGCATAAACAGAGTTGCAAGGGTTCTCCAATCAATTTGGGAAAAAAGATCTTTTGAAGGTGGAGTTATAAAAAAAGATATAATTGCTGCCAGGAGTGAAACCCATAGCATTGGTTCTTTTTTCAGAAATGTTCTCATGTGCGAAATCATATTTCTTCAATCCTTTTGATTCCAAGATTATGCAGCTGTTCTATGCCTTTGTCCATTGCTTCGTCCCACAATAGAGCAGGATTATGGGCATCTGAACCTACAATAGCGGGGATACCTGATTTTTTTACTTTTTGCCAGAATCTTTCACAGGGATACTGGTATCTTTTTCCATCAGGAAATTCTTTTATTCCTCGGCGAAAGCCATTTGCATTCAGTTCCAGAAAAACTCCGCTTTTCGCACTTGATTCAATAAGTATGTCACTTGCTTTTTCGTAATCATCGTTCCATGGAAAGTTGTTTATGCAGAATAAATCCGGGTGAGCAAGGATTTTAAAATAACCGCTTTTCATAGCTTCTTTACAGCAAAGGGCGTATTCAACAGCAAGTTCGGTATTCTCTATGCTGGTTATATTGTGCATATTACCTTGGTGGTCTGTAAAAAAATGTTCTCCGAGCAAAAGATAATCCATTTTCTTTTTTGTCAGAAGTTCTTCGTAATAGTTGGAATCCTTTGTGTATTTTGGAAGGTATTCTATCTCAAGAGCTTGTAATATTTTCAGTGAATCCTTATATCTTTCTTTTGTGGCTTGAACTTCTTCAATGTAGATATCTAATTCTTCAAAAGGCATTCGGTAACCGTAATCGTAATCTTTAAATGGAGCGTGGTCGCTTATGCCTAGAATTTCTATTCCAAAGTTTACTGCTTCTTTTGCATAATCTTCTGCAAGTCCCTGTGCATGCTTACAATGAGCAGTGTGAGTATGATAGTTCGTTTTCATTTCTTCTGTTATTAAATCAAATTTTTAATTAAAATTGAAGAATGCCCAGAAGAAAAAAAAAGAATTTGAATAGTACAAGTCACCTTTATCTGATGATGAATAAACCTTGCGGCTATGTTTGCTCTTCAGCAAGTGATAGAAGTCCTCTTGTTTTTGACCTGGTTCCCGAAAAGTATAAAAGTTACTGTAGTCAGAATGAGCTTAATCTTCATACTGTTGGCCGACTGGATAAAGAAACTTCTGGTCTATTAATTCTTACAACAGACGGATTATTTTCCCATAACCTTACCTCTCCAGAAAATCATGTTAAAAAGATTTATGAAGCAGTTTTAAAAGAAAGTGAAAGTCTTGAAAGACAGAAGGAAATTTCAGAATCTTTTGCCAGGGGGATATTGATGCCGGAAGAAAAAAAAGCCCCGGAACAAATGGCTCTTCCAGCAGAATCGGAATGGCTTAGCGAAAAAGTTTGCAGGGTAACGGTTATGGAAGGAAAATTTCATCAGATACGAAGAATGTTTCTTGCTGTCGGAAATGAAGTTGTAGAATTAAAAAGGATATCACTGGCTTCATTTAAGCTTTCGGACGATTTTGTTGAAGGTGCTGTAAAAGACTTCTGTCCAAAAGATTATTCATTTAATTGTTAATAATAGAAAAAAATGCTAGACTTCAGTCAGAGGTGATTATGAAGGTTGCAATCTTTTTTGGTTCAAAATCAGATACAGAAAAAATGAGTAAGGCTGCCGATGTCTTAAAGGAATTCGGCGTAGAATACAAGGCTTTTGTTATTTCTGCTCACAGAGCAGGAGAGCTTTTACATAAAACGGTAAAGGAATGTGAAGCAGAAGGCTTTGAAGTTATTATTGCAGGTGCAGGCCTTGCAGCAGCTCTTCCTGGTGTAATCGCAGGAATTACAACTCTTCCTGTTATTGGAGTTCCTCTTGAATGCATTTCTGGTTCATCAAATGGACTTGGCGGTATGGACGCTCTTCTTTCTATCGTTCAGATGCCTCCTCAGATTCCTGTTGCTACAGTTGGAATTGGTAATGCAAAAAATGCGGCATATCTCGCACTTCAAATTCTTTCTATTAAGTACCCAGAATTAAAGGAAAAATTAATTTCTTTCCGCAAAAAACTTGCACTTGATGCTGAAGCTGGTGTAAAAGCCGGTGTAAATCTTTAATCTATAAGCAGAGGTTTTTATGCTTGAAGACGAATCTTTGTTTAATGAATCGGAAGATAAATTCCATGATGAATGTGGTGTTGTCGGCGTATTTTTAAATCCGGAAGGTAAGGCTGATGACGAAAGACCGATGAATGCAGCATCTATGTCCTATTTCGGTCTTTATTCCCTGCAGCATCGCGGTCAGGATAGCGCCGGTATTTGTGTTTCTGATGGTAATGAAGTAAAAATCCACAAGGCAATGGGTTTGGTTTCAGATGTTTTTAAGCTGGAACATCTTCAGGAATTGCAGGGAAATATTGCAATTGGCCACGTTCGCTATGCAACTTCTGGTTCAAAAACTGTAGAAAATGCCCAACCAATGCTTGTTCAGTCTAAACTTGGACCGATTGCTGTTGCTCATAATGGACAGCTTGTAAATTATGTGCAGCTCAGGGAAATGTTCGAAGAAAACGGTACAGCCTTTGCTTCTTCTAGTGATACTGAAGTTATTACAAAATTGATTGCTCGTGCCTACAAAAAAGGTCTTGAAAGGGCTTTAACAGACACAATCCAGATGATAAAGGGGTCATTTGCTCTCTGTATCATGACAAAAGATGCTTTGATTGGTGTTCGGGATCCAAACGGAATCAGACCTTTGTGTCTTGGTCAGGTAGAAAACGGCTGGATTTTAGCCAGTGAGTCCTGTGCAATTGATGCAATGAACGGTACCTTTGTGCGGGATATTCATCCTGGAGAAATAGTAATTATAAACAAAGATGGAGTTCTTTCTTTTGAGTTTGGCGAAAAAACATCGAAGAGAACTTGTATTTTTGAATATGTATATTTTGCTCGTCCAGATTCTCTTATTGATGACATTCCTGTTCAGAATGCCCGTTATAAAATGGGTGAAATGCTTGCAAAAGAAGCTCCTGTAGAAGCTGATGTTGTTGTTGGGGTTCCTGATTCAGGTTTGGGGGCTGCAATCGGTTACAGTCGTGCAAGCGGTATTCCTTATGCTATGGGAGTAGTAAAGAATAAGTACATAGGCCGAACCTTTATTGCACCGACACAAAAAGCTCGGGAAGATATGGTTTTTGTAAAATTAAATGCACTTAAAAGCGACCTGAATGGCAAACGTGTAATCGTAATAGATGATTCGATTGTTCGCGGAACAACCAGTCGCCGGCTTGTTCAGATTTTACGAAGGGCAGGTGCTAAGGAAGTTCACTTTAGAGTTTCTTCTGCTCCTGTAAAATATCCCTGCTATCTTGGAATTGATACACCTACAAAAGCAGAATTGATTTCTTCAAACCACAACGAGGAAGAAATTTGTAAGGAAATAGGAGCTGATTCTTTGGCTTTCATTAGTGTAGAGGGTATGTTCGAAGCTCTCAGGGAATGTAATCCTGAGCAGTACGGCTTTTGTAAGGGCTGTTTTACCGGAGAATATCCAATGAGTGTTCCTGGAGAATTGACAGGGCATAAATTATAATTTGTTTTTACTAAATGGGCTTTGGCTTAAATCGGTTAAAGCCCATTTTCAAAGAATAGGTAAATTGTTATAATACGATTACTTTTAAATCTTTAGCCGCGTAGTCGGCAAAATGGAGTCTTAAATGGCTAGTTACAAAGAATCTGGTGTAGATGTTGAAGAAGGTTACCGCGCAGTAGACAGATACAAGGAACACGCAAAAAGAACTGCAATTCCAGGGCTTTTGACAGGGCTTGGAAGTTTTAATGGCATGTTCGAAATTCCAAAAGGCTACAAAAATCCTGTTATGGTAAGTGGAACTGACGGAGTTGGAACTAAACTGGATATCGCTTTTCAGATGAAAAAATATGACACTGTTGGTATCGACTGTGTTGCAATGAGCGTAAATGATATTCTTTGTTCTGGCGTTCAGACTCTTTTCTTCCTTGATTATGTAGCATGTGGAAAACTTGAAGCAGAAGTTGCCGGAGATCTTGTAAAAGGTGTTGCCGACGGCTGCGTACAGACAGGTTGTGCACTTCTTGGTGGTGAAACAGCAGAAATGCCTGGTTTCTACGATATCGGAAAATATGACCTTGCCGGTTTTGGTGTAGGTGTAGGCGAAAAGAACGATATGATTACAGGTGAAAACATTTCAGAAGGAGATGTTCTTATTGGACTTTCTTCAACTGGTGTTCATTCAAATGGTTTTAGTCTTGTTCGCAAACTCGTTCCAAATCCAAATGATCCATTCCTTATGGACGGTAAAGAAACTGGTAAAACAATTGGTGAAGTTCTTCTTACACCAACTCGTATTTATGTAAAACCTGTTATGGAAGTTCTTGAAAAATACAAGAAGTCTGTTCACGGTATGGTTCATGTAACAGGAGGTGGATTCTACGAAAATATTCCTCGTATGTATCCAAAAGCAAAAGAAGGTAAAAAACAGTTGATTTCTGTAATTACACGCTCAAGCTGGGATATTCCTCCAATTTTTGCTGAACTTATTAAACGTGGTGCAGATTTGAACACAATTTACAACACATTCAACATGGGAATTGGCTTTGTTCTTGCAGTTAAAGCTTCTGATGCAGATGACATTCTTGAAATGTTCAACAAAAATGCTTCAAAATATCACCGAGATGACTGTCCTGATATGAAAGCATACCGCATTGGTAAAGTAGCTTATGCAGAAGGAAAAGCAGAAACTCAGGCTGAAAAATTAATTTTCGTAGATTAATTATTTCTATACATTAAAGATTTCGATACGCCTCTTTTTTCAGGTGTGTCGAAATCATTTTTTTTTAAAGGGATTCAATTATGAAAAAAATAGCTGTCCTTGTAAGTGGAGGCGGTACAAACCTTCAGGCATTAATCGATTATGAAAAAGCTGATAAAGCTTGTCCTTATTCTATTGCAGTTGTTATCAGTGACCACAAGGATGCTTACGCTCTTGAAAGGGCTAAAAATGCAGGAATCCCAAGTGCTATTACAAGTCCCTATGCTGTGATGGGGGCTGAAAAAGCAAAAGCTGCAAGTCGTGAAGAAAAAAGAATTGCCGTAAGTGATAAAGTTCTTGAAATCTGCCAGGAAAAGGGAGTTGAGGCAATTGTTCAGGCAGGTTGGCTTACAGTTTTGTCTGGAAAAATCATAGAAAAATATTCAAACAAAATTATAAATCTTCATCCAGCTCTTCTGCCTAAATTCGGTGGAGTAGGAATGTGGGGACACCATGTTCACGAAGCTGTTCTTGCAGCAGGTGAAAAGGAAAGCGGCTGTACTATTCATCTTGTAAACGGAGAATGTGACGGCGGTAAAATACTTATTCAGAAAAAAGTTCCTGTTATGCCGGAAGATAATCCTGATTCTCTGTATGCAAGAATTGCACCCGAAGAACACAAGGCTATTGTAGAAGGCGCCTGTATGCTGGTAAACGATATCATTTAGATAAGTAAATCATTCTCTTGTATTCTTTTCTTTTTTTTTATGTTATATTTGAACCGAAGGGATAACTCATAACTTGGAGGAAAATATGACTGGATTAATTCACCAGCTGGAGTCATTTGGTTGTGCAGACGGACCAGGAAGCCGTTTTATTGTATTTTTTGCAGGATGTCATATGAGGTGTAAGTTCTGCCACAACCCTGATACCTGGAATATGCAGGAAGGCAAGGAGTACACTTCAGATCAGCTTTTGACAGAAGCCTTGTCCTGTCGTTCTTATTGGGGCAAGAAAGGTGGAATTACAGTTAGTGGAGGGGAACCTCTTTTACAAATCGATTTTCTTACTGAATTTTTTACAAAAGCCAAGGAAAAGGGAATTAATACCTGTATAGATACCGCAGGAGGTCCTTTTACCCGTGAAGAACCATGGTTTTCTAAATTCAACAAATTAATGGAAGTAACAGATTTGCTGCTTTTGGATATAAAGCACATAAACGAAGAAGAACATAAAAAACTGACTGGGCAGTCAGGTCTTAATGTAAAAGATATGTTCCACTATCTTGATGAAATTAAAAAGCCTATCTGGATTCGTCACGTTTTAACTCCAGGTATTACAGATAACGATGAATA
>JAILLQ010000042.1 GCA_024693045.1 Treponema sp.
TAATTGATATTCATGATAAGGATAAGGAACACGATTTTAAAGAATATCGGATTCGTACCATAACGAATTATAGTGAAAAATATAAAGATTTACCCAAATTATTTTACTCACGCTCCTTTTTTGAAAATTTCGCGCGTAAAAACGCCTTGGAAATTGTTTTTAAGGAATCTACAGTAGATGGTTATTGGAATAATGAGTTCGTTTTTAATTGTTTTATGTATAAGAAACGATAGTATTTCATAAACGCCCTATTTTAGCCTGGATTCTCGGAAACATGACGATGAAAACTTCGTCGTATATCCCTGAAAGCCGCTAAAATACTGACATTTTTTAATCATTCGGCTCAATACGACTTCTGCATAATCATAATTTAGGAAATAAGAAAAAACACTATTAGATAAAATTGCATCATATTGAATATTAGTTGGGCAATCAGCGGCTTCACTGCAAATACATTCTCGAAGTTTAACACCTTTAAAAATCTTTTTCATTATTTCAATCAAATTCTTAGAATAATCTAAACCGCCAATAAGAATGCCATCTTTATGAAATAGTAAAAGATTGGCACCCGAACCACATCCAACTTCGAATACACTATCTCCTTTTTCTAGATAGAGAGAATTTTTTGTGTCTTGATACTGTTTAATCAGGGATTCGTAAGGGATACCTTCATTAGTAATATCAAAACCGTCAAGCCGCTTTAGTTCTAAGAAAACTTGTTTGGAATCGTTTATATCAATTATATTTAGATTATCAACTCGATTATTCCATATTTCTTTCCACCTATTTTTCTGAATCATTTTGTTTCCTCACTTTATTTAATGGTAGTGTCAAACCTAGGTTTTTTAATCCATTTTCAAAGGTAACAAAAAAATCTCGAATATCTTTTTCAGTAATTGCTCCTAGTGAACACACTCGGAAAGTGTTCTTTTTCTGCATTTTACCTGGATAAATTGTAAAACCTCGTTCATAACAATAATCATGAATTAAATCAAAATTCCAAGCTACATCTTTTGGATACTTTACAGATACTACTAATCCTGATTGATACTTCAAAGGGAGTACTTCTTCAAATCCCAATTTTCTTAATCCGGCGTGGATTGCCTTCGTAGCAAGTTGATGCCGATTCCATTTTGGTAATTCTCCTTCGTCAAAATATTCATTAAGGGCTTGTTTTGCAGCGTAAATTGTTTGGACTGGAGGCGTAAACTGCATCTGACCAGTTTGTTTAAAAAAACTGTATTGCTGAAACAAATTGCAGTAATATGAACGCTTGGGATAATCTTTAGACTTTTCGATGATATCGGTTTTTCCAATGATAAATGAAAGGCCTGTCATTGCCTGGAGTCCTTTTTGGGCCGAGGCCATGCAGAAATCGATATTATCGTTTTCTATGTCTATGGGAAGCATAGCAAGTGTTGAAGTAGTGTCTACAATAAATATGGCTCCAGCCTTATGTGCTAATGCCCCGATTTCCTGGACAGGGTTGAGCAATCCCGTTCCTGTTTCCTGATGTGTAGTATAGACCACGGAAATAGCCTTGTCTTTGTGTAAAACTTCTTCTATTCGTTCAATTTTAGGAGGCTCATCAACAGGAAACTGTAAGTCTATAAAATCTAATCCATATGCTTGACAGATTTCAACAGCTCTTGAAGAATAAGCGCCGTTATTTATGATAAGTATTTTTTTCCCTGCTGGGGTTAGAGAATTGATACAAACATCCATATTTAATGTACCCGAACCACAAAACAAAACTGTACTATACTTTTTATCGTCAGCATGGACAACACGCAAAAGATCTGCACTGAGTGCCCTCATAATATTACCAAATTCTTGTTCACGAGGGCATATATCCGCCACAACCTGAGCTTGCTTTACTGTGTCAGTTGTAGTAGCTGGACCTGGATTCAATAAAATCTTTCTATTCATTTCATTATCCTTTCTAGATGCGATAGGACGGATCAATAAACTATACCCTAGAAAATGGACACGGGTTGATGTGGTATAAAAATAGTTGACACCTTATACGCAAGGAAAAGAAAATATAGCAGAGGTGATGAAATGGCAACCGTCAAGAAATATGACCATGAGTATAAGGTGCAAGCCGTAAAGCTCGCGAAAGAAATCGGCTCCGGCAAAGCAGCCAAAGAACTTGGAATTTCCCCCAACACAATCTACGGATGGATGAGCGACCACCGA
>JAILLQ010000009.1 GCA_024693045.1 Treponema sp.
CAGCGGTTTTTCTGAAAATGACTGCTGTTTTATCAACTGGGAGCTTTTGAATAAAAACGACAATATCGCTGTTCGTGACGGTGAGCATACTAACTTTATTGAGTATATTCGTTCCGCACGGGATTCCGGCTTGAATTTCATTTTGATTATCGATGAAAGTCACATGAATGACAGTAAAAAATCGGCCGTGATAATCAATTATTTTAAAGAGGGAGGAGCTCTTCTTCCAATTATAAGAGCAAGCGCAACTCCTAACGGCTACAATCAGAACGACCCAAAAGTTGCCTTTATCGATGTTCCTGAAAAATCCGTAATCGAAGAAGGTCTTATCAAAAAAATGCTGATTATTAACGAAGGCTTCCCGATTACGATTATGAGTAACGAAATCACGGAACTGGAAGGAGAAAGTCAGGTTTCTTACCTTTTGAACAAAGCCCTGGAAAAACAGCGGCTTTTGCGAAGTAAATTCCTCGAAAAAGGTGAAAATGTAAACCCTCTAATTCTAGTTCAAATGCCTAACTCGTCAGATTCTCTTCTTGATGAAGTTCAGACCTGGTTTGAAGAGCACGATATTTCTTATGAAAACGGAAAGCTTGCAATCTGGCTGAGCGAAAATGGAAAAAGCAAATTCTGCCGACACGAAAACCTTGAAGAAATTGAAAAAAATGACGCCGAACAGGAAGCTCTGATTTTCAAAATGGCTGTCGCAACCGGTTGGGATTGTCCGCGTGCACATATCCTTGTAAAACTCCGCGACCACGAGGGTGAAAAGTTTGAGATTCAGACTTTCGGACGAATCCGACGAATGCCAAACGCGCACCACTATGATGACAATGCTTTGGACAGCTGCTATCTCTACACCTGGGATAACAAATTTACAGAAGGTGCAAAGGCTTTCCTTGATCACGGTGCCTGGGACGCAACCTACATTCAGTTAAAGGACGAATACAAAAAAGTTACACTTAAAAGTCAGCAGCGTCCAGATGTAATCGATGAAAATGACGCCGAAGACACGATGAAAAGCGTGGTTAATCATTTTGAAAAAAAATACGGTCTTACCGTTGGAAAAGAATTTGAAGAAAATCAGAAAATTTTGGCTAAAAACGGTTATATCTTTAGCGATAAAATTGTAATCTCTGCAAAAATGGGGAGAACAGAAACTCTGGATGCTGGAAAAATGAATCAAATGTACGATTCAGATTTTGCAATTCCCCTCAACACTCATACTCATGGTCGCCAGTTTCACCACGAACTTGGAATTTTGAGCTCGGAAGTAAGTCTGAAGTATGAAAAAATGAATGCAGTTTTCCGGCGGGTTTTCTACAAAAATCCAAAAATTGCCAGCCGAAAATATTCTCTTTTGACTCTCGGAACACGGGATTTGTACGCCTTTGTCATAAACAATGCGTATGCTTTGAAATCAGATTTCCACGAGGCAATAACAGAAATCGGTAATCTTACTCAGGCAACACTCACTTTTGAGCCTTCTGAAATAGTGGAAAAGGACTTTCATATTCCTCAGGTCTGTCTTTTCACCTACGATGGAAGTGATAAAGCGCAGAAAATCTATAGCAAAAATGTATACGCCGATTATCGAGAATCAGCTGAAGTTCGTTCAATGCCAGAGCGAAAATTTGAAGAGTTCTGCGAAAACAGCAATTTTGTTGCGTGGTTCTATAAAAATGGCGACAAGGGAACAGATTTTTATTCAGTTGTTTATAAAGACGGAAGCGGAAAAATGCGACTTTTCTATCCGGACTATGTTTTAGGAACCCTGAAAGGCATTTGGATTATTGAAACAAAAGGTGGATTTTCTGCAAGCGGTCAGAGCCAGAATATTGACGATTTTGCTCCTCGAAAATTTGAAGTTTTAAAGAATTATCTTACAGAGTATAATCTTCAAGGTGGTTTTGTGCGTACTGATAAAAAAGGACGGCTTTGTATTTGTACAGAGCACTTTAGTGATAATATAGACGGAAGTGACTGGAAGCTTTTGGAAGAAGTAATGAAAGTATAAATTTAGTGCTATACAGAAATAAAGATATACTATACTATCTAATTTTTGGAAAGACCTTAGTTTAGGCGGCGTCTCCCGAACTCTAAATCCGGCTTGCTGGAAATATGATAACGGGAGGCTCTAAGATGACGATTTACGAAGTTATTTCGTTGGCTATTAATTTAGCTATTCTAATTCTTAGTTTGCTTTCTTACCTTAAAAAGTAAAAGAGTAAAATAAAAGCCGCCAATGTCCTCGAAAAACTTGACGGCTTCTTAGCAACAAGTGGAGACGACCAAATAAACTCTGGTCTTTCCTCTTTATTCAGAATATATCATACACATATGATGTAGTCAAATTCTATCTGTATGATTATCCTGCAAATCTAGCGAATGCGAGATTTGTCGGGAATGAAATTGGTTTGAAACGCAAAAGGGAAGCCCGAGGGCTTCCCTTTTGTCGTTATCATAACGGGTTAGTCAGCACCGCAGGTGTCTGACTAAGCCTTGTTAAGACGAGCTTCGAGGTCATCCAAGATTGCTGTAAGCGTCGCTCGCAAGTCTCGCTCCGAGCCATTTTATAAGGTAAATGCTAAACAAACCTGCTGTCGCAGCTTTGTTTTTAACGCATTTCCTATTATAGGCATCTTTTGGAAGATGCTTACCGAATTTTGGATAGTGGTTTTTACTGTTAAATAGTAAAGCCCTGCATTTCTGCAGGGCTTCTTGCATATCGGTCATTTCGAGAGCCTCAATGACCGAATATATTCAGTTTATGCTTTGTTCAAGCGTGCTTCGAGGTCATCCAAGATTGCTGTAAGTTCTTTTGGTAAGTGTTTACCGAATTTTGGATAGTGGTTTTCACGAATATCCTTAACTTCTTTCTTCCATCCTTCAACGTCAACTTTGAGGATTTCTGGAAGTGTTTTCTTGTAGTAGTCAGCAAGACCGTCTGTGTTAAGGGCACCGTCAGCAGGCATAAGTCCGATTGGTGTTTCCTTAGCATTGTCTACGCCGTTACAGCGGTCGAAGATCCATGCAAGAACGCGGCTGTTGTCACCGTATCCTGGCCACATGAATCCGCCTGGAAGGTCAGCGTTGTTTTCGTCCTTGCGGAACCAGTTAACATAGAAGATTTTTGGCAAGAGATCCTTGTCTTTTGCAGCGTTACCAACATCGATCCAGTGCTGGAAGTAGTCACCCATGTTGTATCCACAGAATGGGATGATAGCGAATGGGTCGCGGCGGATTTTACCAACTTCTGCAGCGTTGATTGTAGAAGCAGCTGTGATTTCTGAACCTACGATAGATCCAAGGAATACACCGTGTTCCCATGAACGAGCCTGGTGTACAAGAGGTACAGTTGATGGGCGGCGTCCACCGAACAAGATAGCAGAAATAGGTACACCTTCTGGAGATTCCCAGTCAGATGCGATACATGGACACTGTTTAGCAGGAGCTGTAAAGCGTGCGTTAGGGTGAGCCATTTCTTCTCCCTTAGGAGCCTTGTCTTTAGGGAATGCTGGGCGAGTCTGACCCTTCCAGTCAACGAGGTTACCCTTAGCTGGATATCCGATTCCTTCCCACCAGACGTCTCCATCTTCTGTAAGAGCACAGTTTGTGTAAATTGTGTTCTTTTCTGCAGAGATAAGAGCGTTCTTGTTTGACTGTTCTGAAGTTCCTGGTGCAACACCAAAGAAACCTGCTTCTGGGTTGATAGCGTAAAGACGACCGTCTTTTCCGAACTTCATCCAAGCGATATCGTCACCAACAGTTTCAACCTTCCATCCTGGGATAGTAGGAATCAACATAGCGAGGTTTGTCTTTCCACAAGCTGAAGGGAAAGCACCTGTTACGTATTTAACTTCACCCTTAGGGTTTGTCAATTTAAGAATAAGCATGTGTTCAGCAAGCCAGCCTTCTTCGCGGGCAATTACTGTAGCAATGCGGAGTGCGAAACACTTCTTTCCGAGAAGAGCGTTTCCACCGTATCCAGAACCGTAAGACCATACAAGGTGTTCTTCTGGGAACTGTGAAATGTATTTGTGTTCAACGTCAGCACATGGCCAGATTCCACCGTCTGTTTCACCATTGTTAAGTGGTTTACCAACTGAGTGGAGACATGGAACGAAGTTGTCATCAAGGTACTGCCAAACTTTTTCGCCGGCACGAGTCATGATGTCCATGTTCAATACAACGTATTCTGAGTCTGTAAGTTCAACACCGTACTTAGCGATTGGTGAACCGAGTGGACCCATACAGAAAGGAATTACATACATTGTGCGTCCGTGCATACAACCTGTGTAAAGACCTTTCATAGTTGCTTTAAGTTCTTTTGGATCAATCCAGTGGTTTGTAGGACCTGCATCTTCTTCTTTAACTGAAGAAATGAATGTGCGGCTTTCTACACGAGCAACGTCACTAGGAAGTGAGCGGAAAAGGAAACAGTTTTCCTTCTTCTTCAATGGTGTAGCAAGACCTGCGTCTACACATTTCTGCATAAGGCGGTCGTATTCAGCTGTTGTACCATCAACAACAACAACGTTGTCTGGTTCACACATCTTAACACATTCTTCAATCCATGCCTTGATTTTGGCATTTTTGATTTCGTTTACTGTCATTAGTAACTCCTATATAAGTCGGGTTTCCCCGAAAATTCCAGTTTGTCTAAATAATACAGTTTTTCTTTTTTATATTCAATGAGACAAGGCCTAATTATGATTCTTATTGAGATTGATTAAATCCTTATTGATAAAAATGAGAATGGATATCATATTGACAAAGTGATTCTAAGTCTTTAATTTGATATCCGTTCTCAAATCATTATGTGTAAAAAAGTTTTTGCCAAAATTCTGAGTTTCTCATCTCTGCTTTTGATAGCGGCTCTTTCTGTCAATTTTTATTTAAGCTCCTGCCATTTTGAGCATGAATGTAGGGGAGAAGAGTGTTCTGTATGTATTTTGATTCAGACTCTTTCTTCTATGGCTCAGAGTTTTGGTCAGAAAACTTGGCATTTTGTTTGCAGAATTTCTATATATATTATCATTTATATTCTTGCTTTTATAAGATTGTTTTCTGTATTTAAAACCCCTGTGCAGAAAAAAATCAAACTTTCTTTTTGATTGTTAGATAAATGAGAGTTTGTTTAATAATTATAAAAGGAATAGAAAGTGAAAAGTGGTATTCACGTTTTGTGTGCGGCTCTTTTTGTAGCTGCTCAATTTTCAGGTCTGACTGCAGAAGAAGACCTTGTCGTTGTTAGTGGTGCAAAAATTGAAGAAAGTCAGTCTTCTGCTTCCGAGAAAGTTCATGTAATCGGAGAAGAAGAATTAAAGAAAAGTGGTGCAAAAACTCTTGCAGATGCTTTTAAGTTTCTTCCAGGCCTTATCGTTTCTTCTGCAAATTCAAAGAGTAGTTCTTCTTGTGTAATGATGCAGGGTTTTGAAGGTCAGTATGTAAAAGTTCTTGTAGATGGAGTTTCTTTACCAGGTGACAGCGGTGGTTCTGTTTATCTAGAAAGGTATCCTGTTGAAAATATTGATCATATTGAAGTTGTTCAGGGAGCATCATCTGCTTTGTTTGGTTCAGATGCTATGGGTGGAGTAATTAATATAATTACTAAAAAGCAAAAAACTGAAGAAAAAACAAAAGTTGGCGGTTACATTGGTGAAGAATTTTCAAGTGACATACGAAACTTTATTGATGCTGGAATTGGGCTTTCCTTGGGAAAATTTACTTCTTCTTTTAGTGCTTCTTATGACTGGCAGAAAGGAATTACTGAAAAATATTTTGATTCAACAATTGGTTCTGTAGATGAAACTAAGATTCCTAATAGCAGACTTGGATTTTTAGATGGATGTGTCGGCTGGAATTCGGACAGCTGGAATCTTTCTCTTGCAGGTTTTTATTCAGATTATGAAAGAGAATCAACTTCTGTCGGCATTTCGAAAAATAAAAAATACATAGCCGATACTGATTATTTTGAAAGAAGAAGTGGAATTAGTCTTTCTGCAAATAAAGAATTTAGTGATGAATGGAGTATTTCTGCTTTTGTAAGCGGAAAACGTCATGATGTTGGTATGGATGAAGTAAAAAGGCTTAGTACAACAGCTTCATCAAATAAGGATGCGGAACATTATGAATTAGAAACAGAAGTTCGGGCTTCATGGATTCCTAATTTGTATAATCGTGCAGTAGTAGGCTTTAACGGTAAATTTGAAAAGGAATACAGCAGTTATTTTGATGGTTCCAAAAATCAGGTTTTGTTAAGCCTTTTTGCTCAGAATACAATAGATGTTTCTGGCGGTGATGAAAAACTCATGTTTGTTTTGGGGGAACGATTAGACTTTCAGCCAAAAGAGGAAGATGGGGAAAATTATCTTCAGGGAACTCCAAAAATCAGTATTGTTTTTAAACCTGTAGATTTATTTGCGGCTCGTCTTTCTTATGGAATGGGATTCAAGGTTCCTAGCCTTATGCAAAAATATTATGTTTTCTACCATTCTCATGGTAACAGCGGTTTTTATATCTACGGAAATGAAGATTTGCTTCCTGAAATATCTCATGGCTTTAATTTGACTTTTGATCACAAAATTGGAAATAAAATTACAGTATGGGAAAGTGGATTTTTTAACTACCACAAAGATATGATCGATACTGAAAAGGTTACTTCTGGTAGAACTTATTACTATCAGTACAAAAATATCGGCGAGGCAATCACCTTTGGAGCAAATCTGGGTATTTCTGCAGAATTTGACAGGTTTACATTCAAAACCGGTTATGCATTTACTGGAGCTAAACAAATAGAAGATGATGAGTTCATAGATTTGACTTATAGGGTTCCACATAGAGTAACAGCATCTCTTTCATACTTAATCCCCCTAATCGAAACCCAGATTTATTTAAACGGAGAATGGAATGCTCCTCAGTTAATTTCAGCTGATGATGATACTTATTCACCTGACTGCTTGCTCTTGTCTGCTGGGGCAAATAAAAAATTCAGAAATGAAATGTTCGAAGTCTATTGTAGGGCAGAAAACATTCTAAATAATGCACACTTTATTGAAGGTTCAGAGGATGAAAGTCAGGAAGACTTCTTTGCTCTTTACAAGGGATTTGTATTTACCTTAGGTGGAAAGTTTAGATTTTAATATTATAGAAGAAAAATAAAATGAAGGAAAAAAATGGAAAGGTTTAATTTTAGAAAATATGAAATGCTTCTGATTTTTGCAGCAATGGCAGGATTTACAATGTCATGTAAAAGGGCTGATGTTTGTACAAAAGAAATTGTTGTTTGCTGTTATGGTGCTGATGTAAAAAAAACAATTCCAGAAACTTTAGGTGGAATTGAAAAACAGCTCAAGAAAAATTATCCGGAATATAAAGTTGAAATATGCTTTACTTCGGATCATATCATAAAGTATTTAAAAGAGACTTCTAATTACACTGTAAAAAATATGGACCAGACTCTAAATGAAGCTGCGGAATCTGGAATTGAAGAAGTTATAGTTCAGCCTATTTATTTTTTAAATGGAGTTGTTCTAGAATCGGTTGTTCAAAATGTGATGACTTATAAAAGTAAGTTTAAAAAACTTCAGGTTGCTGATTATCTTCTTGCTTCGAACAAAGATTTTGAAGATGTAGCTGATGTGGTGATAAAAAGAACTTCTGAATACGC
This sequence comes from Treponema sp., assembly GCA_024693045.1. Taxonomy (GTDB): domain Bacteria; phylum Spirochaetota; class Spirochaetia; order Treponematales; family Treponemataceae; genus Treponema_D. The sequence goes on from JAILLQ010000009.1 coordinate 7,673, forward strand.
TTGTCCTGATACAGCAATCTGTATTGCCGGACATGGAACTAGTGCAGATACAAATTCCGAATATTTAAAATTCCAGGAGGTTATCCGCAGAAGAGGCCAGGGCTTGTATTATGTTGGAACAGTAGAAACTACTCCCTCTGTTGATGATTTAATAGTGGAACTTAAAAAGAATTCTAATATCAAAAATGTTGTAATTATCCCTCTTATGATTGATGGTGGAAGTCACATAATGCATGATATTGCTGGAGACGATGAAGATTCATGGAAATCAAAGTTCTTAAGCAAGGGCTACAATGTAAAATGTATTAATGAAGGTCTTGGAATTCACGATGAAATTCAGAAGATTTTTGTTCGTCATACAAAAGAAGTAATGTAAAAAAAAATGGCTGTCCTTTTGCTGAATTTTTTGATTATTAAAAACTTATACTCTGAAGAATCTTGAGCTTTTTTTTCCGAAGAGTATAATTTTTTATGTGAAAGTAAAATTATTGGGCACTGGGACAAGCCATGGAATCCCTTGTATAGCTTGTTCATGTAAAGTTTGCACTTCTTCTGATGAGCATGACAAACGTTTGCGTTGTAGTGCTTATATTACAAATAAAAATTCTGATGGCAGTCTTAGTCATTTACTGATTGATGTTGGACCTGAGTTTCGAATTCAGGCAATAAAGTACAAGATTATGGCAGTTGACGCTGTCCTATTAACTCACAGTCATGCAGATCATTTGCATGGACTCGATGATATCCGCATTTTTAGCCACACCTTTGGAAGCGATAAACTTGCAGCGCTAAAAAGTAATCTGGAAAATCGCTTTATTAATCCTCAGCTTATAGAAGAAGCTCGTGGGGAGGGTATTGCAATTTATGCAAACCAGCAAACCATAGAAGACGTAAAAGAACGATTTTCCTATATATTTCAAAAGGATACTCAAATTGGCGGTGGCAAACCAAAACTTCACCTTGTGGATTGCAATATAATGGAAGAAAATCAACCAAAAGAGTTTGGTGATATGATAGTTACTCCGATTCCTATGAAGCATGGCGTTCTTGATACTACGGGTTGGCTTTTTTCTATTAAAAAGGAAGATGGTTTACTTCATTCTGCAGTTTATCTAACAGATTGCAGTTATATTCCTGAATCAAGTATTGAACTTTTGCAAAAAAGAGCTGGAATTATAGAACATTGTGTAATTGATGGTCTTAGGGTAAAACCTCATTCAACACATTTTGGTTTTAGGCAGGCAATGGATGTTGCAGAAAAAATAAAACCTCGTCATACCTGGTTTATTCATATCTGTCATTTATCGAGTCACGAAGAAATCAAAGATTATGCAAAAAAACAGCTGAAAGATTTTCCGACTTTGCAGCAGATTGTTAAAGAAGGTGGTTCTGTAGGACCTGCCTATGATGGTCTTGAACTTGAAGTTTAAAATAAAAAAACCGCTTCTCGTCAGAAGCGGTTTTTATTAGAAAATCCTGCTTATTTAGATTCTACAGGAGCTTTTGGTACGCGTACCTTTTTTACGATGAAATCGCTCTTGAAACAACGTGCACAAACTTTAAGAGTTCTAACTTCTCCGTTTCCAAGATCAGTTTTTACAGTCATCAAATTAGGACGCCATGTGCGTTTTGTGTGGTTAAAGGACTTTGAAACTTTGTTTCCGTACTGAACGCCTTTACCGCAAATATCACAACTTCTAGACATATCTATACCTACCTTATGTTTTTCACGTGAGTTTAAATAGAATATAGAAATAGATTAATAGTGTCAATAAGTTTACTCTCAGATATTTATTATGAATTCATATTGATACACTATTTGTTATTTTGTATAATTATTAAAATCTGCTTAAAACAAGTGAATAAATATGCATTTTTGCGGATTAATTATACTGTGAGAAACAGGGGGCCTTTATGTCAGAATTAGAATCGGTTGATACTTTTATCGGAAAATTATCAGAACTTGCAGAACGCAACGACCCCATTAACCCGGATTTATACACTAAATTTGATGTAAAACGTGGATTACGCAATGCGAACGGAACTGGTGTTCTTGTTGGCCTTACAAGAATTGGTGATGTAGTAGGTTATGATATTGGAACAAGTGGAGAAAAAATCCCTGTTCCAGGAAAGCTTTTATATCGTGGTTATGATGTTGTAGATATTGTACGCGATGCAGAAACAAATGATGATTTTTGTTATGAACAGTGTGCTTATCTTCTATTATTTGGAGAACTTCCTAACAGAGAGCAGCTTAACGAATTTCGTTCATTCATAGGAAAAAGTCGTGTTCTTCCTCCTAACTTTACAGAAGATATGATCATGAAGGCTCCTTCTAATGATATTATGAACAAACTTGCCCGTGGAGTTTTAGCTTCATATTCATATGACAAAAATCCTGAAGACAGATCTGTGGCTAATAATCTTCGTCAGTGCGTTGAACTCATTTCTCGTTTTTCAACTTTGGCAGCTTATGGTTATCAGGCTAGACGACGTTATTTTGAAAACGAAAGTATGTTCATTCACAATCCTGTTCCTGAATATTCTACTGCAGAAAACTTTTTGCACTTGATTAGACCTGACGGACAGTTTACTAAACTTGAATCACAGATTCTTGACCTTGCACTTATTCTTCATGCTGAACATGGTGGTGGTAACAACTCATCTCTCACAGTTCATGTTGTTTCTTCTGCTGATACAGACACTTATTCGGCTATTGCTGCTGCAGTTGGTTCATTAAAAGGCCGCCGCCATGGTGGTGCTAATATTCGTGTTGTTGAAATGATGGACGAAATCAAGGCTAATGTTAAAGACTGGTCAAGCGATAGCGAAGTTCGAGAATATCTATATAAAATCGCCCGTAAAGAAGCTTTTGATCACAGTGGTAAAATTTACGGAATGGGTCACGCTGTTTATACTGTTAGCGATCCTCGTGCTCTTTTGCTTCGTGAAAAAGCTCGTAATCTTGCAGCAGAAAAAGGTTGTCTTGAAGAATATAATCTTTACCGCATGATTGAAGAAATCGCACCAAAAGTTGTTATGGATGTTCATCATTCTGATAAACAGATTTGTGCAAATGTTGACTTGTATTCTGGATTTGTATACACAATGCTCAACATTCCAAGAGAACTTTTTACTCCTTTGTTTGCTATAAGCCGTATCGCCGGTTGGTCAGCTCACCGAATAGAAGAACTTGTTGCCGGTGGAAGAATTTATCGTCCAGCATACAAGAATGTATGTGAAAGACGAGATTATGTTCCTATTGATAAGCGTTAAACAAATAATTTCATGAGTCTTGAACGAATTGATAAACTTCTTTCCCACGAAGGTTTTGGAACTCGAAAAGGAGTAAAAAAACTTTTGAGGGTAAGTGAGGTTTTAGTTAATGGAAATAGAGTCACAGATTCAGGTTTTACTGTGAATCCTGATAAAGATGAAATTTCTGTTGATGGCCAAGTATTAAATATTAAAAAAAATCTCTACATAATGATGAATAAAAAGTGTGGTTATGTAAGTGCTAATAAAGATGGCTTACATCCCACTGTTTTCGATTTGCTTTCCGACGAATACAGAACCGTTTTTCTGCAGGAAAATTTGCATTTGGTAGGTCGACTTGATATGGATACGGAAGGCCTTTTGCTTTTTACAACCGATGGAAAATTTATTCATAAGGCTACAGCTCCTAAAACGCATCTTCCTAAAAGTTATTTTGTGCGCATAAAAAAAGCTGAAAATTTACAGCGGCAGAAAACGATTGAAGAAGCTTTTAAAGGCGGTATAAGAATTCCCAGGGAAGACAACGAAGATGAAGCTGATTGTAAGCCGGCAGATATTGAATGGTCTGGCGAAAATGAATGCATTCTTACTATAACAGAAGGAAAATATCACCAGGTAAAAAGAATGTTTCGCGCTGTTGATAATGAAGTGGTATACTTAAAGAGGCTTTCAATCGGTTCTCTGAAGCTTGACGAAAATCTTGCTCTTGGAGAATTTAGAGAACTCAGTGATCAGGAAGTTGAGGCCTTACAGATTTTTCCGGAAAAATGATTTAAAAGGCGGTAGCTTTTATGACAATTCAGCAGTTAAAATATGTTATAGGCATTTCTGAATGCGGTTCTTTTAATAAAGCTGCAGAAAAACTCTACATTTCACAACCATCCCTAACTTCAACAATTCACGATTTGGAAAAAGAACTTGGAATTACGATTTTTACCAGAACAGGACGAGGTGTTACTTTAACTCAGGAAGGTGAAGAATTCATCTCTTGTGCCAAACAACTGTACCTGAATTATGAAAATATAATGGAACATTACCAGAAGGGTAATGAAAGTAAAAAGAAATTTGGCATTTCTACTCAGCATTATTCTTTTGCTCTAAAAAGTTTCGTTGAAATGGTAAAAAGGTTTAATACAAACGAATACGAATTTGCAATCAGGGAAACTAAAACAAAAGAAGTAATTGAAGATGTTGCTACTCTAAAAAGTCAGATTGGTATTTTGTATCTTAGCGATTTTAATAGAAATATAATTCAAAAGCTTTTGAATTCTAAAAAACTGGAATTTCATCCACTTATAGAATGTAAAGCATATGTCTACTTATGGAAAAATCACCCCTTGGCAAAAAATGAATCTATCTCCTTTGAAGAGCTTTCTGATTATCCTTGTCTTTCTTTTGAGCAAGATGATAACGATTCTGTGTATTTTGCCGAAGAAATTCTTTCAACCCGTGAATACCATCGTACTATAAAAACAAATGACCGGGCATCCATGCTAAATTTGATGGTGGGCTTGAACGGATACACTCTTTGTTCCGGTATAATTAGTGAAGAATTGAATGGTGATGATTTTATAGCAGTTCCATTCAGGGAAAGTGATAAAAACATCAATAGAATTATGGAAATCGGTTATATTACAAAAAAAGATTTCTTAATGAGTGAAGTTGGGCTAGCGTACATTGAAGAAATGAAGCGTTATCTGCAACTTTAGCTTTGCTTGCTCTGCTCTTGCTCAAAGACTTTGCTTGTTATATATTTTTAAAGAATAATAAAATATCAAATATACGCGAGGAATATTATGACTAAATTAGTATTGGTTCGTCACGGTGAAAGTGAATGGAACAAATTGAACCTTTTTACAGGTTGGACAGACGTTGAATTGAGCGAAAAAGGTGTTGCAGAAGCAAAAGCTGCAGGACAGCTCCTTAAGAAAGAAGGTTATGATTTTGATGTATGTTACACTTCTTACCTTAAACGTGCAATTCACACATTGAACAACATCCTTGACGAAATGGACCGCGCATGGCTTCCAGTAAACAAGACTTGGAAATTGAATGAACGCCACTACGGTGACCTTCAGGGTAAAAATAAAGCAGAAGCAGCTGAAAAGTTTGGCGAAGATCAGGTAAAAATCTGGCGTCGTTCATTCGATGTAAAACCTCCTGTACTTTCAGATGACGATGAGCGTTCTGCAAAAAAAGCAGCTCAGTATCGTGATGTAGATGCTTCTTTCCTTCCACAGAATGAATCTTTGGAAACAACAATTGCTCGCGTAGTACCATATTTCCTTGAAGAAATCAAACCACAGATGAAAGCTGGAAAACGCGTTATCATCGCTGCTCACGGAAACAGCCTTCGTGCTCTTGTTAAATATCTTGATGATTTGACTCCAGAACAGATTCTTGAAGTAAACATTCCAACAGGTACACCACTTGTTTACGAATTCGATGACAACTTCAAGGTTGTAAAACACTACTACCTTGGTGACCAGGAAGCTCTTAAAGCTAAAATGGACGCTGTTGCTAACCAGGGAAAAAAGAAATAAGCTTGAATAAAGTTTAATCTTACAGAGTCTGCCTTGTTTTTACTCGGCAGACTTTTTTATTTAACTTCCCGTGCATTGATTGCCTTAGAAAGAGAATATGCTTGTTTTATGCTGATAGAAAAAAATACAGGCAGCAGAGTAGAAAGCATTCTGATATTATTTTTTCCAGATCTGGCATACCAGGCCTTTTTTGCCTGTTCCCAGTTTTTATATACCATTGGAATAAAGCAAATGAAGAGGGAAAGTGTATTTGAAAAAGAGTTTTTGCTTTGAAGATGCAGGATTTTTCTTATAAAACTTTCGATTTTCCCGATTCCTTCTCGAATTTGCAGGCTTGTGGACGTCTTAAAAAGAATAGAAGCGGACTGCATCATGCAAAAGAGTTTTAAGAGCATTTTTATTGTTTCTGAATTAGCAAAAGTCTTATCAAATGCTTCTCTGGGACTCGAAGTAAAAAGGTGAGCAATAAAACTACTGGTGTACAAAAAAATTGAGTAATATATTACAGGTTTTAAATCGTTGAATATTTCTTTGAAGGTAAAACGAAGAAAAAGAGAAAGTATAAGCTGAAAGACTATAAAAGCAAGTGCAAACTGATAACCTAAATTAAAAACTAGAATGTTTAGAGATGGTATTAAAAACAGTTTTACGAGAGCCGGCATTTTGTGGATGAAAGAATTTCCCATTTTATAGGAAAAAGCTATGCTGTTTTTACCGCTTTTTACCATACAAGGTCTCCTATTGTTTTATAGGAATTGAATGGATTTCTGATATTCCAGGCTTCCAGGTCTATATCTTTTTCAAGGATTTCATTAGGCTGACCGTCAAAAACTTTTTCGCCCCGGAAAAGGATTATGAACTTGTCTGCAAGAGCAAGGCATTTTTCTATTTCATGGGTAAGAAGCAATACTGTTTTTTTCTCTTTCTTAAGTATCCTTAAAAGTTCGTTGACCTGTTTTACACCGGTGTAATCAAGGTTCGCATAGGGTTCATCCAAAATGATTATTGGTAAATCCATTGCCAGCATGCAGGCTACTGCTAGACGTCGTTTTTCGCCTCCCGAAAGAAATCTGGCTGGAAAATCTTTTTTTTCGGTAAGACCCGTTTTTTCAAGAGCGGATTTTACAGCTTCGTCTATTTTTTCTTTTTTCCATCCAAGATTTTTAGGTCCAAAGGCTATGTCTTCTGCAGCTGTCTCTCCTAAAATCTGTGTTTCTGCCTCTTGAAAAACAAGCCCGGCTTTTCCAAATGATAGTACTTTTCCACTGTCAGAATCTTCAAGTCCTGCAATAATTGACATTAATAGACTTTTACCGGAACCGTTTTCGCCTCCGATAAGGCAGAAACTCCCTTCTTCTATTTCAAAGGAAACATCTTTTAATATATTTCTTTTACCATTGATTGTGAAAAAGGATTTTTTTATATTTTGAACAGAAAGTTTATTCATCGTTTCTTTTTCCGTCATTTTGGCTGTAAAGATATTGAGCTAGAATTGGTCTTACTTTTAAAGCAACTGGTACTGAAATAAGAATTTTTAGGGCATCGCCAGGAAGGTAAGGAATTACACAAGCTGCCATTGTATATGCAAAAGTTGTCTTGTCTTCAGGAATTTTTCCATTTCCAACAGCCCATGAGGCAAAGCGGATTACCCCCGGAACGTAAAGAATTACCATTCCTGTAAGCATGGCAATAGAAATTCTAATTATAGAAGAAGCACTTACTTTTTTTTCAGAAAGACTAGGTTTTCCTGCAATGATTCCTGCTACAAAGGCACCTAAAAGATAACCTGGATAAAAGCCCCCTGTTGGTCCAAGGAGTACAGCAAGTCCTGAACTTCCTCCTGCAAAAACGGGTAGACCTATAATACCTGCAAGAAGGAATAAAGCTGTCGGTGCGGCAGCCATAAAACTTCCCATTAAAATACCGGTAAGAATGCAAAGTGCATTTTGAAGAACAATAGGTACAATTCCAAGGGGAATTCTGATAAAGCATCCGGCACAAATTATTGCTGCAAATAGTGCGGTGAATACAAGTTTTAACGTTTTGGTGTTTTTCATTTTTAACCTCTTTATTTTACAGATTTCTGCCCATATTTAAAAGCATTTCTCTGTCACTTTTTATTGTTGTCCCACTAGTAGTGAGCATATTTCCTGTAATAGAACCATTTGCTCCACTCATAAAAGCTTTTTTACCAGAATCTTTCATAAGGGATCTTCCTGCTCCAAGGCGAATGTAGGCCTTGGGATTTATATACCTGAACATAGCAATTGTTCTTAAGATTTCCTCTTCGCATAAACTTTTTAGCTTTTCAAAAGGTGTTCCTTTTATAGGCATGAGTGTGTTCAATGGGATTGAGTCTGCTCCTATTTCTGAAAGATCTAGAGCCATATCGATTCTGTCCTCGAAAGTTTCTCCCATACCTATAATTCCTCCTGAACAGATTTTTAATCCAACTTCTTTTACAAGTTTCAGAGTCTGCATTTTCATCTGGTAACTATGACTTGTGCAAATATTTGGAAAATTTCGTCTGGAAGTTTCTATGTTGTGGTGGTAACTTGTAACACCAGCTTCTTTGAGTCTTTCAAGTTCTTCTTTTGAAAGAAATCCCATTGAAGCACATAAATGAATATTCACAGAAGAATGTATTTTGTTATAAGCAGCTATAGCTTTTTCAAATTCTTTTCCCTTCAGGGCTCTTCCTGCTGTTACTAAAGAAAAGCGGTGAACTCCTTCTGCAGCATTTTCTTTTGCGGCAGAAATGATGGTCTGTTCTTCTAAAAAAGAGTAGCTTTTGCAGTTTGTATGATTAAAAAGGCTTTGTGCACAGAATTTACAATTTTCACTGCATTTTCCACTTCTAGCGTTTATAATGGAACATAAATCCACATGATTTCCGCAGACTTCTTTTCTTATATAATCAGCACCCTGACAAAGTTCTTCCAGGGGTGAGTTTTTAAAATAAGACAGATCTTCATATCGAGTTAATCTTCTTCCCTGGCATATTTCTTTTGCAAGCA
>JAILLQ010000032.1 GCA_024693045.1 Treponema sp.
CCCTGAGAAAGATTTACCGCTCCATATTGATTTGAAATACGAGTCATCCGTCGAATTACACTGTCCGTAAAATTAGCAGTTCTATCTGAAAGTTCTGGCATCTTTTCTCCCTAAAAAATCCGCGTTAGAGACAAGCCGAAACGCGGATATATTTAATTAAATACTATAATCAATATGTCTTTCGTCAATTACTCTCTTCGATTTATGTTCACTGCGAGTTCCAAGACCTCCATCTGGATGAACAACAACAGAAGCAGGCTTTACACCAATTCTGGCCTTAAGTGCTGCCGAAACCTTTTCTGCAACCTTATCATCAGAATCTGAATTTCCTAAAGCTTTTTCTACTTCAACCGAATACTTGCAAGTAAAATCCTTTTCAAAAATACGGATTAAGTATTCGCCGGTTACATCTTTCAATTCATGAATGACTGCTTCAATATCGCTTGGGAAAACATTAACCGCACTAACAATGAACATATCATCCAGACGTCCCTGAATATGAATACGACCATGTGTACGGCCACACTTACAAGGAGTGTAGTCAATCCAGCCGATATCGCCAGTTCTAAAGCGGATAAGAGGGCGGGCATGCTTTCTCAAGGTTGTAAACACCAGTTCCCCAGTCTGACCAGGTGGCAAAATCTCGCCAGTATGAATGTCGCGGGTTTCAACAAGAATATGGTTTTCTGCAATATGAAGTCCGTCTTTAGCTTCACACATTGCAGCACAGGCTCCAAAAATATCTGAAAGACCATAGAAGTCATAAAGTTCAGCGCCCCAAAGGTCTTCAATAGCCTTGCGGGTAGAAGCAATAGAACCACCGCCTTCACCGGCAACAATAATCTTTTTGATATTGAAATCCTTTTTAGGATCGTAACCGGCCTTTATAGCCTTTTCTCCCAGCTGCCAGGCATAGCTTGGACTTGTCCAGATGATTGTTGGCTTATAAGTTTTTAAGATAAAGAGAAGGCGCTCACTTGGAAGAGTTCCTCCCCAGATACAAAGGGCACCAAGATTCTGGGCACCAATTACATCAGGACCGCCTACATACAAAGAAAAGTTCAAGGCGTGAACATAGCGGTCATTTTTTCTCATTCCAATCTGATAGAACCAGCGGCTTTCTGTGTCCTGGAATTCATCAAAGTCCTTTTTAGTAAAAGGCGACATTGTTGGAACTCCAGTTGAACCAGAAGAAGTTGAAACAAAAACTACATCCTCTTCTGGTACAGCTGCAAGTTCTCCCAAAAATGAACCGACCCCCTGAGTATCACGCTGTGTTTTCTTATTAATGTAAGGGAACTTCTGAATATCCTTAAGAGTTTTTATATCCTCAGGCTTTACTCCAGCTTCGTCAAAACTGCGTTTGTAGTATGGCGAATTTTCATAGGCAAACTTTACAATTTCCTTAAGATCATCAAGCTGCTTTGCTTCCAGTTGTTCTCGTGGTAAAGTTTCCAAATCTTTGTTCCAGTATTTTCCGTCCGGTTTTGCATTTCCCCAATCTGCCATATTCTTATCCTCACTAAATTTCGCCGAAAAAAATCGGTTATAATCACATGGAGACTTGCCGTGGTGCACCGAAAGTTCAAAGCTTTCTCAAACTGCAATTCCCTAGTTGTTTAATATGCTATCGATTTTACTTTTCTCTGCCTAATACAAGTTTTTTATGAAAAGTTATAAGATTTTTTTATAAGGCTAGGCCCAATCCTTTGAAATTTTTTCCCATTTTTTATCTCTCCCTTGAATAATCAAAGAAATATCGTCATCAGTAAGATGGCGAAATCTAGACTGCCGCTTAATATAGTGAGCCACATCAGAAAATTCCTTAGGTCTGTGAGTAAGCTTATATTTTCCGTCCTGAAACTCAGCCAAATACAAGAGACCTGTATCAACTATTTCTTTTGCAACTTCAATAGTTTCATCCACATTTACACCCCAACCTGTCGGACAAGGGGCAATCACATGAATGAATTTTGTGCCCTGAATTTTGCTGGCTTTTTCAACCTTATTTATAAAGTCCTGAATATAGCCCACCGAAGCCGTAGCTGCATAAGGAATATCATGAGATGCAACAATTTCGAATATGTTCTTCTTTTGTCTCAAATTTCCCTTTATTCTTTTTCCTGCTGGAGTTGTTGTCGTTCTAGCACCAAAAGGAGTAAGAGAAGATTTTTGAATACCTGTATTCATATAGGCTTCGTTGTCATAGCAGATGTAAAGAACATTATCATTACGATCTATAGCCCCACTCAAAGCCTGAAGCCCTATATCTGCCGTACCCCCGTCACCTGCAAAACCTACAACTATCGAATCATTTATGCCCCTGGCTTCAAGACCAGCCAGAATACCTGTCATCATGCTGGCCGTTCCTGCAAAAGTAGAAATAAGAGCATTATTAGAAAAACAGAGCTGAGGAAAATTAAAACCGACAGCACTCATACAACCGGCAGGAAGTACTGCAACTGCTTTTTCTCCCAGAACCTTAAGAGCAATTCTAACAGCGAGACTTCCACCGCAGCCGGCACAGGCCTTGTGTCCATAAAAAAATTCTTCTTCATTTAATGTTTTTGCATTAAGCATTCTGGGCCTCCTCTGGAATCCCTAAAAAATGAATATAAGAGGGAGAAGTCTCTCCCTGGCTCACAGTTCCTTGTTCGCCACCCTCTCTAACGGGGGCTGCCCCCGTAACGCCCCCAAGTCTTTCTAGTTCAGAATAAATTCCAAGGATTTCCCTGTAGGAAATATCCTTACCACCAAGACCACCAATATAATTCAAACACGGGAAAGCCAAAGAAGCTTTTTTCAGCACAGAATTAACATTTGTATAAACTGTTCCTTCGGCCCCAAAAGAAATATCCTTTTCCAAAACTGCAACAGCCTTTACATTTGTCAAAGCTTCAACAATTTCCTTATCCGGGAAAGGCCTCATATAACGAATTCTAAGAAGACCGGCTTTTATTCCGGCTTTCCTTAAGTCGTCAGCAACTTCCTTTACCAAGCCAGAAATGCTTCCCAAGGTAATAATTACAAAATCTGCATCTTCACATCTGTAGTCTTCAATTAAGCCTGTGTAGTGACGGCCAAATATTTTTTCAAATCTTTCTTCGGCCTCATGAACAACCGACCTTACCTCTAGCATTGCCCTGTGTTCCTTAAACTTAAAGAAGGAATTGATATCCGGGCCTGCAGAAAAGGCAAGATTTCTAGGTTTCTCAAAGTCAAAACAGTTATCCGTAACAAAAGACGGCAAAAATTCATCGGCCTTTTCCTGTTCAGGTACTTCAACACTTTCGTAAGTATGAGTCAGAGCAAAACCATCCAGGTTCACCATAAAAGGAGTCTGTACATTTTTGTGTTCCGCAATGTAGTAAGACAGAAGGGCAAAATCCAATGCTTCCTGACCGTCTTTTGCATAAGCCTGAATCCATCCACTGTCCAGCAAAGCCAAAGAATCCCTCTGATCTCCATAAATATTCCATGGCAAAGCGGTAGCCCGGTTTGCGTTCATCATAACAATTGGAAATCGTCCGCCACTTGCATAAACAAGACATTCCGCCATGTACAAAAGTCCCTGGGAACTTGTAGCAGTAAAGGCTCTGGCTCCAGAAGCACTAACTCCCATTGCACAGGAAAGAGCCGAATGTTCAGATTCCACATGTATAAAGTTACTTTTCAGGCTGCCGTCCTCAACAAATTCAGATAATTTTTCAACAACCACCGTTTGAGGAGTAATCGGGTAAGCAGAAATTACATCAGGGCGGGCAAGTCTAACTCCACAAGCAAAAGCTTCATCTCCGGAAAGAAATTTATTTGCCATTATTGTTCAGTCTCCATTTTTATTGCGTCAAACTTACAAATTTTTGCACAGATTCCGCATCCTTTACAAAAATCGTAATCAATTTTTATGCCGTCTTTATTCTTATTTTTGCTTATGACTCCATCAGGACAGTAAAGATAACATTGCAAACAATTTTTACATTTTTCTGCATCTACTGTAGGCCTAATACTTCTCCAACCGGAATTTTTGCTGACCAGATATCCGGCTTCAAAGGCTGTTGCTTCTGGAATCAAATCAAAGGAAATTGGATTCACCTCACGCAGATACGGTTTCATCTATTTCTCCTTCAGAAATAAAAACTTTTTCAATCAAAGAAATATTTTTTTCTGCAATTTTCGAAGGTAAATATTCTTCAATAGCATAAATCAGATCTTCTTTTGAAAGTAAACCGCTTTCTCTTACAAGAATTGAAAGCATAACGGTATTTACAATTGGAAGTTTCAAATATTCAAGAGCAATTTTTCTTCCGTCGAACAGGTAAAGAGCTTCCAATTCATGCTGATTAAAGTTCTCATCAAAATCTGAATAAGTCTTCCTGGTGTTCAAAATTATTTTTCCACCAGACTTGATTTCTTCAAATGCTTTTTTTGAAAAAAGTGTGTCATCCAGAAAAATCACGTAGTCTGCTTTTTTTATCTGACTTCTGTCACCTACAGGTTTTGAATCTAACTTAGTAAAAGAAAGAATAGGGGCTCCCCTGCGTTCAGGGCCAAAAGAGGGAAATGAAAGTCCATAATTCCCACGCAAAGAATAAGCCGCTCCCAAAATCTTTGCTGCTGTAAAAGCCCCCTGTCCTCCGCGGCCATGCCATAAAACTTCAACCATAAAAACCTCGCTTTTACTTTTTGCTGACTTTTTTTACACACCACTCGCCAAAAAACTGAATTCCTTGAACAAGTACAATCAAAATCAAAACACAAACAATCATAACTTCACTCTGGTAGCGCTGATAACCGTAGCGGTAAGCCAAATCTCCTAATCCTCCCCCGCCAACCAGCCCTGCCATGGCCGAAAAACCTAAAATTGCAACAGTAGTTACCGTTATATTTCTAACCAAAGAAGGAAGAGCTTCCGGAATCAATATCTTTAAAATGATTTTGGCTTTTCCCGCGCCTGTAGAAATAAAAGCTTCTATTACACCCTTTGATACATCAGAAAAACTTGCCTGGCTCAAACGGGCAAAAAATGCAATTGCCGCGATACTTAAGGGAACTAGTACGGCTTTTGAACCGATTTTGGTTCCCACTACTACTTTAGAAAGCGGCAGAAGCAAAACCATCAGAATTAAAAATGGAACTGACTGAATTATATTTATTAAAAAACCTACTAATTTGTTTACAAACTTGTTTTTAACAAAAAGTGGATTTTCACTTGTGTACAGCAAAAGACCAATTAAAATCCCAAAGACTATTCCTATTACAACCGAAATAAGAACCATATAAAAAGTCTGCCCTAAAGAAAGAAAAATATCGTCTTTAACTTTAAAAATACTTTGTATCATATCTACCTCACTCTCATAATGGCTATGCAAGTTTTTCCAACTTAAATATCTTCTTCTGCAATTCTTGCGTTACCCTGAATACATCATTCTGACTGCCATTAAAAGTAACAAAAAGAATGCCGAGTGGCTTAGAAGCTATGTATTCTATCTTTCCGTGCAGAATATTAAATTTCACATTATTTGCAGCAGTAACCTCCGAAAGAATACTTTCTGTAGCTCCATCTCCCTTATAAGTCAACTTGAAAATATCATCACTTACATTTTCAATTACTTCTTCCGGAAGTTTAAAATTCTGACCGTGATTCAAAAGTTCCTTTGTGAACTCATGCTGGGGATTTGTAAAGACATCATAGACATCTCCTAATTCAACAACTTCCCCATTTTTCATCACGGCAACCCTGTTACAGATTGATTTAATTACATCCAATTCATGAGTTATGATTACAACTGTAACTCCAAGTTTCTGATTAACTTCTTTAAGAAGCTTTAAAACCGAATTAGTAGTTTCAGCATCCAGAGCACTGGTTGGTTCATCACAAAGAAGGATTTCTGCATTGTTGGCAAGAGCCCTTGCAATAGCAACCCGCTGCTTTTGACCTCCGGAAAGTCTGGAAGGGTAAACATCCTTTTTATCAACAATTTTTACGAATTCCAGAAGTTCATTTACTCTTTTTTCGATATCTGCCTTTTTCCAACCGGCATCTTCAAGACTAAATGCAATGTTTTCGTAAACAGTTTTACTTTCCGCCAGATTAAAATGCTGAAATATCATTCCAATCTTTCGTCGAAGTTTGTGCAAATCCTTGTGCTTCAGACTTTTTACATCCTGGCCATTTACATTTACACTTCCACCGGTAATTTTTTGCAGCTGGTTGATTGTCCTAAGCAAAGTACTTTTTCCAGCACCACTTCCACCTGCTATACCGAAAATCTCTCCGTCTTCAATATCAAAAGTGACGTTTTTAACCGCATGAAATGGATATTTTCCATCAAAAAAAGTTATGTCTACACCTTTAAACTGAATCATATTTCCCCCTATTTTGAATAATCTTCAGGGCGAGCAAATGCTATGTACTGACCATGAGGATTTTCTATAACTTCTCTAAAGAAATCAGAATGAACGATAGAATAGATTTCTTTTGCAAAATCTTTTTCCAAGTCCTCTGTTCGCACAGCTATAACGTTATAATAACCAGGAGCTAACTTTTCGTTGTAAATCGCATCGCTGAGTTTTAATCCTGCACTCAAAGCATAATTTCCGTTTATGATTGCAGCCCCAAGGCTGTCCAAAACACTTGGAAGAATTTCTGCGTTTACTTCCTTAAAAGTAAATTTCTTTGGGTTAAAACTTATGTCCGAAACTTTTGCCTTACTGGCATCAATTGCCGGGTTAATTTCTACAATTCCAGTCTGTGCTAAAACTCTTAGAGCACGGCTCAAGTTTGTATCATCATTAGGAATTGCAATAACTGCTCCTTCAGGAAGATTTCCAATTGAATCCGAAGAATCTGAAAAAATACCCATTGCCGCAGTCGGAATTTCTGTCAGATAAGAAAGAGCCAAAGAATGATCACTAGAAAACTTCTTCAAGTATGTTGAATGCTGAAAGACATTTACATCAATTTCTTTTTCTGCAAGGGCATTGTTTGGCTGAACATAGTCTGAAAATTCTACAATCTGAACCTTATAACTTTTTTTCTCCAATTCAGGTTTTATAGCTTCAACAAACATATCTCCATAAGGACCAGCACAAACACCAACTTTTAATGCAGATTCTTCTGTGCAAGAAAAAAACAGGCCAAGTGATAATAACAAGAGTCCAAAAATTTTTGTAATTGATTTTTTCATATAAACCTCCAAGCCTTGAACAGGCTCTTTTTTGTAAATCTGTTTCGTTTATACAAAAAAAATTGAAGTAGTACTAATACAAGTTTTTTATGCTTAAGTATAAGTAAAAGTTATTAATCCATGAAAAAACACAGTGTTCTCGCGAATTTAAAGGCCAATATCTTCCGTAAATTTTTAAAGATGATTAAAATATTCCTGCTTTCAGAGGTGAATATGCTTTTTTCTATTGCTGCTATTTTATTTTCCGGCTTATTTTTAGGCTTTGTCTGCAAAAAAATCAATTTTCCAAGTCTTTTTGGTATGATTATTGCTGGCATTTTAATCGGTCCACACTGTGCAAACTTGATTGATTCTTCCATTTTGGATATCTCCAGCCAAATCAGAAGAATTGCCCTAATCATAATTTTGATTAGAGCTGGCTTAAAACTAGATCTTTCTGACCTAAAAAAAGTTGGACGCCCTGCCCTTCTAATGTGTTTTCTTCCTGCAACTTTTGAAATCGTCGGAATGGTTTTGCTTGCTCCCGCTATCTTGGGTATAAGCAAATTGGATGCGGCCATTTTAGGAGCTGTAATTGCAGCCGTTTCGCCAGCGGTAGTTGTTCCTAGAATGATTAAACTGATTGATAATGGCTACGGAAAAAAACAGGGTATTCCCCAGATGATTCTAGCAGGAGCATCTGTAGACGACGTTTTTGTAATCGTTATGTTTACCACTTTTACTTCACTTGCCCAGGGAAAAGAAGTTTCTGCAATGGCTTTTGTAAATATTCCCCTTTCGATAATACTCGGCATTACAATTGGATTTTTGGCAGGATTCGCCCTTTTTAAGTTCTTTTTTAAATTCAAAACTGCTTCAATAAGCATGACAATCATCGTTCTTGCCCTAAGTTTCTGCCTTTCCACAATTGAAACTGAATTTCCTTTTATCCCATTTGCTTCACTAATCGCCATAATGGCAATGGGTATAGCAGTTAAAAAAGCAGATTGTAAAATGGCATCAAGCATTTCCAGCATATATGATAAATTCTGGACATTTGCAGAAATCTTCCTTTTTGTCCTAGTTGGAGCTTCTGTAGAAATCGATCACGCAATGGGAGCCGGCTTAAAATCAATTTTACTTTTAATGCTTGTTCTTTTAATTAGAATGGCCGGCGTTTTCTTCTGTCTTCTTGGAAGTAAGTTGAAGTTAAAAGAAAAGTTCTTTTGCATGATTGCCTATACTCCAAAAGCTACTGTTCAGGCTGCCATCGGAGGTCTTCCTTTAGCAATGGGACTTTCTTGCGGAGAAATTGTATTAACTGTTTCTGTAATTGCAATTTTACTTACAGCCCCATTAGGTGCATTTGGAATTGATCTGAGCTACAAAAGAGCTTTGGAAAGGGAAGATTAAAAAACGATTGAAGTTAAAAAAAGAACCGGTCTTTATTGACCGGCTGTATGTGCAAGGTTCCTCGCAATGAGTTTTTGCTTGCATTCGTAATATGTTCTGCATCAAACCGCAGATGGTTTTTGTCCCATCGGTTTTAAGCCTCGATGCGGCATGTCCTCTTTGTCGGCAGCATAAAAGCCTCCTGTCTTATGGCGTAACGGGTTCCTAGGCCGTTCGTTTCATGGTTTTAATATAACACATGTTTCCAATAATGCAAGAAAAAAATGCAAAAAATTCAACATTTTTTATAAAAATAATTAATTTTTCTGTGCCCGATTCTTTTTAGCCCACATATTCGTCAATTATGCTAAGAACGGGTCCAAGATAAGTCTGCCCAAAAAGGTTTAAATGATTCAAAAGTTGATAGAGATTGTAAAGATCCCTTCGATTTTCATAGCCCGCCTGTAAGGGGTTCACCTCTTTGTAAACTTCATAAAATTTTTCCGGGAAGCCACCAAAAAGTTCTGTCATTGCAAGGTCAACTTCTGCGTGCCCAATGTAAGAGGCAGGATCAATCAACACAGCTTTACCTTCAGAACCGCAGATTACATTTCCATTCCATAAATCACCGTGCAAAAGACTCGGCTCTTCCGGTTCAACTAGAAAATCATCCAGTTTTTCCAATAGTTTTGAAATTTTTTTGCGGTCATCATCAGTGAAATAAGAATCAGCGGCTTTAAATTGGGGACGCAGGCGCATATCTCTAAAAAAGGAAATCCAATTTTCAGACAAGGAATTATCCTGTGAAGTAAAACCTATAAAATTATTCTGGAAAAAGCCAAATCTTCCGCCCTCATCGGCATCAAGAATCTTCTTTGTGTCGGCTTTGTGAAGAGCTGCTAGTTCCCTGGCAAAAGTTTCCCAATAATCTGACCTTGCTTCAGCACTTTCAATGTATTTTAAAAGTAAAAAACTATAACCAAGATCTTCTCCGTCATCAGTTCCGGTGCACAAAATATCTGGGGTAGTAATCGTTCCTGTACTTTTAATAGCAGAAAGACCAGCCGCTTCCGCTGTAAAAAAATCAGCATTTTTCTTGGAATTGGCTTTCATAAAAATATGGTCGCCTGTATTCAGCGTAAGCCCATAAGCCTTATTAATATCCCCGCCCGAAAGCCGGTCAGTCTGAGCAATAGCCACAGAAGAACCAAATAGAGAAACTAAAGCCTGTGCAAGAGAAGTATAATGAGGAGGAAGATTAAATCTCATGGAAATATGGTAACAGTATTTACTAAAATGGTCGAGCTATTGCTCCTGCTGGGAAAATTCAAAAAATGGGAATTTTGGCCCAGAAAAATAAGTAAAATTAATCTTCCCAAAGACGAATTCGTATTGCGGGTCTTAATCCATAATTATTTGGATTATCAATGTAAGCTCCACTTACATGAAGGTTGCCGTCAAATGTTACAAACTGGGCACTGTAGGGGTAAACTCCAGGACTTCGAAGCCACCATGGAGCAAAACCTTCTTCGTTCATCATTATCTTTGCTGCCTTTGCCCTTTCACTAGGAAAGGCTTTGCCAAAATAATCTCTGGTGTAGTCATCGTTCACATAAACACCGTATTCAATTTCCGAAAGTAAGAATACTTTATCAAAAGTTACTTCTCCGCCTTCAGTTCCAACTACACTCTGGTCTTCGTTTTTATTTTCTGAAAGTGAAATCAAGTCCTTTTCTGACTGGCTAAAAACAGTGTTATAGAATTCGCCGTTCAGGTAACTGCGGATTTCAGAGTCTTTCCAGGTGATTTCTGCAAAAGCTTTAGAATGATAGGGACGAGCTTCAATTATATCCCGTGATAAAAAAAGCAGGTCTCCTCCGTAGGAATCAATTAAAATCCAGTGAAGATTTTCTTTTCCGTTTTTTTCATTTAAATCCCCATCAAATTTTCCAAAAGAAATTTCATCACCTTTAGAAAGAATTTTGAAAGGCAAAAGAGGATCTTCTGTTTCCAGTTTTAAAAGCAAAGCTTCTGAATCTTTGTAATTCTTCAGTTTCTTTAAAATCCGAAAAGACTCTTCCTTACTGGCGGTTGAAAGAGCCTTTTTATAGAGCGAAAACTTTTTTATATTTATCGAAAAAGAAATAAGTAAAATTACGAACACTGAAAAAGCCAGTGCAGTAATACTTTTTTTCATTTTAGTCATTATTCTTTGTAATAGCCTTAAATGAATTCCAGCCAAGAGCCAAAATGAGCAGAACAGACATGCTTCTAACAAATGGCTGCATAACTGTATAGCATCTCATAGACTTCATCATACACATAGGCATAATAACACCCGGAAGAAGCATTATCAGAACTGTTGCAAGAAGACAAAACAATAACAAAGAAAACTTTGCAATTTTATTTCCTAAAAAAGCAGGAATTAAAGAAACGGCAGTTAAAATAAGGGAAGAAATAAAAACCATGTCCTGAACATGATGACAGCGCATCCAGGTGCCATCAGGCTTTTTCGGACAAGCCTTAAAAACAGTAACAGTACCAATTGCTAAAAGCAATGCCAATATAGATGGTAAAAAATCCATAAAAGAAACTTTTTTATTCATAAAAACTCCGTATAGACCCCACGCTAGCGGCGAAGCAGGGTGTGTGGGCCCAATAAAAATGACTTTCTAATTATAGCAAAAATGCTTCCACTATTAAGCCAAAGAAGAAGTATTTTTTATTAATAAGCCCTTATTGATAAAAATAATTCCCAGCAAGGTTTAGCCTAACTCTACCTGCCGGTCAGAAATTGCTTTTGCCAGATTCCGATTATGCGTTATTGCTAGAATCCCGATTTTATTGCTCTTTGCATAAGATAAAATCACTTTCCAAATTTGAGCCTGGGTTATTACATCAAGCATGGTAGAAATTTCATCTGCAATTATGTATTTAGGTTTTACTTTTAAAACCCTGTATACATTGAAGCGCTGTAATTCACCTCCAGAAAGTTCCTGTGGCCACCGGTCTAAAAATAAATCCTTGATACCCAAAAGCCGACAAAGTTCCCAGTCCACTTCCCCAACTTCTTCCAAAACTTGCTGCATTTTCCAGCGGGGATTAATTGAAAGCTCAGGATGCTGATAAATCAACTGAACAGGCTTAATTCCTTTTTTCGGCAAAGTTTTTCCGTCGACCAAAAGCTGGCCACTGCAGGCCTTAACTTGTCCGGCAAGAAGTTTTCCGATTGTACTTTTACCATAGCCACTAGGGCCAATCAAAGCTAAAACCTCTCCCGCTTCAATTTTAATTGAAAAATCCTTTATCAAGTATTCAGAAGCTGCCTTGTATTTAAAAAAAAGATTATTAGCCTGCAAAGCCATCAGACAACCTCCTTTTCACATTCGTTTTCATCTTCAACATAAAAACCGTTTTGCGGAAGAGCATTCCACAAAGCCCTGCTGTATGCAGACTTTAACCTTTCCGGGTGGTGCAAAAAGTTTTCACAATCTTCCAGGCTAACTACTCTACCATCACAAAAAACCGCAACCCTGTCGGCAATGGTAAAAGCCAAATCTATATCATGGGTAATCATCAAAATTCCACAGCCTTTGTCCGCCATATTCCTAAAAGATTTTAAAGTTTCTTCAACTACAGACTGATGAATGCCAGGAGTCGGTTCATCTGCGATTATTAATTCTGCACCACTTGTAATTGCCGTACTAATTAATACCCGTCGGGCCATTCCACCAGAAAGCTCAAAAGGAAATTGATTTGCAACTTTTTCATCCAGCTGGAATTTCCTTAAAAGTTTACTTATCAGCAGATTTTTTACTTTTCCCCTCTCTTCAGAAATAGGACTTGCAATCTGACTTTTTACATTCATCATTGGATCAAGATAACTAACCGATTGGGGAATCAGAGCAATTTCTCGACCTCTTAAGTTTTCTTTTTGAGAAGGGGTTAAAACCTTTCCCTTATATTTAATTTCCCCCTGGCATTCAGCATTTTTGGGTAAAATTCCCATGATTGAGTGTGCCAGTAAACTTTTCCCCGAACCACTTGCTCCTATAACAGCAAGAATCTCTCCCCTTTTTACAGAAAGCGAAATATCGTGAATAACTTCAATATTGCGTCTTTCGCTCCCTCTAGCATATTGAGTAAAAGCAATCTTTAAATTATTTACTTCAAGCAAATTTTCTTCCATCATTTTATCCTTCCTCTTTTATTCCTGGCCGGTTGCAGGATTCAGTAAAAAGTTCAGTCTTTCTCCCAACTTGTCAAAAAGTCTGACAATCAAAACAAGAAGTAGACCTGGAAAAAGAGCCAGCCACCACATTCCCGTATTCAGATAGCCCATTGCTTCCGAAATAATAATTCCGATTGCCGGCTGATCCGGAGGAATTCCAAAACCTAAAAAAGTAATTGCAGCCTCATGTAAAATGGCATGAGGAAATAAAAGAACCAGGCCCACAACAAATTGAGGAAGAATTGAAGGTAAAATATGGTTTTTCATTATATAAAATGGACTTTTTCCGAATGAAAGAGCTGACTGAATATACTGCCTGTTTCTTATCTGCATTACTTCAATTCTGATAATCCTTGCAAGGTGAACCCAGTGGGTAAGAACTACTCCTAGAATAATTCCTTTCTTACCTTTTCCAACAAGAACAGAAATCATAATCAAAAAAATAGTCATTGGAAGTCCCATTGTCACGTCTGTAAGCCATTTAATTACTGTATCAAACTTTCCACCAAAGTAGGCAGCCGTTACCCCTAAAAAAACAGCAATTATGCAGGAAGAAAAGGCGGTAATCAGACCAACTTCCATACTCACAGAAAGACCTTTTAGAGTACGACAGAGCATGTCCCTTCCAAGCCAGTCGGTGCCAAAAATATGCTTAAAAGAAGGAGCAAGTTTCACTTCCTTCAGATTAATTTCACAAGAAGAAGCCGGTATAAAAATTCCTGTAAAAAGCAGAATCAACAAAAATAGCAGAGTCAGAGCTAAAAATACAAGTGTAGAAAATCTTCTGTTTTCTGAAAGTTTTCTGAGCAAAATAGAAAGAGATTTAAAGTTCATACAAACCTCCCCGAGAAATTCTTGGGTCAATAAAATAACAAAGTATATCTGCTATAAAGTTTCCTAAAAAAACAAATACGGCACTGCAAATACTTATCCCCAGTAACAGAGGAATATCACCTTTGATTCCAGCGGTAACAATTGCGCTACCTAAGCCCGGATAAGAAAACACTTTTTCCACAAGGGTCGAACCACCAAAAATTTCTCCGAGGGATGCAAATTGAATTGTAAGGGCCGGCAAAAGTACATTTCTTAAACCATGATTTTTAAAAAGTAGCAGCTGACTTTCACCGCGGGCTTTAGCAAACAAAACATAGTCTGTAGAAAAAAT
Source organism: Treponema sp. (assembly GCA_024693045.1). GTDB lineage: Bacteria > Spirochaetota > Spirochaetia > Treponematales > Treponemataceae > Treponema_D. Next base: position 13,955 of record JAILLQ010000032.1, read on the forward strand.
ATCCAAGAGTTTCTGCCTTACATGTAAAGTCATCTGAGCAATACCGCTCAAACTCAAGGTAAGTGCCGGCAAAAAAAGATGATTGGCTATATCAAAAAAAGAAGCCTGATTTCTTCCCATACCAATTGAAGAACTCAATCCAACCGGAAACCAGCCAAGATTAATTGAAAAGACCATTACCAGCAAAAGACCTATCCAATATGGTGGAGCTGAAGCCAGAGCCAGAGAATATACTTTTAAACAACGGTCGGCGATTTTACCCTCTTTCATAGCGGCAATAATTCCAAAGGTAAAACCCAAAATTCCTGTAAAAAACCAGGAAATTGAAAGAAGTAAAAATGATGCTCCAGCTTTTTCTTTTATTACAGTCATTACGGGCTGTTCAAAAAACGAAGAATACCCAAAATCACCGTGAAGAAGATTCTTTAGCCAATTTAAATACTGAATATGATAGGGCTTATCTAAGCCCAGTTCGGCAGCTATTTGAGCAGCTTTTTCTCCACTAACAACAACATGTTCACCCCCAAGATATTGAATCAAGGGATCCAGCGGAGAAAATGCCATAAGGGCAAAAGAAATTACACTTATGGCAAAAAGCACGCTTAAAAGCCTTACTAGTTTTCCACTTATAAAAGTAAAAGTTTTAAAAGCGTACAATTTATTTTTCCCATCCCCAATTCAAAACTTCTTCAGTAACAGTCCATGTTCCGCCACGGTGAGGAGCCGGTCTAACATTTTCTGCCGGGAAATTTACTCCATTTCTAACCAGGAAGATGTGGTTCACTCGCAAAATTGGAAGCCATACACAATCGCCATTGATTTCAATACCAGAAGAACCATCCCACTGAGCAGCTTTTAAATATTCCATTGCAGTTTTTTCATCACTTGAATTCAAAGCTCTGTCGATATAAGAATCTACTTTTTTGTTATTGTACAAAGAAGGATTGTAACTTCCCTTGAACATCATTGAAGAATGAAAACCTGTTACAAGGTCAAGAGGATTATCTCCGCCGTAACCTGTCATGTAACACTGCTGATACAAAAGTTTTTCTTTGGTAACTTCAGCAAACTGTTTGAACACGATATCAAGCTTAATACCAACTTCTTTTAACTGCTGCTGCATTGCAAGACAAACGCCCTGGCGAGGAGAATAAGTCTGATCCTGAGGAACTGAATAAAGTGTAAATTCGGCTTTTACCCCATTCTTTTCTCGAATACCGTCTCCATCACTGTCAATCCATCCGGCTTCTTCCAGAATCTGGATAGCCTTTTCCTTGTCATTGTCCTTGTAAGAAATTCCTTCTACCCCGTATGAAGTTCCTTCAAAAAGTGTATACAGGGCTTCTCCGTAACCGTCTACTACACTCTGAACCATGGCATTACGGTCAATTGCATAAGAACAAGCTCTTCTGATTGCAAGGTCTCCTGTAACATCGTTTCCAAGTTTTATTCCATCTTTTTCCATTGTTCCAAAAGGAATTGAAGGCATGTAAATGGCAAGACTGTCTTTTGTTTTAAGAATCTTTTTTTCATAACCTTTTACATTTCTGCCGGCAAGGTTAACACTCAGGCGGGCAACATCAACCTGACCTGTCTGTGCTAAAGCAAGGGCTGTGTCAGTGTTTACAAAAAGAAAAGTAAGTTTTTTTACAGCAGGCTTTTTTCCATAATAATAAGGATTGGCTTCAAGAATCATTTTTTCGCCCTTGTCCCACTGCTTCATCATAAAAGGTCCTGCTCCAACAGGATTCTGTGAATAAGTTTCCTTACTGTAAGCCTTTTCTGGAATGATTGCTGTCATTGCCATAATGTGCTTAAAAAGAGAATTAGCTTTGTTTAAAGTAATTTTGACTCTTGTTTTATCCAAAGCTTCAGCATTTTTAAAGAATGAATAGTCTACCCACTTGCTTGAAGCTGCAATTAAATTATAAGAAAAAGCTACATCCGAGGCAGTAAGTTTAACTCCATCAGAACAAATAGCGTCGTCACGAACCGTAATTAAGTATTCAGTATTATTATTGTTAACCTGACAAGAAAGGGCAAAATCTTCTACGATATTTCCTTTTCCGTCGTATTTATACAGCATATTCTGAAAAAGAGGGTCACCGGAAAAAGGCCATTTTATAGCGGGATTAAAACCAGCCGGCGGTTCTTCTGTGATTGCAAGAACAAGAGAATTTTTATCTATAATTTTTTTCTGTGCACAAGAAGTTGTAAAAAACAAAAGAGAGAAAAGAAGTGTGGCAAAGACAAAACGGCCACAATTTGATTTTTTCATTTTAGATTCCTTTTTAATTTGAGTTTTGAAAAGTTACATATAGAGTTATAAAGGAAAGTTAAATGACAAGTTTAATTTTTTGAGTAACCAAGGTCTTTGCCACAATTACAAAAGTAGTAAATTCAGGCAGGTACTGGTAAAAATGTGATAAACTTTCTCCCGTCCGCAAAGGAAGGCTTAAGGTAAAATTGTCAGAATAATTAATAATTTGCAAAAGCAGGCAAATCGGACAATCCTCTTCATGGCAATGGTCTTCATGTCCGGCATGCCTGCTTTCAAAGTGGAGAGCAAAAAGAAACGAGAGGACTAACAAAATCGCCAGAAGAACAATCTTTCTTGGATTTTCTACTGGTTTGTCTCCTTTTTTAAAAAGTCCAGACTTCATTTATGCAACTCCAATTTGATAATTGATATCAAATTTATATTGCTTAGAAAGAGAAAAGTCAATCAATTTGAGAATGATTTTTAATTTCGATTTAGGAAAAGTTTTTTCATCTCATAACGGTAGGCCAGGTAACACAATATTAAACTAGCAGACCAGCCAATCGGGTTAGAAATCCATACGGCCTGCATACCGATTACAGGTGCCATCAGCTTAGAAAATAGAACTCGGATTACCATATTTATAAAGTTTCCGATTGTAAACATCTTCATGTGTCCTAGCCCTCGCATAACGCCATCAGCAGTGTGTTTAAAACCCATAATGCAAAGAACACGACTCATATAAACAAGAACTTCTAAGGCAATATCATGAGCTCTTTGTGAAAAATTACTTCCAAGGCAAATACGAATTATTTCTTCCTTGAATAACATTACCGCAAGGCAAAATAGCAGAGAAAAAGCAATTACAATTATATTTGCAGAAATATAACCTTTTTTAATGCGTTCTATTTTTTCGGCTCCAATATTTTGCGCCACAAAAGTTGAAAGAGATGCCCCATTTGCAACAACAACAGCAGTTCCAAGAGCTTCAATTCGAACTCCAACCGAATAACCTGCCAAAGCCTGTGAACCAAAACTGTTGATTGTCGACTGAATGAGCATAAGCCCAATAGAAATTGTAGCCTGCTGAAAAATAGAAGGAAGGGCAATTCCAAGAATTTTATTCAGTTCAGAAAAATCAAAATAAGAAGTCTTACCGATTTTAAAAGCCTTTAGTTGATAGAAAAATACAAGTCCGGAAAATACACAGGCGACTCCCTGGGAAATTACTGTTGCATAAGCAACCCCTGCTATACCAAAATGAAAGACGGTAACAAAGAGTAAATCCAGAGCAATATTCAACAATGACGAAAAAATCAAAAAGAAAAGAGGATATTTAGACTTTCCCAAAGCGTTGAACATTGCAGAAATTGAATTGTAAAGAAAAACAAAAGGCATTCCCAAAAAATAAATATGCAGGTAAAGGCAAGTCTGGTCCAAAATATTTTCAGGAGTTTTTAAAAGAATCATAATCAGGCGACTTATAGAAAATCCCAGAATTCCTAGAATAAGGCTTAAAAGCAAGCAAAAAATCAAAGTCGTATAGATTACAATCTTCATTCGCTTAAAGTTTTCGGCACCAAAATAGCGGCCAATGATAACCCCTGCGCCAATACCAAAACCATTAGCAATAAAAAGAAAGATTCCCGTAAAGGAAAGAGATGCCGCAGCCGCTGCCAGAGCTTCTTCACTGACAAAAACACCTAAAATCGAAGCATCTACTAAATTGTAAAGCTGCTGAAATACATTTCCCAATGCAATAGGGATAAAAAAGAGCAAAAGCCCTTTTAAAGGATTTTTTGTTATTAAATAGCTGTTATTTTTCATATTATTTTCCTTCAAGCCTAGACATTCTTTCTTCGATTAAATTGCAAAATCTTTGCTGCAACTCCACTGGAATAAAAGGAGAAGAAGCCATATCCAAAAGCAAATCTTTTTTTGAAATCAATTTAGAAATCATTTTTAGTGCTGCTTTTTCCTGTATTCCTGCATTGTTTGCAAAAGTCATAAAATCTATTTTTTTTAATTTAGACTTTTTGCCGTTCAAATTAAGGGCTGTCTCTTCCCTATCCTCTGGCATCAAAAGATTTACCGGCAGCAGGTCATAGGCATCCGACAAAGTTGTAAGACCAGTCTCTGGATTTTTTATCAGAGAAAAGTTTTTTAAATGCATATCAGAATTTCCAGTTACAAAGCAAAAAAGTAATCTATAAAAAAAATCGCTCATATCCAAACCAGGTCTGTCTGAATAAGCAGAAATAATTTTTGAACACTGTTCATAAGAGCCCTTATATTTATCTTCCGTTAAACGCCCTGAAATCTGACAAAAATCTTCCATGTGGATTTTTTGCCCATCAGCAGAACGGTCAATTCTTTTTGTAATATAAGCCAAACTTTTGTCCTGACAGGGAATCAGGGCATGGGGAACCGTATTAATACCAGCAGCATCTGCCATATTCATTACTATAAATTCACACTGAGGGAGAAAATCAAAATCCGGACTTTGAGGTTTTAAAATATACCCCTGAGGATAACCCACCAAGGTAAGGCGACTTTGTGAATTTTGAGCAATCAAGTGAAGAGAAAGCTTTTTCTGAACTCCAGCAACCGTTATACCTTGGCTAGTAGACTCTTTGGCCAGAGCCTCTAACACTTCTTCATTTAATTCAATAGAAGGAAGGCAAGAAGTAGCGAACATTTTTTTAAGACATTTTTTGTGATATCCGGTAATTTTTTCTTCATCAGAAAGAGCTTTTGAACAGGCAAGACAAAAATCCGACATTATTCCTCCCTAACACTAACCGCACCAATGCAGTCTTTACAAGTTGAAAGTAAAAGCCCCATCCTGTCACGAGGATTCAACTTCCAGTTTTTAAGAGCAACATCTAAAAGCCAGCCTTCAGGAATAAGACCGTCAAAAAAAGAAAAAAGAGTTTTAGAAATATATTTTTCAGAAGTCAAAGGAAGAGTGATACTGACCGCCTGAGCCAAAGGATTTTCGAGCCATTCATTAAAATATTCGAATTCATAACCTTCATCCGATTCAGAAATACGGCCGCAAAGATTGTCATTGTAATAAACAAGCCCTTTTCTATTCATCATTGTCTCCGTAATGTTCAGCGGACTTTTCAGACCTTATTGAAGAAATTTTTACCGGCATTGCTGTATAACCAAACATTTCTAAAGCCTGATTAACTTTATCCAAACGAACAGTTTTTTTGCCCTGTTCAAGTTCTCTTATAAAACGAAGACCCAATCCACTTTTTACAGCAAAATCTTCCTGGCTAAGACCAGCTAGTTTTCTTTGATCTTTTAAAAACTGTCCAATCAAAAAGGACTTATCTCTCTTTTCCATATTTTTATAATATACCCGAACGGGTACAATTTCAATATTATTAAAGATTTTTACACCCGTTAGGGTATATTTTTAAACACAAAGCAAGGTATTATACCCTTTCGGGTGTAGTATTTCACAAGATTTTTACTATTATACCCGATAAGGTATAAAAAAATCGCCCAGAAACTGAGCGATTATAAAAACCTAACTACTTTGTTATTTCGTATCTAGCCCTTTCTCCACCAATAAGTTTTGGTCTGGAATAGGCAGCAGTTACATATGCACTTCCGATAAACTTCTGCTCTGGATGAACAGGAACAGCAACATCTTTTAAATGCATACCGATAAGAGTGCTGCCTATATCTATGCCGGCAGAAGCTTTTACATGCTCCACTACTACAGGATTTTCAAAACCTGCGTAGGCTGCAGTTGCAAAAGAACCGCCACCGTGTACCCAAGGCACAACGCAAACCGGTTCAAGAAAATACTTTTCAGCACATTCTTCTTCCACAACCAAAGCCCTGTTCAAATGTTCACAGCACTGACAGGCAAGGTATATTCCTTTTTTAGAAAGAACTTTCCAGGCAGCCTGAAAAATTGCCTTTCCAGTTTCTTCACTGGAATCTTTGCCGATTTTTCCACCACAAACTTCACTAGAAGAACACCCGATTACAAAAATCGAACCTTTTTTCAATGGATGTTCGTCCAAAAGTTTAGTAATAACATTTTCTACTTCCAAAGAAATTTTAGCCAAATCAACCTGCATTTTTAAGCCTTCTTTTAATCTAATTTCAAAGCCTTATAAGTTTCTTCAAGCTCAACTTTTGCTCCAGGCATTTTTGGAACAAGATTCTGACCATCTGTAATTTTTCTTGGCAAAATATGCATATGAAAATGGAATACAGACTGATGAGCACATTCGTTTGTACAGTTAAAAAGATTTATTCCATCGTAACCACAATCATCAATGTAATGCTTACTGATTTTCTGAACAGTATCCATAACATGTTTCATATCTTCGCTAGAACATTCGAGCATACTTCTGCAATGATTTTTTGGAATAACCAAAGTGTGACCGTCAATATCCTTGGCAATGTCTAAAAATGCGTAAGTGTAATCGTCTTCGTAAATTTTAAAACTTGGAATTTCACCTTTAATAATCTTACAAAAAATGCAATCGTCTGCCATATCCATTAAACTCCTTAAAAAACCGCTCCTTGCGGCCAGATAAGTTATACTACAACTTTTAAGGATTTGTTTACAGTAGAATGTATTTTATAAACTATCTTCTGGCTTTGATTTTTGAATAAATTGAAAGAATGGCAAAAACCACAAAATCACAGCAAACAATACTTGCCCCAGTAGGAAAAGCCGCCTGATAAGAAATTATCAAACCAATCCACAGGCAAAGAACACTGATAATTGTAGAAAGAATTACTACACTCCTAAACTTCTTGCAAACACGCATGGCACTTGTAGCAGGAATTACAATCAGGCTTGAAATTAAAAGAGAACCAATCATCCTCATTCCAACAACAATCACAAGAGAAGTTAGAATCGCAATCAAAAGATTATAGATTTGAGTTCTAGTTCCTGTGGCACGGGCAAAAGTTTCGTCAAAGGTAACGGCAAAAATCCTGTTGTAAAAATAAATGAACATTACTATTACAGCCAGTGAAATAACAATACTTAAGCTAACATCTGCCTGGCTCATGCTCAAAATGCTTCCGAAAAGATAATTAAAAACATCGGTATTCATGCCGGTAGAAATAGAAATAACCATTACACCAATAGCCAGGGCAAAAGTAGAAATCAAAGCTGTAGCGGCATCCCCTTTTATTTTGCTAGAAGACTTTAATCGCAAAAGCAGAACGGAACTCAAAGTTACAACAGGAATACAAAAACCCAATGGCGAAATATTAAAAACCTTGGCAAGAGCAAGAGCTCCAAAACCAACATGACTCAAACCGTCTCCAATCATGGAATAGCGTTTTAAAACCAGAGAAACGCCCAAAAGAGATGAACAAAGGGCGATTAAAGTGCCAACAATAAAAGCACGAACCATAAAGGGATAAGAAAACATTTCTGCAAAATAGGCAAACACTATTCAGAATCCTCCGCAAAAAATTTCTTTCCGATTTTTGTAGCAGCGTAGTCTTCAACTGTGCCAAAAAAGAGCTGACTGGTCGCCAGATGCAGGATGTGCTTAGCATACTTTTTTGCACATTCAATATCATGACTGACCATTATTACCGTAATATTTTCTTCCCTATTGATTTTCTGAATGAGTGAATAAAGTTCATTCGTTGCAACCGGATCAAGACCACTTGCAGGTTCATCCAAAATCAAAAGTTTTTTTGTAGCACACAAGGCTCTTGCCAAAAGAACCCTTTGCTGCTGGCCGCCGCTAAGTTCCCTAAAACTTTTTTCCTTGATTTCAGTAATGCCAAGTTTTTCCAGACAGTCCATTGCCCTTTTTTTATGCTTCGAGTTAAAAAAAGGAAGCCCGTGCAAAGCATTTGTATTTCCAGAAAGAACAACTTCCCATACACTAGCAGGAAAATCTTTTTTTACTGACTGCTGCTGGGGAAGATATCCAATAAATTTAGGAGAAAAACCATTTTCAAAAGAAATCTTACCTTCAGAAGGTTTTAAAAGCTTTAAAAGTCCCTTAATCAAAGTACTCTTTCCGGCTCCATTTTCACCCAAAACGCAGACATAATCTCCCTGGGAAACAGAAAAATTTACATTCTGCAGAGCAATCCTTCCTTCGTAGGAAAAAGAAACATTTTCACATTTTAAAAGCATAAAAACTCCAGGGAAAATTCCCCTCCCCTACTCCAAGATTTCTATAATCCTCAACATTACAGCAGAGCTTCTTTTAAAGCCGCAAGATTACGCTGCATCAAAGAAATATAAGTTTCGCCATTTTTCATATCATCAGCAGAAACATTGTGGCAACTGTGAAATTCAAGTTTTCTGGCACCTGTAGATTCACACAAAGTATCAGCAATTTTTCCATTAGAAAACTCAATAGTGAATACAACAGGAATATTTTCTTCTTTAATTTTCTTAATCAAAAATTTAACAGTAGAAGCAGAAACTTCTACATCACTAGCACAGCCAGGAAAAGCCGCATAATAGTAAAGGTCATACTCATCTGCAAAGTATCTAAAAGGAAAGCGGTCTCCAAAAACAATTGTCTTGTACTTAGCGTCATGAACCAAAGATTTAAATTCGCCGTCCAATTCCTGCAATTTTGAAATATAAGAAGCTGCATTTCTTCTATATATTGATTCATTTTTGCTGTCTATCAAACACAAAGCCTGGCAAACTTCTTCAACAAGTTTTATTGCATTTACAGGACTAGTCCAAACATGTTCATCGTATTCGATTTCTTCATGCTCATGGTCGTGCTCTTCTTCTGCATCGTGGTCGTGCTCTTCTTCCAAATGGGAAACTTCCCCATGATGATGGTGATGTTCTTCTTCAAAAGTCATTCCTTCAACAAGAGCTTCTTCAACAGCATCTACCAAATCCAGAAAACGCAATGTCTTAGGGGCTTTTGCTCCAAGACTTTCCATCATAGTATCAGCCCAAATGTCATTTTCACCACCAGTATAAATGAACAAATCTGCATTCTGAATTTTTTTCATATCCTTTGGAGTCGGCTCATAAGAATGACTTTCAGAACCTGGCTTTAAAAGCATTGTAAGCTCAATATTTTCACCGCCAACAGCTCGGGCAAAATCAAAATGAGGAAACAAAGTTGTAACAACCGAAATTTTTCCAGAATTTTCCTGCTTAGCCTTTTTACAAGAAGTCAAAAGAAAACCATTTAAAACCAAAAGAGCCATAAGACCCGTGCAAATTAACTTTTTCACAAAAACAACCTTATCTTCTATTTATTATCTTTGGCGCGACATTCAGCACAAACGCCATAAAAAACCGTTCTAAAAGGATTCATTTCAAATCCGTGTTCTGCTTCAAGATGTCCAGAAAGCTCCTTTAATTCATCGCAGTGCAAATGAATTAGTTTACCGCACTTTTCACAACGGCAATGAAAACAATCTTCCTGACAATGTTCACCTTCACGAACCAACTCAAAACAAGCTGGAACCATTTCACCTAAAAAATATTTGTTCACAATGCCGGCATCAACCAGCTTTTCCAGCTGACGATAAACCGTTGCCCGCCCCATTCCGTATTCTTTTAAATGGTCGGCAAGTTCCAGTGCGGTAAAATGTTTCTGTTCTGATTTTTTAAGGAAATCTAAAAGAAGATCCTGCTGTTTTGTCTTGTAATTCAATTTGAAACCTATTCTCACTTTATATAAAAATTCCCTATAAAAGTCAATTAATGAAAAGTCTCCTTTTTTTCACAGGCGAAAATCTTTTTGCGAACCCTTCTTTCATGGCCCGCTAACGCTCGGTCTTTTTCATTCCGGCTTTTAGCCTTCATGAAAAATCCTGCCTACGGCACCATTCCAGACGGGCGCCGGCAAATTCCCTAAAATTCAAAAAACAGGCCCCCTTTTTGCCCGGTCGATATCTTTATCAAATTTTCAAAAAGAACGCGTCAGAATGAATTCTAGGGCCATGTTTAAAATTATCTAGATAGTTTCTAGATATCTAGTTTCTTTCTAGTTATCTAGTTTTTATATATAACTTTTCTAGTAATTTTCTTTATTTTTACTATATTTTCTCTTGATTTTTTCTTTATTTCTACCGATAATCTATATAACAAGAAAATATATAGATTATTTCTAGAAAACGAGGTTTATAAATGAAAGTTATCGGTCTTGGATTACAAAAGGGTGGAGTAGGAAAAACTTCTATTTCAGTTGCCCTTGCAGCAGAACTTGCAAAAAAATCAAAAGTGTTACTTATAGATGCCGACCCTCAGGGAAATGCTTCTGGCGCTTTATTAAAAGAAATTGGTTACGAACTGGCAGATGCTCTTTTAAATAACTGCGCAGTAGATGGACCTGTTACAAAAACAGATGTTCCGAATCTTTGGATTATGCCTACAAAACCAATCGAAAGCGAAGGCAAAGAAAAAAGCAAACTTCGCATTTATAAGAAAAATGTTGCTACAGAAGAACCTTTTGTAATGGATGACATTGCTAAAGAATTTGCTTCAGACTTCGATTTTATCATCTTTGATACAAGCCCAGACTTCAGCACATTCGAAGAAAATGTTTTCTTTGCCTGTGATGAAATCGTACCAGTAATGAAGTGCGATACATTCTCTGCAGACGGTCTTACAATCTTCCTTGAAAACATCAACGACTTTAAGCGCCGCCGCAGATGTGAAAAAGCTTCTATTAAAACTGTAGTAATAAACGAACACAATGCTTCTTTTGCTCTTGATACAAACATAAAAGATGCAATCGTAAAACAGTCGGGCTATAAAAAGATTATCGTTCCTCAGGACCAGGCTTTTAAAAAGGCTCAGGCTTACCAGAAAAGCATTCAGGAAATCGGAGCAAAGAAAAATACTCTAGAAGCAATCCAGAACCTGGCAGATGCTGTAAGAGGGTAGGGGAGAAAAAGATGATTCCAAGAAACAAAAAAACATCCTATACTAGCGTACCAGAATCATTAACTCAGCAGCTTAAAGAAACTTTTTCTGATAACACGAGTGCAGATGAAAAAACAAGCGCAGCTGCAGAAGAAGCTAAAACAACAAAGGAAGAAATCCAAAACACAAACCCTGTAAAAGCTGTTTTAAATAGGGAAGAAATTTCTTTTGAAACACAAAAGAAGGATATTATAGAAGAAAATAAATCTCTTTCAAAAAAACAGGATAGAAACGGCCAGATTAATATCTGCATTCCTCCAGAAATCAAAACAGAATGGAAAGTACTCTTTGCTTCATGCAATGTAAACATGACCCAAGGAATAACATTTGCAATCGAACACCTAAAACAGGAAATTGCAAATGGAGATGTAATGCTCACAATAGGCGGAGTAATACCAAAAAGAAAATAGAAGTATTATAAAAGTCCATAACTATTATAAAAATCCATAATTTTCTGGAATGCAGTAGGTTTAAAGAAAATTTGAAAGAATTTGGACGAATTTGTATAAATTTTTATACATAATAAGTGCATTTTTACCGGACTTTTATAATAGTTTAAATATAAAAAGAAGAAGTATTATAAGAGTCCATAAAAAGATTATTAAAATCCATGTGATAGAGTGGGGTTAAATATTATAAAAGTCCATAAAAAAGAGGATAATGATTATAAAAGTCTGTAGATAAAGGCAAAAAAAATTCTACATTCCAAGTTCTTCTTTTAAGCGCAAAAGGGCATTGAGTTCTGGTGAAAAACCAATTGAGCCAGACTTATCCTGTTCTTCTTTTAAAAGTTCTGCATAGCGAATAGGATTTTTGGAAATTATAGTTAAGGCATCTATTTGAGTTTCTGCATTTGTTTTAGCCTTTGCTGAATCTTGTTCCAAAGCAGGAGTAGAAGAAGCTTCTAGTTTAGGAGCAGCACTTGCTTCAATGCAGTCAAAATGGAAACCTGTAATTTTTCTGCCTTTTTTGACCGGAGTACAAATAATTTGAATTCCTAGATTTTTTTCATTTAATTCTTTTAAAGGTAATTCGATAACTATATTTTTAAAAGGTCCAATCTGAGCATATTCCCCATCCTGAATGTCAAAAAGTTTTCGAAGTTCTTCAACAGTGTATTCAAAAAACCATGCATTTTTTTCATTACCATTTTTGCCTTTAAATCCTTTATAGGAAATTGCAACCAGGTAATAACGAAGAGCGTAGAAAGATTTAAGTTTTCCAAGATCATTGATTTCAAAAAGTGAAAAGCCGATTTCTTTTAATTCATCCAAAAATTCTTTCATGTCTTCTGTAAATTTAAAAGAAAAAGTTGTTTCGGTAAAAACACATTTTGCAGACTGAAAAACATTTGTAACTTCGTAACGTTTTTCATTATCTTCAAGAACGATTTTCATATCCAGAATTTCATTTGCAGATTCTTTGATAAGTGTTCGTGTTTTTTGTCCATCTTTTAAATTTAAATCTGTAAAAAAGTCTGAAAACGAAAATGAAACAAAATTTGGATTTTGAGGAGCTGTTAAATATTTAAAAATCGAATAGAAATACATTCTCTGTGTTGTTGCTGAACATTTGTAGCTTGCACGCAGAAAATTATTTGGAATTTTTAAAATATTTTGCTGATTAAATCCTTTAATAATTAAGGCTTTTTTTCGCATTTTCCCACCCTTTTTTATATTTTTTAACTTTTAAATTTTACAACTTCGCAATTCTTTGTATTATTAAGAATTATCCCCTCTAAAGATTATAAATGTCCAGTTAAAAATTATGAGAGTCCACAGGAAAATTATAATAGTCCAAAGTACTATTATAATCGTCCATTTAATGCTTGGATTCAGCAAAGTAGGAAAAATGTGCCTGATATTTTCTGAATGATTTTATTAAAAGGAATTCCCCAACTCCCACTGTAAGAAAGTATATAGCGAATTATTACAAAAGTCCACTGGAAAATTATAATTGTCCATAGAAATATTATAAAATTCCAAACTATTATAAAAGTCCATTTAAGAAAAGCTGAAAATTTGGACTTTTATAATAGTTTAACAAGGAATAATGTTTATTATTCTACATTTTCTGTCAGACAGTAGCTTTCTGATAAATCTAGGTTTACTGATTAAGAATACTTCAACCCTGTATATTGGTTAAAATTATGAGTCAGGATGGAAGATAAGTATTATAAAAGTCC
>JAILLQ010000044.1 GCA_024693045.1 Treponema sp.
ATGTATCCTGACAGATTAACTGATTAAAAAAATAGTCTCTATCTCTTGTACAGGGGATAGAGGCTTGCTTTGCAAACTTGAATTTGATTTTAAAAATGATTCTTTTTTACCATTGCTGAGTAATTGTCATATTGTTTAAAACCATATCGCTCATAAAACGGAATTGTTTTTTTATCAGAGGGGATAACTTTTACATATAAAAGATCATCATAAAAACTCATAATCTGTTTCATTAAATTGTCTCCAATATGGTAGCCTTGATACTCTGGATCTACCAAAAGATAATGAAGAAATGCTACAGTATTACCATCATCCAAAGCTCTAATTAGCCCGACTAACTTATCGCCATCCCATGCAGATATAACCTTCGTAGAATTACGCATTGCGCTGACGAGTTTTTCAGGATATCTACCAGATTCCTAGTTAACCGAAAGAAAAAGTCTTTCAAGTTCCTCCGATGTAAATTCCTTTGTTTGTTTATACTCAATCATTTTGCCTCCTAAATCTAAATTATCATAGAAGTTCCATATTTACAGAAAAAATTTCAAAGGCTCCCTGTTAAGGTTACTATTTTTTGTTTTCAAAGATCCTATATTTTCAAATAATACGCTTGACAAACATTAGCAAGATTTGTCGATTAACTTCAAATTTAATGGACCACGGCTATATCCCATGTTGAAAACTATTCAAGTGCAAAACACACCTAAATTAGTGTATCTGATTCTTTCTCTGATCTATTATGCTAAATTAGATTATCATCTTCTGATCAGAAAGGAGCATAATAATGTTTGAGAGTGACTACGCAGAAATCAAATATATAGCAAAAGACAATGTTGTTTTTCATACCTGGAAAAAAGAAGCACATTATGAGAACTACCGTGCCCCGGTAATGACATCACTTAGTTTACTCAGAATACACAAGGGAAGCTACTTTGTTGTAGATGCAAGAAATGGATTTGAAGATGTAAAGGAAGATTTGGAATGGGGATTTGATTATTTTCTTCCAGAACTTAAGAAAACAGGCTGTAAAATTTGGGGATTTATACTTCCTGAGACATCAGCTATTGAGGGTGAAATTGATCTGTGGACAAATGAAATTGAGAAACACTTTCTGGTTATCAGAGCAGAATCATATGATGAAATTATAAAAATGATAAATCAAAGGTGACTAAATGGTTGTAAAAGTACTTCACTATGATGCATTTACAGACAAACCAGGCATGGGGAATCCGGCGGGCATTGTACTAAGCGCGGATGTTCTATCAGATGAACAGATGCAGGCAATAGCTTCATCTACTGGCTTTAATGAGACTGCTTTTATATTATCTTCAAATAAAGCTGATATCCGTATCCGCTTTTTTACGCCGGGACATGAGATGGATCTCTGTGGCCATGCGACAGTTGCCTCAGTTTTTATGGTAAAAGAACTCGGACTCTTGAAAGCTGACAAAATTCTGCTCGAAACCAATGTAGGTTTACTTCCAATTTCAATAACTAATTCTGAAAGTCATGTAATAATTGGTATGCAACAGGCTCCCTATCAGGAAGAAATATTCACGGGCTCCCTATCAGACCTGGCACATTCTATCGGTCTTTCAGAGAATGATATAGACCCCAAATTCCCAGTAGTTTTCGGCAGTACTGGGATATGGACACTACTCCTTCCAGTAAAAAATATCGCAGCATTTAAGCGAATGAATCCCCAAAATGCTCTTTTTCCAAAGATTCTTTTTCAAAAAACTCATTCATCAATCCATCCCTTTTGCCTTGAAACATTCCATCCGAAAGCTGATATGCATGGTCGGCATTTTTCTTCACCTTTCTCAAGCACAATAGAAGATCCTGTGACTGGAACTGCCTCAGGAGTCATGGGAGCATATTACCAAAAGTATATCCTTTATCCCGGAGATGTTAAAAAAAATATTATAGTGGAACAAGGACAGGAAATTGGAAAAGACGGAATTATAAACGTAGAATTTCCATCAAGAAAAAATGCAGTAAAAATCTTTGGAACAGCCGTGTATGTCGAAGAACTTGAAATAAAAATAGCAAAGTGATCGATTTACAATTTATGAATATAACCACTCCTTCGCTTTTTCATAGTCAGAAAGAAATGTGATACAGATTCTTTTTAGCTTTAAATAACTAAATGCACATTGCCAGTTTTTATCAACCCCAACAAATGCGATTTTTCTGATAGTTTTGTCGCTCTCTGAAACATTCGATACTATTGTTTCTACAATCTGCTTGGTAATAACAGTTTCATCCAGGTTGATTATCATGAATGAGGAAACAGAGGGTCTGGAAAATATTCTTTTATCTCTTAGAAATTTTGTGATTACTTCATCCTCACAAGCGCCCATTCCATCTAAATGTTCGCACCATATTGATCCGCCATTATAATACAGCTCAAATGACTTTTTTTCATTGTCTCGTTCATTCTTCAAGTGTTAGTACCTCACAGCCTTTATTCTTTTCATAAAACTCTATGGTCACCGGCGAAAGACTCTGAAAGTATGCTAAACGCCAAGCCGTACATTTTTCTCGCATCAATGGTGTTTCCAGTGAGGCCAGGTTCATCCTGTTTATATCTGACATGTTTATTAACCTCCTTATGTCAGTACATTAACACCACACAAAAAACAGACTCATCATTTGCACTGATTTGAGCCTGTTTTACACTTATTTTATAGATTTAACGCTCTTCATAAAATGAGATTATTCTCTTCTTTCATCCATTATCCCTATTATCTGCAGCATAGCCTCATTCCAGCTAAGCCCTCCGTCAAGTATATTTGTATATATTTCTTCCGTACTATGCGCAAAAATCCATGAAATCAGCTCAAATTTATCATGAAAATTTCTGTAAAACGTCGCCGTGGATGAATTACAATTCTCCACAATATCTTTAACTGTAATCTTTGCAACTGACTTATTCCCCGCTAATTCAATTAGTGACTCTGCAAATAGATCCTTTACACTCTGTCGTTTGATCATTGCCTCTCCGTTCTTTGTTTAACTAAGCAATCGTCGATTATGCTGTAATATAATCCTTCTGTGGCAGAAAGCAGCGTGTCATCTGAGTATTTGTTATACCTGAACATCGCTTCAAATACGTCAGATTTGTATTAGTGTTCAAAGATAAGTTTCTATAGTTTTCATTTTTTCAGCGAAACCTGCTCTTTCATAGAACTCCATACCTCGCATATTTTGTGGAAAAACTTGAGTCCTCATGAAATCTGCGCCTTTATCTTTTCCATAATTCTTACATGCATCAATAAGTTTTGTTCCTATCCCCTTACTGCGCATTTCTTCTGCGACATCAATATCTTGCAAATAAAGAACCCTTTCATCTTTCAAGCAAGGAACCTTTTTTTGTTCAAGAATCATAACATGGGCAAATCCAATAATATTTCTGTCTTCTTCCGCAACAATAATGTCCTGATGATCACTGTCGAAAATAGTATTAAAGAATTCTTCATCACGATTTCCAATAACAAAATGCTCTGGTTGAAAATTAACAGCATCTTTTTCCAATTCAAAATATAATGGCTGTAATCCCTTAATATCTTTTTCATTTGCCAATCGAAGAATCATTTTTTTCACTCCTATTAATTGTCAGACTTATTAACAATAACAAATATTTCCCTCTTTTCTCGGACTTCCAGCTAAAATAATAATCTTACTCGTAATAAAGCCCCCTTATGTCCATGATTCTCCTTCTTGTAATGCCTTCATTATTACTTCAAAATCAGTCAAATGAATATAATGTCCACTATTATCTGCTCTTAACAAGATCGATTTTTCTGAAAAAGTAAGGTATTCCTGCATCAAAGACTGCCACAGCTCTTCAACTTTTTCCGCAAATTCTTTTGTGGTTTGTCCAAATTCCATGATTTCTTTTATTTCAAATTCACGTCCATGGGTTATAAGTACGATAGGAATCTGCGGAAAGTTTCCTCTTTCTTTTAATTGACAGATCTCCTTTTCCTCATGTGCCAGGCGATATTCCTCTAAGGCGGCATCATGAAGTTCTACCTTTGTTAATTCATCTAAAATGTATTTCTTTGCTTCCGGTGTAAATTGATCATAGTAATAAAATGGAGGTGCTTTTCTCATAATGAGTTTAATTACAGATCCCAAATGCCAGGAAGCCATTTTCCGCATGATTACAAAGTTTTCTGATTTATTAAATCCACTCTTTTTCTGCTCATCAGCTGTTGTAAATACTGATTTATATGTATTGTCATTTGCAGATAAAGGATCCACAAACACTATGCCACGAATCATGTTGGGATACAATCTGGCAAATTGCTGCGCATACAGACCCCCCTGTGAATGTGCCAAAATAATAAACTTACTTTTACAGGGTAGTTCCATTAACAAAGTATGTAATTCTTCGGCTATATTTTTCGGTGAGCGCGCCTTTGTAATACTTCTTCCACGCTCATACAAAAGAACGGTAAACTGTTTTGACAGCTGCTCTGCAATGTGCCACCACTCACCGGCAACTGCACCAAGTCCCATTTCAATAACCAAATCAATATCTCCATTGCCAAATATGCAATAGGATATATTCTGACCGTCTATCGATTTGTTATCCAGAGATAAAGATTTTTTCATTTTAGAATCTCCTTGTAATACAATACTCTGGAACAAAAGTAACACAAAACAAAAACAGACCTTCTCCTTACACGGATTTAGGTCTGTTTTTCACTCCAATATTTTTCGGTAAATTGTGAGTTATAAGTTTAACGCCATACAAATGGCGCCTTCCAGCTTGTCATAAGGGGGATAGTTATCAATCAGAACATAACCTCTCTTCTCATATAACCCAACGGCATCAAGCATAATCGGTCTCGTTTGCAGAATTGCCCTTTTAAATCCCATTCGCCTGGCCTTTTCCTCAACACGTTCCAT
>JAILLQ010000050.1 GCA_024693045.1 Treponema sp.
TTTTTTATTTTCCCAGCTGCGTTTTTTTCCTTTTACAACCTTTACCAGCTCGTCACATATAAAATCTGTAGTAATATCATCTGGATCGGTAAAACGCATTCGACCATATAGTGAACCAAAATCTCCCGGTGTAACATCACCTGAATTAAAGATTTCATTAATCTGCTGCTCACTAAATTCAAACTTATCAAAATAACTCTTGCACAATAGAGAAATACCGTCTTTATCTAACGGTTCAAAACCTATTTTCATATGAAATCTTCTGTCGGTTGCTGAATCCAGGTTATCTGGGAGATTCGTATTGCAGAATAATATTCCTGGGAAACGTTCCATCTGCACCAGAAACTCATTTACCTTTGAATCGTTATGACGATTAATATTGTCGCCTCTTGAATGAAGGAAAGAATCAGCTTCATCAATTAAAAGGATTGAGTTGGTTTCTGCCGCATCCTCAAAAGTTTGTTTTATATTCTTCTCTGTCTCCCCAACATACATTCCTAAAATATCAGAGGCACGAACTATCTTTAAGGGCTTATCTAATAACTTAGCAGTATTTTCTACAAAAGCGGTTTTTCCTGTTCCTGAGGGGCCATAATTTAAAATACGGATTCCTGATTCACTGTTATATTCATCACTCTGCCATTTTTCAGCATTGTGTAATGCTTTTACTATGTTCTCTACTGGTTCCGTAGTTTTCAAAGCATCAAGAGAATAATGAGAATTCTTCCGTATATTTTTTCTGTTATCTGAAGATTGAAAATTAGCCTCAATCAATTGCTTTATTTCTTCGTCAGAGGAATCTTTGAGTATAGAAATAAGTGTGGCGACATCATTCCATTTTTCTGGAGAAATTTGAAAGTGCTTACATTCTTTTGCTGTTGATTCAATCAGATTGTCATCAATATTTTTGTAGCTTAGAAATTGTTTTAACTGCTCTTCATACTCTTTTTGTGACGGATTTTTTATCTCCCAGTTATAGACAATCTTCAACTGATTATTTAATAATTTTTTTTCATCAGAATCTAAAGAATCAGTAAGTAAATAAACCGGGGCATGAATATATTGAAATAAATCATACGGAATTGTTGACTGAGAATCGTTTTCTTTTTTGGAAGATGATGTAAATATTTTTATCGTATTATGGTTTTCTGAATTCTCATGAAGAAAGCTAGAAAGAATATTGTTGCCCAACAACAAAACTCCATTATCGTTCTGAAGTTGACTGGAAGCAGCAATTAAAAAGAAAATAAAGTCCTTTTTTTCAAAGTTTGAGTTTTCATTAGTTATTTCAAGAGTAGAAAGATTATTACACTGATTACAGTATGTTATGAAATTTTTTGAACGGAAGGTATCCGCATTTGAAACAGCAATATAACATCCTTTCTTAATTTTTTTACATTTTAAAACAAGTTTATCAGTCATCTGAATATGCTCAAAATTCTCTGTAGCAATTGAATCCATTGAATAATAGTCAGAATACTCCTGTGAATGAAGGGAACATATTTTGAAAGGATAAGAGTTTCCTGAAAAATATGAATAAACGTAATCATTTACTTCCCAATCATCTGAAAAAAGTCCGAGCTTTATAAACTTCTTGTTGATTTGATTAATATATGCTTCACCTAATATTTTTGTATCCGGAAGGAATCTGGAACAAATTTTAATTTTATTTTCGACAGACAATGGTTCCGGCAAAAACCAGATGTTTTTATGACCAAAGAGATTGAGAAGCAAAAATGAAATTTCAAAATCATTCAGGCAAAAAGTATTTGCAAAATTTGTCATAAAAGGAGAGTTTTGTATTTTACTAAGAGGATTTTCATGAGTAAAGATATTTTCCAGTTTCTGATTACAAGCGTAATATAAGAGGCCAAAATATAGTTCTGGTTTATTTTTTAAGCCACTACAAAAAGAATGGACAATTTCTCCAAAATCGTAGCTGTTATCTTTTCTCGTAAATCTTTCATATTTTCTGGGTTCTTTATCTTTAACAACATCAATATAAATGGAACCTATCTTTTTGAATTCTTCTTCTGTAAAAACCTGTCGCAAAAGACTTTCTTCATATTCATGGCCTCCCAGATTTAACTGCTGACAGGCCATGCAATACATATAGGAAATAAAAGAATTATCTGAAAAATTGAACTTAGGAATAATTTTTCCGGCTATATAACTTGAATTAGATGGAATTAAGTTTCTTAGAATATTCATAACAACTCCTATAAAACTCCGCGTTAGCGGTCGTACAGAAGGCACGATATCGCAGTTTTGCCGACAGCAAAATCTGCATGTGATAAAAAGTACACGGATGCTCCTGTGCGCAAGCACAAAGTTTTATAATTTCCTATATGCAAACGACACGAAGTGGCGTATGTACTTTTTATCACGCCTCCTATGTAATTTCTCAGAGGGCCAATGAGTGTGGTTACACAATAACGAAACCACACTACCCCCATCTTAAATCAGAATTCTTTGATATTATTTTTCAACGATAACAAGATTTGAAACCTTATAATCATTACCAAAATCAGAGAACTTAACAGAACGTATAGTTCCTTCAATTTTGACTTTTGTATCTTCTTTTAAGTCAATATAAGAATCATTATTACTGAGGACAGAAAAGAAATGAGCTTTAAGTTCATTGTCAAAGAAAGAGAACTTCAGTTCATAGGCA
>JAILLQ010000008.1 GCA_024693045.1 Treponema sp.
CTCTCCTTAATTTCCTGAGTTCTTCCCTGGTTCCAGTACTGAGTTCCGATATAACCGCAGGTACGGCGCGCAACATTCATTGTAGCCTGATCACGGTTTCCGCACTGTGGACATTCCCAAACAAGTTTTCCGTCATCCTGAACAATCTGAATTTCGCCAGTGTAGCCGCACTTCTGGCAGCAGTCGCTCTTTGTATTAAGCTCGGCATACATAATGTTATCGTAAATATGGTGAAGAAGAGCAATTACAGCAGGAATATTGTTTTCCATATTTGGAACTTCTACATAACTTACAGCGCCACCCGGAGAAAGCTCCTGGAACTGACTTTCGAATGTAAGCTTTTGGAAAGCATCAATGTTTTCTGTAACGTGAACATGGTAGCTGTTTGTAATGTAATTTTTATCTGTAACACCAGGAATCTCTCCAAAGCGCATTTTAAGGCATTTTGCAAACTTGTAAGTTGTGCTTTCGAGCGGAGTTCCGTAAAGGCTGAAGGCGATATTTGATTCTTCCCGCCATTTTGCACAGGCTTCGTTCATGTGCTTCATAACTTCCAGAGCAAAAGGTGTTGCACTTGGGTCTGTATGAGGTTTACCTGTCATGTAGCGTACACATTCGCAAAGACCGGCATAGCCCAAAGAAATTGTAGAATATCCGTTGAAAAGCAGCTTATCAATTGGTTCGCCTTTTTCCAGACGGGCAAGGGCACCGTTCTGCCAGAGGATTGGAGCCACGTCACTTGGAGTTCCGAGCAGGCGTTTGTGGCGGAGCATAAGGGCACGGCGGCAGAGTTCAAGTCTTTCATCAAAAATCTGCCAGAACTTTTCCATATCTTTTCCAGAAGAGCAGGCAACGTCTACCAGGTTGATTGTTACAACTCCCTGATTAAAGCGGCCGTAGAATTTTGGGCGGCCTGTTTCGTCGCG
Source organism: Treponema sp. (assembly GCA_024693045.1). Taxonomy (GTDB): domain Bacteria; phylum Spirochaetota; class Spirochaetia; order Treponematales; family Treponemataceae; genus Treponema_D. The sequence goes on from JAILLQ010000008.1 coordinate 927, forward strand.
GTAAACTGTAAGGAAAGAACGGCAGCCCATACAAGGATAGCAGTTTCCTTCTTTGAGCTCGAACATCTTCTTTTCAGAAATATAATCTGGAACAAGGCGGCGGCTGGTACATTTTGCAGCCAGTTCTGTAAGATAATAATACTTTCCGTCTGGTTCAATGTTATCTGGTTCCAAAACATAAATCAGTTTTGGGAAGGCTGGAGCAACCCAGTAACCTTTTTCGTTACGAACTCCCTTGTATCTCTGCTTCAAAACTTCTTCTATAATAAGAGCCAGGTCTGCCTTTTCCTGTTCATTTTTAGCTTCGTTCAGGTACATAAATACAGTTACAAATGGACTCTGGCCGTTTGTAGTCATCAAAGTTACTACCTGATACTGAATTGTCTGAACACCACGGGTAATTTCGTCTGCAAGGCGGCGTTCTACAATGTGGTCAAACTGCTCTTTTGTAAAGGTTACGCCAGTTTCTTCTACTGTCTGATTCAGTTCTGCTACCAGCTTGCGGCGGCTTACTTCAACAAATGGAGCCAGGTGGGCAAGAGAAATAGACTGTCCGCCGTACTGGCTTGAAGCAACCTGAGCAATAATCTGTGTTGCGATATTGCAGGCTGTACTAAAGCTGTGTGGTGTGTCGATTTTTGTTCCGCTGATTACAGTTCCGTTCTGAAGCATATCTTCAAGGTTTACAAGGTCGCAGTTGTGCATGTGCTGAGCAAAGTAGTCTGCATCATGGAAATGAATAAGCCCTTCGTTGTGAGCCTGAACAATATCTTCGTCCAAAAGGAATCGTTTTGTAATATCTTTTGAAACTTCACCAGCCATGTAGTCTCTCTGAACAGAAACTACTGTAGAGTTCTTGTTAGAGTTTTCCTGTTTTACTTCTTCGTTTGCACATTCAAGCAAAGAAAGAATCTGCTGGTCAGTCGAATTCTGCTTACGCATAAGGGCGTGGCGGTAGCGGTATGTAATGTAAACTTTTGCAAGGTCAAAGGCTCCAACACGCATAAGTTCAGTTTCTACAAGATCCTGAATTGCTTCTACGTTCATCTGAACTTTACTAGCCTGACACTTGTCTGCAACTTTACTGGCAACAGCGTTGATAAATTCTTCAGAAAGCCTGTCTGTTTCAGGAATAGCTGCATTAGCCTTTTCGATAGCAGTAACAATTTTTCTAATGTCAAAAATTACTTCTTCACCATTACGCTTGATAATCTTCACGTTTCCCACCTTATTTTTATATTTTATACTAATAGTGTACTTTTTTAGATATATAAAAAATCAGACACTAAATATAGTGTCTGACTACGGTTAGAAGTTTACTATTCAAACAGTTTTTATTCAATAAGAAAAGCAAAAATATTAAAAAGTATTTTCCTTGACAAATTGAAATTTATGGTGAAGAAATTTTTACTTATTTCCTACAATTTCGCTAGCTCTTTTCATTGCCCCTTCAATATTATCAAAAATATTTTCACGGCCAATTTTATCCGCCATACCAGTTTTTTCACACAGCATATATGGCTGAGTATGAATTCCTGAAAGAACGATTGTTACACCCTTTCTGTCACAAGCGGCTTTACACTGTTCAAGCGCATTCAATCCACCTGCATCCAGATAAATTGTATTTTTCATACGAATTACAAGAACCTTAAATTCAGCACCTGCTCTTTCTACAGCAACTTCGAATTTTCTAACAGTACCAAAGAAGAGAGGTCCATCAATTTCGTAAACTAAAACACCAGCAGGAACATCAAACTTTTCTTCTGTACCATCACCTGTAATACCAGAGATAATTGTTTTACGACTTTCAAGAACTTCAGAAACGTCAATCATCTTCTTGATAAAGAGGAAGGCTGCAAAAATTAAACCGATACCAATTGCATAAGTAAGATCTACAAATACAGTAATAAGGAAAGTAACAGTAAGAACCGAAATATCTGATTTCTGACCTTTCAAAAGTTTTCTAATAGAAGGAATACCGGCCATATTCCATGAAACACTCATAAGAACTGCAGCTAAAGCTGGCATTGGAACATATTCAACATATTTTCCAAAGAAAATCATAATCAATAACAATACAATTGCGTGAACAATACCTGCTACTGGAGTACGACCTCCGTTGTTTATGTTTGTTGCAGTTCGGGCAATTGCGCCAGTTGCTGGAAGACCACCAAAGAGAGGGCTAAAAATATTTGCAATTCCCTGACCGATAAGTTCATTGTTGGAGTCGTGCTTTGTACCAATCATACCATCTGCAACAACAGCAGAAAGAAGAGATTCAATAGCAGCAAGAACAGCAATTGAAACTGCAGTTGGAAAAACAGTCTGCAAAGTTGATAAAGAAAAATCTGGAAGTTTAGGGGATGGCAAAGTTGTTGGGATTTCATAATGCTTTCTTCCATCTACGAAAAGCCCGATTGTATCAGTTTTAAGACCAGCAAAATGTTCAAGAATCAAGCTTACGATTGTTGCAAGAACAATAACTACTAATGAACCCGGAATCTTTTTTGTAACTTTTGGCCACATAAAAATAATTGCCAGACAAATAACAGACATCACAGTGGAATAAATATCTATTGTAGAAAGAGAATGAGCATAAACTCCAATTTTTCCAGCAAAGGTGCCAGGCATTTTAGTATATTCACTTCCCATTACAGTCATTGGAAATTCAGGATGCATTCCAAAAAAATCACCAATCTGGCCAGTAGCAATTGTTACCGCAATACCAGCTGTAAAACCAACAACGATTGTATATGGAATAAATTTTACAAGTCCGCCAAGTTTAAACACACCAAGCAAAATCAGCATAATTCCGGCAAGAACACCTGCTGTAGCAAGACCGGAAATTCCTAGTGAAGGATTATTTACGATAGCATAAATAATTACAGTAAAAGCACCTGTTGGGCCACCAATCTGACAGCGGGTTCCACCAAAAGCCGCAATACAAAAACCGGCGATAATTGCAGTGTAAAGTCCTGTTTCAGGACTGCATCCACTGGCAATTGCAAAAGCGATAGAAAGCGGAAGAGCAACAATGCCGACTATAATACCGGCAATCAAATCTGTTACAAACTGTTTTGAATTGTAACCTTTTAGCGAGTTCAAAAGCTCTGGTTTGTACATAAAAAAATACCTCTTCTGACAAAATACATTTTTTTGTCAGAAAAGGCAATTATAAGCAAAATTATAACAAAGTAAAAAAATTAAAATTAGCGGAAAGCAAATCCTGTTTTGTTAGCAGAAGGAAATGCATCTGACAAAGAAGAACGATTATTTCTTCCATAAGTCTTACCGATAGCTAAGTCTGAAAGTTTATTGGCACTACTTCCTGACCTTGAAACCTCTTCCCCATAAAAAGCGTACTCTATAGCCATATAAAGATAGTTTTCGCTATCTTCTGATGATTCAACTTCAATTGGTAAGAGTTCATCAACGGAAGGATCTACATAAATATGATCTCTTTCTTTTTGAATCACAAGGAATTCTGGATAGGTGTCGTTTTCACCACAGACATAAATATTTTCCATGGAAACATAATATTTTCCACTTACGTCTGGTTCCTTAGCGTTTAAATAGTTGTAAACAGCAACTGGCATTCCGTCTGCATTATTTATAACTCTTCTGCTTAAAAGACCATTTTTAAAATAATTTGTCACAGTGCTGTATACGGTAAGTTCGCTGCTACTGTTGTAATTTGCGTCTTTTGAGCTATAGCAGATCTGAACCCTAGGAATTTCACTTGATTCTGAAGACCATGCAAAAGTAAACATGTAATACTCTTCATATGATGGACTTGTAAAATCCAAAGAACCAGAACTGTTGCTAGGGTAATGTATGATGTGAACATATTGTTTGTCGTACATGCCAGCTGTGCCAGAATAAGTAAGAGTATTCACTTCCTGCTCATGCAAAGTGCCGCTTACGGTTTTATTGCTTTCATCAAAAGTAAGGCCTTCTGTATAATAATGTTTTGCAGATTCCAAGCCGTTACTTCCATAAACAGCAGTTCGATAAGTAATTACAGAATAATTATCAGAAGGATTATATTCAACATATGAAGTTTCCTTAGAATAAGAAGTATCCGAATATTCTGAATAGCTTGCAAAATATGATTTTCCTGTAGCAGAGTCAGCTTCAGTCTCATTTGAGCATTTCGCATCGAACTTAGTTTCTTTAGTCAAAATTGAATTTGCAGTAACTGTAATTTCCTTCTTACCAATTATGTAACGCTGACTATTATCTTCACTTAGCAGCTTATCCTTATCATCTGCAGACCATATATAAACTTTACATGTACCGAGATTAGTAGAAGAATTCCAAGTATTACTGTAATCATAATTTGAATAATAGGAATCGTCAAAATCTACATAATTTACCATGAGAACATCGCTTATACTTCCAATATCAAGACCGCCAAATGTAATTTCTGTGTATTCAGAATTTAATATTTCTGTAACATCAGAAGTAGTTGAACTGTTTTGAGCAAGAGCAGCCGCTTTTACTAAATCTTCAGTCGAAGAATCAGCATCCGCCTGACAAGATACTAAAGAAAGAGTAAATGCAAATACACTTGTAAAAAGAATTGTTATTGCTTTTTTCATAAATTCCATCCTGTTAAATTATTTTGGCCATGAAGCCAAAGGATCTCCCTGCCAAGACCATAAAGTTGAACTTAATAAACCGTTAATTGCCGATACAGAAACAGCAGCCTGTGGAGTAACCTTAAAACTGATTTTTGACCAGTCAAGAGTAAGTAAATTCTTTACGCTGTTTGTATCTGTAGGAGTAATTGTAACTGCGCTTTCGCCATAATCGTTCAAATGAATATCGGAAAATTCAACAGAAGAGAATGAAGGAACAGCAACCTTTGCAGAAATTCCAGCTTGAGCAGTAATGTCAGCAACACTGATACCTGCAATGCTTATTCCTGCCTGAGGTCCCAGCAAAACAGTAAGAGCCGCCGCTACAGAACCGGAAAGAGACTGCCCTGTTCCAACATATTTTTTATAAGTTGTAGTCGAAAAGTTATGAGGAACACAAGCTACATATTCGCCGTCCAAATCACAATTCATGCCGCCATCGTAGATAAAGTGCTCATATTTTTGATAAGCAGCACTGGCCTTTGCCTTTACTGAAGGCCACATATAAAATCCAATATTAAAGCCCATAGGTGGAGTAGCAAAAATCGGAATTTTTGGAGTTTTATAACTACCACTTAGAGTTAAATCCAAGGCAACCCCTAATTGGATATCTGCCTCAAAATGGCATTTTGCCGAACCCTTGTGATACCAGTTTTCTTTTGTCCAAAAGCTTTTTGTCCAGAATTTCCAGGTCTTTCGTCTTGTTATTACGCTGGTATAAGGAAGATCAACATTACCAGTCATAGAAAGTTTTCTCTGTCTATATGGAATTTCTACGTCTAAAGAAGCACTGCCACCAAATTTGCCACCATATCCTTTCGCTTTTGCTTTTTCATAAGCTTCTTTAGCTGCTTTTTCCTGAGCTTCTTTATTATATTTAAAAAGCTTTTCCATAACAGAATCAACGTCGCCTAAATCAGACAAACTTACAGATATGTTAGGACAAAGTGTTGTTTGTGTAAAAATATCACCTAACATGCCGCCACTTTGAGAAGCTCTGGAAGAATCTCCATCATTCCAGTTACCTTCGTCATCATAGCGGAGCATATAATCTCCATTGTTCCAATCTTCTGTTTTATCTTCACCAAAAATTATAAAATCGGAAGGATCGAATTCTATAGATTGCTCAGGAATATCAATATATTGGAAAACTTCCCTAAGAGTTGGCTGAACTGTCTGAATATCAATAGAACCCGTAGAAGAAACAGTAACGCTCACTACTTTCAGAGCATTCCCATTTGCATCAAGAAAAATATCTCCTGCCTTTAAATCAAGTGGAGAATATGTAACAGCACGGCTATCTACAATATTTTCTGGAATACCTTCATCGGAAAAGTCTATTACATTGTTTTGATAATCATAGACACTGTTTCTAAAACCATTATAAGCACAAAGATTAAATGGAAGCAGTAAAATCAAAAAGGCAAAAGAATAGCTGATTTTTTTCATATTTCCCCCTATTCTCCTTTAGACCAGACGTTTCCATAAGAATCCACTTTAAGAATTCCTGCAACACTTCCGTCTTCGTTATAGTAATATTCGTAAGTTGTTTCTTCTTCAGATGATGTAATTCCACGAGAGGAATCTCCTTCTGTAACTTTTACACAACGACGAACTTTTCCCGGAATTTCTTCATTTTCGTCAGAAGCTACAGAACGGCTTGAATTATCCTTTGAATCTTCATAATAAATTGTAACCTTTCTTGAATAGGGATGTTCTACTTCTATAGAACGACTTCCCAATGTATCATTGTAAGTATAAGTTCTATTCACAACGATATTGTCTTCAGAATTTGTTGTGCGACAAGATTGAATTCTGTTAGTAGCAGAATCCACTGTATAAACTGAAGAACCTGTTGGAGTTGTAATATTTACCGTGACAGCTCCACTAGCCATAGCTAAAGCCAATGCCTTTTGATTTTTAGAATCATCCACAGATGAACATGACAAAATCAAAAAAGACAAAGCCAGCCCAAATGCTAAAAAAATATTTTTCATACAACCTCCTAGATAAATGAAAAACAAATTTAATTTTATTACTTTTTCCATAATTGTCAAAAGATAATCGCTACACCAAAAATAGTCTTTTCTATATAATACTTTTCATGAGTTACCGTTGTCCCCGATGTATGAAAAAAGGCGAATTCTGCCTCTGCAAATACACAGAAGAAGTAGATTCTGGAATTAAATTTGTGCTTCTTATGCACCCAAAAGAAGTAAAAAAGAACCGCACCGGTACAGGCTGGATAACCCGCATTTCTTTAAAAAACTGTGAAATTGTAGAAGGCCTGGATTTTTCTCAGAACGAAAGACTCAACCAGCTTCTTTCCGACCCACAGTATTACCCGGTTTTAATGTACCCGGGAGAAGATGCCTGGACAGCTTCAAAAGAAGGATTTAAAGAAGAAGTTAACGGCAGAACAATACTAGCCCTGATTATTGATTCTACATGGTTTTGCAGTCGAAAAATTATTCAACACAACCCTGCTTTACTGCAACTTCCTAAAGTCAGTTTTGACGGCTCCTACCGTTCAATTTTTACCTTTAAGAGAGAACCTCGGCCAGAATATATTTCTACAATAGAAACCTGCTATTACCTTATCAAGGAACTTCAGCCCGTCGGGCTTGCAAACCCACAGGCAAATCCAGAACCTTTGATGAATGTTTTTAAACAGATGATAAAAAATCAGCTAAGGGCAGAAAACGAAAGAATATTAGGCTTGCGTCCAGATATTCATCAAATGGACGGAAAATACAGAAAGCTAAAAGAAATTCCAAATTTTTAATTATTTAGCAAAAGGTATAGAACCTTGGATTTTATATTCTCCACAAAGAGCTCCAAACATCGCCTGCATTGTAAAATTGGAATAGCTATATCCGACTAAAATATCATTAGCCCAATCAAGAGAAAAACTTTCCGTTGGAGTCATAATAGAAAAAATCACAGTGCGTTTACCATACTGTTTTAGCCATTCTGCAATTCTAGCGGTACGCTCATTGTAAACAAGTACTACTAAGGTATCGTAACCGCCAACGAGTTTCCCGATATTATCGATAACCCATTGAGTTTCATTAGGGCCGATTTCATAAGAAAAAGAAAATTCTCCGCTGTCTGCAAAACGCTTTTTGCCTTCCTCAAAAAATTTAGGCAAAGAACCAACCAAAAGAACTTTTCCTGCATTCCCGGCACTTAATGGTAAGTCTGTGTTTTTTTCTACCGCGATAGAACGGCAAGCCTGTTCCAAAAAGAATTTTTTTCCATCTTTATCTGGAATACTTTTAGCAATATCTTTTGCGTTGGGATAAAGAGGAGCTGGATTTTTTCCCTTAAAATATTCAAGTTTTGATTTTATTACCCTGTAGGCTGCATCTTTTACACGATTGTAAAAATTTTCATCTTTTTGCATTAACGACAGATTGTGAGTCCAAAGAGCTTCGTTCAAATCTGCACATTTTGATGAAATTACAATATCATTTCCAGCTTCAATTGCCATCCTAAATGCCGAAGAAACCGAACCGGCAAACATAGTTGCACCATTCATCATCATATCATCAGTGATAATCAAGCCCTGGTAGCCAAGCTGTTCACGAAGCAAATCCGTTAAAAAATATTTTGAAAGACTGGCAGGAGTTCCACTAGAATCTATTTTAGGAAAACTCAAATGTCCGCTCATCACAGCTGGTACATTCTGCTTTATCAAATACATAAAAGGAACAAGTTCCCTCTTTTTGAATGTTTCAAAATCTACATCGATTGTTGGCAAATTGATATGAGAATCATAACTAGTATCCCCGTGACCTGGAAAATGTTTTACCGTAGGAATTACACCTGCCGCCTGACTTCCGCTTGCCCAGGCTGCTCCAAGGATTCCAGCTTTTAAAGGATCGTCACCAAAAGAACGGGTTCCAATAATCGTAGAATCATGATCCGTAAATAAATCGACTGTAGGAGCAAAATTCATATTGATTCCCAAAGCCTTGATTTCCCGACTTATGTAAAAAGCGGAATACCAGGCATCGGCAGGATAGCCACTTGACCCGATTGCCATATTCCCCGGAGTTATCAAAGTTTCTCCTTTAACATGACGAATCCATCCACCTTCCTGATCGGTTGCTACATAAAGAGGAATTTTAAACCTGCCGGCTGCACTTCGTTTTTGCAGATTTGTTATAGATTTTGCAACAAGATTTATGTCGTCTGTATTCCAGCCAAATACTTTAACGCTTCCTAATCCACGAGAAACCCAGTCAAAAAGGATTTTGTTTGGTTCAGCACCAGCCCAACCAAACATCAAAATCTGACTCAAAAGTTCCTGATCTGTCATTCTATCAGTAATGATTTGTGCAAGTTCTTCTGCTGGATAATCGCTCCAGAAATTCACATCATCGTTTAAATCAATGTTTACCTGAGAAAATAAGTGAGCGGCTAAAAATAATCCTAAAAAACAACAAAAAAGCTTCTTAATTTTTTTCACAATAAATTTATTCTACAAAAAAAATGGATTGATTACAATTTATGAAGGAATCCACTTGTCTTAGAACTCAAATCTTTTAAATTTCCTGTAAGACTTGTAAATCCCTGAGCAAAAACGGACTCACTAAACATAGAAGCAATCTGCCATTTATACATTTCCTGCACTTTAAAGCGTTGCACTGTGCCCTTCGCAGTTAATTCCACTCCGATTTCAAAAGGTTTTTCGATAAAAGCAAATTTTCCAATTTTTTCAAATGGTTTAAATCCTGTTTTTGGAGTAACAAGCCTTTCCAGTTCCTTAAAAATCAAATCATAAACCTGATCAGACTTAAGAAGAGCGGAAAAAGGTTCAGCAGGAATATTATTCTCTTCTGCAAATTTCTTAAGATTTTCCTTCGCCGGAATAATAAGAGCTCCAAGAGTATTCTGATCCTGCCCCACAACTACCGCCTGAGCGATATAAGGTGATTCAACAAGCTTATTTTCAATTGGAAGGGGTTCAACATTTTCTCCGGAACGCAAAACAATAGTATCTTTTGCACGCCCTTTGATAATGATTTCGCCAGTAATAGTTCTAACAACAAGATCACCAGTATTAAACCAACCGTCCTGCAAAACCTCAGAAGTAAGTTCCGGCTGCTTGTGGTAACATTTCATAATATTTGGCCCGCGAACATAAAGAACTCCCTGCTGACCAGGATTGCATTCAACTCCGTGGCGATTCACTACTTTTACTTCACAAAAATCCAATGGCTGCCCAATTGTTCCCAAGACGGGTCTTCTGTAATTTCTAAGCGAAACCATAGGAGCTGTTTCTGTCAGTCCGTAACCTTCGACCAAACGGATTCCAATTGCATTGTAAAAGCGGTCAAGCTTTGGAGCAATTCCACCGCCACCACTAATGGCAATTTTAAAATATCCACCGAACAAATCCCGGGCCTTTTTAAAGAAGAAGAGTTCCCCAAGAGAAAATAGAGGCAGAACCAAAGCAAGTGGGATGTAAAGAACCTTGTTCAAAATCTTAAAAAGCCAGAAATCTTTTCTAAAGCGGGCATTTCTTCCGTAAATAATAGAGCGAATCCAAAGGCGAGATTTAGCAGCCCAGGTGCACATTTTAAAAAGAATCTTTTTTCTTTTTGATTTATTTACGCATTTCTTTTCGATTTGACCAAAAATTCCATCCCAAACACGAGGTACACAGGCCATAAACTGAGGTCTAGTTTTCTGCAAATCGGCTAAAATCATACTTATAACCGGCTTTGAATAGCAAATTGAACAGCCGTTTGCAAGAAGATAATATTCCATTTCACGTTCGTAAACATGCCAGATAGGTAAAACAGAAAGAGCTTTATCTCCTGATTTAAGTGGTAGATTTTCTGTAAGAGCCTTAATCTGGCTCAAAAAATTCTTGTGCGAAAGTTCTACACCCTTTGGAACACCGGTTGTACCCGATGTAAAAATGATAGTTGCAGTGTCGTCTTCTTTGCCATCTTTTAAAATTTCTTCGATTTGACCAGGATTTTCCGTGCGATATTTTTTTCCGGCTTCTATAATTTCATCATAAGTGAAAACCGGCAGGTCGATTAAAGATTTGTCGACACCTGTCGGGTCAATTATTACAATGTATTGAAGATTTTTTAATTCCTGGCGACATTCTACAATTTTCTTAAAACTATAGTTATTTTCAACAATAACCGTCTTACTTTCTGAAAAACTTAAAATGTAAGACAAATCTTTTACAGTTGCTTCACTCCCGCGAGGAATATCGGCACAACCCAGAGTCATTATACCCATGGAACATACAAGCCATTCCTTTCGGTTATCGCTGATTAAGCCGATATGGTCACCCTTTTTATGTCCAAGAGTAATCAAGCCGGAAGCAAAATAAAACATCAACTGGGCAAAATCTATATAACTGACAGGCTCAAAAGTACCTGCCTTATTTTTTGAATACTGAATTGAGGTTGTAGGAATATTCTTTGCTTTTTCAAAAAGCATCTGTGGAACAGTGTTGACCATAAAAAAACGTCTCCAAAGTCGTCAACTTTTCATTTTAATCTCTGTCGTAAGTATAATAAAAGCATGAAATAAATTCCACAGAAAAGATATAGCTTTTTCTTTATTCATTAACTTGAAAAGCTAAAATCACATACTAAATAGAAGAGACAATGCCAGAATCACAGTTTTAATCCTATATTCGCTACTATTTTTAAAAGTGATAATAGAAAATAACTTTTTTATAAAAAAAGGCTGACCCAAAGGTCAGCCTTGTATTATTTACAACTTATTTCTTTGTTGTTTTCTTTGCTTTTGGTGTGCTGAAAGCAGAACCTTCTACTGGACGAGCAACCTTCTTCAAGTGCCAAATGTCGCGAACGTAATCTTCGATTGTACGGTCAGAAGAGAACTTTCCTGCATTAGCAATGTTGATAAGAGCTGCTTTTGCCCATGCTTTTTTGTCTGCATAAAGCTTTTCAACTTCATCCTGTGCACGACAGTAATCATCGAAGTCAGCAAGTACATAGTAAACATCGGCACGGTTACCTTCGATACCATATACCAAAGAATCATGAAGTTCTTTGAAGAGCTGGTGAGAAGGATCATAAGTTCCGTCAACAAGCTGTTCAACAACCTTAGCAAGACCAGGATTTCTGTTAAGATATTCCTGTGGGTTGTAGCTGTGTGTATCTTCAATTCTTCTGATTTCGTCAGTAAGAAGACCGAAAATAAATGCATTTTCTTTTCCAGCTTCTTCTACGATTTCGATATTAGCACCGTCCATAGTACCCATTGTAAGAGCACCATTACACATGAACTTCATGTTTGAAGTACCAGAAGCTTCAAGTCCGGCTGTAGAAATCTGTTCAGAAACATCTGCAGCTGGGAAAATCTTTTCTGCAACAGAAACACGGTAGTTTTCTACGAAAACAACATGAAGTCTGTCGTTTACACGGCGGTCATTGTTGATTCTTTCTGCAACAGTATTGATAAGTTTAATGATAGCCTTTGCACGGCGGTAACCAGAAGCAGACTTAGCACCAAAGATGTAAGTTTTCTTAGCTGGCTTATAAGTTGGGTCTTCAAGCATTTTGTTGTAAACATACATAATGTGAAGAACGTTCAAAAGCTGTCGTTTGTATTCGTGCAAGCGTTTTACCTGAACATCGAAAATTGATTCTGGATCAATGATTTCGTTCTGAGAATGTTTCAAGTATTCAGCAAGACGGCGTTTGTTGTTTTCTTTAATAGAAACAAGTTCCTTAAGATCTTTGTCAGAAGTAAACTTTTCAAGTCCCTTGAGCAAAGTAAGATCTTTTTCCCAACCGTGACCAATGCGGTCTGTGATGAACTTAGCAAGTTCTGGGTTAGAAGAAAGAAGCCAACGGCGCTGTGTAATACCGTTAGTTTTGTTATTAAACTTAGAAGGATAAAGTTCGTACCAGTCGTGGAGTTCCTTTTCCTTAAGAAGACGTGTATGAAGTTCAGCAACACCGTTTACGCTGAAACCTGCATGAATAGCAAGCCATGCCATGTAAACTTTACCGTTGTTGATAATAGACATACGTCCCTGTTTTGCATAATCAGTTGGATATTTTGCACGAAGTTCAATCATGAAACGGCGGTTGATTTCTTCAACGATCTGATAGATACGTGGGAGAAGTCCCTGGAAGATTTCAATTGGCCACTTTTCAAGAGCTTCTGCAAGAATAGTGTGGTTTGTATAAGCAAATGTTTTTGTAACGATTGCCCAAGCGTCATCCCATTCCATATTGTATTCGTCAAGCAAGATGCGCATAAGTTCAGGAATTGCAACTACCGGATGAGTATCGTTCAACTGGATTACATGTAAGTCAGCGAATTTGCTGAAATCTGTTCCGTGGTCAGCAACATAGTGGCGAACCAAGTCCTGCAAAGATGCAGAAGAGAAGAAATACTGCTGCTTCAAGCGAAGAGCCTTTCCACTTGGACCTGAATCGTTTGGATAAAGAACAGCAGATACATTTTCTGCACTGTTCTGGCGTTCTACAGCACGGTTGTATTCCATGTTGTTGAAGAGCTGAAGATCAAATCCGTTTGGAGAAGAAGCCTGCCACAAGCGAAGTGTGTTTACAGTTCCTGTTCCGAAACCAACGATTGGCATATCATAAGGAGTTGCAACAACTTCTTCTGCGTTTTCTACATAGTAGCGGTCGCGTCCATCTGGAGTTTTTCCGTAAGCGATGTTTCCACCAAACTTAACAGTTACAGCCAAGTCAGAGCGTTTGATTTCCCATGGATCGCGGTGAGCAAGCCAGTTGTCTGGGTATTCAACCTGGTAACCATTTTCGATTTTCTGTTCAAACATACCGTAGCGGTAGCGGATACCATATCCGTGTCCTGGATAATCAAGTGTTGCCAATGAATCAAGGAAACATGCAGCAAGACGACCAAGACCACCGTTACCAAGACCAGCATCAGGTTCCTGATCTTCAATCATGTCGTAATTTAATTTCATATCTTTGAGAACAGCTTTTACCTGATCTGCAATTTCTGCATTGATAAGGTTGTTGCTCAAAGCGCGTCCCATCAAAAATTCAGCTGACAAATAATAAAGCTGTTTTGTAGGTTTCTTTTCATATTCATGGCGAGTAGCCATCCAGTTTTCCATGATTACTTCAAGTGCTGATGCTGAAACTGCATCAAAAAGATCATGCTCATTTGCCTGTGAAATATCTTTACCGTATTGTCTCTTAAGTCGACCTTCAAGATTTTCCTTAAATTTTGCGGCATCAAATTTCATTATAAATAACCTCCAGGGTTTCTATTCATTAAAGAGTACAAAAGATTAACACATTTTTCAACCAATTAACAGAGTTTTCTTCTACTATTTACAAATCAAAATAACAAAGCTGCCGGCAGGAATTACATAGCGTTTCTGTTCTGTAAGAAATTCTTCTTTACCTTCTTCAGAAATACATAAATCACCAGCAACAGAAGTGTCTGCAAGGAAGGCCCATCTTTTTCCCTTGTTAGGACTTGGAAGAGCAACAGTGAGGTCATAGATATCAGTATTTCCAGCAATGTAAAAATCATTTTCTGCCTGACCATCTTCCCGAACCATTCCAGCCCCAGAAAGACGGAAAGCAATAAATCGGTTAAGTTTTGCCCAGTCCGGATTCTTACAATCCTGGTCAAACCATTCTATTTCTGCTTTTTGACCGGAAAAAAAGTTTTCGCGGCGAAAAATAGGATGATTTTTTCTTAGTTTTATCATTTCTTTTGTAAAACGGAACAATTCCTGATTTTTGTTAAGAATATTCCAGTTTATCCAGGAAAGGTCATTGTCCTGGCAGTAAGCATTATTGTTTCCCATTTGAGTTCTGCGGAATTCGTCTCCTGCAGCAAACATAGGAACACCCTGAGAAACCATAAGACAAAGCATAAAATTCTTAATCTTTGTTGTACGCAAATTTTCAATTTTTGGATTTAAAGTTATGCCTTCATAGCCGTGATTGTAACAGTTGTTGTCATCAGTACCGTCGCGGTTATTTTCACCATTTTCGTCATTATGCTTTGAATTGTAACTAACCAGGTCGTTCATCGTAAAACCATCATGGCAAGTAACAAAGTTTATCGAAGCAGAAGGAGCTCTTCCGCTGTGATTATAAGTATCTGAACTACCTGCAAGACGAGTTGCAGCTGCAGTCGCAACTGATTCATCACCTCTTACAAAACGACGGATGTCATTGCGGTAACGGTCATTCCATTCACTCCATCTTCCACCAGGAAAACCACCAACCAAATAACCGCCGCCACAATCCCATGGCTCTGCAATAATCTTTGTGTTGTTCAAAATACAGTCTTCGCTGATTGCATTTGTAAGGAATGGGAACTGCTGCATATATGAATTCTGGTCACGGCAAAGAGCAGCTGCAAGGTCAAAACGGAAACCATCTACATGCATTTCACTAACCCAGTAACGCAAACTGTCCAAAATGAAGCGAGTAGTTACCGGATGAGCTGCATTCAAGGTATTTCCACAACCAGAAAAATTGTGATAATACTGCTTTTCATTTACAGGCAGCATGTAATATGTTGAATTTTCAAAGCCCCGGAAACTGAATGTATAGCCGTTTTCATTACCTTCGGCCGTATGGTTATAAACTACATCCAGAATAATTTCGATTCCAGCCTTGTGTAATTCGCGAACCATTTCTTTGAATTCACGAACAGCTCCGCCTGGAGTTCTATCATACGCATAAGTTGTTTTTGGAGCAAAAAAACCTATTGTGCTGTAACCCCAGTAATTTTTTAGAGCTTCGCCAGTACGTGGGTTTATATTGCCGTTTTCGTTTTCATCAAATTCAAAAACAGGAAGGAGTTCAATAGAAGTAATTCCTAATTCTTTTAAATAAGGGATTTTTTCTATTAAACCTTTATAAGTTCCCCGATACTGAACTCCGGAAGATTCCGAGGCTGTAAACCCTTTTAAATGAGCTTCATAAATAACTGTTTTTTCAATCGGAATGTTAAGAGGCTTATCCCCTTTCCAGTCAAAATCGATATCTTCAATTACAACACATTTTGGAAAATTAGAAAGATCTGAAAGTTTGCCGTTTTCAACTCCAGCTAAACCAAGTTCCCTCTGCAAATTATAAGATTTAAAAACAGAACCTTCTGTAAAAGCTTTTGCATAAGGATCTAAAAGATATTTGTTAAAATTAAAGCGATGTCCTAAAGGTGGATTATAAGGACCGTCAACGCGATAAAGATACAGGGTTCCTTTTTTCAAGCCCTTAACATATATATGCCAGACATTTCCTGTCCTGTTTACTTTTGGATCAAATTCAATAGAAGTTGAAGGTTCTTTTGCATCTGCAGAGTTGAATAAATCAAGAACAACTCGAGTAGCATTCTTACTGTATACCGCGAAATTAACACCATCATTAAATGGTACTGCCCCAAGAGTCTGCGGTTTACCTTCAAAAGTCTGATATTTACTCATGGCGCCTATTTTAGCATAAGTTTTATGCACTTTCAATTAAATAAACCCCTGCAAAAGCAGAGGTTTAAAATCAATTATGCTTTTTGTAAAAGTTCCAGGATTCCTTCTTTTGGAAGAGCACCAACACTTTTGTTCACCTGTTCACCGTTTTTGAAAACGATTAAAGTCGGAATACTCATAATGCCAAATTTTATTGCAAGAGATTCTTCATCATCTACATTTACTTTACAAAATTTGTATTCACTATGTTCTTCAGCAAGTTCGTCTACTAATGGTGAAACCATTCTACATGGGCCACACCAAGTTGCCCAGAAATCAACAAGCACAGGCTTATCACTTTTTAAAACTTCTTCTTCAAAGTTTTTAGCAGTTAATTCTGTTACCATAATTATCTCCTCAGAGAACCGCATTTGCGGCAAGTATTCTACATTCCTTTAATACAGCCTGTATTATGAATGCCAACACTTTAAATATACGCATAAATTTATAATTCGCAAAGAAAAAAATTACAGAAAAAAGGAAGCTGGCAACAGTTCATTCTTTAAAAAAAGTCTGCTATAATCTGCTCATGAACGAAAAAGAAAATGCTAAATCAGCTCAAGAAGAACTCGGAATCGGGGACAAAACTGCCCTTGTTGCAATTTTAGGCCGTCCTTCAGCAGGAAAATCAACTTTTATGAACACAGCCTGCCAGGAACCTGTTTCCATAGTTTCACCAATTCCCCAGACAACCAGAAACGCAATCAGGGGAATAGTAAACACCTCTTTGGGACAACTTGTTTTTGTTGATACACCGGGCTATCACGAATCAGACAAAAAACTGAATCTTAGATTAAAAACTGTTACAGAAGAGGAACTTACTGCAGCTGACTGTATTCTTTACATAATCGATACAACAAGAGAGCCAGGAAGCGAAGAAGAAATGAATGCCTCCCTTGCCGCAAAATACACAGACAGACTTGTTGTCGCATTGAACAAAATCGATGCAAAGGAATCAAAAAACAGTATACGAAGTTTTGTAAAAAGCATGATTCCTAATCTTCCAGATGAAAGAATTTTAGAAATGTCTGCAAAAAATGACCAGGGAATAAATGAAGTTCTTAAAGCTCTTTTTAATTTAGCACCAGTAGCACCAGCCTTATACACAGAAGACATGTACACAGACCAGGATGTCGCATTCCGAATTTCAGAAATCGTTCGCGGCGAAGCAATAAATCGACTTTCACAGGAACTTCCTCACTGTCTTTATGTAAACATTTCTGATATTGAACCAAGGGGCACAAACGGAAAACTCTGGGTTCGCGCTTTTCTTTGTGTAGAGCGAGAAAGCCAGAAAGGTATGGTAATCGGAAAAGGCGCTTCTATGATAAAAGAAATTCGTCTGGCTTCACTAAAAAAAATCGCCGAAGTCTTTCCTTTTAAAATCGATTTAGACTTGCAGGTAAAAGTTGATAAAAACTGGCGCCAGCACGACAACGTACTCACTCGCCTTATTCCTAAAAACTAAAAAAAGGTGACCAAAACTAATTCAATTTGGTCACCTTTCTTCTATATAACAAGTCTTTTTATGAAAAATTATTTATTCTTATTCAAAACCCTTGTTTCGTATTTTCCACTTTCAATGTCGATGTAACGAACAAAAAGACTTACCTTGTTGTCTTCATTAAGCCATGACCATATGTTATTTGTAAAAGTATCGATGTCACCTTCGATTGCAACAGGAGTTGGTTCTCCTTCATAGCTTGGAAGAGGATTTCCGTCACCCATGTAAGTATGGATAAAATGTCCCTTGCCTTTCTGAGGAGCATCATAATTAAATGTAAAACGCAAAGTATTATCAGGATTGCCGTTATCACTCTTCAAAATAGAAATTGAATAATTGTAAACGCCATCTTCAATGTCTAAAAGGCTGGAAATACGAGGAGTATAGTTTGGAGCATCGTGCTCGTATTTTCTTCCGCGCAAAGACTGTTCAAAAGTAAGACCTTCTTTTAATCCTTCGTAAATAGTATCTGTCTGGTCACCGTTTGTAACAATAGTCTTGGAACCCAAAACTCGTACAGCAGCGTAAATGATAAGACTTGGATCCCCGGCGATTAAAGTTGGATCAAAAGCCTGTGTGCGAATTCCTTCTCCGTCTGTTACAAAAACTCGGTTACGGCTGCCAGCACTGCGACCCATAGTCCAGTATGCAGAAACAGCGTATTTTCCATCTGCAGAAAGCCCCGCAACAATACCGCGTCCAGGGTAAGCATTCTGTGTAAGTTCGTCTTTTAACGATGCGATTTTCATAAGAATCTCCATTCAGATATTTTATATAGAAGAGTATATAAAAAAATTACTCCTTTTACTATGGATTTTCAAAGAGAATTAAGAATCCATTTCACTGTAATCAGTATCAATTGCTGCCTGAATTTTGTAATCCGGGTACAAAGACTGAATCTCACCTACAAGATTTTTGAATTCTTCATACCGGTCAGGAGAATCAAAACTTACAACAACATCAAAGCGAATAGATTTTTCTTCTTTATTCAGATAAAAACCGTGAACTTGTAAAACGTGTTTATATTTTAATGACACAGAATAAATTTCGCTTCTCATTTTTACAGCCTCGGCATCTTTTGTGTTATACGAATAAACACCAATTGCTGTAAGAATTATGTGATGTTCTTTATAAACTGCAATTTGAATTTTACGAACCAATTCATCAATTACATCCGCGGTAAAAGTATCAGGAACTTCAATATGAACAGAACCATTGTAAGAATCAGGACCATAATTGTTTAAAACAAGGTCATAAGCGCCTTTTACTTCTGGGAATTTTAAAACAGTTCTCTTTATTTCACCGGCAAGAGCAGGATTAATTCTTTCTCCAAGTAAAGCAGAAACTGTTTCAGAAACCATTTCTATACCACTTTTAATTACTGCCAAAGAAATAAGAGCTCCAAGCCAGGCTTCCAAAGAAAGCCCCGTAAGAAGAAATACAAAAGCCGCAAGCAGTGTCGAAAGAGAAATAATGGAATCCATAAGAGCGTCTTTTCCGGAATTCACAAGAGATGAAGAGTTATACTTTTTTCCCCTAGAAATTGTAAAATAACCAAGGAAAATTTTTACAAAAACTGCTATTCCAATAATAAGGAGAGAAACAGAAGAATAATTTGCTTTTTCTGGATTAAGGATTTTTTTTACCGATTCAATAAGGGAAGTAAGACCGGCGTAAAGGACAAGAATCGAAATAATCATTGAAGAAAAATATTCTACTCGACCATGACCAAAAGGATGCTTTTTATCAGGCTTTTTGCTGGCAAGTTTTGCACCAATTATTGTTATAAGTGAAGATGCTGCATCAGAAAGATTGTTTACCGCATCCAGAACAATAGCAATAGAATTGGAAAAGAATCCTATAAGAGCTTTTGTAATAGAAAGAAAAAGATTTCCAATAATTCCTACAGCACCAGTTCGGACTATTACTCTGTTTCTGTTTAATTCAATGGCTTCAGATTTATCGATATTTTCACCAAATAAAAAATCAACTTCTTTATTCATTCCCATAATAACCTCTGAATAATTATATCAAATAATATCAAAAAAAATAGCTTTCAGAGTTAGTAAGGGTAAACTGAAAGAAATTATTCTTCGTCGTCGAATTCATTTTCCATCAATTCGTCGTCATAATAAAAACTATCTACAGAAATTTCAGAACGGCCTTTCTGACGGGAATTATAAATTGCATTCAACAGACCTAGGACATCTTCTTTTTTATGAGCGAAACTACGGCTATGACTAAGACAGACAAATTGACAATCAATATTTTCTATAAATTCTATTAATTGCTTTAAAATCTGTTCGTTATAGAATTTTTTCCCAAACTTTTCCTGGGCGTAAGTAGCGTCTCCCATAAAAAGATATTCTCCGCACTGTAAGGCTAGACAACCTTTAGCATGACAGGAAGGAACAGGAATTATTTTTACTTCAGGAAAATCTCCTTTAGACGGAAAAACCATTTCTTCATCAACAACAGTTCCTTCTTTTACATATTTTCGAGTATTTTCGCTTACATAAAGTTCAGCCCGACTGGTACAAACCATATTCCACACATGATCCGGATGAAAATGACTTAAAACAACTTTCTTTTTTTTGTAAATAGATTCAATTTCATGAGCACTTTCTTTGCAGGCTCCAAGATCGTAAAGCCATACACAGTCTCTTAAACGAATAATAACGACATCACTGCTCAAAGGCTTTTTTGAAGCCGGAATATATGAGATAAATTCGTTTAATTCTTTAATTTCTGCCGTAAGCTTTATTTGAATAGCCATAAGGCTTACTATAAACTCTTTGCCCTATTTTTGCAAAAGAAATTATAAATCAACTCTGTCTTACAGAAGTAAGTATACACCTTAAAAGTTCGTCTATATTCGGACTTCCAGTAGAGGATTGGTTTTCAGAAAGAAGAATCGTTATGCATAAATCCAGGTCAGGGGTGTAGAACATCAGGTTTTCCGAGCCTAAACTTCTTCCGTAGTGGCCGATTAGCCAGTGATTTTCGTCGATGAAGATTTTTCGGCAGCCATAACCAAAACTGTTTTCTGCGCCGTATTCATAATTTTTAACCGAATCCAGCATTTCTTCGCGTACATCTTTTAATTCATCGATTCCGTTTTCGGAAAATAAATTTATAATTAAAGCAATGAATAAAAGGTAAACTATCGTTTTCATTAGAATGCTCCTGTTCCCTTTTGTTTAAAGCTTTCTACCGGTTCAGAGTTCAAGTCCTTATACCAGCTGAACAAAAATTCTGCATCCCCAAGATTTTCTATTTTTAAATACTTTGGCTGGTTCGGTGAAATACCATCAAATGAATAGATAACAGAATCTTCGGTTTCGGATTCTAGTTGCATGATGTATGATAGATATGGAAAGCCTTTTGAATCTTCTTCGAAATCAAAGCCATAAAATTTTTGACCATATACTGTTGATTTGTACACTGAAAAGGATTTGTATCGCAGCCAATCAGGAATATAAACTTCAACAGAGTATGGTTTGTATGTAGTAAACTTTTCGTTTATTACTTCATTTCCACTGATGTTAAGTAGGTAATTGAATTCTGCTTTGTAATCGTAGTTTTGTATTAGTTTGATGAGATTAGAACCTTCTGAAAGATCAAAATAAGACTTTCGAATAAATGCACTGTAACTGTATTCATCGGAATTGTTCTGAGTTATAAAAATGAATCCCCATGTTTTTTCCCATAAATCGCCAACAGGAATATAATTATAAAAAATATTTCTTTTTGAAGTTTCATCATCAAAAAGAATATAAAATTTCATTCCTTTTACTATAATTTGATAATTTCCATTGAAATTTTCATCTTTTATTTCTGTTCCTATAATTTTTTTTAGATTGTCAGCTTTTTCATTATTCCAGGATTGCCAATCGGAAACGGAATAAGAGTTTATACCAGTATGATAATTGCCATACCATGAAGGAAAATTAATAATATCGGCGGGATAAAGTGAATGTAGTTTTTCTATGTTCTCTATCATTTCATATTCATCAGAACCTGGAAGAGGACAAGCTGTGAGTAAAAAAAACAAAAATATTGTGAGTAGTGTTATAACTTTTTTCATAGTTTATATCTTCCTTTTTACGTTCCAAGAATATAGATGATACAATGGTATCCATGTTTCCCAATTGCCTGTATTGCAATTTGCATCAGCTTTATTTCCATCAATAACTTTCATTTGCTTGTAGCTAAAAATCCACCACCCAGTTTCTTTGTAGCCAATTACATTTCTGTAATGCATTCCGCCTATAAGACTTTCTATGCTTGTCAATTTTAAACATCGTAAGCTTATTCCTGGGAGTCCTCGTATGATGCTGTTTTTGCATACAAAGCTTGAATCTTGTTCTAATTCGTAGTATGAGGTTAAACTTATTGGATTTCCTATATTATCTATCCATGTTGCGTTTGGAATATTTAAACCGTATGGTAACTTTCCAACTTTTAAAGTTCTATATAGATATTCTAGGCGAATATCATAAGGGGATTTTGTCCAGGTTTCATTACATAAAATTTTATTTGCATCTAAATAATCTAGAATAAAACCTGTAGCTGTAGCTCCACATGCACCGTAACCCAATGCAGTACAAGGGTTATTGAAAATTTTAACATGATAATCAAATGTGTTTTTTAAAAAGAATAGATTTATTTCTTTTGAATCATATAAACTGCATCCTCTGGTATCATTGTTATTTTCCGATATGGATCCTTTTCTTTCCTTCGCACATTCCCACAAATTTCCCAATTCTTCCTTGTAATTTCCTATTTCAACAAGAGCTAATTGTTTTTGTTCGTCAGTGTACAAATCAGGATATATTTCAAAGGATTCTTCAACTGTAAGAAGTTTATCTACTTCTTCTACTTCAGTTCCTGACTCTGGATTGATTAGCTTTTCCGTTAAAATTTCGCCGCTTCGAGTCTGTTCTGAAATGGAAACTACATGACTAGGATAAACATTGTCTACTATTCGAGGTAAATCGCTTTCTGATAAAACTTCCTTATCGAATAATTTCTCTAGTTCTGATAAATAACCGTCTGTCTTAAAAATCTTATCAACCGGCGGACCGTATTTTTCCTGTGCGTTACATGCAATTGCTGCTACAATCTGTTCATTTTCAAGAACTCTGAATTCGTAGTAGCGTATAGAGCCGTCTTCTGAATAAATACAAAGCGGGTATTTCCATAAGTATGCATTTTCAGAAAATTCTCCGTCCTGAATAAAACTTTGTAAAGTCAATTCTGCAAATTCTTTTGCAAGAGTCCAGTCGACAATACCTTCTGTTGTTTCTATGCTTCGGGTACTTAAAATATTCAATTCACCTTCTGAACAAAGAAGATTGAATTCTTTTTCCATTGCGTTTGAAACTAGTTCTTGTTTTAATAAAAGCAGATTGTCATTTGATTTTGAATCTTTGCACCCTGAAAGTGCTGCGAGTAATAAAATAGGCAAAAATATAACTTTTTTCATAATAAACACCTCTTACATGAATATTAAATAAAAACAAAAAGCTTAAACAATCCACTTTTGAACGAAATAACCAAAGTTCGCAAAAAATAACTTTGGTTCGCTGTTACATTTTAAATAGTTTCATTAATTCTTTTAGTAAATCATCAACATCCGGTTTTCCGTTTATTGACTGATTTTCAGAAAGAAGAATCGTTATGCATAAATCAAGTTCAGGGGTGTAAAACATCAGGTTTTCCGAGCCTAAACTTCTTCCGTAGTGGCCGATTAGCCAGTGATTTTCGTCGATGAAGATTTTTCGGCAGCCATAACCAAAACTGTTTTCTGCGCCATATTCATAATTTTTAACCGAATCCAGCATTTCTTCGCGAATGTCTTTTAATTCATCGATTCCATTTTCGGAAAACAAATTGTATCCCCATTTTGCTATGTCTCCGGCATTAGAAAGCATTCCGCCGGCAGCCCAGGAGGATAAACCTGTGATTTTTATGAAATCGGTTTCTGAAAAAACGGTGCATAAATCAATTGGAGTTGAAGTATCACCTGTAAGATTTAGTTGAGTTCCGGGGTATACATGAGGATGGCAAATTTTCTGGTAATCAAAATCATATGGAGCACTAATATAGGTTTTGCTTAAGTTTAGAGGCGTAAGAAAATCTTCGTTATAAACTGTTTGCAGGGATTTTCCGGTTACGCTTTCAATAATTTTTCCCAGCAGAATATAATTTGCGGAAGAATAAATAAAATTGCCGCGCCCTTGTTTTACGTGTTCAATGTATTTTAATAAAACCAAAGGATCATATTCACTGTTTGAAATAAATGGGTTTTCTGAATAAAGCTTAGAGTTGCTTGTAAAATCGCAGATTCCGGACTTATGTGTTAAAAGTTCTTCTATTGTTGCATCCATGTTTATGTAATTGGCAATATTGTAATCCGTGCAAAGATTTGGAAAAAAGTCTGAAATTGTATCATTCAGAGAAAGCGAGCCGGCTTTTTCCAGTAATAGAATTTTTGAAGCGACAAAGGTTTTTGAAATGCTGTAAATGTAATGGAAACTGTTTCGCGTGCATTCTGTTTCATTCAATTTTTGCACAGAATGAAGCCCGCTGTGCCAATAATCCCTAAAATCTTTGCCATATACGCAAACGGAAACTGCGGATTTTATGTTGTATTTGTTTATGTAGTTGTTGATGGTTGCGTCTACGGCTGTTTTTCTATTGAGGGCTTCCTGTTCTTGCAAGTGGCGAATTAACATATGTTGTTTTTCATTTTCTTCGAATAATTCTTCTTCATATTCTGCGTGCCATTGGGGACAAGCGGAAAATAAATTTATAATTAAAGAAATGAATAAAAGGTAAACTATCGTTTTCATTAGAATGCTCCTGTTCCCTTTTGTTTAAAGCTTTCTCCCGGTTCAGAGTTCAAATCTTTATACCAACTGAACAAAAATTCTGCATCCCCAAGATTTTCTATTTTTAAATACTTTGGTTGATTCGGTGAAATACCATCAAATGAATAGATAACAGAATCTTCGGTTTCGGATTCTAGTTGCATGATGTAATTAAAATAGGGAAACAGTAATTTTTGTGTAGCTCTATATCTTAATTCGTCATAGGAAGAGAAACTAGATTTAAAATCTTCAAATCCATAAAATTTTCGACCATATATCTTTGAAGTGTATTGAGAAAAGGTTTTATATCTTAACCAATCTGGAATGGAAACTTCGATTGCGTAATCATAAAGGTGTGTAAATTTTTCATTAAAAAGTTCTTCTCCGTCAAGTTTTAGGGTGTAATTAAATTCTGTTTTGTACCCATTATCTTTTATCAGGGAAATGTTATTGCTTGCATTGGCTGTGTAAAAAATATCACTTTTTGCAAAAGCAGAATAATTATATTCTGTGTCGGAATTTTGTGGAAAGTATGCAATGAATAAAAGGTATGAATCTTTGTATTCGTTTTCCTGAACTCTTTTTTCTTCGGTTCTAAATTCAGGAATATAATTCCAAAGCAAATTATATATAGTTTGACTGTCGTTATCAAGAATAATATGTATACCCTGACCTCTACACAAAAGCCTATAATATCCATTAAAATTTTCTATATTTGGAATATAACTTGCAAATTTATGAAGTTTTTTACCATCTTCACTTTGCCATTCGTGCCACTCAGAATAAGAAAAATTTCCAGAACTATACCAGTCTGGAAAATTAATTATACTTCTTCCGATAAATTCAAGAAAATAATAAGGTGCTTCGTTTGTGGAATAATCTTTACAACTAGAAAAAAGTGTTATAAATAAAAATGATATAATTAATAAATGGATTTGTTTTTTCATATTCTATCTTCTTGCTGTATTAAAAACTGCGATTTGATAAAGCGGAATTTGAGCTTCCCAAGTTCCATTTATATTATTGGCGTCAACTCTATTTCCGTCTAAAACTTTTATATATTTCCAAGTAAATATCCAAAATCCATCTTGTTTGTAACCAATTACATTTCTGTAATGAAATCCACCTTGTAATTTTGAAACTAGTTCTTGTTTTAATAAAAGCAGATTGTCATTTGATTTTGAATCTTTGCACCCTGAAAGTGCTGCGAGTAATAAAACTGGCAGGAATAAAACTTTTTTCATAATAAACACCTCTTACATAAATATTAAATAAAAACAAAAAACTTAAACAATCCACTTTTGAACGAAATAACCAAAGTTCGCAAAAAATAACTTTGGTTCGCTGAGAAAAAAGGGGGAGAAAAAAACTTGAAACAAAAAAATAATTAAAATAAACTTGGATTATGTTTAAAAAAGTTTCTTACGAGCGGCTGATGATTTTATTTGCTGCGATTGTTCAAATAATCGGGTTCATAATAAGCATTACAATAGAAGATTTTCAAAACTCAATAGTTCCATACGCTGAAAAAACAATTCCTATTGTAAATATTTCTGGAGCGTTAGTTTGTATTTTCCTTTTTATTTTCAATAAATACAAACTACTGCAATCTGTTGTTTCTTTTGTTCAAGGAATTTTCATGGCATTAAACAGCCAGCTTTTTTTAGGAACTTTTTTATATTCGCTTGGAGTTGCGCTTCTTTTTTGTAATGAATATTTAAAAACAAAAACCGCAAGAAAACTTATAACTATTCTCATAATATGGGTTTTATCCACTGCAATCATTATTAAAACCAATATATACCATTTCCTCATGATTCAAGCATATTCTCTTTTTCTTGGATCAATGTATATTCATATATACCGAACTGTAAAAAAATCGTTTTTGTCACTTTTCCCAATTTCAGAAAAATCCATTTCTTCTATAAAGTTACCAAAAGTCGGAACTGTTTTAAATCTAAAAGACTACGAACTTTCTGACAGGCAAATTCTTATCATACAAAACTTCATGACTTCTCATTCTTCATACAAAGAACTGGCAGACCAAATCATAACAAGCGAATCTACAATAAAAAAAGATATGATCGAAATCCAAAAAAAATTAGGCGTCCGAAATTTACAAGAACTAAGCATTCTTCTTTCACTTTATAAAGTACAACAATAACACTTGTTTCTGCTCCACAAGTTTCTCCCCGCAATGTTGGCCAAGGTAAACCAAACTTTTGGGCATAAAAAAAAGCGCCCGTACGGACGCTTTTTTGCAACTTTGCAAAACTACGCTAATTAGCGGAGCAAGCTAAGTACATTCTGGCTGCTCTGGTTTGCCTGAGCCAACATTGCTGTACCAGCCTGTGAAAGAACCTGGTTCTTTGTGAAGTCAACCATTTCTTCAGCCATGTCTGTATCGCGGATGCGTGATTCAGAAGCCTGGAGGTTTTCTGCACCGATATCAAGTCCCTTAACTGTCATTTCAAGACGGTTCTGGTAAGCACCAAGGTCAGCACGCTGTTTGTTGATCTTTTTCAATGCTTCATCCAAAGTACCGATAGCCTGGTTTGCTTCATCTGGAGTTTCAAGACTCATAATAGATTCATCACCAACGTTGCGGATTCCAAGAGCCATTGCAGACATAGTTCCAATGTAAACCTGAGTTCTCTGATCCATGTTAGCACCAATGTGGAACCACATAGAACCTGTAACAACATTTTCACCTGTTGGGCGAGCAAAACGACCTGTCAACATGTTCATACCGTTGAACTGAGCTGTAGAAGCAATGCGGTCAACTTCGGCGATCAAAGATGAAACTTCAACCTGAATCTGCATACGATCTTCAGCAGAATAAATACCGTTCGAAGACTGAACAGCAAGTTCACGAATACGCTGAACGATATCAGTTGTTTCCTGCAAGTAACCTTCTGTTGTCTGGATAAAAGAAATGCCGTTCTGAGCATTTTCAGAAGCCTGATTCAAACCACGAATCTGTGCACGCATTTTTTCTGAAACTGCAAGACCAGAAGCATCATCTCCCGCACGATTAATCTTTTCACCAGACGACAATTTTTCCATGTTTTTTGTCTGGTTAAGATCTGTAATTCCCTGAGAACGCTGAGCGAACATAGCGCTCATATTGTGATTAATAACCATAGTTTATCTCCTTGGTGTTATTTACCGTTTGATACTGGGGCTCTCACCACCCGTTACTTTACTATCGGAGATTGCTTTTTTGACTTTAGAAAAAAAATTATTTTTTTTTAATTTATTTTACTTTTTTGATTTTTTAATTTGGGCGCAAAGGCTTTTGCAAGTCGCGTTCCGCAGTTCGCTATCCGCTCAGCCTCCTCAATCCAGTCGCAGGCTCCTTTCTTTGCGGTGGCCGCCAAAGGCGCTGCTCCATGCTCGGCGCAGAGATTTCATAAAAAAAAGGCGTCGGTGTAAAACCAACGCCTCTCTATAAAAAAATTATATCTTAATCACCTGTAACAATAGTTGTTTTTATTACCAAAAGACCACCAAATAGAACTGTATTCTTTGAATCAACTGTTGCAACATGAGTAACCCCCGCATCTTTGGAAGCTTTTAACATTGAATTGTTTCCAAAATTCAAGACACCATTAGGAAGTAATCCCATAATTGATACAGCGGTAGCCGAGCCTTTCCTAGCACCAACTTCTCCACTTCCTGCGGCAATCGGTGTAAAAGTTGTACAACTAGAAAGTCCCAATGTAAGAATTGCAATTGCAACAGCCAACATTTTTTTCATAAAAAATCTCCTTATTCCCAAACGGAATAAGAGTACTATACAAAAAAAAAGTAGTTATTCAATATCTGAAAAAACTTTGTTTTAATCTTTATTACGAAATTCTAATGACGATTACAATTTCCGCAGCCGTTTACAATCACGTGAGGAGTTCCGCTTTTTGTCTTATTAAAACGTCTAGCTAAAAGATATTGATTCTGGGCTACACTTTTGTGGCAAACAGGGCAGCTTCTTTTTATACCTGGTTGGCATTTCGGATAACAATGGGGACAGCCATAAATATAGCAAATCTGATCGTTTACCTGACCACTTGTAGTAAAAACTTTGGAAACAAGGTTTTCGCCAGGTGCAAGAATCATTCCACAAAGAGGACACTGAACACTTCCACTTCCAGCTGTTCTTTTTACAAGTTTTTTCTGAGTCGCCTGATATTTTCGAATATATTCTCTAAAATAAAGCAAAGCCGCAATGATAATCACCGCGGCCAAGCCCATAATCAAAAAATCCATTTCTAGTTTTCAGTTTTTACCTGTTTTTTTGGCAAAATCAATTGTGAACAAGGCAAAGATTCAATCCAATCACAGAAAGTATGCCATTCATCCAAACGATGACCTTTGCGAGTTTCGTAAATTCCCTGTAAAACCTGGTAATTTACCTGCAAAGTAGCCTTCTGATTCAAACTAGCAGGCAAAAGCTGAATCATCTGCCACCAATCATCCTTGTTTTTTCCTTCGTTAAAACGATCTCTTGCGGCATTCATTGTTTTAATCAAAATATCCAAAGCAGCCAGACTTTCGTCATTCAAATGCTCATGGCTAAAATCGTCACGAACAAATTCTTTTGCCTGAACCTTGTGCATTGTAGAACATGAATTACGAACGGTACCAACTTTGTAAGTATCCATTTCTGCCCACCAGTAACGAGGAGCTGTAACATCAAATTGAACAGTAATATATCTTAAAAATTTTGCATGGCTTGGACCGGAACGACTTAATCTTTCCATCAAATCCAAATCAGCAGGTCCAACTTCATATTTTCCACTTTCCGGATTGTACTTACTGTCACTCTTATCCCAAGAGTTAAAAGAATTACGCATTCCACGAATAGCAGCTTCCCAGCCAAAAATTTCTGTTTTTTCAATTAAAATCATTTTTTTATCCTAATATTTTATTCGTTGCTTTTTTCCAAATCGCCAGAAATATCATCCATCACTTCGATAGGTTCCTGAACTTCAGGACGATTTTTTATATAAAAGAAAATGTAAGAGGCTCCAATTAAGATGATAACAATTCCACCGATTCTGATAAGAGAAGTTCCTACCTTAATAGGTATAATAATCATAATTGCAGCGATAACTATAGAAATCAAAGCCTCAAGAACGAATTGTTTTCTATCTAAAGAAGAATCCCGTAGCTTACCAATAGAAAAAAGCAAAAGACCAGAGCCCACAAGCAGGTAAAAAGCCAAAACATAAAGCATTATGCTCCACATAACAGCAGCAAAACGCAATGGCAAGAAAAGAGCAAGAAGACCAACTACAATACTCATCATACCGCGGATCAAAACTGAATATTGGAAAGTTGTATCAGGAAAAAGCTTTCGAGTATACAAAAGCTGATACATACCATTCAGAAAAGCTTCAATTCCAAGAAGAATAACAACCGCCTTAATACATCCCTCTGGCCAAGCCAACATAAAAAGCCCCGCAACAGCAAGAATTACCCCGAGAAAAAGACTGTTTTTCTTCATAACTCACCTCTTTTTTAAACTTTCTACAATTATACACAATTTCATATCATTAGCAAACTCATTTGCAAGCCTCCCCCCAAAAATAAATTTACTTTTTTTTAAAGAATTTTAAGAATTACAGTTGACACTAAATGCAATTTCTTATATTTTACTAATACATCTTTTTTGGAGCGATACCAAAGCGGTCGTACTGGGGCGGTCTTGAAAACCGTTGTGGGGCAACTCACCGGGGGTTCGAATCCCTCTCGCTCCGATAGCTGGAGGTGTGGTAGAGCGGTAATACAACGGATTGCTAATCCGTCAGTTCCGAAAGGGCTGGGCAGGTTCAACTCCTGTCGCCTCCGATATACCCAACAACTGCAGCTGGCAATACTTAGGTATGAGATTGTAGCTCAGTTGGATTAGAGCGCCACCCTGCGGAGGTGGAGGTCGCACGTTCGAATCGTGTCAGTCTCAACAAAAAAACTCGTCATTCTACCGACGAGTTTTTTTTTATTTAACAAGCATAAACTATTCCAACGCACGATTCGAAACGGAGTGAACGACCCTAAAAAGGCGAGCAGTGCGGAGCGTTTTTAGGGTAAACTCGCCATGGACGGCGAGTTTAGTGAACGCAGGCGCCGCAGAGGGAACAAACACGATGTTTGTGACCGTCGCGGCGAATCGTGTCAGTCTCAACAAAAAACTCGTCATTCTACCGACGAGTTTTTTTATTTAACCAAACAAAACATTTCCAAAGCACGATTCGAAACGGAGTGAACGACCCTAAAAAGGCGAGCAGTGCGGAGCGTTTTTAGGGTAAACTCGCCACGGACGGCGAGTTTAGTGAACGCAGGCGCCGCAGAGGGAACAAACACGATGTTTGTGACCGTCGCGGCGAATCGTGTCAGTCTCAATAAAAAACTCGTCATTCTACCGACGAGTTTTTTTTATTTAACCAACCAAATACATACCAACGCACGATTCGAAACGAAGTGAACGACCCTAAAAAGGCGAGCAGTGCGGAGCGTTTTTAGGGTAAACTCGCCACGGACGGCGAATTTAGTGAACGCAGGCGCCGCAGAGGGAACAAACACGATGTTTGTGACCGTCGCGGCGAATCGTGTCAGTCTCAAGAAAAAACTCGTCATTCTACCGACGAGTTTTTTTATTTAACAAGCATAAACTATTCCAACGCACGATTCGAAACGGAGAGAACGACCCTAAAAAGCTAATTAATTTCTCTACAAGCATAAATTTTTTGCTTTTTTTAAAATTCGAACTATAATGACATTTAATATATGGATGTAAATTCGATTATCATCATTACATATGATATTGAAAATAAAAAATTCTCATTTTCGGATACCGCAAAAGAACTCTTTTCTTTAGACGGAGAGCCTCAGGATTTTTTTAACTCCATTTTAAGACATCACTTTTTATCAACGTTTGACAACCATATATTTATGGATCGCCTGGAAGATATCTGCAATAAAGATACGATAGATTTTGTATACGAACGCTTTTCTTTAAAAAATTTGCAGCAAGAATTAAGAGTCTACGGTTTTTATTTTCTTTCAATCATTCCTAAAAAAGTAATCACACTCACAATGAAAGATGTGAGTGATGATATCGAATATGTTAATCATCTTACCCGTATGACAGAATACGACGAACTTACAGGTCTGATGAACCTTGATACATTCAAGAAAAATATCGAAAACTACCTTAGACTTTCAAATGTTATTCGTTCCGAGCAAAAATATGCAATTGTCTATTTTGATATTTTAAAATTCAAAGCTATCAATGACATTTTCGGTAAAAGTGGAGGCGATATAGTCCTTCTTCACATTTCAACTATTCTAAAGAATCTGCTTGAAGATGGAGAATTTTCATGTCGAATCATCGGTGACCGATTTGCAATTTTCGTAAATTCAAGCAACAAAGATATAGTAAGCTTTGTTGAAAAACTCCTCGACAGAATTGCTCAATGCGAATTACCAATAACAGTTAACTGCAATGCAGGTATCTATGTAATAACAGATACAAATGCTCCAGCTTCCGTGATGATAGACAAAGCTATTCTTGCTCAATCCACAATAAAGGGGAATTACGCACAAAAATACAAGATATACACCGAAGAAATTCGTGACCAAATGCTTTCCGAACAGGAAATTGTTGGTTCTATGGCTCAAGCCCTAAAAAGCAAACAGTTTATACCCTACTTTCAGCCACAATACGATCATTCATCAGGAAATCTGGTAGGAGCAGAAGCTCTAGTACGCTGGAAACACCCTGATAAGGGGCTTATCCGCCCCGATTTATTCATTCCGATTTTTGAAAAGAACGGTTTTATCACCATTCTAGATATGTACATTTTTGAAAGAGCCTGTGAATTCTTGAGAAAATGTATAGACATGGGCATTTCTCCTGTTCCAGTTTCAACAAATTTTTCCCGCTACGATATCTTCCAACCAGACTTTGTTGAAAAACTGGAGATTTCCAGAAAGAAATATAAAGTTCCTGTTGAATTAGTTCGCATAGAAATTACAGAATCTGCTGTTTTTGGTGGAAGTGAAAATACAAACAGAATAGTTCAAAAACTCCACACCCACGGCTACATTGTAGAAATGGATGACTTTGGTTCCGGCTACTCTTCTCTAAATGTATTAAAAGATGTCGACTTTGATATTATTAAACTGGACATGAAATTCCTTTCAGATGACAGGGAGCATGGAAAAGGCGGAACCGTTATCAGTTCTGTTGTACACATGGCAAAATGGCTTAAGCTGGCAGTAATTGCAGAAGGTGTAGAAACTACCGCTCAGGCAGATTTTTTAAAGAGCATTGGCGCCGACTTAATTCAAGGATATTTGTATTCAAAACCTCTTCCAGAAGAAGATTTTATTCAACTTCTCAAAACAAGTTCTCCAAAGAGGCTTGAAAATTCTAATACAGCTATTGAATCTAAAGTTGATTTTTGGAACCCTCAATCTCAGGAAACACTTATTTTTAATCAATTCGTTGGACCTGCTGCAATT
Source organism: Treponema sp. (assembly GCA_024693045.1). Lineage (GTDB taxonomy): Bacteria > Spirochaetota > Spirochaetia > Treponematales > Treponemataceae > Treponema_D. Next base: position 33,969 of record JAILLQ010000008.1, read on the forward strand.
TTCCAGTACCAGAAGGGCTATATCGAAATTCTAAGAGTAAATCCAAAATACATCAAAGAATTCAATATGAATCTTAGCGAAAAAGAAATTATGAGTGCAAATTTCTTTGATTGTATGGATTCCGACAATAAGAAAATCTATATTGACGCTATAGAAAGAGTAATTAAAAACGACAAAGAAGTCTCGTGTGAAACATGGAGAACGATTACATCTGGTTGTTGTGGTAAAGAAAAACTTTGTATACGTACGGACCTTAGAATTCTAGAAAAAGCAAAAGATTCCTATATGATTTACGCTCTTATCCGCAACATCACTTCTGAAAAACAGGAACTAAATGAATTAATAAATTCAAAAAAGCGCTTTGAAGTTGCAAGTGAGCAGGCAAAAATATTCTACTGGGAATATGATGTCAAAACAAAAAATATGACCCCTTGTATCCGTTGTAAAAGAGAATTAGGCCTTCCAGAGCTTGTAGAAAATTACCCTGAACCAGTAATTGAAAGCGGACTTTTCCCTGCTGACTATGCAAATTTGTACCGTGGTATGCACAAAAAAATCGAAGAAGGAGTCCCAGAACAGGAAGAAATTATTCCTCTTACCGCAAACAGAATTCCTTTCCTCATTCATTACACCACCGAATTTGACTCTCAGGGAAACCCCATAAAAGCCTACGGTTCTGCCGCTCAACTATATCCAAACACCCCAAAAAAAGGCGATTGACAATTTAAGCCATATCTTTTAAAGTCAAATCATTGGCTGGATGCCTTTCAAAGTATTCTTCAAAACCCCGCCAGGGCCGGAAGGCAGCAACGGTATGAAGTCTAAACTTGTGCTTAGGACTATCCAGCCTTTTTTATTTAACAAATTGAAAAAAATACACTTCAAGTCCGTTGATGCCGCAGGCAGCATAAGGTACTCGTTCTGCGCCTAAGCGCATTCGTCAATAATTTCCTTACAGAGCGCAAAATTGCCCTGCAATTTTGCATGAAGTCTAAACTTGTGATAGGTCAAACCTGTTTGACCGACACTATCCAGCCTTTTTTATTAAAAAAAGCACTTCCTAACATTTTTTCGTAAATATTAACTTCATAACTTTTTTTTCAAGCAGTTCTTTTCTTAGTAATTCACACAAAGAAAAAGCTACGTATACAATAATTGTAACTAACAATGTATAAGGTATTATCCATGATTTCGTTAAATTTTCTCCAACTTTAAATATTTTTTGCAGAACAAAGGGATAAATCAATGGATGACCATGAAATAAATAAACCCCAAATGACAAACTGCCTGCCTCTATAATAAATTTATTGTATTTCGGCTCAAGATTTACAAACCCACAAAAAAGAAAAAATGAACTTAACAAAAGACTCCATACATTCACAACATGCTGATATACAAATCCGTGCTTTGGGAACAAAAAGTAATTACATAAGAATGAAACAATCAGAATAAAAAATATCAATAAAATTCCTACCAAGATATTTCTTTTTCCATTTTTTAGAAAAACAGGTTTATATCGTTTTACATATGTTACTGCCATATAACAAACAAGAAACATATCAAGTCCGTTATTCATGGGATAATATAAGGATTCATGAGGAAACAATGGTAAAATACAAACTACACAATAACACAATAAAACAAGCTTCAAATGATTCTTCTGATCCAAATTCTTTACAAGAACATTCAAAAAAGGAGCAAATGTATAAAATATCAAATAAGAACCAGCAAACCAATAGATATTACTATACATAGGCAGCACACTAAGTCTTAATTCTTTCCCTGTAATAATATGCTTTACTTCATCATATGTTGAACTCAAATATTTCGCAGCGTCCAAAAAACTTACGATTTCCAACTTAGAAAATGCTACTATCGAACATATTATTAATGATACAGAAAAAACCGAGAACCAAATTCGAAATACATTTTTCCATGAAAATTTTGAATCTAGGAGAAACCAACTGGAAATCATTATAAATATACAGTTACCAACAGTCCCAAAACATGAAACCATTTCCATAAAAACCTTTGCACCACGACAAGCCTCCAACCCATAACCAGCACAATAACTTTGACTTGGAGTATGCGTTAAAACAATAAGGAACATTGCAATTATGCGTAGTAATTCCACATTTGAGTTTCGATTTTTTAAAGACCGATTACCTGAGTTAAGTTGAGTTGTGTTGAGTTGAGTTGAATTGAGTTGAATTGAGTTGAGCATACCTTTCTTCCTTTTTAATATAAATAGTATATCATATAATATTTTTTATCAAATATCTAAAAATTTCTAAAGCAGCCTGCGCCGGCATGGAAGGGTTGCGTACGGAGTGCGCAAGGATTTGCGCAGCAAAGACCGAGCGTTAGCGGGCCCTGGAACGCCGGTTGCACAGGGGTTTGCGCCAAATAAAAATTAATTTTTTCTCTTACCGATTGCCCTAACCAAATAAAAGTAGTATCTTTCCTTATTACCGACTAAAAAACTGCCGTTGACAGAGTCGGACAGGCTTAGGCCTAAAATAGTTTAATCCACTAAGTAATGGAGAAAGTCGATGTCAGAAAAAGGCACCAATCAGTATTACATTACCAGACAGGATTCCACAGAATCTAATGCCCGCAGTTATCCACGCAAATTTCCATTTGCATTGGTAAAAGCCAAAGGATCATGGGTTGAGGACATTGAGGGAAACAAATATCTGGATTTTTTGTGCGGAGCTGGTACTCTTGCACTAGGGCACAATGATGACGAAATAAATCAGGCAATGATTTCGTTGATACAGGAAGATTTTCCACTTCATACGCTTGATTTAACAACCCCGGTAAAAGACGAATTCGTACAAACAGTCTTAGCTCATCTTCCAAAAGAATTAGCAGAAAATTGCAAGATTCAATTCTGCTCGCCAAGCGGAACCGACGCAACCGATGCTGCTTTAAAACTCTGCAAAACGGCAACAGGAAGACAGAACATTATCGCTTTTCAAGGTGGATTCCACGGGATGGGCCACGGAGCTCTTTCTTGCACTGGAAACCTTGGAGCGAAAGATAAGGTTCAGGGACTTATTCCTGGAGTACAGCATTTCCCTTATCCAAATTACAGAAGCGCTTTCGGCTTAAAAGGTGAAGCTGATACTGATGCTTGCTGTGCTTACTTTGAAAACACTCTTAAAGACCCGGAAAGCGGAATTACAAAACCGGCAGCAGTTATTCTTGAAGCAATTCAAGGCGAAGGTGGTGTAAATCCCGCTCCAGTAAAATTTTTGCAGACTGTTCGTCGCGTAACTCAGGAACTTGGAATTCCTATGATTGTTGACGAAATCCAGTGCGGAATGGGTCGAAGCGGTAAACTCTTTGCTTTTGAATACGCTGGAATCGTTCCAGATGTAATTCTTGTTTCAAAGGCAATAGGAGGAAGTCAGCCACTTTCAATCGTAATATACAACAAAAAACTTGATACTTGGGGTCCAGGTGCTCACACTGGAACTTTCAGAGGAAATCAACTGGGAATGAAGGCTGGAACAATTGTTCTTAACCGAGTAACAAAAGAAGACTTCCTTGCTGAAGTAGTTCGTAAGGGCGAAAAAATCATGAACCGTATGAACGAAATCAAGTCAAAAGTTGGAATTATCGGCGATGTTCGCGGCAAAGGTCTTATGATTGGCTGTGAATTTGTAAATCCAAAAGGACAGCCAAACGCGAACGGTATCTTACCAAGAAACGGCGAAGCTGCTGCAAAAGTACAGAAACTTTGCTTTGAAAATAAGCTTGTTATGGAAAAGGGCGGCCGGGATGGTTCGGTAATGAGATGTCTTTGTGCACTGACTGTAAGTGACAGCGAAATCGACACTGCAATGGACATCTTTGAAAAAGCTGTAATTGCTGTAGATAAAGAATACAAATAAAAGTCTTTTATAAAAAAAGGCCTGCTTTTGAAGTATTTCATTCAAAGGCAGGCTTTTTATTATTTAACTCGGATTATTATTTTTTTCCAAGAGCAGAAAGGCCTGCTACCAAACCGGCCGCTCCCTGAATGTCACTTGGTATTATAATTTTTGTTGCCTGACCGTCAGCAGCTTTTTCGAATGCTTCAAGTGCCCGCAAACGAATAACAGCGTCGTCAGGAGCAGCTTCACGAATCATCTTAAGACCTTGTGCTGTAGCTTCCTGAACTGCAAGAATAGCATCGGCTTCACCCTTTGCCTTTTGAATCTGAGCTTCTTTCTGTGCTTCAGCTTCAAGAATCATGGCCTGCTTCTTTCCTTCTGCTTCAAGAATTGCCGACTGTTTATGACCTTCAGCAATAAGAATCTGTTCACGGCGTTCTCGTTCTGCACGCATCTGCTTTTCCATGGCTTCTTGAATTGCCTGTGGAGGATCAATATTTTTTACTTCAACTCGATTAACTTTAATTCCCCAAGGATCTGTTGCCTCATCCAGAATAGACCGCATCTTTGAATTGATTACATCTCGGCTTGTCAGAGTTTCATCAAGTTCAAGGTCACCGATAATATTTCGTAAAGTTGTAGCTGTAAGGTTTTCCAAGGCGTTCATTGGATTTTCAACACCATAAGTGTAAAGTTTTGGATCGGTAACCTGACAATATACAACGGTATCAATCTGCATTGTTACATTATCTTTTGTAATAACAGGCTGAGGAGGAAAATCACGTACTTTTTCTTTTAGTGACATTACATTTGCAACCCGATCAATAAATGGAAATTTTACATGCAATCCAACATTCCAGGTTGAACAGTATGCTCCAAGACGTTCGATTACAAAAGCCTTAGACTGAGGTACAATTCTTACATTGACTAAAATCAATATAAGAATCACAAATAAAACAGGAATTATGACCCAAATCATATTTACTCCACTCCTTTTATTATAAGTGTATTTCCTTCTACAGAAAGAATTTCACATGTTGAACCCTTTTTTATTTTTTCTTCCGAAGAAGAATCACTTTTAGCCGACCAGATTACTCCACCTTTTGTTTTTACTTCACCCTTTTCAAAAGCAGTAACATCTTTTACTACAAGAACTTTTTGGCCAACTAGAGAATCTACATTTGTTTTTTCTTTTCCTAATTTTAACTTTTTTACAGCAAATGGTCGTGTAGTTAAAACCAGGACAATTGTTAAAACCAAAAAAATGATTAACTGCCATTTAAAAGGAAGTCGTATTTTACTAAGGAAAATTAGAACTAGCGCAGAAATTGCACCCCAAATACTTGTAAGTGAAAAAGTAAAGGCTTCGACTATAAGACAGACAATCATAACTGCCAGCCAAAACCACATAAGATTGTTTAAAATAAATAAACTCATATTTTAATTATACATCAAAATATGGATTTTCTAAACCAAATCTTTTATTTCACTCCAAATAGAAACAGAACCCTTGCACTTATTCTTTGAATAATAAAGGGCTTTATCTGCATTTTGAACCACTACATCAAGATTATCACATTCTGCTACATCATGATTTGTGCTTATCCCCATACTAAAACCAATCAGTTTTTCTGGAGGAACATTTACTTCAACATCTTTTAACAAAGATTTTATTTGAGGCACGAAGTAATGGTGCTCTTCTAACTTTTCCTTCAGCCTCTGGAAAACTCGAACTCCTTCAGAGGCATTTGTATCTACCATAATGATTACAAATTCATCTCCGCCATAGCGAGAAATAAAATCAATTTTACGACAAGTTTCACGTAAAAGATTGGCAAAACTTTTTATTAAGAAATCGCCTACATTATGACCAAAGGTGTCGTTATAGTATTTAAAGTTATCCAAATCTATAAATCCAACTGCAATCTGTATTACGGTTTCCTTTCTCTGCTGATAACGGCGAACCCGCTCGCTTTCAAGTGAAATATATTCCTGGAAGGCGTTTCGATTTTTCAAGCGGGAAAGCTGATCTGTTGAGCTCATAATCATCAAATGCTCTTCCTGCTTGAAGATTACAACTTGAGACTGAACACTTGATAGAGCAATCAAAATTGTATTAATTACATCTGTATTAAATACGGTGCCTTTTGAAGGTTTTATAATTATTGCAAAGCGATAATCCGCATAGCTGATATCTCCAAAATAAACCCCCGATTCTTCATCAAAGACCAGATGAGCAATATCGCTTTTCTTTGATTTTTTGAAAAGGCGTTTCCAAATTTCCGGCGTAACAGAATCTACTCCAGAGTGTAAAAAAGATTCCATGGTCTTACATTCAGAAGCTTCCATAACGCCAAAATGAACTTCTTCTGCCATTGTGTACTCACCGATTTCCAGCAGAATTGTTTGCATATACTTTTTAATGTTCAAATCGTGAATTATGCAGGTTTTTATCTTGTTGATAAATTGATAATCATGAATTCTCTTGTGCAGCAAAGAAAGCAATTGTTCCTTTTCTGCTCTTTCTTTAAAGAAAGTCATTTCAATATTCAGAGGGTCAAATTCTTCAATCCCTTTTATATACTGAGTCAAAGAAATGCATCTTTTTTTGCCTTTTGTATAATAGGTAAAGCCATTTTTTTGAGCTAATTTAAACCCTAAACGCAAATATTTTTTGGACTGTTCTTCATAACCTAATTTAGAAAGCACTACAGCAAATTCATAGAATGAAAATACAACTTTATGACTCATATTGCTGGTAAGTTTGTTAAACTCACTTATACACTTTAAAAATAGAGTTTCTGCAGAAACCAAATCCCTTTCTTCTACATGGAGCAAAGCTTCAAGAAAATACAGGAAAGGCATATCTTCTTTTGTAATAGATTCTGTATTTTGCACAATGTTAGAATGATTAATTCTGGCTCGAATATAATCTCCTAAATCAAAATCGATAATTGACTTAAAAATCAACATATCGTTTATAGAAGGCAGGAAAGAATTGTTTAAGAATTCTTCCATATTAAACACTTGCAGATAGTGAGTGATAATATTGAATATTTCATACGCCTTTGAATAATGTCTTGAATAAAATAAGGCATAACTTAAATTCTTTAGGGCATCTGCAATCGAAGCAAAATCATTTATTTCCGGAAGGCGAGCAATAATTCCATTTTCTAAATCATAGGCTCTCTTATACATAGCCCGGCAAGTTGCATCATAACATAAGCCATTTCGTATATTCAAAAGAGGTGTAATCTCTCCGATTTCTGTGCGGATTTCATTACACTTGTCATACCACATAATCGCCTGATCCATTTCTCCAAAGTGAGAACATACAATTCCCCTCCAATGGTAAACGGTAGATATCAGGTGCTGGTTATCAACTTTCTGGGCCAGTTCCAAATAATTAGATATAGCTGAATCAAGAGAATTTTTTATTCCCTCATCATTTACAAGCTGCCAAGGCAAAGAGATTGCTGTTGAAATATAGTTATTCCAAAGCTCCTGCTTTTCCAGCCTTTCCAAAGCAAGCTTGTATTTATAAAAATCTCTTTCTTCATCAACATTTTTTGTAAACTGAAAATCCAGCATTGCACAAAGCGCCAGCATATTTTTGTCATCTGCAGTTTCAAAAACTTTAGTTGCCAAAGAAAGATATTTTACGGCAAGTGTAAAAGATTTTTTTTGCCCGAAGATTCTAGCAAGGTGGAAGCATGCCAAAGGCCTTGTATAATCTTCTTCCGGGGAATCTAAAATATCATTTAAATATAATATCGCTTCGTCTTTTGAATTACATTCGCAAAGACATTTTGCAAGTTCAAGACACAACTCATTTTTTTCATCTTCAGAAAAATAAGAGAATTGTATGAAGTTTTTAGAAACCCAATCAGCAAAATCTTTCAGTTGCTTATAACAAATAAAAACTCTATTGTTGCGAAGAGTCTTCATTATGATTTTATACTGACTTTCTTCCTCTAATTCTAAAATTTGGTTGTACTGAGTTCTATCTTTATAAATTACAAGTTTGTCGGATAAAACTTGCAAATAATTCGCCTTTAACCTTTGATCTTCCAAAAATTTTATTGCATCTGTTATTTCCATATCATTTTGAAGAGTAGAAAAACAGAATGCTATTTTGCCGTTAAAATTTACTTTTTCAAGTTCTTTGATTAAATTTAAGGAACATTCAGACAGGCATTGTGCATTTAAAATTAAATAATTTCCAACGCATTTTTCATGTAATATATTTACAAAAGTTTCTATGTATCGACTCTGTTCGTAAATAATTTCTGACGAAAGAGGAATATCATAACGCTCGGTGCAAAAATCAGTTAAAAAATAGGATTCAATCGATTTTTTGTGAGAAATAAAAGCTTTACTAACCAGTTCGTTTATAGAAAATCTATCATTATTATCTTTCAAAATAGATAGAAATGGCTTATATGGACTAAAATCATTAGCCATATCAAGAACGGTAAAACCTTCTTTTAATTCTTCTGTAATGAGGTTGCTCGAGATATGTAAAAAACAGACAGAACTTTTACACGCTTGAATAAACTGTCTGATTGCATTCGCCTGATTTTCCATATAACAATTTTAACCCAGTTTTTCATATTTGCAATACAATTTGATTATCTGCTATTATGGCACTATGAAAAATCTATTCCTTACAAACAAAAAATCAAGCAAAAAAGCCTACAAAGAAATTATTAAACAAACGGCAAAAGCGATAACTAAAGCCTTCGAAGACTCTTCTGCTTATTCAGGACCTACCCCTCAGCAATTAAAAAAAGAAATAAAAGGTATTGAAATACTTCCCGAAAATGGTCTTGGCTGGGATCAGGTTCTTGAACTCACAAAAGAAAAGATTCTTCCTAACATGCTCCGTACATCATCTTCTGACTATATGCCTCACCTGCATAGTCCCGCAACCTTAGAAAGCATTGCTTCTGAATTGATTATTTCCACATTCAATCAATCCATGGACAGCTGGGATCAGGCTCCTGTCGCAACCGAAATCGAAGTAGAAGTTATCCGCCAGCTTTGTGCTCTTTACGGCTATCCTAAAAAATCCGACGGAGTTTTTACAAGCGGCGGAAGTCAGTCAAACCAAACTGCAATTATTCTGGCAAGAGATTGGTTTATTTCTACTATTCTTAAACATGATGTAAAAAAATTCGGCCTTCCTGAAAATTTCAAAAAGCTCAGAATGTATACAAGTGAAATAAGCCATTTTTCTATGGAAAAATCTGCTCACATTCTGGGGCTGGGGTACGAAAGTGTTGTAAAAGTCCCTGTAGACAGCAAAAAAAGAATGGACTTTGATGCCCTAAAAAAACTAATCGAAGCCGATGTCGCTTCCGGTAATATTCCATTCCTTGCTGTCGCAACAATTGGAACAACAGACTTTGGCTCAATAGATCCTGTAGATAAAATGGCAAGACTTTGCAAAAAATATAACATGTGGCTTCACGCAGATGCTGCCTACGGAAGTGGAGTTATTTTAAGCCAAACCTACAAACATTTAGTTTCTTCGCTAAACAAATGCGATTCTATTACAGTAGATTTCCACAAAATGTTCCTGCTTCCAATCAGCTGTTCAGCAGTTCTTATAAAAAATGCTGATGATTTTTCAGCCCTTACAATACATGCAGACTACCTTAACCGAGAAGAAGACGAAGAAGACGGTTACACAAATCTTGTAGACAAATCTTTGCAGACAACACGCCGCTTCGATGCCTTAAAAGTATGGATGAGTTTTCAGGCTAGAGGAAAAGATGGCTGGAGCGACATAATTACAACTTCAATGCAGAATGCCCGTTATCTTTATTCAATTATCAAAGATAACAAGAACTTTGAAGTAATTACTGAACCAGAAATCTCTTCCCTTGTATTCCGTTACAAAGCAGCCGACGATTCCCTTTCTGATGAAATCAACAAAAAAGTTCGCCGCTGCCTGCTTCATAAACACGGAATTGTAATAGGTCAAACAGTTTCTAATGGTCATGTATGTTTAAAATTCACATTGCTTAATCCACTCATGACCCATAAAAAACTAGACGACCTGGTATCATTAATCCAGGAACTTTGTGAGAAAATATAAAATCTAGGCTTATTTCTAAAGAATCTTTTCTGGTGCAGAAAAGTTTACATAGGCAGTTAGCTTCCAATCTCCGTCTTCATTCAATTCTCGAACGAATAAGACGGGACGGTAAGTGCCTGACTTTTTTTCGATAGGTCGCATTGTAGAAGTAACATTAGAATAAGCCGAATTAACTCTCAAAGGTTCATATACAGATGTTACGGCCATTGTGTAGCCGGAAAGTTTTGTTCCCGGTGAAAATGGCCCAGTTTTAGACATAAACAGTTCAAATCGAATCGAACCTGTTTTTTCTCCGCTTCTATTTCTTAAGGCACCAATTTTTAGCGTTACACGGTCAGTTCTGGCGCTGTAAGAATACTCAGCGTTTACAATTTCCATTTTACTCGGAGCACCAGCTTTTGCACCACTTTCCTTAGTTTCATGGCGATATCCTGTATCGTCATCCGCATCAGCAGAAGAAAAGTCCATGGAATCATCTCCTTTTACTCCAATTTTATTCCATGTTGCTGTGCGGCACTTGTCACTACAGAAAGTGTACATATTATTGCCGATTTGCCCAAAGACTTTATTTGAGAAAATTATTTTTCCGCAATTGTAGCAAGTTTTCATACGAAAAATTATATCATAGAAATTTTAAACAATCGAATTAATATTTATCAACTTGCTACAAGTAGGAATTAGAATTCCTGCTTAATATTGCTTGCTTCTTTTCCCTTATCTTTTTCGCGAATTTCAACGCGTCGAATCTTTCCAGAAACAGTTTTAGGCAGTTCCTTTACAAATTCAAAAATTCTAGGACATTTGTACATAGCTGTATTTTCTTTTGCAAAAGTAGAAAGTTCTGTTTCCATTTCTTTTGGATCTTTTGTGTCGTATCCAGGAGATAGAACGATTGTTGCCTTAACAGCCATACCACGCTTTGCGTCTTCTACACCTGTAACAGCACATTCCATTACGGCTGGGTGCTGCTGCAAAATCGATTCAACCTCAAATGGACTTACACGATAACCGGCTGTTTTAATAATGTCGTCTTTACGGCCGACAAACCAAACGTAACCGTCTTCATCCATGTAAACATTATCACCAGTATGGTAAACACCACCGTCAAATGCATCTGCTGTAAGAACAACGTCCTTATAATAACCCATCAAAAGACCGTATGGGCGACCATGTTCTACGTGAATACAAAGTTCACCAGTTTCACCAGCAGGAACAGGCTTGTTATTAGGATTCAATACTTCTACATCATAGCAAGGGTTAGGACGACCCATAGAACCCGGGCGAACTTCACTGTAATCCATAAAGTTTCCGCAAATTACAGTTGATTCAGACTGACCATAACCTTCGTAGATTTTTTTACCAGTTTTTTCGAGCCATTTATTGTATACTTCGCCGTTCAAAGCTTCTCCGGCTGTACTAAAGCGAGTACATTTACTCAAATCATATTTACTCAAATCCTGGCGAACCAAGTAACGATATACTGTTGGAGGAGCACAGAAAGTTGTAAGTCCATACTTTGAAATCATTTCAAGCATTTTTGTAGGCTTAAAGCTATTCATGTCATATACAAACTGTGCAGTTCCGGCAATCCACTGACCATAAAGTTTTCCCCAAGTTGCTTTTGCCCAGCCTGTTTCAGCAATGGTAAGATGAAGACCATCTTCTACAACTCCATGCCAATATTTTGCTGTAATAATGTGTCCGATTGGGTAATCATAATCCTGGATAACCATTTTTGGATAGCCGGATGTTCCTGAAGTAAAATAGAGAAGCATTGGATCTTCGTTATGAGTTGCCGCATCTCCTACAGGACGAGGGAATTCTGCTGGCATTCTTTCATATTCTTCATGAAAATTTATCCAACCATCACGGCTCTTTCCTACAGTTACAAGAGTCTTTACAGATTTTGATTTTGGAAGAGCTTTTTCAATTTCTTCCTGAACAAGAGGATTGTCATAACAGAAAATCATTTTTACTTCTGCTGCATTTGTACGATATTCGATATCACTCTGCAAAAGCTGGTCTGTTGCTGGAATTACAATGGCACCGATTCTGTGAAGGGCTGGCATTAAAATCCACCATTCATAGCGACGGCGAAGCATAAGCATTACCGTATCGCCTTTTTTGATTCCCTTTGAAACCAGCCAGTAAGCAGCTCTTTTTGATTCACGAGAAATATCATCAAATGTGAAAATTTCTTCTTCATCGTTATCATCTATCCAAACAAGAGCTCTTTTTCCAGGATACTCCTGGGCATATTTATCTACAATATCATAAGCAAAATTAAAATCAGGAATAGTTTTTAATCTACAATTTTTCTTAAAATCATCGTAATCTTTGAACTCTCGGTCTTCAACAAGAAAATTTTTTACTAAACTAGACATTTTAACTCCTGGAAGACTTATTCAGTCTTTCCACATAATTAGACTAAAAAACTGTATAAAAGTTGCATCTATTTTCCCATTTATTTAAAAATATGTCAAAAGAAATGACTATATATTGTAAATAAGTTGATTTTTTTTTGCATTTACCAAAGACTTTTTTTTCTGTTATAATCGTGCCCATGAAAAGAATTCCTGATTACTCGACAATTTACCAGGACGACCAGATTGTTGTCCTTAACAAAAGAAGCGGACTTTTAATAGCTGCTGACCGTTACGACACAGAAGCTCCTCGTCTTGATTTAGAAGCAGAGGAAGAATTTGGTAAACTCTATGCTGTTCATCGAATCGACAAAGACACATCGGGAATTATAATTTATGCAAGAAATCCGGAAGCACATAAAAATCTTTCCATGCAGTTTCAGGAACGAAAGGTAGAAAAGACCTACCATTGTCTTGTTCACGGACACCCTTTATGGACAGAACTAAAAGTAGATTTACCACTATTACCCGACGGAGACGCCAGACACAGAACTGTTGTAAATAAAAAAATAGGAAAACCAAGTCTTACAGAATTCAGAGTGATTGGGAATTGCGGACCTTTTTCATGGATAGAAGCAAAACCTAAAACTGGCCGTACACACCAGATCAGAGTTCACCTTGCGGAAAATAAATTTTGTATCGTTTGTGATCCACTCTACAGCGGTAATCAAAAGCCAGTAAGATTAAGTGAAATCAAAAGGTCATGGCGTGGAGATGAATTTGAAGAACAGCCTCTTTTAAGCCGACTTGCTTTGCACGCCTATAAAATTTCTTTTGCTCATCCAACTACTGGTGAAAAACTCACTTTTACAGCTCCTTACCAGCGCGACATGGAAGCTTTAAGAAAGCAGCTTGCAAAGCTTTACAAAGTAGATCCATTAGAAGAAGAAAAAAACGATTAAATAGCTCTTGGGCCCCGGAACTTAATTCGAACCTGACGAATTCGCCTCTGGGCCTGATCTTCTATAATGAATAAAACATTTTGCCAATAATAAATTTCTCCAGTAGATGGCAAAGAGCCCATTTTTTCCAGTAACCATCCACCCAAGGTCATAAAATCTTCGCTTTCAAGATTCAACTTTAAAATATCATTTATATCAGTAAGATGGATGTCGCCAGGTACTATAAATTCCCGGCTGGAAATAAACTTAATTCTTTTTTCCGGTGAAACTTTTGAATTCTCTTCGTCGGTCATTCTGCTAAATACTACACGAAGAATATCATCTGCAGTTGCAACTCCGGCCAAAGCCCCTTGTTCATCCAGAGCCACAGCAAATTCAGTTCCTTCTTTCTTAAATTTTGAAAGCAACTCCAGAGCTGTAAAAGTTTCCGGTACAAAAAGAACCTTTTTCATTGCAGCACGAATATAATCTTTCTGCCCATCCAACTCTTTTGCTCCAAGTAAAACGGATTTATAATGAACTACTCCAATAATTGAATCTTTATTATTTTCATATACAGGAATCATGGTTAAACCTGAATCTACAAAAATCTTAACCAATTCTTCTTTACTTGCTTTTACATCAACAGATTTTACAAAGGCTCTGTGTTTCATTATATCGTGAACAGTTAAATCGTTAAACTGAATGATTTTATTCAGCAACTTTTTTTCTGAAAGTTCAAGAGTACCTTCTTTTTCGCCCAGTTCAATCAAAGTTTTTAATTCATCTTCAGTTATAATTTCGTCTGAATTCTTCAAAAGATCTTTGGCTAGTTTTGCAGTTCCTTTTGAAATAGCGCTAAAAACGAACACAATCGGATAAAATATTTTTTCCAATAATTTCAAAGGAAAAGCATTTTTACAAACCACATTATCCGTATAACGGCCAGCAATCGTTTTTGGAACAATTTCTCCAAAAACAACAGACATAAAAGTAAAAGCAAAGGTCGCAATTCCAACACCAGAATTTCCAACCAATTCTATAGCCAGAGCAGTCGCAAGAGAAGAACCCAAAGTATTTAAAAAATTTATACCAATTAAAATAATGGTGAGCAGTTCGTCGACATTTTCCCGAAGATTATAAGCCGTAGAAGCATTTCTCTTCTTTTCTTTTACTAGCTGTCTTAATTTTATTTTAGTCACAGAAAGATAAGCTGTTTCGGAAGCGGCAAAAAATGCGATAAATTTTACAATAAAAAGCAAAATTGCAATCATTACAAAAGTCTTAAGCATTTTTCACCTCAATAAAAACTTCTGTAATTCGTCTTTTTTCAACTGAAAGGACTTTAAAAATTCTATCTGCATAAGAAACCTGTTCCCCCACCATAGGAATATGATCAAGTTTTTCGGTGACCCAACCACCAAGAGTTGCATTTATATCTGATTTCAACTCTATTCCAAAATGAAGTTTCAAATCCAAAAGTAAAGTTCCGCCTGAAAGAGAAAAACCTTTTCTATCTTTTAAGTCATTAGGATTAAATTCACCTTGCCATGGGGTTTTTCTACCAGTAGTACCAAAGATTTCACGATGAATGTCTGACTGAGTTAATAAACCATCTGTTCCCGCGTATTCATCAATTATAATTGCAATCGACTGGCGGTTTTCCTGCATAACCTGCAGAACTGAAGTAATTTTTCTAGTTCCGGGAATAAAGAGAGGGGGACGCATCAATTCTTTTATTGAAAAATCGTCGGGATTCGTTTTTAGTAAATCTTTTAAATAGAGAAAACCTACAATATCATCTATATTGCGACGAAAAACAGGAAACCTGCAAAGTCTGGTTCTTTGAGCAGTTTCGATTACATTTGCATACGAAGTTTCTTCACTCAAGCTAATAATCGCTGTTCTAGGCACCATAATTTCACTTGCATCAAGGTCGTTAAACTTGAATACCCCGTTCATCATATTCTTTTCGCCATTCTGAAGAACACCTGTTTCTTCCCCGACTTCAATGAAGGATTTTATATCTTCTTCCGAATAAGTATGCTCAGGTTTTTCTACACTTATCCCTCTTATTTTTAAAATCACACGCGAAATAAAAGTAATGACAAGAACAAGTGGTTTTAAAATAAACATAACCACTTTTACAAAGAAAGAAAGAGAATAAGCTATTCTGTCTGGATTTCTAGTAGAAATTGCTTTTGGAGTGATTTCACCAAAAATCAAAAGACTTAGAGTTACAACAAAAGTTGCAATACCAACACCTTTCGATCCAAAAAGTTTTACAGCAACGGCCGTAATAATAGAACTAAGAAGAATGTTTACAAGTTCATTCGCAACTAGAAGAGTATTTATAAGAAGTTCTTTTTTTTCAAGCAACTTTCCAGCTCTTATAGCCCGGCGTTTTTTTTCCTTTCGTAAAATCATAAGCCTAAGCTTATTCATAGAAAGAAAAGAACTTTCGGAAATGCTAAAGAGCATAGAAAGTACAACTAGGACCGCTGATACTATAAGCAGTCCTATAAGAGCAGCATCACTCAAAATTACTATTCGCCAGCTTCACTTGTTTCACTGGCTGTATTTGCTTCTGATGAATCAGCATTTTCTGCTGAGTTTGAAGCTTCTTCTGTCTGAGCAGCTTCTGCAGCGGCTTTTTCAGCTTCAGCTTCTTCCTGCATATTTTTAATATTTTTTATAATTTCCTGAATGTTAGCAACGCTTTCACTTTCAGGAGCAGCCTTAATAGAAAGCTCAAGAAGTTCGGTAATCTTTTCTGCACCCGCAATTCCACTTTTTGCACAAACAGAAGCAGCCATAAAATAAAGAGCCTGAGCATCAACTGGAGCAATTCTTTTGTCTGTTGCATATTTTACGTACAGCTTAATTGCGCCTTCAAAATCATGTTTTGTAATCAACTCAAAAGCTTCTGCATTTGCAATTGAAAACAGATGCTTTGTTACAAGTCCAGATTCATTCTTCTTATCAAGTTTTACAAGTTTGCGGCTCAAGTCAACCATTGCAAGTCTCTGTGTTTCTGAAGCAGATTCGTACAATTCGTCGATTGCATCAATTCTTGCCTTATTAGTACCCTTTTCTGTCTTTTCAACTTTTTTTACAAACTCTGCAACAGTTTCAGCTTCTGAGCGAACAAGAGCTGCATATCCCTGTGCAGAATTGTTTGTATATTCACAAGACACAGAAGTAATCTGGTAACCATCTTTAGAAATCAGCACGATTGCAGGAGTTTCCTGAACTGAATACATATCTGCATAAGTAAACTGTTTAAGCATCTTGTTGCGGGCTTTTTCAGCAGCTTTCTGTTCAGAACTAGTAGCGTTTTCGTCTACCCCCTGCAAAACAGTATACATATCACCAAAATCAAAGTGAACGCAAACATATTCGGCTTCAAGATCAAGTGTAAATTCACCAGATTCTGTTATAGTTTTTACACCAACAGATGAACCAGGAACATCGTTTACAGAGTTTACAAACAAAAGAATATTCTTATCTTTTGCCTGAGCAACTTTCTTAGCTTCATCAAAATCTGTATACCAACCGTTTTTATCAATGTTTCCACCACATGAAGCAAGAAGCAATGTAGCTGCAGTCAGAAACGCAAAAATAACATTTTTTTTCATAAACTTTCCTTTCTAAATATTTTATTTAAAGTATCTTACACCAGCAGCAAAGAGGTTCTGGCAACTGTTTTCACATGAATTAGTAAGAGGATCTCCTGCAATATTCATAATCAAATCGCGGCTTGCACCATTTGAATCAATACCAACAGTTCTTTCGCTGTGACCCATCTTTCCAAGTACGTGACCATCAGGACTTGTCATACCTTCAATTGCAAACAAAGAGCCGTTTGGATTATCAGGTTCTGTAATTGCTGGATTTCCAAATTCATCCACATACTGAGAATAAATCTGTCCATTAGCAAATAGTTTTTCTGCAAATGACTTTTCAATTACAACTCGACCTTCCCCATGGCTGATAGGAACAAGGTGCAAACGAGGATCTACAACACTTGCATCCATAGCCCAAGGACTTGCAGCACTTACCATTCTAGTACGAACTACACGGCTAATATGGCGTCCAATTTTATTAAATGTAAGAGTTGGCATATCAGCACTAGGATCTTTAATTTCACCGTAAGGAACAAGACCTGTCTTAATCAAAGCCTGGAATCCATTACAGATACCAAGAACAAGACCATCTCGCTTCTTCAAAAGATTCATTACTTCTTCAGAAATGTGACCTTCTCGCAAAACATTTGCAATAAACTTACCAGAACCATCAGGCTCATCACCTGCACTAAATCCACCGGCAAGAGCAAGAATCTGAGTTTCTTTTAATTCCTTCTGCAAAGTTTCAAGGCTATTCTTAAGAGCCTGAGGAGTGTTATTTGCAAACACAATAATCTTTGTTTCAGCTCCAGCCAAATTGAAAGCACGAGCCATATCAAATTCACAGTTTGTTCCCGGGAATACAGGAATCAGAACTTTAGGCTTACATGTAGGAGCCGCAAATACAGGATTTTTTCTAGCTTCAGTCAAAGAAGGATGAACTTCTTTTGCAAAATCAGGAAGAGCTTCCTGAACTTCCGCACCACTTACAGGAGGGAATACATCAGCAAGCTTTGATTCCCAAGCCTTTTCTGCTTCGTCAAGTTTTACTTCAATTTCAGCAAGGCCAGGAAGTGCAATCTGAATAGCTTTTTCTGATACAGTTTTACCAAGTTTTGTCAAAGTTCCTTCAACAAAGATTCTTTCATCAAGTTCAACAGTAGATTCAACAATAATTGAACCATAAAGAGGAGTAAACAAATCTTTTGCCGAAACCTTTGAATCTTTTGAACATTCCAAAGCAGTAGCACTAAATGGCAGTTTTTCAACTTTTACACCAATCTTATTACCCATAGCCATTTTTGTAAGAGCTTCAGCAAGACCACCAGCACAAACAGGATACATAGCAGAAATCTTTCCACCTGCATTCAATTCGTAAAGAGAGTCAGTATTTTTAGTAAATGTATCAAAATCAGGAGCGAGTTCAGCTGAATAAGGCAGACTAACAAGATAAACATTATTTCCAGCCTTCTTAAATGAACCGCTAGTTACATTTTTAACATCATCACTGGTAACAGCAAAAGAAACCAAAGTATGAGGAACATTGATGTGTTCGAATGTACCTGACATTGAGTCTTTACCACCAATCGAAGCTGTTCCCATAGCATTCTGAGCATCGATAGAACCAAGCAAAGCAGCAGCAGGATAACCCCATGCCTTTTCATTTACTGCACGGCCAAAGAATTCCTGGAAACTTAAACGACAGTCTCTAGGTCTTCCACCCATACATGCAATCTTTGTAAGGCTTGAAAGAACAGCTACCTGAGCACCATGCCAAGGAGACCATTCACCAACACGAGGATCAAAACCATGAGCCATAAGGCTAACTGTAGAAGTTTCAAAAGGACTTACAACAGGTATTTTTGCACACATACCAGCTTCAGGAGTGCACTGATATTTTCCTCCATAAGGGAACAATACAGTAGATGAACCGATAGAGCCATCGAATCTTTCGCCCAAGCCTCTCTGAGAACAACAAGCCAAATCACTCATATCAGCCAGCCAGGCCTTCTTTACATCACCCTTTTCAAGTTCAACTTTTACAGAATCCAATGCATTTACAAGAGGGCTTTCTTCCTGTTTAGCAGGGCTTTCAATTAATGCAACAGCTTCATGATGAGCACCAGCGGCATCAAGGAATTCGCGTCCCAAATCAACAATCTTCTTTCCACGCCATGTAAGAACCAAACGATTAGTATCAGTTACATCAGCAACCTTTACAGCGTTCAAGTTTTCAGCCCTAGCATATTCAATAAACTTTTCAGCATCCTTAGCGCGAACAACAACAGCCATACGTTCCTGACTTTCAGAAATAGCCAGTTCAGTACCGTTCAAACCTTCATACTTTTTAGGAACAACATCAAGATTTACATTCAATCCAGGAGCAAGTTCCCCAATAGCAACCGAAACACCACCAGCACCAAAGTCATTACAGCGGCGAATCATCAAACTTACATCTTTATTACGGAACAAACGCTGAATCTTTCTTTCTTCAACAGCATTACCCTTCTGAACTTCAGCAGCAGCAGTAGTTACCGATTTTTCAGTATGAACTTTAGAAGAACCAGTAGCACCACCAATACCATCACGACCAGTTCCACCACCAAGCAAAATAACAACATCGCCCGGTTCAGGTCTTTCACGCATTACAGTATTAAGAGGAGCAGCAGCAACAACAGCACCCAATTCCATTCTCTTAGCAACATAACCTGGATGATAAAGTTCAGTTACCTGACCAGTAGTTAAACCAATCTGGTTACCATAAGAAGCAAACCCCTGAGCCGCTTCACGACAAATCTTTACCTGAGGCAGTTTACCCTTCATAGTCGCACTTAAAGGAACAGTTGGGTCAGCAGCACCAGTAACACGCATAGACTGGTAAACCCATGAGCGACCAGAAAGAGGATCTCGAATAGCACCACCAATACAAGTAGCAGCACCACCAAATGGTTCAATTTCTGTAGGGTGATTGTGTGTTTCGTTTTTAAACATCAGAAGCCAAGTTTCTTTTTCATCACAAGGCTTACCATTTTTATCTCTAGTATAATGAACGTCAATGTAGATAGAGCAGGCATTATTTTCTTCGCTTACTTCAAGATTATCAAGCTTGCCATGCTTTTTAAGATACTTAATACCGATAACAGCCATATCCATAAGACAAACAGGCTTATCATCGCGACCGGCATAAAGCTCAGTACGCATTTCAGTGTAGTTCTGCAAAGATTTTTTGAACAAAGAAGCATAAGGACCATCTTCAATCTTAATATCCTTAAGTTCAGTCAAGAAAGTAGTATGTCGACAGTGATCCGACCAGTAAGTATCAAGAACACGAATTTCAGTTTCAGTAGGATCGCGCTTTTCGCCAACAAAGTATTCCTGCAAGAATTTGATATCAGCCAAATCCATAGCAAGCCCCATCTTGTTGCGATAAGCATCAAGCTCAGCATCATTCCAGCTAATAAAACCATTAACAACAGGAATATCACCAGGAACATCAGATTTCATTTCCAAAGTTTCAGGAATTTTATCATCAGAAGTCAAACGGGAATCAACAGGGTTAATCAAATAATTCTGAATTTTCGCAAGGTCATCAGCAGAAACATTACCACTCAAAATAACCATTTTAGCACAACGAACGCGAGGTTCTTCATTCAAAACCTTACAAGAAGAAGCCATACCCGCACGAAGCAAAGAAAGACACTGTTCAGCACTATCCGCACGCTGATCATACTGACCAGGCAAGTACTCCCAAACAATCACAGAGTCATCAGAAGAAACATCAACCTTTTCATAAAAAACAAAATCGCTCTGAGGTTCACTAAAAATCTTAGTAGCCGCAGCCTTACCCACAGCCTCACCAACATTTTCAACATCATAGCGATTCAAATAACGAACACCAGTAACACCAGTAATTCCCAAAAAATTCTTAATCTGAGCCAAATAACTACCAGCCTCGTTAGCAAAACCAGGCTTTCTTTCTACATATAAACGAAACATTCCTACATTATAAAGAAGAAAAGCATACCTTTCAATTAGATAAGGGCGCAAACCCAACCGCCAGACGCCTTCCAGGGCCCGCTAACGCTCGGTATTTTTGCCGACCAAGCCGACAAAAATCCTTGTGCTCCGCACAACCCTTACACGCTCAGCGCAGCCCAAAGAAAAAAAATAATGAATTTAAAATAAAAAAAGAGAGCCCCAAACTCCCCAAAACAAAAATAAACTTTTACCCCAAAAAAAACAAAACCGCGAAGCGAGGTTTACCCCACACACAACCTCTTCCCAAAAACAAAACCGCGAAGCGAGGTTTTCCCCTCACACAACCTCTTCCCCAAAATCAAAACCGCGAAGCGAGGTTTTCCCCTCACACAACCTCTTCCCCAAAATCAAAACCGCGAAGCGAGGTTTTGCTCCACTCAACCTCTTCCCAAAGTCAAAACCAGCGAAGCGAGGTTTTGCCCCACACAACCTCTTCCCAAAGTCAAAACCAGCGAAGCGAGGTTTTGCTCCACTCAACCTCTTCCCCAAAATCAAAACCGCGAAGCGAGGTTTTCCCCCCACACAACCTCTTCCCAAAAACAAAACCAGCGAAGCGAGGTTTTCCCCCACACAACCTCTTCCCAAAGTCAAAACCGCGAAGCGAGGTTTTCCCCACACACAACCTCTTCCCCAAAAACAAAACCGCGAAGCGAGGTTTTGCTCCACACAACATCTTCCCAAAATCAAAACCGCGAAGCGAGGTTTTGCTCCACTCAACCTCTTCCCAAAGTCAAAACCAGCGAAGCGAGGTTTTGCTCCACACAACCTCTTCCCAAAAACAAAACCAGCGAAGCGAGGTTTTCCCCTTTCTCTTCCCCAATTCTCTCACATCTTCCCCCATCCCGGGTTCTTAGGGTGGGAACCCTAAGTCGTGCTGGGGGAAAGATGGGGTTTGGGGAAGAAAACCCCCCGCTTCGAAGTAGAGGGGGTGTTCTTCCCCAAAGACTAAGGATTTACTGTAGTCTTATAAGATGTTCTAACCTTTCCGTCAGCATCCTTAACAAGCTGAATCATAACAGCCGACTTAACAGGATTTCTTCTTTCATCAAAAGTCAAATGACCAGTTACATAATCACCGTCAGAAGCTTCAAGTGCAGCACGAACAGCACTAGAATCTTCAGCACCAGCCTTTTCAATAGCATCTTTCAAAAGATACATTGAATCATAACCCAAAGCAGCAAAAGAATTAGGCTTCTTTCCGTATTTTTCTTCAAATGATTTTACAAACTTCTGAACAACAGCTTCACTTGAGTCATCAGCATAGTGGTTAGAGTAGAATCCGTTCAAAACTTCATCACCAGCGCTTGCAGTCAATCCATCCCAACCGTCACCACCAATTAACGGAGTATTAATACCCTGGGCACGAAGCTGTTTTGCAATCAAAGCAACTGTACCATAGTAATCTGGCAAATAAACTACATCAGGTTTAGAATTCTTAATTTTAGTAAGCTGAGCGTTAAAATCCTTGTCTCCAGTTGCATAAGATTCAACTGCAACAACTTCACCGCCCAAAGCTTTAAAAGTAGCAACAAAGTTATCCTGCAAACCAACAGAATAATCGTTTCCAGCATCGTACAAAACAGCAGCTTTTTTAGCATTTAAATTTTCATAAGCAAATTTTCCACCAACAGTACCCTGGAAAGGATCAATAAAACATGCCCGGAAAATATAATTACCAGCTTCTGTAATAGCAGGAGCAGTAGCAGCAGGAGCAATCTGAACAACCTTACTAGCCTGAGCCAAAGTTGTAATCGCCTGAGTACAACCACTTGTCAAAGAACCAATAACGTATTTAACGCGATCTTTAGTAATAAGTTTTTTGAATGCGTTTACTGTCTTATCAGGAGAACCTTCATCATCTTCGCACAAAAATTCAACAGTTTTACCATTGATACCGCCAGCAGCGTTAATTTCTTCAACAGCCAAATCGATACCGTTTTTACATTCAACACCATAAACAGCTACATTACCGCTCAAAGGTGCTACACCACCTACTTTTATCGAGTTGCTTTCACTTTTCGCACAACCCGAAATTGAAAGAACCATAGCAGCCAAAGCTACCAAAGCAATTTTTTTCATTTTTTCCTCCATCCTCAAAATGAATAATTAATTTTAACCAATTTCATTTGCTTAGTAAATGTCAAAAAAGGGCGCAAACCCAATTTCAACCGGCCATTCCGGGCTCGGCTCCCCCGCCTCGGTCTTTTCTTCCTCTGTCAGAAAAGACGCACAGCCCCTCCAAGTCCGGCGCAGCCCTCTTTTCAAATAAAAATTTAGTTGCTTTTCAAGTTAAATCATAACCACCCGTCAAACGGGTGGTTTGCTCTTAGCCTATAAGGCTAAGGGTCTCAAGCAGAGACTTAAGTCCCACGCTTTCACATACGTTCAAGCCTATTGCAGCTTGTCACCCGCAGGCCCTTAAAAGGCCTTTGGTACTACTTACTACCCTTAAAAGGGTCCTGGTATTCTTTTTCAGTAACCTTATCCATTGCTATA
>JAILLQ010000037.1 GCA_024693045.1 Treponema sp.
AATTATTATTACAGAAAAGAGAAAAAAGGTGTATTTTAATCGTTTACTTTTATTCAGAATAATGTAAATTATACTTTCTATAATTCCTACAAGGCTAAAGATAATTAAAGCCGTATCTGTGATACCGATTACACTGATTAGAAGAGAGAGGGATGAATCCAAGTAATTAAGGTAGTTTCCTGTAAGATAAAAAAAGCAGAAAACAATAACAGACAGAAATAAGAAGAGGACAGCCCTTAATGTGAGTCTGTAAAGGATTGAAGAGGAGATTTTTTTGCCTTTTTCTTTTCTTGCAGTAAACATAAAGCATTGTTATACTAAAAATTGTATTTTTTACCGTCAAGGGGCTAAAATGAAAAAATTTTTAAAGAATTTATTTGCATGCTTCATTATCCTTTCTGTATTTGCTGCAGTACTTTTCTTTCTGGGATGGACACAGTTCAAGGTACCTTCTGATGGTTTTGGCGTGATTGTCTCTAAAACGGGGGGAATTTCAAAACAGATAGTTGAACCCGGAGTTTTTTCCTGGCACTGGGAATTTTTGATTCCTTCCAATGCTCAAATGAAAATTTTTAAAATTAAGCATTACAAACTTAAAAAAAATATTTCTTATACTGTGCCAAACGGTGATTTTTATGGATCCTTACTTTCTTCGGACACTGATTTTAGTGCAAATTATGATTTTACTGCAGATGCTTTTATTTCTCGTGAAAATATTCTTGAGTTATTTTCAAGTTCGAAGATATCCAATGAAGAAGAAATTGAAGAATACATAAATAATGATTTTCAGGAACTTTGCGGTAAAATAGTAACTGCCATGCAGATTAAGGTTGAAAAAGGTGATTTAATTCTGCCTGAACTTTTAACTTCAGAAGATCTTCTTAAACTTGCCGGTTATAAAAAGGACTCAATGATTGAATATTCTACAATCAAACTGTCTGATGTTACCATTCCTGATTTCAGATTATTTAAAATTGTAAGAGATAAGTATATTGAAAAGCAGAAACTTACTCCTGACTTTTTAAAGGAAGCCGAGGAAGAAAGTGCAGCTGTTAATTAAAAAATAAAGGATTAAAAAATGAAAAGACTTTACGGCATTCGTGGTGCAATTACTTGTGAAAATACAAAGGAGTCAATTTCTGAAAAGACTTTGGAAATGTGTTCTCTTTTGTTATCAGAAAATAAATTACAGCCCGAGGATTTCGTTTCCATGCAGTTTACTCTTACAAAAGATTTGGATGAAATGAACCCTTGCGCTGCTTTTCGCCGGCTTTACAAGGAAGCTGATGTTTCCTGTATACCTTTATTTTGTAGCCAGGAGGCTTATATCAAGGGCGGGCTTGAAAAAGTTATCCGAGTATTAGCCACTGTCTATATGGAAGAAGGTTCTGTTCCTCAAAATGTTTATCTTGGTGGTGCAAGCCTTTTACGTCCAGATCTTAAGGGAAGATTGTAAGTTTATGAAAATCTGGCTTTTGTCAATGGAATGTGCAGGAATTGCAGAGGCTGGCGGTGTAAAGGATGTAACATATGCTCTGGCAAAAGGCTTTGCTAAGTCAGGAAACAAAGTAACTCTTTTTATGCCATTTTACGGTTGCACAAGGACGGATAAGTTAAACTCTCTTTGTCGCAATGTTATAAGGGATGTTCCCGTAAATATCTGCGGAAAAAAAGAATATGTTTCTTTTTCTAAAGCTTTGTTTTGTAAAGATAGTGTAGAAGTCGTTTTTGTTGAGCATAAATCATTTGCAGAAAAAGATGCTGTATATGTTTACACCCAAAAAGAAGAAAAAGAAAATCCCCTTCACAAAAGGGGTAAGGGGCATGAAGATTATCTTTTTATTGATGCCCTTTTTTCAAAAGCTATTGCTCTATATTCAAAATCTCTTTCTAAAGATTTTGCACCAGATATCGTTCACTGCCATGATGCTTCTACAGCCATTTTTCCCTGTTATGCAAAGATAGAGAATCAAAACTTTTTTGAAAAATCACGACACATAGTTACCATTCATAATGCAGGACCAGCTTATCATCATGAGTTTAAAGATATGGATCAAGCTGCTTATATTACAGGTCTTGATTCTGCTTTGCTAAGAACCGCTCTAAATGGAAACAGAGTAGAACCATTTTTGCTTGCTGCAAACAATGCATTGATAACGACTGTTTCAACTTATTATGCAGAAGAACTTTCTAATCCAGGCAATTACGAACTTACCGATGGGCTTTCCTTACAGTTTTACCAGAAGGCAATTCCCATAACAGGGATTACGAATGGTATTGACTACAGTCTTTATAGACCTGAAAAGAAAAAGGTTTCTCTTTTACCGCACTCTTACAGTCCAAGAAAGGGGCTTTTGAGGGGAAAGAAAAAAAACCGCAATTATTTCCTTTCTTTGTGCAAAAAGGTTCTTTCGGAAAAGAAACAGAAATCTATTTATCTTGAAGGAATTAAAAGGTATGGTTCAATTGATTTGGACAGCATAAATAAAAAAACTGTTTGTTTTATGTATCACGGTAGACTTGTATCTCAGAAAGGTCTTCCTCTTTTGTTGGAGGCTCTACCTGTTTTGTTAAAAGAAATTCCTCAGGCAAAGTTTTTTATTGTGGGGCAGGGGGAACCAAGCATAGAAGAAGAGCTTAAAAGGGTTGCAAAAAAATACGATGGCCAGCTTGTTTTCTTCAATGGATACAATGCGCCTATTTCAAGACTTGTAGCTTCTGCTGCTGATTTTGCTTTAATTCCAAGTTTCTTTGAACCTTGCTGTCTTGAAGATTTGATTTGTCAGGTATTTGGAACTATTCCTGTTGCTCATTCTACAGGGGGCCTAAAAAAAATACTTGATGAAAAATCAGGTTTCCTATTTATGCATAATGATTCTGAAAGCCTCATAAGAAGTATGAAAAGAGCAATTGAATTTTTTGAAGATAAAAAGCGTTTTAAAAATATGATTTCATGGACAGCAGAATATGTTTATAACATCTATTCATGGGATTATGTAATCAAAAAAAATTATTTAAAATTTTTCAAAAAAAGTCTTTTAAGCTATTGACCTTTTTTTTCGTATTTTGTATATTAATTACACGTTCGACACAACGAACGACTTGCTGCCTTAGCTCAGTTGGTAGAGCACGTGATTTGTAATCTCGGGGTCGAGGGTCCGAGTCCTTCAGGCAGCTTATCCGGGAAGTTGGCACAGTGGGACTGCGGGAGACTGTAAATCTCTTGGGCAACCGGATGGGGTTCGATTCCCTGACTTCCCAAGCTTGTAAAACCTAATTTCGAAAGAGATTAGGTTTTTTTAATTTTAAATACATTCATCAATTGATTGGTTAGAAGTAACTAACTATAATTTTCCCAAAAAAATAGACTACTTTTTTAATCCCCACTATAATTTTCATGTAATTATGAAACTGCATACTTTTAAGGGTGGAATTCATCCTCAAGAAAACAAAGAATTAAGTAATCAATGTCCTATTACAGATGCATTTCCTGCGTCTAATACTGTAACTATTCCAGTTACTATGGGTGGTGCTCCTAACCAGCCGGTGGTAAAGGTCGGAGATTTAGTAAGTAAAGGGCAGGTTATTGCTACTGGTGATAAATTTATGAACTGTCCTGTTCATTCGTCTGTATCGGGAAAGGTAAAGAAAATTGCTTCATCTCTGGTAACAGGGAATGGAATGGCTCCTTGTATTGTAATTGAAGCCGATGATGAAAATCGTACTTCTTTTATGGAGCCTTTGGACCCTTTTACCTGCACTAAAGAAGAAGCTTTGGCCCGAGTCAAGGAAGCCGGTATCGTTGGTATGGGAGGAGCTTCTTTCCCAGCTCATGTCAAACTTAATCCTCCTAAAGATAAAAAGATAGATTATGTTCTTGTTAATGCCGCAGAGTGTGAGCCTTATCTTACCTGTGATGAAAGAACGATGATTGAAAGTCCTGAAAGATTAATAGATGGGCTTTCTATTATACTTAAAATTTCAGGTGGACTTGGTTTAATTGCTCTTGAAGATAACAAAGCCTATATAAAATCAATTCTCGAAGCAGAAATTGCCAAAAAAGATCTTAAGAAAAAGATTTCTGTTTGCCTTGTAAAAACAAAATATCCTCAAGGTTCTGAAAAATTTATAGTAGCTTCTTGTTTGGGAATTGAAATTCCTAGTGCAAAACTTCCCGCTGATGCAGGCTGTATCATTTCGAATGTTGGTACCGTTTGTGCAATAAGTGACGCTTTCAGATTGGGAAAACCTCTTATCGAAAGAGCTCTGACTATTTCTGGTGGAGCTGTAGAAAAGCCATGCAATTTAAGAGTTCCTGTCGGTACTTTAGTGAGTGATTTAACTCCTTCTTTCTTTAATATAAAAGAAGGGCAGGCTGTTAAATGTATTTCCGGCGGACCTATGATGGGATTTGCCATGTCTTCTTACGCTTTTCCTGTAGCAAAGGGTACTAGTGGTGTTACTTTCCTTACAGAAAAGGAAACCTATCTAACTCAGGAAGATCCATGTATTTCTTGTGGACGCTGTGTTTCGACCTGTGCAATGAGACTTTCTCCTGTCTTAATCGTTAGAGAATTGAAGGCTGGAAATATAGACAAAGCTAGAAAATTCGGTTTGATGGATTGTATTGAATGTGGATGCTGTGCTTTTGTCTGTCCGGCAAATATTCGCCTTGTACAGAGAATACGTCTTGGTAAAGGTATCGTTAGAATGAAAATGGCAGAGGAAAGGGCTAAAGCCGAAGCTCTGAAAAAACTTGAAGAAAATAAGAAGGAGCAGTAAAAATGGCAGAAAACAGATTTCATATTTCATCAAGCCCTCATTTTACTTTTGGAAGTTCTACTCAAAAAATAATGCTTGCAGTTTTGATAGCACTTCTTCCTGAAACTGTAGCTGGAATTGTTATTTTTGGTCTTCCAGCTTTGATTACAATTCTTGTTTCCCTGATTGGAGCTGTTGCTTTTGAAGCACTCTTTCAGAAAGTTACAGGGCAGAAAGTAATAGTAAATAACCTTTCGGCTGCAGTAAGCGGTCTTCTTATCGCTCTAGTTTTGCCTTCGACAACTCCTTTCTGGATGGTTTTGCTTGCCGATGCAGTTGCTGTAGTAATAGCTAAAGGTTTGTTTGGCGGTTTGGGAAGCAATGTATTTAATCCAGCTTTAACTGGACGAGCTGTTCTTTTTATAAGTTTTCCGGCTGCAATAGGTGCAAACTGGTATAATCCTGCTTTGTCTCTTGATTCTCTTACAGAAAAAACAGATGCAATAAGTCAGGCTACGGTTTTGTCTCAGATAAAAAATGGAAGTCTTGAAAGTTTCGATTACATGCAGTTTTTCCTTGGAAACAGAGCTGGTTGTATAGGGGAAACTTCTATTATTTTAATTTTGATTTCTTTTCTTTTCCTTTTGATAACAAAAATAATTGACTGGAGAGCACCTCTTACTATGCTTTTTACTGTTGCTCTTCTAACTTTTCTTTCTGGACTATCAAACGGAATTAATCTTGCAGCTTTGGACATGCTAAAAGCTCTTCTTACAGGTGGGCTTGTTTTTGGAGCTACATTCATGGTTACAGATTACGCTACAACTCCTGTAACAAAGCCAGGGCGATTGATTTTTGGCTTTGGATGTGGTCTTATAACTTTTTTAATTCGAAAATTCGGCGGTTATCCGGAAGGAGTTATGTTTAGTATTCTTATTATGAATGCAATTGCTCCTCATTTGAATAATTTTACCGTAAGAATGTACGGTTACGGCAAGAAAGGCAATCGAAAGGCTGATTTGAAAAAAATCAACCAAGAATTTGGCCTTGAAGGAGATGAAAATGAATGAGACTTTTAAGCTGGGCTTTTCACTTGCCTTGTATGCCCTTGTTTCATGTACTGTACTTGCTATGGTGAATAATTTTACTTCTCCAAAAATCGCTAATAATCAGATTGAAAAAGTGAACAATGCCATGAAAGATTTTTTTCCAGAAGAAGGTGTTACTGCTGAAACTCTTTCTGAATTTCATGGTAAGTCTTATGGGACAAGCAAAATAGAAAAAATTATTCTGGCAAAAAATATAACTGATGGCCAGATTGTAGGTGGAGCCGTTCAGGTTTCAGGACCTACATATGACACAGGAACTATTCTTCTTGGTATGCAAAAAGATGGAATTATCCGTGGCCTTAAGTTTCTAAAATTAACGGATTCTCCTGGATTTGGCTTAAAGGCAAATGATCCAACATATAAACTGGAAAACGGTAAAACTTTTTATCAACAGTTTGAAGGCAAAAATGCCAATGATGGTTTTGAAGCAGGAAAGAATTTTGACGCGATTTCCGGAGCTACAATTACTTCAAATGGTATTGCGTCCCTTATGGAACTAGGATGCCGTGAACTATCTTCTTATCTGGGAGGAAGCAATGAATAAGCAGCTTCAGATTTTTACAAATGGGTTTATTAAAGAAAATCCTCTCTTGGTTTTGAATATAGGTTTGTGCTCATCTCTTGGAGTAACAACAAGTATTTTTAACGGACTTGGAATGGGTATGGGTATGCTTTTCGTTTTACTTATGAGCGAAATTGTTATCAGTATTTTCAGAAAATTAATTCCTTCTGCAATTCGTCTGCCTGTATTTATTATCATTATTGCCGCATTTACAACAATCGTACAGTTAGTTTTACAGGCTTATGTAGAGAGTTTGTATGATGCCCTTGGTGTATTTCTTCCCCTTATCGTTGTAAATTGTATCATCATGGGAAGAGTTGAAGCCTTTGCTTCAAAAAATAACACCGGTAATTCTATTCTAGACGCACTTGGAATGGGATTAGGTTATACTTTTGTTCTCGTTCTTATTTCATTTTTCCGTGAACTGTTGGGAGGAGGAACATTGATGAGTGGAACTCCTCTTATGATAACTCTTATTCCTGAAAATTACAGAATTGGTATGTTTAATAGTGCTCCAGGTGGATTTTTAGTATTTGGATTCCTGGCTGCAATTGTACAGTTTGTAAAATATATTCTGGCTAAGAAAGAAGGCAAAAAACTTGCTCCTCCAAAGGTTCATGATTGTTCTGCATGTTCTTCAGCCTGTGGATTACAGAAGAATAAAGAGAATGTCGAAAAGGAGGAAAGTAAATGATTGACTTACTTAAACTTTTTATAAAATCAGCTGTTGTAGATAATGTAGTATTCATTCAATATCTTGCTATCTGTCCTTTTGTAGGAATGACAAGTGATACATCAAAGGCTACTGGTATGGGAATTGCAACAAGTTTTGTAATTATTCTTGCTACAGCAGTAACATGGCCTTTATATAAATTTGTTATGCTTCCTTTTGGTCTTGAATTTTTACAGACACTTTTTTTCATCCTTGTAATTGCATCCTTGGTTCAGATGGTAGAATTTTTCCTTAAAAAATCTATCCCTTCTTTGTACAAATCAATGGGTGTTTATCTTGCTTTGATTACAACTAACTGTGCTGTTCTTGGTGTAACCATCAACTGTATCAGCAAAGATTACGGATATGTAGAAAGCCTTGTTTATGCCTTGGGTTCTGCAGCAGGTTTTCTTTTAAGTATGGTTGTAATGGCTGGTGTTAGGGAAAGAGCAAAAATTGCTGTAATTCCAAAAAGTTTTCAGGGAACTCCAATTCTATACATTGCAGCAGGACTTTTGAGCCTTGCTTTCCTTGGTTTCAAGGGTTTGATTAAATAGAGGAAAGAAAATGACTTTGATTATTTATACAATGATTTCTGCTGTTGTAATTGGCTTTCTTCTAGGCGTTTTACTGGGATTTTTTAAAAAGATTTTTGCTGTAAAAGTAGATCCTAAAGTTCAGGAAGTTAGAGATGCTTTAAGTGGTGCTAACTGTGGTGGTTGTGGGTATGCAGGTTGTGATGCCTTTGCCGAAGCGGTAGTAAAAGGTGAAGCTCCTGTATCAGGATGTGTTGCTGGTGGAGCCGCATGTGCAGCTAAAGTTGCCGCTATAATGGGTGTAAGTGCAGGTGGCTCAGAAAAAAAAGTTGCTTTTCTAGCGTGTCATGGTACCAAAGAATGTGCTTCTTCAAAGGGTGTATATGAAGGGGTTAGAACTTGCGCTGCTGCACAGCTTACAATGAATGGAACCAAAAACTGTGCCTTTGGTTGTATAGGTTTTGGAGATTGTGCAGCTGCCTGTCCTTTTGGAGCCATTACCATGGGCGAAGATGGTCTTCCTTCTGTTGATAGAGAAAAGTGTGTTGGATGTGGAAAGTGTGTAAAATCTTGTCCTAAGCATCTATTTGTTTTGATTAATGCAAATACAAAAGGGGCTATCGCACGCTGTTCTAACCGTAGTGATAACAAACCTCAGATTAAAAAAGATTGTGCTGAAGGCTGCTTTAAATGCGGTATATGTGCAAAAAAGTGTCCAAAAGGATGTATCGATATTTCAAGTGGAATACCACAGATAGATTATTCTCAGTGTATAAGCTGCGGACTTTGTGTGAAGAGTTGTCCAGATCATGTATTGATTATGTTGGGTAAATAAAAAAAAATGAATTATTGATAAATTTTATCAAAAAAGACTTGACTATTTCTTAATCTGTGATATATTAAAGTCAGCTTGTAAATAAGCTGATAAACTCTCTCCGATGTCCGTGAAAATCGGACGGCTAGGGCTCTGGATAACGTTGTTGTTCGGGGCCCTAGTTTTTTATAATTATGACTCAGTTAATTGATATAAAAAAAAGTGCCAGAAAGTATGCTGTTCCCATTTTAAAAGACAGTGGACTTATTTTTATTTGTGAATATATAAAAAAACACAATGTAAAAAGAATATTGGAAATAGGAACCGCAGTCGGCTATTCTGCAATCAATTTTGCCCTTTTGGATGAAGATATTTCCGTTTCTTCAATTGAAAACGATATAGAAAGATATCATGAAGCCGTAAAAAATATCAATGATATGGAATTATCAGACAGAATTACACTTTATTTAGGTGACGCCCTGAATTTCAATATAGATGACAAATTCGATTTAATTTTTATAGATGCTGCAAAGGCACAGTATATTAAGTTTTTTGAACGCTATAAGAATAATCTGACTGAAAACGGTGCGATAATTGCAGATAACATATATTTTCACGGGATGGTTCAGGATCTGTCTTTGACTCATAATTACAGTACAAAAAAATTGGTCAAAAAGATTAGAAAATTCATAGATTTTTTAAAAGCAAATAAAGAGTTCACTACCGTTTTTTACGACGATGGAGACGGTATTTCTGTTTCTAAAAGGTCATCTTCTACAAATATAGATAATTCATTAGAATAGAAAAATGACTTTTAAAGATTTGGCTGTTATAAAAAAATGTTTATATGAGAAACTTTCCTCCTTTGAAGGCAGTGTTAGCCAAAAGCAGGAAATTGATAACGCATATCTTTCAATTGTCGATTTTTTATCTAAGGCTAAGGTTCAGATTTCTTCGGCAGATCTTAATTTTAATGAAATTGAAAATCTTGATGTCAGTCTTTCTTTTAATCTGGAAGCTGCAATAATAGAAAAAATGAATAAAGATAATCTTACCTTAGATTTTTAATGTTATTTTATACAGCTGTAAATTCCAAATACAACAATGCACAAAAGAGAAAATGTAAAAGCATAAATCCATACAGGTAAGGATTCGCTGTGTTTTACGGCTTTTTGATTACTATAAGCTTTTGCGTTTGAAAACATCATATTCAAGGCCTTAGCTCTGTCTGTTGTTGTAAAGGCAGTTTGCTTTTTTTTGCCCATTGCATACCCACATTGGGGACAACCTTCTTTAAATTCCTTAGAGGTTCCTGTATATCCACAGGAAGGGCAGCGGACACTTATAAAAAACTTACCACATTTTGTACAGAGTTTTGCATTTTCAGGAACTTCAGAACCGCAATTCTGACAAAAAAATTTAGCTTTTGTATTTTTAGCCATATAGCTCCTGAATTTTTGCTAAGAGAGAATGTTTTCTTTTTCCAGCTGCCGTATTTTCGAAGACATAATCAACAGTCGGAATAGAAGTTTCTTCAAGACTTTCAACAGAAGGTGTAAAATCAGGAATCAACATGTCTACACTTGGAATCACTGATGATTCTGCAAGAATGTTATCTACATTTGGCAGGGAAGTTGAAACAAAGTTTTCACTTTTACTTTTTTCTTCAGTAACAAGCTCTTCAACTTCATTTTCGACAGTAATGTCTTGTGTTTTATCTTCCTTCATTTCTTTATGAATATCTTCGAACATTAAAAGGTTATCAACAGAAGGAATGTTTATTGAATCTGCTTTGCAGTTTAAAATGTCAGATACAGAAGGAATCGGGCAGTCTACTAAATTAGAATCAGCTTTTGTATTTTGAGAAAGCTTTCTTTCTTCCTTTACGCTGACTTCTTCTTGCGCCTTAGAAGTCCTTTCTTCTTTTAACAGTTCTTCCAGATGATTGCTAACAAAATTTGTGAAAACTCCTTTTATTCCAAGAGCTTTTTCTTTATTTAATTCTTCTTCAGAAATGTCATCATTTCGATAAAGGATAAATTCCGGGCATTTTTTCAAAATTCCAGATTTGCAGTATTGTACAAGCGTTTTCCAGTGGCGGGGATATTCTGCTGCACTGATTATAACCAAATCAGGGCTGATTTCTTCAATGTTATCCAAAGCTTTTAATAGCCAACGGTAGTATATTGCATCAATATTTGCTTTTTCCAGAGATTTTTTAATTTTTTCAACTACGCTGTCATTATCCGCAATAACTAGTGTTTTCATTACTCAGTCCCCAAATTTGTAACGCTATAGTCATAAATCTGCCAGATTCCTTCTCTCTGACGAACTTTATATACATAACTCTTTTTTTCATGGTAATTAGGATATTTAAACCACTCTGTTACTGTAACAGTTCCTTCTGTCTTTGTATAAACAGTCTTTTCGATTTCAAATTTTTCAGGAACAGCTACAACATCATTGTCAATTTTTTCTTCCATAAGGTCTGCTTTGTAGTTTTTAAGCATTCTATTTCTTTCTTCCGCTGATACGGTGATGTATTTTCTTTTTTGAGATGAATTTCTTAAAAGCAGAGCTTCTACATCAAGATAAAGGAAATATTGATCCCATAGAGATTTCTGTCTTGCGATAATTGTTTGTTCAACTACTTTATCAGGACTTATTTCTTCTGGTTTTAAAAGTTCTGTGGTTTTATTTTTTACAGGAAGTATATTTGAAGCGGCTGCTGTTGGGGAAGGTTTTACTTCCAGTGTCAGACGGTTTGAACTCTTTGAGATATATTTTGATTTATAAAGTTCTGGGTAGAAGGTCAATTCAACGTAGTAAACGCTTGGATCTTTTATATCTATGTAGTCTTTAAGGTTTTCTACAAATGAATATTCTTCACCTGTTTCAAGGCTTATTTCACGGAAATAAACAGTCTGGTTTGTTGTTCTTTTACTTATTATAGTTTTTGTTGCTTCAAGCTGAGTATTTTTTACTGTAAAGACATTAAAATCGCAGCTGAACATTCTGTCATCTGCAAGCTTAAATCGCAAAGTTTTTGGAGAGTTATTTCTGATTGAAATATGTACATAAACAGGATTTGTGTCTGGATTTCCAGGGTAGTACATTGTTTTGTCAAAATAACGAATAGAAAGACTCATTTCGTCAAATGCAGAAGGATTAACTTTATTCTGCCCAAAAGCAATCTGTCCAAAAAGCATTAAAAAAGCTATAATCATCAGTGATGTGCGTTTCAATTTATTTCTCCTTCTGATATA
This sequence comes from Treponema sp., assembly GCA_024693045.1. Taxonomy (GTDB): domain Bacteria; phylum Spirochaetota; class Spirochaetia; order Treponematales; family Treponemataceae; genus Treponema_D. The sequence goes on from JAILLQ010000037.1 coordinate 11,761, forward strand.
TTTTGAACTCGTGGTGAGACGGGATTTTTATATTTTTTTCCCTATATCTTTTTATAATATCGGCATTTTTTTATGAATACATTATTACCAAATTTCATTCAGCAAAAACTTCATTCCTGGCAGACATTTCGGGATGCTGCTAATTTTATTGCATCTGAAAACTGCAAGGGAATTACAGATCTCTTTGGAATCAAGGGGTCTTTATCCAGTTTTTTTATTGCAGAATACTTTGAAGCAAACAAAGCTTTCTGGCTGAATTACTTAAAATATAGCAGAGCAGGCTATTCTTCTCAAGCAATTAAACTTTCCCAAGGAAAAGAATTTACTTCAGGTGCTCAAAAATTACTTATCGTTGTACCAGGGGATAGAGAAGCTGAAACCTTGAGGGGGGATCTAGAAACAAATTTTAGTCAGGCAATGGTAAATGTCATTCCTTCCTGGGGAACATTACCTTATCGACCTGTAAATATAGGTAACAGGCTGTTCGGAAAAAGAGCAGGGGCACTATCAAAGCTTCTTATTCAAAATCAAGATCTTGCAGAAAGCTTTAAACTGAAACCCCAGATATTTATTGTTCCTGAAAGAGTTTGCGAAACGCCTCTTCCCGATCCAGAATATCTGGCTGCTTTTATTTTTTCTTTAAAAAAAGGCGACTCTCTTGATACTTTAAAAATAGCAGAAAAATTAGCAAAGATTGGTTATACAAGAGTTCCTAAAGTAGGGCTTCCGGGAGAATTTAGTTTAAGAGGTGAAGTTTTAGATATTTTTCTTCCGGCTGAAGAAAATGCCCATCGAATTCTCTTTGATTTTGACACCATTGAAGAAATTAAATCTTTTGAAACCGAAACTCAGACTACTATAAAAAAATTGGACTCAATTCTTGTTTACCCAATGAAGGAAGTAATCTGGAATGAAGAATTAATAACAAAACTTGAAGAAAAACTGAAAGATCCAGATGGAAGTAATCCTCTCAGACTGCCATTTTCAGAAGAAGCTCAAAAAATTAGGAAAAACCTTATCTCTGGCTTAAAAAGTTTTTCTGAGTTTGAAGGAGAAGAACTTTTCTATCCTTTGCTTTGGGACAAGTCTTTTTCGATTTTTGATTATATAGACTCTAATACAAAAGTTTTTTTCATGGATTACGATAGAATCGAAAATTCCAGTGACAACAGTGAAAGGGAAATTACAGGAATGTTCAGAAAAGTCCGTTTGGAATACCCTGTGCTTCCTCCTGAAGAAGTATATTTTAAATTTGATTTTGTAAAAAATGCATGTAAAAATTGCGTTCGCTTTAGAAGTCTTATGGCAGCAGAAGATGAAAATGCTGTCCAGGAAGATAATAAAGAAAATCCTGATAAACTTAACATTATTCAAATTCCTTCTGAACCGGCTCAAAGTTTTTTTGGAAATATAAATTTTTTGAAGGAACAACTGAAGAATCTCTTTGACGAAGGTTGGAAAGTATTTATTTTTGCAGATAACGATAATCAGTCTTTTAGAATTAAAGAAATTTTAAAAGATTTTCCTGATTTGCAGATTCTTGGTCAGGCAATTTCAGAAGGATTTTCTATACCAGATTTAAAGCTTAGAGTAATTCAGGAAAATGAAATTTTTGGAAGAAGAAAATATGTACCTAAATCTCTTCATAAGGCAAAAAGCCAGGTAATCGACACTTTTGTAGAATTAAATCCAGGTGATTATGTTGTACATGTAAATTACGGTATCGGTCTTTTTAAGGGAATCGAACGCGTAAAAACTATGGGAAATGAAAGGGATTACATAAAACTTGAATACGCTGATGAGGAATATGTATTTGTTCCAATTGAACAGGTAAATCTTGTTCAGCGGTATATCGGAAATGAAGGGGAAAAGCCTTCACTTGACCGCTTGGGAAGCAAAGCCTGGGAAAACCGTAAGAATAAAGTAAAAAAAGCAGTAGAAGATCTGGCAGAAAAATTGATAACCCTTTATTCAAGGCGAAAAGCTGCAAGAGGCTTTCCTTTTCCAAAAGATACAGAGTGGCAGACAACTTTTGAAGCTGCCTTTCCATATGAAGATACTCCAGATCAGATCAGTGTGACTAAAGAAATCAAGGAAGATATGGAAAAAGCCGTTCCTATGGACCGATTGGTCTGCGGAGATGTAGGTTATGGAAAAACTGAAATTGCTATGCGGGCAGCTTTTAAAGCTGTAATGGGAGGAAAACAAGTTGCTTTTCTAGCACCAACCACAATTCTTGCTGAACAGCATTACGAATCTTGTATTGAACGCTTTAGAAATTTCCCTGTAAAAATCGCCCATATGAGTCGTTTTGTCAGTATTTCAGAACAGAAAAAAATTCTTGCTTCTTTAAAGGAAGGTCAGATTGATATTCTGATTGGTACTCACAGAATAATACAGAAGGATGTCGTTTTTAAGAATTTAGGTCTGATGATTATCGACGAAGAACAAAGATTCGGTGTAAAGGATAAAGAAAAACTAAAGGCTTTAAAAAATAATATTGACTGTCTTGCAATGTCGGCAACTCCTATTCCTAGGACTTTGCACATGAGCCTTTTGAAAATCCGCGATATGAGTCTTTTAACAACTCCACCTCAGATTCGAAAACCAATTGAAACGATAATTGATGAATATAGCGATGATAAAGTATGCGCTGCTATCCGCAAAGAAGTAGAAAGAGGTGGACAGGTCTTTTTCCTTCATAACCGCGTTGAATCCCTAAATGAAATAAGGTTGAAACTCGAAAGGCTTATGCCAGAGATGATGATTGACGTTGCTCACGGGCAGATGACCAGCGACGAATTAGATGATATTTTCCGACGTTTTAAAATGGGTGGATTCCATGTACTTGTTGCTACGACAATTATTGAAAATGGAATTGATATACCAAATGTTAACACAATAATTATCGACCGCGCTGATATGTACGGTATAAGCCAGCTTTATCAGTTGAGGGGGCGTGTAGGGCGGAGTGACAGAAAAGCTTATGCCTATATGCTTTACCCTGGAAATAAATCTTTAAGTGAAATTGCAATGAAAAGACTTCAGGTTATCAGTGATTTTACAGAGTTAGGAAGTGGATTTAAAATTGCAATGAAAGACATGGAAATCAGAGGTGCTGGAAATCTATTGGGAAGAGATCAGTCTGGTTCAGTTTACTCAGTAGGTTTTGACATGTACATGAGACTTTTAAATGACGCGGTAAATCATCTTGTTTCCCAGGAAGATTACAAAAGTCAGACAGAAACTCTCATGGAACTTGAGTACACAGGCTTTATTCCAGAATCCTATGTTCAAAATCCTCAGACTAAAATGGAAATTTACAAAAAAATTGCTGCTGTTGAAAATCATGAAGAACTTGACGGGGTTGTTCTTGAACTTCTTGACCGTTTTGGCCCTATTCCGGATGAAGTATCCAGTCTTCTTTCTCTGGCGGAAATAAGAATTCTCTGTAAAAAACTTAATATTTCTTCAATAAAAGAAAGAAAGGGACTTGTAGCCGTTGAATTTGCTAGGGTAAGTGACATTTCTATAGACAAGGTTTTGAGATTAATTGCAGAGGCAGCCGGTAATGTAAAACTTGATGCGACTAAGCCGAATATGATTTTATTAAATGTTGGTAAAATCGGACTAAGAGAAAAAAGTGAATTTATCCGTGAAAATCTGGAAAAGATTTCCTAAAATACTAAATGATTGACCTTGTATAATTAAAGAAGAATTATTATATTTATGATAAGGTTTAGTTTTACTAATCTTCAAAAAATTATTCGAGGTTATCTAATGAATAAGTTGGCAATTGAAAGTGTTATCGGTCGTGAAATCATCGACTCACGCGGAAATCCTACTGTAGAAGTAGATGTTATTCTTGAAAATGGCGTTCTTGGTCGCGCTGCTGTTCCATCTGGAGCATCAACTGGTGAAAACGAAGCTCTTGAACTTCGTGATGGCGACAAGGGTCGTTTCGGCGGAAAAGGTGTATTGAAGGCTGTTGACAATGTAAATAAAATCATCGCTCCAGCTCTTAAGGGTGAAAATGTATTCTGCCAGAGAGCAATCGATGGTAAAATGCTCGCTCTTGATGGAACACCAACAAAAAGCAAGCTTGGTGCAAACGCTATCCTTGGTGTTTCACTTGCTACAGCACAGGCTGCTGCAAAAGCACTTAATATTCCACTTTATCGCTACATCGGTGGTGCTAACGCTCACGTTATGCCTGTACCAATGATGAACATCATCAACGGTGGTGCTCACTCAGATGCTCCTATCGCTTTCCAGGAATTCATGATTCGTCCTGTTGGAGCAAAAACAGAAAAAGAAGCTATCCGTATGGGTGCTGAAGTATTCCACGCTCTTGCAAAACTTCTTAAGGGTCGCGGACTTTCAACAGCTGTAGGTGATGAAGGTGGATTCGCTCCTAAATTCAATGGTATTGATGATGCTTTGGATTCAATCGTTCAGGCTATCAAAGATGCTGGATACAAACCAGGCGATGATGTAAAAATCGCTATGGACTGTGCTGCTTCTGAATTCTCTACAGAAAAGAATGGCAAGTTCTACTACAACTACAAACAGCTTTCTAACGGAGCTCCAAAAGATCCTAACGGAAAAGAATTGGATGACGACGGACAGATTGCTTATCTTGAAGAACTCATCTCAAAATACCCAATCGACTCTATCGAAGACGGTCTTGATGAAAATGATTGGGAAGGCTGGAAAAAGCTTACTGCTAAAATCGGTGACCGCTGTCAGCTCGTTGGAGACGACTTGTTCGTAACTAACGTTAAGTTCCTTGAAAAAGGTATCAAGATGGGTGCTGCTAACTCAATTCTTATCAAAGTAAACCAGATTGGTTCTTTGACAGAAACTCTTGAAGCTATCGAAATGGCTCACCGCCATGGTTACACAACAGTAACATCACACCGCTCTGGTGAAACAGAAGATACAACAATTGCTGATATCGCAGTTGCTACAAACTCTGGACAGATTAAGACTGGTTCTATGAGCCGCACAGACCGTATGGCTAAATACAATCAGCTTATTCGCATCGAAGAAGAACTCGGTGACAACGCTGTTTACGGTTACAAAAAACTTCGCTAGTTTATAACTAGATGATGAAAAAGCTCTGGATTTTTCCAGAGCTTTTTTTTTATTTTATAAGTCAGTGCTTGCAAAGAACTTTTAAATTATGAATTTGAAAAATAATTCAGTTTTCTTTTTTCGTAAGTGGTAGACCGGTATGGTTATCAATAAAATCAATCTGAAGCCTACAGTCAAGAACTGATGCAATATGTTCCAGGTCAGAAATTTTCATGTCGTTTCTTTTATATTTATTTCCCAGGTTTTGTCTTGTAATTCCCAATCGCCCCGCGAGTTCTGAACTGTTTAATTCCCTGATAGAAAGGCACTTTTTTATAAACTTGGTTAAATCAATTTTTTCAAACATGTTCTCAACATACACTAATAAGTGAACTTTTGTCAAAGAGTAAATCGAAACAGGTAAAAATCAATTATATAAAGTTTAATCGACTCTCATGAAGAAAAGATAGCACAGCCAGTACTCAGGGAATGTATACCCCTTCCCCAGAAACAGCCAGTTCATCACCCTACAAGCAAGTCAAAATAGATGTATCCTAAATTCAAAAAAAAAGTCTAATTACCGCTAAAAAAAATCAATAAAATAAAAACTGATTCGATAGAACTATAATGATAATAGTTATTACCCGGCACGAGATTTGAACTCGCAAGAGCAAAGCTCACCTGGACCTGAACCAGGCGCGTCTACCAATTCCGCCAACCGGGCGAATGAAATTATACTATCAAACTTGCTCTATTTAATCAATTAAATTGATGTATTTTATTTTAAACTTAATTTGAGAATTTTTTGTATATTTTTTTTCTTCCATTATAGAATCATTCTGGTTGATCAAATTAGAAATTGAATACCGTTGACCAAAGATTTTTTGAACTATATGATGGTAGGGTAGCTTTTTATTCAATAAAAGTAGTTAAGAGGTAATGTATGTCAGATTATGTACAGAATGAAACAGAAGATGAAATATCTTTAATTGAACTTTTTGCAGTTCTATTAAAATTTAGAAAACTTATTGTCATTGGGACAGCAGTTGTTACTTTTTTGGCTGGAACATATTTATTTGTTCTTCCAAAAATTATTCCTGCATTAAGCAAGGATAAAGTTACCGTTACATACAATATACGAGTAAAACCTTTATCATCTAGACTTTCTGGAGGCCTTTCTACTATCGGTTCTGATATTAATATTCATGCTTCTCTTGTGTCTAGTTTTAAGAATCTCCCGGTTGTATCTGTTAAATACAAGGATTATCCTTTCTTAGGTTCTGACTATCCTGAAAATCCTGATATGTATAATATGTTTATTAGCAGAAAATTTGATGATGAATCAAAGCTTATAAGCGTAAAGGGGTCTTTAATTCCAAATACCTATGAGGTAAGTATAAAACTTCTTAGAGAAAATCTTGACTACGCAGAATCTTTTGTAAAGGAAATGGTGAAACTTACTGATCAGTCTCTTACTGGTAGAATTGCAGAAGCTTTACCACTTTTACAGGCTAATACAGAAGAATCTATTAAGCGTATCGATACTTCCAATGCTCAGATTAACGATATTTCTACTATTCAGTATCTTCATGATTTACTTTTTGAAATTAATAAATATCAAAAACAAAAAGATAAATCTTTATTAGAATTTCAAACTGATAAATTTGTAATTGGTACAGCAAAGGGGAGAGTAAAAAAATTAATTATATCAATGTTTGCTTCTTTCTTCTGTTTTGTATTTATTGCCTTTGTAAAAGCAGGAATTAACTCTGTTATGACAAATCCATCATCTAAAAAAATAATTGTAGATGCATGGGAAGAAGGTAAGTAACTAGAGTTTATGATTATAAAACTTGCATTAAAAAATATTCTCGCGCGAAAAAGTTCTATAGTTATTGTGCTTTTTATTGCCTTCAGTGTTGCTCTTTTTGTAATTACAAATTCCATTTTTGATAGTACCGAAAATGGAATTCAAGAAACTTATGTTTCAAGTTTTACAGGAGATATTTTAATCAGACCTAAAAATGAATCTCCTTTGAGCATTCTAGGTGATGAAACTCCTGTAACAGGAACTTTTTCCGAAACTCCAATATTGAGTCCCTATTTGGATATAGTTGATTTTATTCAAGAAAATCCAAATATTGATTCTTTTTGTCCTCTCATAAGTGGTTTTGTCGCTCTTGAATACAAAAACCAGAAATTTCCTTGTATTATTTTTGGTGTGAATGCAGAAGACTACCTGAACATAATGAATGCAATAAAAATTGAGCAAGGAAAGCCTTTTGAAAACGATAAAGAAGGCATTATGCTTTCAACTCAGATTTCAAAACATTTAAATGCGGATATCGGTAGTGACATTCAGTTTGTTGTTGCCAGAGGTTTATCAGCTAGAATTAGAACTGCACCTATTACAGCAATTTATTCATATCCTGTTGAAAATTCAATTTTTGACGAAATTGTTATTATCTCACATGAGATAGCAAGAGAATTATTAGATATTGCAGGAATGTATGATAGTGACGATGTTGTTCTTGAAGAAGATTTGGAAAATCTTCTTTCTGATTTTGATTTAGAATCAATGTTTGAAGAAGCTGAAGATGTAGGTCAGATTACCAAAGAAAACTCAGTTTTTGTTAGCAGCGATGATAATTCTTTTCAAGAAAATGAAGCAAAAGCATCTTCTTGGAATTTTATTACTTGTAAAGTTAAAAATAAAAAAGAAGTAAAACATACGATAAGAATGTTGAACCGATATTTTAAGAATAATTCTTGGCCGGTAGAAGCTGTAAACTGGAGACATGCAGCAGGAAGTAATGCTATGTATCTTTATTTCCTTCGTTTAATTATGAATATTGGAATTTTCATTATTCTTTTTGCTGGATTTATCGTAATCAATAACACGCTCATAATAAACATTTTGGATAGAACTTGCGAAATTGGAACAATGAGAGCTATCGGTACAACAAAGAAGTTTGTAAGTTTGGAATGTATGTCTGAAACTCTCATCATTTCAATTATTGCTGGATTTATTGGTTGTTTAATGGGTGTAATTCTTAGTTATATAATTTCACAATCAAACATAGCTTTAACGAATGCTTTCTTAATTCAATTGTTTGGTTGTAACAAACTTGTTACTCTTATTACAGCAAAAAATCTCTTTTCTAGTTTTTGCGTTTCCCTTTCTATTGGCGTTGTTGCATGGATTTATCCTGTACTGGCAGCGCTAAAAACAAGTCCGGTTGTTGCAATGCAGGGGGGTAAATAATGGTTGAATCTGTTTTGGCCTTTCGTTCTCTTTTGTTTAGAAAAAAGCAATATGCATCTCTTTTTTTTATTTGTCTTTTTGGAACAGCAGTTTCTCTCTTTTCTATTTTCTTGAGTACAGGGATGATTGCTTCTCTTTCTGAAAAAGCTCTAATTTATTATGGTGGTGAATTTGTAATAATGAGTTCAGAGATTGATGAAAGGGTTATTCCCGATGTTGACTCAAAAGTTGAGCTTTTAAAGACTCTTTTGCCAGAAGATGCTGTAATTACAACTCGTTACGATTTTGGTTCTGGTATGAATACCTGCTTCTATTATGAAGGGGAAGAAGTTTTGCAGAGAGTTTTTAAAGGGGTTTCTTTTAAGGAAGAATCGTTCCTTTTTGATAAACTAAACTTTTTGAAGGGAAATTATGATATTCCAAAAGGTTCTAATAAAATTCTCATCAGCGAGCCTATTGCGAAAAAATTAGGTGCCGGAATAGGTGACGAAATTACTTTGTACATGAGAAATATCAATGGTTATATTAATACTCTTCCTGTTGAGATTAATGGTATTTTTCAGGATTCAAGTGTTTTTGGAATGTTTACAACCTATATCGATAAAGAGTTTTTACTAAAGGCTTATGGAAGAACTTCTGATTTTGCTAATAGAATTTGCGTTGAATTTCCAAAAAGAAAAAAAATCTCTGATTCTTTTTATAAAGATCTTCAAAGTAACCTAGAAAAGCATTTAAAAATGTTTCCAATTGTGCCAGATAAGAACACTTTTTATTTTTCAGGTTGTTCACCTGATACTTATGCTATTATTCCGTTAAAATCAAATTTGAATGATATAAAAATTATAAAAAGTGCAATGACTTTAGTAATAAGTATCATTATTTTATTCTTGATTATTATAATAGTTGCCGGAATTGGTAGTACATATAAAGTACTGGTCATGAAAAGAATAAATGAAATTGGAATCTATATGGCTATTGGCATGAAAAAAAATGCTATTATGAAAAGCCTCCTCTACGAAACTCTTTTTCTTTTGTTGAGCGGCTGTTTTTCAGGCTTTGTATTAAGTTTAATTCTTTGTGGAATAGTAAGAATTATTAAGTTTAATTTTATACCTGCTTTTTCAATATTCCTGAGTAAAGGTTATATACAGCCTGCTATTAATTTACCAATAATGTTTGCCATACTTGTTATTATAATATCTGTAACATTGATTACGGTTTGCAATTCAGTGAAGAAATGTGTTAATATTATGCCTTGTAAGGCTATTTCTAGCAACGAATGAGAGGATTTATGAAAAAAATTATTACAGTACTTTGTTTAGTGTTTACATCAGCTTTTCTTAATGCTGAAGTTAATATGGATCAAGCAAAAGAGTTACTTCAGTCAGCTGAAGATAGCACTTGTTTTTATAATACAGATATGAAGGGTGATTATCAGATTGTACACGATAAGCCGGGTGAAGGTCGAAATGTGCTTAGCGCTATTTTGTATAGACGTGATTCACAACGTAAGTGGACAATTTTAATAACAGGTCCTGATTCGGATAAGGGTAAAGGGTATCTGCAGTTTGATTCAAATATTTGGTTTTTTGATCCAAGTGATAAGCGTTTTACATTTAGCTCCGCAAGGGATAAATTTCAAAATACAAATGCAAATACCAGTGACTTTGCTCCCCAGCTTTATGCACAGGACTATGAAATTTCTGCTTACAAAGAAAGTAAATTAGGAAAATTTGACTGTATTCTTTATTTATTAAAAGCTGTTTCAAAAGATGTTGCATACCCGGAAATAAAATTGTGGGTTAGTAAGGCCGATGGACTTATGAGAAAAAGGGAAGATTACAGTCTTTCCAGCCAGAGATTAAGAACCATTGCTGTTCCTTCTTATCAAAAAATTACAAACAAAGATAAAGAATATTCAGTTCCTGTAAATATGATTATTCAGGATCACTTGAGAGGAAAGAAAATTGACGGAAAAATGCAGTACGAAAAAACTGTAATTTCAATTAGTAACCTTGTATTTAATAAAGTAGACGATATTGTTTACACAAAGCCTTATCTTGAAATGATGAGCGTAAAATAATGAAGTGTGATCATTTAAAAAATATAATTCTACTCAATTTTTTTCTATTTTCATTTTCTTCTATATTTGCCGAAAGTAATTCATCTTCGCAAGAGACTAGAAGTGGTTTGTTATCTGACAATTTAGAAGGAAATGAAGCTATTAATACAAATAGTCTGGATGATGAGTTTAGCAGTGTTGATGAAGAAATAGATGCACTATTTGCTGCAGATGAATTTGAATTCTTTGATGACGATTTTGATTCTATGTTTGAAGATGTAGAAGATACAGAAATCGTAGTTGAGGAAGAAAGCAAGAATGAGCCTTCATTTTTGGATTTTAAGGCCTTACCAGTTACTTTTACAGGTAGTCTAACCTCTGATATTGGTTTAGGTTATATTTATGAATCTACTGCAATTATAGATGAATATGTAAGAAGATTTGAGCAGTATAACTATTACACGTCATGTCTGAATTCTGGTACCATTACAAGAGACGAATTTGTTTATTTAATGGCTTATCATAATATAACAAATAATCCCGACCAGCTGTTTACCGCCGATGAATTGCTTGATTTTGCTCTGAGGAAATCTTCTGTTTCTAGCCAGGCAAATAAACTTACAGGATATTTTACCTTTTCAAATACTCTTAATATCAATGCTCGTCCAAGTAAAGATTTTGCACTTCACGGTTCTATAAATATAACTTTTCCTGGCTATACCTGGGGGTTAAGTGAATGTTATTTTGACTTGATTGTAAGAAACAGTATTTGTTTTACAGTTGGTAAAAAAGCAACAACTTGGGGTTATACAAGGCTTTTTAGTCAATCAACAAATTCTACGAAGGAATATGAAGTTGGCGGAGAAAACACAAATATTCTCTCTGATACAGGTTCCGGAACAAGTCTTATGCTTAGAATTCCTTTTTGGACAGGTACTATTTCTGCTCTTGCCGTATATACAGGGAGTTCTTCAACACCAAACTTTGATGAAATGTTCTTTGCAGGCTCTGTTGAACTGGTCGTAAAAAAAGTTTCAATTAATTTGTTTGGAAGAAAAGAAAATGTTGAAACAGGTGAAACACTAGGGCCTTTACTAGGTCTTGAAATGAAAAGAACGATTTTTGATGCAGATGTTTATGGGCAATTTTTAGCAAGAACCGATAATGACGAAGCTTTTGAAGATATTCTAAAAGGAGATGCGGATTATAAAAACTTCCAGCAGTTTATTTTTACTGGCGGTTTATATCGCTGGTGGGATAAGCATGATCCGAATTTCGGTTTTAATATTGAATATCAGGGAGCCTGTGCTTTATATACCGTAGAGGAAGAAAATCCTTATTATTCTTATATTCCTGGTCAGGAACAGTACAAAGAAGTTTTACAAACAACAATAAATCATCGCATTGCATATGATGTTGGTGTAAAAAGACTTGGAAAAAATCACAATATAAAAATCGGTGTTGAAGGAAGTCATGATCTTTCTGACAAAACAGGTTATGTTAAACCTGGTATAAAAATTAGCGGAATATTCCCATACTGCGACTGGAACACCGGGGTTAAGTGGGAGTATGGGGAATCTCTTCCGACTCAAGGCAGATTCACAATAGGCTCTTATATAAGCCTTTCTGCAAGCTACTAGGATTCAAGAATAGTTCCGTCTTTTATCTTTATTACATGATTTGCCATTGCAACAATTTTGGCATCATGTGTAGAAAAGACGAATGTTGTTTTTAATTCTTCATTCAACTTTTTCATTAGTTCAAGAATTTGGGTACCGTTCTTGCTGTCAAGGTTTGCAGTAGGTTCATCGGCAAGAATTATAGGTGCTTTTGTAACAAGTGCTCTGGCAACTGCAACTCTCTGTCTCTGTCCGCCACTTAATTCGCTAGGTTTATGTTTTTTCCATGCAGTAAGACCTACTGTTTCAAGTAAAAAATCTATCCATTCCTTTCTTTCTGCAGGACTCATAGAGTCATATGCAGGAGATGAACCAATTTTTAGTGGAAATTCAACGTTTTCAAAAACATTTAAAACTGGAATTAAGTTAAAAGTCTGGAATATAAAACCTAAGTTTCTTCTTCTTAATTCAGTAAGCTTTACATCTAATTTATGAGGAATTTTAGTGTCCTTAGTTATTTTTATATCTTTATAAACATCTGTTCCGTTTAAAATTATTTTCCCGGAAGTTGGCAAATCTATTAAACCAATCATGTTTAAAAGAGTACTTTTCCCTGAACCACTAGGACCTGAAATAGCTGCAAATTCTCCTTCTTGAATAGTAAAATTTGCATCGGCAACAGCATGGACTTCAACCTTGTCCATCTGGTAAGTTTTGTAAACATTTTGCAATTCAATTACTGATTTCATTCTTTTATTATAACATTTTTTTTATTCGACTGGAAGAGTATTGTTTTTTGCGTTATTATTTAAAGGAATATGAATAAAACAAAAAAAATTATAATTTTGATTTTGAGTCTCTTACTTCTGTTCGTTATATCAAGTTTTACAATTACTGTAATTTCTGTTAGTCCTCTTTCATCTAATTCAACAAGCATTCAAAAAAGAATAGAAGTTCCCTCTGGTACGAGTGTAAAAGAAATCTCTTATAAATTAAAAGCTGAAAATCTTATTAGAAGTCAACTGGCTTTTTATCTTTTAGCAAGGTTTCCATCTGTCCGAACTTTTGTCCTTGGTACAAATATTAATTTCAACCTAAAGAGCGGAGTCTATCAAATTTCACCATCAATGAACTTAAGTGAAATATTTCAGGTTCTTTCTTCGGGTAAGCAAGAATATATAAAAGTTTCAATACCTGAAGGTTTAACAATTTCAAAAATCGCACAAAAACTTGAATCAAGGGGCGTATGTAAGGCTCAGGATTTTATACTAATTTCAAAAGATAAAGATTTACTTTCCGAATACAATATTAATGCTGAAAATTTTGAAGGCTACCTCTTTCCTGATACTTACTTTTTTACACCTATGATGCAGGCTGAAGAATGCCTTTCGCTTATGGCTGATAACTTTTTTGAAAAAATTAAGAGCATAGAAGGATATCAGGGGCTTTCTTCTGAAGAATTACATTATTTTGTTACTTTAGCTTCGATTATAGAAAGGGAATACCGAATAAAAGAAGAAGCTCCTTTAATTGCAAGTGTTTTTAAAAATCGTCTAGCTCACAATATCGGTCTTTATTCGTGTGCAACAATTGAATACATTTTAACAGAAATTCAAGGAAAAGATCATCCTGATGTAATAACTTATGCAGATCTTGCAATTGATAATCCATACAACACCTATAAATGGGCAGGCCTGCCTCCTGGTCCAATTTCTAATCCGGGAATCACAGCCTTGTCTGCTGCAAAAAATCCTGCAGATACCAATTTTTATTATTTCAGGTTAGTAAATCCAGAAGAAGGAAGACATTCTTTTTCAAAAGATTTTTCTACCCATATTACAGAAGGATATATTTATAATACAAAAAAGAGTAGTAAGTAGTGAGCGGATATATATCAAAGGAAACAATTGACGCTGTAAACAATACAGTTGATATTGTCAGCATTATCGGAGAATACACAAAGTTAACTGCTAGAGGAAATGACTGGTGGGGTTGTTGTCCATTTCACGGAGAAAAAACAGCTTCTTTTCATGTTGATGCAGATAAAAAGTTTTATCATTGTTTTGGCTGTGGTGCTGGTGGAAATGTAATAAAATTTGTAATGGAGCAGGAAAAGCTTTCTTTTGCTGAAGCTGTAGAACTTTTAGCAAAAAAAAGTGGGATAACTGTTAAGTATGAAGCAGGGTACAATCCTGATAAAGAAGATCCTAAAATAAAACTTATTGACCAATATATCGAACTTTATACAAGAACCGGTTCTATGTTTCACTATCTTTTAACGGAAACGGAGCAGGGGAAAGGTGCTTTGAAATATATAATGGACAGAGGCCTTAGCGAAGAAACTATAAAGAAATTTAAGCTGGGCTACGCACCAAAAGAAAGAAAGTGGTTAAAAGATTTTCTATTAAAAAAGAATTTTAGTCAGGAATTCCTTTCAAATTCTGGCCTTTTTAGTAAAAAATATCCTGATATCGCTTTTTTTTCAAACCGTTTAATTTTTCCTATTTTTAATCGTCAGGGGCAAATGGTAGCTTTTGGGGGCAGGCAATTAGATAATGATCCTAATAGCCCGAAATACCTGAACTCAGGTGATTTGCTTCAGTACAAAAAAGGCGAAACTTTATATGCTTTTAATTTTGCAAAAAAAGCTATAAAGGAAAATAAAAAAGTTATTTTTTGCGAAGGGTATATGGACTGTATTGCCTACCATCAATGTGGTATTGAATATGCAGTAGCTCCCTTAGGAACATCTCTTACAGAAGATCAAATTAAAATAATAAAACCTTTTGTCGAAGAAGTTCTGCTGTCATTTGATTCAGATGGAGCGGGCCAGAAAGCAACCTTAAGAGCTATCTATATGTTAAGAAAAGCTTCTCTTTCTGTCAGAGTTATAAGAATTCAAGGTGGAAAAGACCCTGCTGAAATTATGCTAAATTTTGGCAAAGAAATATTGACGAATTCTGTTTCTAATGCTATATTGGATAGCGACTTTTTACTATCTAAACTAGGGAGAGAGTATCCTATTGATACACCAGAAGGGAAAATTCGTGCTTCGCTTGAATATTTCCCTTATTTGGACTCCCTGCAGTCGGATATATTAAAAGAGTCTTGTCTGGAACAGATGTGCCAGGCATTTAAGTTAAAGCCGGAGGCAGTAAAGAGGGATTATAATAATCGCGATCAAGCTCGAAACAGATTGAATATCCGGCAGCCAGATAAAAAAATCAGCCAGCCTATCAGAAGAAACCTAGAACTGGGCTGTATACTGGCAATAATAGCCGACCTGAACAAATATAACTTAATCCGAACAGAACTTTCATCCGATGATTTTGATGACCCTTTCGCCAAGCAGCTTTTTACTATTTTGGAAGAATGCTTTAAAGCTGATTCTTTGACATTGTCAACGATTTTATCGCGTTGCGAGGACTCTCGATTGTCCAATATGGTTACAGCCTCATTATCTGAGGGAGAATACAGTATCAATACTGAAGAGACTATTCGAGATGCCGTAAAGAGAATAAAAAGAAAATCTCTTGAAAAGCAGAGGGATAAAATAATGGAAAGAGTAAAAGATTTCCATTGTGTTACAGACAGTGATAGGGAAGAACTTTCTAAGTTGATTTCAGAAAAAGTTAATTTGGATAAAAGAATTAAAAGTTTATAAAAAATAAGGTGAGTTTGAAATGGATCAGGAATTAAATCCTTCAATTCAGAAAATATTGGACTATGCATCTGGTAAATCTGTAATTACTTACGATGAAGTTACTGTTCTTGTTGGACAGGACTTTATTAACTCTCCGGAATGGGAAACTGTTTTACAACTTCTAGCCAAGAAAGAAATTCAGTTAGTAGAACCTGGAATCGAAGAAGAAGACGATGATGTCGGAGTCGAGGATGATGAAGATGAATCTTTAATGGATTCAGATGATGAATCTGTTGATGATGAAGATCTTGAAAAAGATGATGATAAAGTTCGTCTTGTTAACGGAGATAAAGATTCTAATGTTGACGATCCGATTCGCCTTTATCTTCGCGAAATAGGTAAAGAAAATCTTCTTACTGCTGAACAGGAAGTTACTCTTTCTAAAGAAATGGAAGACGGTAACAATATTATCAAGGAAGTTGTAATCAATTCTGGTATAATGATTCCAGAATTCTTTGACATTGCTTTAAAAGCCTTTACAAGAATAGACCAGCATGAACCTGGAAAAGCTCGTAAAGAAATTAACGAAGAAATGGCTGAAAAACGACGTCTCAAGAGTTGCTATGGGGAAATCATTAAGCCGGTTCTTCCTGAAATGAAACAGTATAAGCTTTTAAAGGATCAGATTTTTAAAACTGATCAGGTAAGCAAGATTTTTGCAGATCCTCAGCTTCTTGAACTTCGCAATAAAATTCATACTCAGCTTCAGAAAACAGACATTCAGACAGAAGAATTAGATAAATTCACATCAAAATTCCTTGAGGCAACTAAAAAAATTGAAGAATATCGCCAGAAGCAGGAAAAGAAAATGAAGGAACTTCGCATTTCAAATGCAAGTGAACTTCGTATGCTGGGACGAAGAATTTCTATGCGTTCTGAAGCAACAAAAATAGAAGAAGAACTCAATATGTCAACAGATGATATCCGTGATATTTATACACAGATTCAAAAAATTGACAGAAAGTTAAATCGTCTCGAATTTGAGTTTGAAAATACAATCGATGAAATTCAGGAAAAAGCAAAAGAAATTCGTCGTGGTGCAAAGATGATGGAAAAGGCAAAAAACCGCCTTATCAATGCAAACCTGCGTCTTGTAGTTTCTATTGCAAAAAAATATACAAACCGCGGTTTACAGTTCTTTGATTTGGTTCAGGAAGGTAACATCGGTCTTATAAAAGCTGTAGAGAAGTTTGAATATCGTAAGGGATTCAAATTTTCAACCTATGCGACATGGTGGATTAGACAAGCAATTACTCGTTCAATTTCTGACCAGGCAAGAACTATTCGTGTACCAGTTCACATGATTGAGCAGATTAATAAAGTTGTTCGTGAAAGTCGTCAGCTTATGCAGAAACTTGGTCGTGAACCTACTGATGAAGAAATTGCACAGCAGCTGGGTTGGCCTTTAGCAAGAGTAAAACAGGTAAAAAATGTTGCTCGAGAACCTATTTCTTTGGAAACTCCAATAGGAGAAGAAGAAGATTCTTCACTGGGAGACTTCATCGAAGATAAGGAAGTTGAAAATCCTGCAACACAGACTTCTTACAAACTTCTTCAGGAACAACTTAGACAAGTTCTTGGAACTTTGCCTCCACGAGAACAGGAAGTTTTGAAGATGCGTTTCGGTTTGGACGATGGTTATTCGCTTACTCTTGAGGAAGTTGGACTATACTTCAATGTAACAAGGGAACGAATCCGACAGATTGAAGCTAAAGCCCTTCGAAGACTTCGCCATCCTCGCAGAGCAAATGGTCTTAGAGATTTTGTTGAAACCTAGTTTTTTATCTTTATAGACAGAAAACTGTATTTAAGATAATATTTTACTAATTTACATATAAGGAATATGAAATGGAAACTATTGAGATTTTTGACAGACTAAAAAGTCTTCAAGTTATTCTTGGAAGAAAGTATGAACTTGAATCAAAAATTGAAGAAGCTCCTAAACAATTGAGCTCTCAGGATGAACTTCTTTCTCGAATGAAAAAAGAATTCATTGAAAAAAACAAATCTTATGAAGAAGTTAAAGAAAAAGTAGCTCAGATAAAAACAGAACTTGATGCTTGTATTAAACTTCGTGAAGACAGCGAAAAAGCAATGGACAACATTACTACAAATCGTGAATTTGAAGTTCTTAGCAAGCAGATTTCTGATGCTTCCGACAAAGAAGCTAATTTGAGAAAAGACCTTCAAAAAGCAGAAGGTAGTCTTCTTGAATTAAATGATTCTATGAAAACAATGGAATCAATGATTAATTCTCAGGAAAGCGATTTTAATGCTAGTAAAGCAACTTTGGATTCAGAAATGAATTCATATAAAGAAGAACTTGCTGGATTAAAGGTAAAGGAAGAAGAAATTACACCTGGTCTTGATCAGGAAATACTTTTTAAATTCCAAAGAATTATCCAGAGAAATGCAGAAGGTATCGTTGCTGTTAAAAACGGAGTTTGTACTGGTTGTCACATGATTTTGCCAGCTCAGTTTGCAAATGAAGTTCGTGATGGTAGTGAAATCTTGTTCTGTCCATATTGTAGCCGTATTCTTTTCTATGAAAAGGGAGATGATGAAGAAGAAAAAGCATTCTTCAATGCATCAGGCAGCTTGGCAGACTTTGAAGACGATTTCGGCGATGACGACTACGATGATGATTCTGATGATTACGATGTTGATGAAAACTCAGATGATATGTCTGACGATCAGGATGATGAAGACATCGATGAATCAGATGATTCTGAAAACTAGGAATTAATGCAGACAGGACTTAACCGCTCTTTATTTTCTGATGATAGAAAGGGAAAGGGAGGAAAGTCCGGGCTCCTTCGGAAAAGACGCCGGATAATTACCGGGCGAAAAAAGGTAGATGCAGATATTCTGTATATCCCTTCTTTTTGACAGATAGCGCAACAGAAATAAACCGCCTGCCTTGCAGGTAAGGGTGAAAAGGTGATGTAAGAGACCACCGTGTTTCTGGTAACAGAAATAGCTATGCAAGCCTCGTCTGGAGCAAAATTAAGCAAAAGTTTGGTATTCCGACCTTATACTTTGGGTAAATTGCTAAAGTCATTCAGTAATGAATGATTCGGATAGATGGTTAAGTATTGTTTACAATACGACAGAACTCGGCTTATTGTCCTGTCTGCTTTTATAAAAAAAGATGGAAAAGAGTAATATAGTAAGACGGAAGTCAAATTATCTAAAAAAAATAATTATCACCTTTTTATCAATCTCTGTTCTTATTATAGCAGTATTATTTCTTTCAAAACTAATCAATAAAAATTCACAAACCAGAGTTTCAGCTTCGGATGTAGTAAAAGCCTGGTCAATATATGATTACGAAGAAGTTTATAATCTTTCTTCTGTGCTATTAGAAAAAAATCCTATTAATAATTTAGCTTTGATTTATCACGGATATGCTTCATTTTATTTGGCACTAGCCCAATTAGATGCAACTTCGAGCCAGAATTATCTGGATGAAGCAATAAACTGTCTTAGAATTGCTTTATACGATTCAAAAAATAAAAATAGACCTCAAATCGAATACATTTTAGGAAAATCCTATTTCTATAAAAATACAGTATCTTCTTATTATTACGCTGATTCTGCAATCAATTATTTAAACAGTGCAAAAGAGCACGGCTACAAGGCCGATGATATTTATGAATATCTGGGCTTGAGTTATGCTGCACTTAATATGACGATGGAAAGTATTTCTGCTTTTACAGAGGCTCTGCTTGTAAGAGAATCTTTTTCTTTACTTCTTTCTATAGGTGAGCAGTATTATAAACTGGGACAGTACAATATTGCTCGTCAATATTTATTTCGTATCATAAATGAATGCAAGGATGATGGACTTTTAAATAAAAGTTTAAATCTTCTTGGTTCAATTTTTATAGAAGAAAAGAATTATTCAGAAGCAAAGAAAACTTTTGAATCAATTTTGCAAAAAAATCAAAATTCTGCTGACGCATACTATGGTCTTGGTGTAATATATGAAAAGCAGGGCGATTTAGTAAAAGCTAGAGCAGAATGGAGAAAAGCCTTGAAATTGAATGTTAATCATTCAGAAGCAATGGCTAAATTTACAGCATATAATTAATTTAAAAATCCGGGAGGATTTATGGGATTTTTTGATAGATTTTCGACTGATATTGGTATTGATCTTGGAACTTGTAACACATTGATTTATGTTCGTGGCAAAGGAATTGTTGTTGACGAACCATCTGTTGTTGCAGTTGAAAAAGGAACAAAAAGAATTCTTGCAGTAGGTGCAGAAGCAAAAAATATGCTTGAAAAAACACCTAGTAATATTATTGCAATTAGACCTCTTTCTGATGGTGTTATTTCTGATATAGACAGCACAGAAAGAATGATTAAATATTTTATTCAAAAAATTACACCTCGACATCAGTTATTTAAATCAACTCGTATGAAAATTGGTATTCCTTCATGTATTACTGATGTAGAAAGACGCGCTGTAATTGAAGCAGCTTTGAAAGCTGGCGCAAAGGAAGTTGAAGTTATTGCAGAGTCTTTGGCTGCCGCTATCGGAGCTAAAATTCCAATTTACGAACCAGCAGGTCATATGGTTTGCGACATTGGTGGTGGTACTGCAGAAGTTTCTGTAATTTCACTTGGTGGAATGGTAGTAACTAGTTCAATTCGCGTAGGTGGTGATAAATTTAACGATGCTCTTGTAAAACATGTTAAGAGTGTTCATAACCTTATCATCGGTCACCAGGCTGCAGAAAGACTTAAGATTCAGATTGGAAATGCAACTCCAGACAAGACAATCGAAAAAATGGAACTTAAAGGTACTGATGCTATAACAGGTCTTCCAAGACGACTTGAAATTGATAGTGTTGAAGTTCGAGAAGCATTAAAAGAACCTGTCAAAATGATTGTCGAAGAAATTAAAAATGTAATCAGCCAGACACCGCCAGAGCTTGCTTCAGATATTATCGATCGTGGTATCGTAATGACCGGTGGTGGATCAATGTTAAAAGGTCTTCCAAAACTTATTTCAAAAGAAACTGGAGTTCCTGTAATTCTTGTTGAAAATCCACTTGAATGTGTAGCTTTGGGAGCTGGAGAAGCATTCGAATTATTTAGAGATATGTCATCTGACCGCTCAGTATACGATAGTTTGAACGACTAGTATTATGGCTGCAAATAATAGATTTTCTTTTAAGCTACCTGAATTTCTCTTAGTTTTATTCATAATTTTTTCCGGAATTATGCTTACTTTTAGTTCCGGTAGTTTTGTATTGAACTTTAAAAATATTGGATTTTCAATACTAGGTGGATTTCAGAACATAACTCATTCTGTCGTTTTTGGTATTGGGTCTTCTTTTGATGCTGTTAGGGAACTTTCTCAGTTACGAAAGGATTACGAGGAACTTACAAAGAAGCTTTCCGATTACGAACAGATGCGTCGTTCTAATGCTGATATCCGTAAGGAAAATGAACGCTTAAAAGAACAGTTGGGTTTTACAAACTCAATGGAAGAAAAGAACTATCCTGCTAGAATTATAGCTAGGGATAGTGATAATCTTTATGCATCTCTTACAATTGATAAGGGAAGTGTTCATGGTATTAAGAAAAACATGCCAGTTATCGCCTATCAGAATGGTAATTCAGGCCTAGTTGGTAAAGTTGTTCAGGTTGGTGCTTTTAACAGTCTTGTTATGCCAATTTATAACCTAAACTGCACAGTATCTTGTAGAATACAGAATACACGAGATTTAGGTCTAGTTACCGGAAACGGCAATTCTGAAGCAGCCTTAAAATTACAGTACATTCGTAAAAGAGTTTTAGAAGATTTACACTATGGTGATATTGTTGTAACTTCCGGAGAAAACAATAACTATATGAATGATATCGCTGTAGGAACAATTTCTAAAATTACAACAGTAACTTATAACTCTCTCCTGGATATTGAATTAACTCCGGTAATAGATTTTTCTAGACTGGAAAATGTAGTTGTTGTAAACATGAGGGAAATCAACGAGGAAAAAAGTAGGAAATGACAAAATCAATATTTTTTTCTGTAATAATTTTATTAGTAATAAGTGTTTTCGATTCTGCAATTCTTTCTAATATTACTTTTTTGCCAGCCGTTCCAGATTTTCTTATGCTGGCCGTAATTTATATGTCATTGAAGAACGGAAGAGGTTATGGAACTACAGTTGGATTTATTTCAGGCTTGTTCTGGGATTCTCTAACCGGCTGTCCCTTTGGTTTTAATTGTCTTTTAAGATCTCTTCTTGGTTATTTCCCAGGTTTTTTCTCTAAAACTATAAATTATTCAGGCTTTTTTATCCCAGCAGCCTTTGGACTTTTGGCAACTATATCAAAAATTTTTGCAACATGGATAATTTCATTATTTTATCCAAACTTAATTGTTAATTATGACATTTTAAGTTTTTCTTTACTCTTCGAATTATTGTGCAATACTTTCTTAGCTCCTTTAGTTTTCAAAATTCTTGGTTATTTTTCTAAGTATTTTACTTTAAATGATGGAGAAATATAATGTCTTTTAGAAATACTCGTTCAGCTCGAAACTCATCAATTGATAGAAACACCCGAGTTTTGTTTTTAGCGGTATTTTTGACATTTTCTTTTGCATTTTATTTATATAAACTTTTTTCCTTGCAAATTGTTCAGGGTAATGAATATCGATCAAAATCAAAAACTATTTCAAGTCAAGTTAATACAATTCCTGCTCAGAGGGGAGAAATTTTTGACAGAAATGCAAAACTCCCAATGGTAATTAACACAGAATCTTTTGCTGTTGAAATTACACCTGGAGAAATTCCTTCTGGACATTATGATACTGTTGCGACAAAACTTGCATCAATGCTTGGAATTTCAAAATTCGACATCGATAAAAAAGTTCCTTCTTCAATAAGAAGATCTTATACAACAATTCAAATCCGTTCAAATGTACCTTTTTCTGTGATTTCAAATATTGCAGAAAATAAAACTGATTTACCAGGAGTTTCATGGGTATCCAAGCCTATTAGAAACTATGTTGAAACAGGTTCTCTTTCTCACGTAATTGGTTATGTTGGTGATATTACAAAAGAAGAAATGAACGTTATGTTCAACAAAGGATACACCCGCAAAAGTATTGTTGGTAAAACAGGCATTGAAAAACAATATGACTCCCTTTTACAGGGGATTCCTGGGCAGGAAAGCCGAACTGTAGATGTAAGAGGCCGTATTATTTCTGATACTCCTATTATTACTCCACCTCAGATGGGAAAGAATCTGGTTCTTACAATTGATTCAGATATTCAAAAACTTGCAGAAAAAACTTTAGGAAACCGAGTAGGGGCAGTTGTAGTCTTAAAGCCTTCTAATGGTGAAATTCTTGCAATGGTATCCTACCCATATTATGACGCAAATATCTTTAACACCGATGAAGCCGGTGAATATTACCAGACTTTAATCGAAGATGAAAAAAATCAGCCTTTAGTAAACCGTGTTGTTAATGCGGTTTATCCACCAGCTTCGACATTCAAAATAATTATGAGTGCTGCCATGCTCCAGGAAGAT
Organism: Treponema sp.; assembly: GCA_024693045.1. GTDB lineage: Bacteria > Spirochaetota > Spirochaetia > Treponematales > Treponemataceae > Treponema_D. Next base: position 35,040 of record JAILLQ010000037.1, read on the forward strand.
GTATTTCCTATCAACAAAAAAATTGAATGTAAGGGATACCTACGATATGGTGGACGAGTATTCCATTGCCACGTTCATGCTCCCGGTCATGGCTGGCTGGATATGAATGGTGGTTTAGGGCAGTCCTGTGACGTATATTACTGGACTATTGGTCGAGATTATCTAGGAATAAGTAAAATTGCTGCCTATGCAAAAGAGTTTGGATTTGGTCAAAGCGCTCAAATTGACCTTCCTAGCCAGCAAACAGGTTTCGTTCCTACTGCAGAATGGAAGGAACGCCGCTATCATGAAAAGTGGCTTGGTGGTGATACTATGTCTGCTTCAATCGGGCAGGGCTACATGCTTGCAACACCTTTACAGGTTGCAAATATGGCTGCCATGGTAACTAATGAAGGTATAATTTACAAACCTCACTTATTAAAAGAGGTTAGAAATCCAGTTACTAACGAAAAAGAAAAAGAAATTGAACGAGAAGTTTTGTTCAAATCGAATATTTCACCTGAAGTGTGGAAAAAGGTAAAAGAAGCTATGCTTTTTACCATTACTGACGGTACACCTCAGTATCCTATGCACAATAAGATTGTACAGGCAGCCGGAAAAACAGGTACAGCCGAAGTAGCTCCATACAAAACCAGCTGGCACTCCTGGATGGTAGCTTATGCTCCTTATGATGCTCCTGTTGAAGATCAGGTGGTTGTAGCGACTATTGTCGAAGCCTGTAACCCATGGGAATGGTGGTCTCCTTACGCAACAAATATTATTCTTCAGGGAATATTTGCAAAACAGACTTACGAAGAAGCTGTACAGGCCCTTGGATTCAATTATCTTATGAAAAATCGAGCAAGACAGGAGTAGAGGATATGAAGTCATCTTTTATAGAACGATTTGATTATATTTTACTATTGTGCGTTATAATTCTTTGTTCCCTTGGAATTGCCTTTATTTATTCATCAGGTATCAATTCAGAAGGTGTATTAGTTACAAAAGAGTATATTAAGCAGATTGTTTGGACTGGAATTGGATTATCTTTTTTGTTTTTCTTTGCCTTATATGACTACAGAAAATATGAAAGGATTGGCTATTATTTTTACCTTTTAATGATACTAATTCTGATTTACACTAGAATTTTTGGTCGATATGTAAATGGAGCTCGAAGCTGGCTTGGTATAGGAGATTTCGGTGTTCAGCCTTCTGAATTCTGTAAAATATTTTTTACAATAGTTTTAGCAAAATATTTAGATGAATCTCTAAATGAAAATCAATTAAAACGCTTTATAACAGCTATAATGATTTTCATAGTTCCTTTCGGTTTGATTTTAATTCAGCCGGATTTGGGAACTGCAACCGTATATATTCCGATTTTCTTCGTAATGTGTTTCATTGCGGGTATTCCGATACGTTATATCATTTTTACGCTAGGAATTGGCCTTTCTATGATTATTTTTACAATTCTTCCGGTTTGGAATGAATTTATTATGCACAATTCAATAATTTTCGTTAGTGCCTTTACTAATATGAAGTTAAAAATGATTCTTATACTTGCAACAGTATCAATCAGTTTAATTTCAATTATTGTACGACATTACTTTCATGGTTCTAAATATTATTATTGGATTTCATTTGTTTTTTCTATAATCGCAATCGGTTTAGTTCTATCTACTGGTGCTTCAAAATTTCTAAAAGACTATCAGATTAAACGTTTGATTGTTTTTATGGATCCTTATGTTGACTATCGAGGTTCTGGTTGGAACATTATTCAGTCAAAAATTGCAATTGGATCTGGAGGTCTATTTGGTCGCTCCTTCTTGCACGGAACTCAGAGTCACTACCGATTTTTGCCACAGCAGTCTACAGACTTCATTTTCAGTATTTTATCTGAAGAAATTGGTTTTGTAGGCGGTGTTCTGGTATTTACTCTTTATTTTATAATCATGTTTAGAATTCTATTTATTCTTAAAAATACTTCTAATAGATTCGGTTTGTATATTGCTGCAGGTTTTTTAGGAATGTTCATGATTCACTTTTTTATCAATGTTGGTATGGTTATGGGTATTATGCCAATTACAGGTATTCCACTTTTATTCCTGTCTTATGGAGGCTCTTCATTATTGACAGCAATGACTGCAATCGGAATATTGATGAGTATTAATGCACGAAAACTAGAATTTTAATTTCCTATAGGCTAGTGAATTTAAAAAGGGGAAGTTTTTAACGAGTTCTTACTATTAGGTAGACAGAATACATATTATAAAAACCTAACTAGTTAGGATAGTGTATAAATTTCCCTTAAATTTTTAATTGGATTAGAAAACGAAAGCTCTGTAGCTTTAAATTTTAATTCCTGGTCATTCTTATAAGACGCATTGTATAGTTTATCACCAAAAATTGGAAAGCCGGTCCACGCTAAATGACAGCGAACCTGATGTCTGTATCCTTGACTTATGGTGCATTTTGCTTGAAAGTTTTTGTTTATAATAATTTTTGTTGTATATATTTTTTTATTTCCAATTTTTTTTAATGCTGCCTTGCCACTTTTTTCAGTTACAGGTCTTACGGATTTGAAGCCTTGTCCGTAATTTCTAAAATATGATGATATTTGATTTTCTCTTCCAAGTAAAATTTCTTCTCTGGGCGGAAAAGCTTCTAATTTTATTGAATTATCTAAATCTTTTTCACATTGAGCCTGATAAGTTTTTAAAAAACGGCCTTCTTTTTGTTCAATTTGCATAAAATCATAAAAGGACTGATTTGCTGCAACTAGTAAAAGCCCTTCTGTTTCCGTGTCTAACCTATGAAGGAGTCCATATTCAATGTCTTTTTTTCCGCTTACATTTTTTAATTGCGGAAAACTGCAAATAAGCTGATAAAGAGCATTATCAAAATCGGTACTGCTTAAGGGAGCTGAAGGAAGTCCTTTTGGCTTTGAAATTACAAAAAATGGCTTATCAGAAGAAGCTTCTTCAATTATTGTTATTTTTTGCATAGGGCTTTAACCTTGGGCATAACTTCCCTCTGATATTTATTTTTTAAAATTCTAAGGGTTTCTATAAATCTTAAAGGAAGTGGAGCTCTAAATCTTCTGTATTTTTCAAAACCTGGAAGTTTAATTATCATCTGTCTTGAATGAAGCATCAATGTTGCATTCGGAAAAACAGGATCATTTCTTCCGTATATTGAATCACCTAGAATTGGACAACCTAAATAGCGCATATGAACACGAATTTGGTGGGTTCTTCCGGTTTTTATTCTAACTCTCATTATTGAATAAGGACCATAGCAGGCAATGCAATGATAAATTGTTCTTGCAAATTTTCCCTCTGTGGTAGCTGTTACAGCCTTAAATCTTTTGCGATTTTTTATATCACGGACAATATTTGTTTTTACATCGCCACTTGAAGCTGGTGGTCGACCTGTACATATACAGATGTATTCTTTCTGGATCAAACGATCCTTAAATTGACGGCAAAGATATTCTTCCGACTCCCGGTTTCGAGCAGTTATAATAATACCAGAAGTGTCTTTGTCCAGGCGATGAACTATTCCCGGTCGACGGTGTTTTAGGATTTCATTGTCAGACCCTTCTTTAAGCTGAGGAACGGCCTGCATACCCCAGTGGTAAAGAAGAGCATTTACCAAAGTCCCCTGCCAGTTTCCTGCCGCAGGATGAGTTACCATGCCTTGTGGTTTGTTGACAACAGTTACATTATTGTCTTCGTACAAAATTTTTATTGGAATATTTTGAGGTTCGATGTTATCTGGTATACAATCTTCCCATACAATATCGATTATATCTTTAGCCTTTACCTTTGTTGAAAACTTTGCATTTTTTCCATTTACTAATAATTCCTGAGCCCCACTTTTTAATTTAGAACGATTCATTCCAGAAGGAAGAGATGCAATATATTGATCTAGGCGCACAGAGCCTTCAAAATCTTTTGGAACTATATAATTAATCGAACTCATTTCTTACCTGCCGGAATAACTTCTTCGTCATTTGGAATATCAACAGTGGAATTATATATAGTTTCGTCATTTTTTTCATTTGTAATCGGAATTTTTACAGCTTCAGGATCTTCTTTTATTGGATTAATCTTGATTGGACCGTTTTGTTTTATCTTTTTTTTGCGGAATGCAGAATTTCTTTTTGCTGCGTGTACAATGAAGTCTGTGAGCCCAATACCAGTGCTAATGGCAAGAGAAGTTATTATAATTGCCATCTGTTCATCTGTAGTATAAGCGTTTGAATCAGATGAGTTAGCAAATGGATTTACAAAATAATTAGAATCAAAGCCATGCATCGCATAAGAAGCAAATGAATAACCCAGGGAAATATTAAAAGTAACAAAAGGCATTGCACCAAGAGTAATTATTTCAGCTCGTCTTAAATCATGCATCCAGCCAGGAAATTCTTCGGCCTTATAGGGTTCTGCAGTATTTTTAGTTGAAGACTCTGCAAATAAAGACCCTCCGCTGGAAAAAATAAGAGAAACTAGTATAAATGATGCAAATACCTTTTTAAACTTCATGCTTATTTATCTTTATTATAATTTCTTTCTCCAAAAATTGCCGTTCCGACTCTCACTTGAGTTGATCCTTCTTTAATTGCAATCGGGAAATCTCCGCTCATTCCCATAGACAATTCTGATAGCTCTAGTTCAGGATAAACTTCTTTAGCTTTCTTAGAAAGTTTTATCAATCTACGGAAAGATGCCTGAATCTTTTCTTTGTCGTCCGTAAAGGGAGCCATAGTCATAAACCCCTTAGGAATTATGTGAGGAGTCTTTCCTTTTGAACAGAAATCAATTGCTTTAAGAAGCTCTTCTTCGGATGCAAAACCGGATTTTGAATCTTCTCCGGTTAATAATTCAAAATATACCTGAACTTCTTTTTGCATAGCAGCAGCGTGTTTTTCAATTTCTTCAAGCAATTCTATTCTATCGATTGATTCAATTACACTAGCAATCTCAATGGCTTTTTTTACTTTATTTCTTTGTAATTGACCAATTATATGAACTTCCAAGTCGGGATAAGTTTTTTTCAAGTTTGAAAATTTTGAGTATGCTTCCTGAACCCTGTTTTCGCCAAAGGCTTTTTGACCGGCCTTTATAGCTTCCTCAATTTCTTCTTCAGAATGAAATTTACTTACTGCAAGTAGTTTTACACTACCCGCCTTTCGCCCACAGGCTTTTACCTCTGCTTCAATTTCTTCTTTTATTTTATTTAGGTTTTCTCGTACTTCACTCATAATTTACTTTATTATATCAGTTAGAATGTCTGACAACAATAGAATCTTTTCAACTGGTAATACTTCTGCTCTTAAAGAAAAGTCAATGCCTGCTTCTTTTAAAGCATTTTCGGCCACTTCACCGTTACATAAATAATTAGTTAAATTGTTTCTAACATTTTTTCTTCTTGAAGAAAATAAAGCTCTCTGAACTTTTACAAAGAGCTGTGGATTTTTACATTCTGGAAAAGCTGCCTTTTTTGTCATAGCAAAGGCTTTTGAATCTACATTTGGACGCGGCCAAAAGCAGGAACCTGAAAGTTCCATTAAGGGAGTTAAATCATAGGCCCACTGACAGAGCAAACTGAAAGATGAATAATCATCACTTCCGCATTTTGCACAAGCCCTAAGAGCTACTTCCTTTTGAACTGTAAAAAGGGCTCTTTCAAAACGAACTCCTTTTTCAATTGTATCTGCAATTAATGTAGCAGCAATATTATAAGGAAGATTTCCAAAAAATCTGTCTGGTATTCCATTTTCGTCGACTGCTTTTTTCCAATTTTTTAAAACATCGCCTTCGATAATTCGAAAATTCCCCTTTTCTTCATAATCTGCAAAAAATCCATGTAAAAAATTAATAAATCCTCTATCAATCTCAAAAACTGTTAAATTTGCACCTCTTTTTAAAATTTCAGAAGTCATCGCTCCAAGTCCAGGACCTACTTCCCAAACACTTGTTCCCGGACCAATATCGAGTTCATCTATCAGTTTAATTCTTGCCTTTTCATTTATTAAAAAATTCTGGCCAAACTTTTTTTGCATTGCCATGGAACTTTTTTCCATAAAATCTTTTAAAGCTGAAGGTGAATTGTAATCAGGGTGTTCAATTTTCTGCATTTATAACTCCTGTCTAATTTAATTAGCATTACCAATACATGGAAATGCTGCAAAAAAGAAGACGAATTCTTTAATTACATTATACTGAATATTCAATAAAAATGAAGAGAATGGAACTAAAAGTGGAAAAATCAAGCAAATAATTATACACAAAAGCCCTGAATAAATAAAAATCGTAATCAAAGGAGAGATAAAAACCGTAGAAATAATTCCAATTGGTGAAAGCATATTAAAAAACTTAATTGTCAAAGGTGCAGTAAAAAACTGAGCGCCCGTACTGGCTCCCAAAGAAGCAGAAATACTGGTAGGAAAAAGAGAAATATTTACAAGAGACCAGAATTCTCCAAATATCAATATTCCTGCCAGAGCCCCATAACTCAACATAAAAGATAGAGTATAAATATCTGCACCTCTTAATGAAACATGAATCAAAAAAGATAAACTTAAAACTGAAAGCATTTTTATCTGGTTTATTTTTAGCAAGGACATAAAAAGGATAAGTAATGAACAAAGCATAGCCCTAAAAAGTGATGGAGAAAGTCCTGCAAACCAAACAAATGCAAGGATGGCAAATATTTGAAAGGAAAGAGCTAATTTTTGTCCTAAAAACTTATTGCTTTTTTTAAACAAACCTGAAAACAAAGAAAGATGCATTCCTGAAAGAGCAAGTACATGAGAAAGTCCGCTTTTTCTAAAGGCGTCGGAAAGATTTTTTTCCGTATAATCTCGAATACCGGACAATAAAGCCAAAAGCAAGCCTCCTGCCCTGTCCCAGGAAAACATAAGTCTTCTAAAATTTATCCGGCTCAAAGCTCTTACTTTTTTGATTTTTCCTAAAAAACTTAAATCATGACTTTCTAGGCTCTCTACACTTTTGGCAAAAAAAATGTCGGAAGTGTATTTTCCCCTGAGCAGAAGTCTTTGCCCTGCTTCACATAAAAATGAATTATTTTTAGCTCGGGAATAAAGTTTCCCTGGAAGGTATGCTTCTGCAAATTCAGATGGAAAATAAACCAAAAGCTCTCCTTTTGAATCTGAAGTAAAACCGTTTTTATTTTTTACCCTATTTATTTTTACTCTAGCCTTGTAATTATTTCCATCTTGAGATGCCGACAAATTCGAACTGATATAACCTTCGACTTCAACAATATTTTCATTGTTTAAAAGTGAATAAAAGTTCTTAAAATTCCTAACCTTATCTGGAAAGGAATATAAGAATACTGCCGAGATTATTGCTGAAAGAATTAAAGGGTTTATTTTTAGTTTTTCTACCATTTCAGTTTTGCCAGAGCATCTCTTGCTGCGGCAATAACTGTATTTGAATATTCGTAATATGTAACTCCAAGAAGAGCGTCAAAAGCATTTTTATCACCTACAGAACCTAATGCAGAAATAAGGGAAAGAACAACATTTTCCGCAGGTGTATAAGATTTATCTTCCATTAGCTGATTAAGGGAAACCAGATAAGAAGAAAGTGGCTGTATAGAAGCTATTGGGGAAACAATAGGAATTGAAGTGATTATTGAACAAAAGTCGTCTTCTTTAATCACACCATTTTTGTATTCTCTAGCAGCCTGCTCAAAGTACTTAACAGCTGTATTAGAAGCACGTGTCCACTGGAGGTTTTTTAAAAGAGCCAGAGCTTCCTGTTGCAGTACTGGTAAATCCTCACCTGCAGAAGATGAGTTATCTATAATATAAATACTGCGTAAAAGGACATTTTCTGCAATTTCTGCAGAAAAATTTTTTGAATTTTCATCATTTTTTGCAATTAAATCGAAAATAGTTCTTAGTTCAAGAGGATTTCCTTTGCTTATCAATTCAAGGGTAAGATTCTGATTATCACTCAAAAGCATTTTAAAAGATTTTTCCAGATCACCTCTTAAAAGTTCCCAATCCTTTTTTGGAATAGCTTCAAAAAGAATTCCAAAGGAATCTGCATCTCCTATGTTTCCTATAGTCTGTATTATTGTTTTTACCAAAGCCATGTCATAGGAAGCTGGATTTTCAGTTTTAATAAAATCATTTAAGGTTGAGGTAAAGGCACTTCCGTTTAAAGAACAACTTGAGATTTTATTTAAAACAGTTATCTTTACAGTGTTGTCATCGAATATTTTATAGACTTGAAGAAATTTTTCAGAAAGCAATTTTTTTTCTGAATCAGGAGCTTCTTCTATATAAGACTGAGGAATAGCAATTATACCTGCAACAGCAAGAGCAGAAAGCTCTCTGTCATCCCCCATGATGTCTTTGTAATTTATTGAAAATTCTACAGCTGCCTTGGAAAGATCTACAACTTCTGCTTCAGAGGCTTCTTTTACGCTCGTTGTTTTATCTTTTAAGTTTCCGCCAACAAATCTTTTTTGGTTATTACTTCCTTCAGCCCAAAGAATAAGAGAAGTAAAAGAGAGCAAGAAAATATTCAATAAAAGTTTTTTCATATTTTGACCTCATTATTAATTTCGGGAAGTTCAGAAACCTTTAACTCTTCAATCTCCTTAAGATCTTCTGGACTCATTTCTTCAGCTTTAGCTTCTTTTTCAATAAAAAGATCATCAGTATCACTTATTTTTCCATCAAGTCTTTCTGCAGGAGAAAGGTTTTCTTCTGATTTATCAGTCTTATTTTCTGTAGTATCAGTTTTCTCTTCGTCAGTATCAGTTAAAGACAAAGCTTCGTAAATTTCCTTTTCCTTTTCTGGAAGAATGTTGAAAACATAACTTAAAACTATATTTTTCATTACAGGTTCAATGTGTACACACTCAAAATGAAGCCTGGACTGTTTCAATTCTGCATTATACTCAACTGTTCTCACAATACCGAACATTACAACAAGCCTTGAATCAAGTTGAAATTGAAGTCTAATCTGAATATTTGCCAGCCCTTTTCCACCGATTCTAATCATAGCTCCGTTTTCAGAAATATCTTCCAAAAGACATTTCAACCCAGGCTGGCTGCTGATTTCATTATAGTTTACAACCTTTTCCTTCAAGATATAAAGATTCGCTAAAATGTGACATTTTGCACGAATAGCATTTCTTTTTTGCGTTCGAACAAGATTATTAGATTGCTCAAGATTGATGCAGGCTTTTCCAAGGAATACACCTTCTCCCACAACTTTTGTATCGAAAACGTATCGAGCGTCACCTACTCTCCACAGATAAACGCTAACTGATTCCCCTATCCACTTTTTGCCTTCAATGGTAATTTGACCTTTCTGAGTTGGAACCCTAATGGTCATAAGTTTACCATTGTTCATAATTTCCGAAGAAAATACACCCTTGCCAGGTAAAATTATTCTAAGTTTTTGATGATCAGATAAAGAGCGACTTGATTCCAATCCTCTTTTTTTATCAGCATTTTTTTCAATTTTATTTCTGAATTCGTAAAGTTTTGAAAGCATGTGCTGAGTTTTCGAATTATTAATTTCACCTTCGTTTTCAGCCTTAGTTTTAATATGGGAAATACACCTGGAAAGAGATGGCAATGAATAATAAAGAGAAATTGGCTCTTCAAGTCCGCAAGCCTGGCTTACATTCCAGAGCAAATTAATTTCGTTTCCGCTAAAACCTTCATCAGTTCCCCGGAAGAAAAAGTCAATTCTGACTTTATAGAGAGAATAAATTTTTCCTGCAGCAAGAATTACAAGAGCTGCAATAATTAAAATTACGATTAAACTCATTTTCTATACAATTTATTTATACCTTATTATAATAGCATATAGATTATGAAAAAACATTATTTTTTCTTCGAAATTACCCTTAATTTATTAATTTTTTTTCTCTGGATTCTTCCAAATGTATTTTCAAGTCCTTCTAATTTAACAGCCTTTTCAAAATGGTCTTTTCCGCTGAATAACTTAATATTTCTGATTTTGGCATTTTTAATCTCTTTTGTAGAAATAAAAAATAATGAAGATAGTTTTAAGAATTTATTTAAAATAAATAAACTTCCCGGTAAAATCCTAACTACATTGGTTTCTTTACTCTTACTTTTTCTAATAGAAACTGGACTGCAGTTTATTGCTGTCAAAGTTCAATATCAGAGACCGGAAGCTAAGGTCAAAATCCCTGAAGATATGCTTGAATTTTGCTTTTGCAGCCTGACTTTTTTCTTTGCTGCTTTTTTTGAAGAATTGATTTTCAGATTTTATGAACCATATTCCCTTGGAAAAATTTCACTTCTTTTACCGAAAAATAATCAGAAAAAATGGATTTCTGAACTTGTAACTGCCCTTTTATTTTCTGTGTGTCATTTCTACCTTGGAATCTTTGCAACAATAAATGCCTTTGCAGCCCATTTTGTTTTAAGATACTGCTTTAAAAAGACAAGTTCTATAATTTTTCCACTTGCAGCACATTTCTTTTATAATTTGTTGAGTTTGTATATTTTTATGACTTTATAAGCCAAAAAGTTCCCTAATATTTTTGTAGGTCCAGTTTGAAATTTTTACAGAATATGAAAAAGATTTATCTATCTGGTAGCTTAATACTTTTTCTTCCTCATTAAGTGTATAGATGTCAATTATAAGTTCTTTTCCGCCGGAAGTTATAATTTTTAGTTTGCCTTCATAGTTTTCCTTTTCTGGCTGACTGCACAGATGTCCGTGGCGCAATTGAAGAATTGAAGAGTATTTTTCAGAGGAAAGCTGAAGAGTCTTATAATTATCAGTGTACAAAATGGCTGAAAGATCTTCTTCATTTAGTGAATTTTTTAAATTGCGGGGAATGATATAAGGGTCATACCAGAAAGAGGACAAGCTTGAAAGATAGATTTCAAAATCGGCTTCGGTCTTATAAATTGAGTTTTTTTCATCATTTAGCTGAATATATCTCATTGTTTTCGAAAAATCTTTCTTTCCTATAGCAAAGGAAGTTTCTCTTCCATCGGTAAACTGATAAAAAATAGTAAATTCTGTATCAAAGTGTTTAATATTTTTGTCATTATTGTATACTATTTTATACAACCTACGAACATTTTTAATTGTATCAAGAAATTTTATGAATTGTGACTGAATAATTGGAAATGTACATTTACTCCCATCTGCAAAAAAATTGGAAGACTTCCAGATTCCATCTTCATAAACAAAAGTTATGTTTTCTCCCCCGCTAGAAATAATGGAAATGTTTTTCAGCTGGGAAATTTTATCAGGATTGATAAATGCGGTTTTTACATAAGGTAGTTTTTCATCTTTGGAATTAAAAGAAAAAGATAAACCGTATAATATAATCAAGAAAATACAAATTATTTCTAAAAGAATTTTTTGAGTGAAATGTATTTTATTCATTTTCTTTTCCCCTTCTGATTTTGAAAAATAGCAAGGCAAGAATAATTATTGAAAGTGGAAGTATGATAAAAAGGCAAATCTGGCTTCTGTTTTTTGCCGAAGTAAATAATTGCGAATCATAAGTTTTAAAAAATCCCTTATTAGCCAGGGAGTAAGATTTTTCAAGTAAAGAAGCAAGATCATTTTCACCAATTAACTGAAACAAGGAAGTTGAAACAAAATCCAGGTTTGTAAAAGCCTTTTGACTTTCTGATAAATACCCAAGCATTAGTGAATGAATAAAATATTGATCTGGCACAAGAACAATATTTTTTGAAGAAAGAACAAGGGGGATACTTTCTTTTGTTTTGGGAATTTCCATATTATTGAGTTCGAATGGATTTGTCGTAAATAATGAAAGTGGATTATTTATATCTTCTTTTACACTCCAGGCAGCGGGACTTGAAATACATGCAACAGAAACATCCTTGGATGAGGAAGCGATTCCAGATGGCCAAAATAAAGTAATTCCTTGTTTTGCTTTTTCCTGAGGTAAAGCATAAGGCCAAAGAGTATAATTAAATACCTTAGAAATTGAATTATTATTTCCTTTTTCGTCGTTTTCACTCTGCATTATTATTCTGGATGACGAAATATCGGCTGTGATAGAATCAGTAAATTCAAAACCGTAATTAGAAAGCAGAGAAATAAAATTTGTATTAGTACTCTTTTGTATTGACCAGCTGTTTTCGATGTCAGCGTTATAAGGACTTATGCAAGCAAATAGTAAGCCTCCCTTATCAAGAAAAGCACTGATTTTTTCTACATATAGTGGAGACAGATTTTCGTGCCCAATTAAGAGCAAAGGTATTTTACTGGAAAGTTCATAGTCTATATTGTTAGGATCAAGAACAGATGTTTTAAAACCTTCTCTATTTAGCCAGGGAATAAGATAAGAATAATCGATGTCTAAGTTCATCGAATTTGCAAGGAGAATGTTTACCTGTATTTCTTTTTGCATAATCAGTTTTGCAAGTTTTATATCACTTTCGAATTCAAGAGATGATGAAGAAAGAACAAAAGGCAATACTTCATAGTTACCCGCGTATTCAAATACAATGGCTGAATAAACTCTGGTATATTCCATTCCATTTTCTTTGTTTAATCTAAAATCTCTGCCATATATTCCGTATTCTTCAAGATTTTTCTGTATTTCTAAATCATCCGCATTGGAAACTTTAAAGATTACATTTTTATGTCTGGAAAGTTCCCTGTAAAATTCTAAAACAGCTCTTTCTTTAGGATAAAAATTTTGAAGAAGTTTGCTTTTATAATAGGTAATAAGAATTTTGTCTTCCGCTTGAGAAAGCAAATCCTGGGTATATTGGGATATAGCTAGTCGCCCGGTTAGAGAGATATCTTTTCTTAAATAATAGCACCTTGCGTTAAGACTGGAGAAAATTATTATAACACAAATGTAAAAAATGATTCTTTTTTCTGATTTTGTAAATTTTTTACCGGCCTTTTTTAAGGAAATTAAAAGGGTCAGCAAAATGAAAATACATGAAAAAATAATAAAATAAAGGAAATCACGACTGTCAAAAATCCCCATTTGAGAAGCAGATGAATGATAGCTTAAGCACAAACTTTTTAACAAAAAAATTAGTGGAGAATTTTGGTTTATGTGATTTATAAAAATATTTCCAGCATACAATAAAGCCAGAATCAGAATGTTCAAAAGAAGAGATAATGTTTGATTTTCACTTGCTTCACAAATAAACAGACAGAGGCTTGCTGCAGAAATAGCAAATAAATAGGAATTAAGAAAAGCACAGAAAAGAATTCCCCAGTCAACCTGACCAAAAAGATTTACACAGGCAGGAATTAATAAAAGCGGCAGGAAAATGATTAGAATTTGCAGTGCCAGTGCCAAAAAGTCAGTAATAACTTTTTCTAAAAAAGACAAAGGAATAGATTCTTCCATTTTTGTTTTTTTTGAGTTTACAAGAAGTAAAGGAATCAAAAATACCGATAAAAGTGGAATAATATTAAAAAGATTATAAAGCGAAGTACCAGAAATTCCTGTGAAAAAGCCTTTGATTATAAAAAAGTATAGAGCAGAAAGTAGATTGAAAATAATTGCTGAAGCATAAAAAAAAGGATTTATTAAAACTAAAAAGAGTTTGTATTTAAAATAGTTTTTCATTCTGGTCCTCTACACTTGCATTAGAAGTTATTTCTAAAAAAGCTTTATCCAATGAATTTGTATGAGTTGTCTCTAAAAGTTCTTCTTTTGTACCCGAAAAGGCAATCTTTCCTTGAGATAAAATGTAAAGATTATCACACAAGGCTTCAACTTCCTGCATTAAATGGGTTGAAAGCAAGAGTGTTTTATTTGCCGACAGTTTTTTTATTACTTTTCGGAACTCCATAATTTGAAGAGGATCAAGGCCATTTACAGGTTCGTCAAGAACAATATTTTCGGGATTATGAAGCAAGGCCTGGGCAAGATTAAGTCTCTGTCTGAAACCTTTAGATAGTTTTTTTATTTTACAATTCTGAACTTCATCTAAAGCACATTCTTTTAATATTTCTTTAAGACTTATTTCTTTATCACAATTATAGGGTGCGAACATAGATTTAGAAAATCTAAGATATTCCACAACTGTTAAATTTTCCGGAAATATAGGATTTTCACTCATATATCCAATCATTCTTTTTGCTTTTCCATTTGATAAGGATATATCTAGCTTTTCCTCACCATTTGAAATGAGCACTTTACCCTTACTTGCAAAATGAATTCCACAAATAGCTTTTATGATTGTTGTTTTTCCCTGACCGTTCAAACCTAAAAGAGCTGTTACTTTTCCAGGAAGAGCTTTTAAATTTATATTTTCTACAACGTATTGAGATTTTTTATCATATCTCTTTGAAAATTCTTCTAGTTCTATCATTAGCTTTATTCTTCGTATGGAATTTCTATATGCATTCTGTCACGGGATAATTCAGCCTTAGGGAAGATTTCCTGAGCTTCTTCCAGTAATTTCTGTAATTCTTTATCAGTATAACGAGGAGAATAATGAATCATGCACATTCTTTTAACATTGGCATCAAGTGCAATTCTAGCAGCCTGTTTGGCAGTCATGTGTTTTTTTTCTCTCGCCTGATCAATTAAAGCTTCTTCAAACATGCCTTCACAAACAAGAAAATCTGAATCTTTTACTTCTTTTGCTATATTTTCTTTGTACAAGGTATCAGTTACAAAACTGAACTTGCGGCCTTTTCTTTTTGCACCCATAACATCTTCTGGTTTTACAATAGTTCCGTCAGTAGTCTGAACTTCAAATCCTTTCTGAAGTTTTCCCCACAAAGGACCAGCTGGCAGACCAAATGAAAAAGCTTTTTCAGGATTAAATTCACCAGGTCGGTCTTCTTCTTCAAGGGTATATCCTACGCAGGTTTTCGTATGATCCAAAGGGAAACAGCGTACAGAAAATCCTTCCCCCTTATGAACTATACAAGGTGCTGTAATTTCTTTTACTACAATAGGATAATTAATATACATATCCAGAACCCTGCGGCTGCTTTCGATATATTCAGCAATCTTTGGAGGTCCGTATATGTAGAGGGGCTCCTTTCTTTCAACCTGAGCAGAAAGCATAAGTATTCCTGGAAGTCCTGTTACATGGTCAGCATGAGTATGTGAAACAAAAATTGCACTTATTTTTTTCCATTTAAGATTTAATCGCTTTAAAGAAACCTGAGTGCCCTCTCCCCCGTCAAATAAAAACAAATCTCCGTCCCGTCTGAGCAAAACTGATGTTAAATGTCTGTAAGGCAAAGGCATCATACCTCCGCACCCCAGGATAAAAGCTTCCATATTCATGTTTTTATTTTACTAAAATAAAGCTCTTTACTCAATGAATTCCATTTTCAATAACAATTTAAAAAAAATCATGTTCTTAGATTTTTATTTGTGATAAACTTTTTTTATGAAGATTCTTTTTTACAGTACTAACTCAAATGTCTTTAATGGTTCAGACTGGAATTATTTTACTTATCCAAGCGTAAAGGATCAATTTGACAATTATTGCAGTAAACACCCAGAAAATGAATACATTGTTCTAACTCAGCTTCCAGGATTGTTTCTTCTAGATGTAAAAGACTCTTCGATAGAAAAGAAAAGTTCTTTTGTAAAATATGAACTTTTGCAAGATGATAATATTGACGCTATTGTTGAAAAAATTGCCTCTTTCAGCCCCGATTTAGTTATAGCTTTTTCTTTCTGGCTTGCTCCATTCGACTGGTTATGTCTAAAAGATTCTGTGATTGGAGAAAAATTAAAAGCAAGGGGGATAAAAACCCTGGCAAATCCATCAGAAACTAGTCTTATAAGTTTTGATAAAAATCTTACCCATAACTTTCTAAAAGAACATGGTTTTAATGTAAAAAAGGCAGTATATGTAAATCACGAATTATTCTTTAAAAGTAAAAAAGAAATAAAAGAAAACGTTTACAAAACTGCCATTCTTTATGAAATTTCAAAGATGCATTATCCAATTGTCGTAAAAGATACAACCGGGTTAAGTTCTTTTGCCATGGATGTTTGTCATTCATACCAGGAAGCAGAAAAACTACTGCTTTCAAAAAGGAACAATTCCGACCGACTTGTTGAAGAATACATACAAGGACTTCACTTCGGAACAGAGATTTATGGAAGCCAGGGAAGTTACCGAATAATGCCCCCTTTCCTGCTTTCCTTGAACAAATATGGCATTACTAGTCCAAAACAGAGTATAAAAATTGGTCCTGTTAGCTCTTCAGCATTTAAAATAGAGGAATTAAATAAAGAACTTGAAAGACTTGCTAACCTTATGAACTTTTCTGGAATCGCTCAAACAGATTTAGTTTTTGACGGAAAAAATTGGTTTATTGTAGATATAAATCCCCGCCTTTCAGGAATAAGTGGAACCTACTCAGTCAGCAGCGGAAAAAGTATTTTTGAGCTAGTTCTGGACAAGGAATATCCAAAAACGGAATGTGCATTGAATTTCAAATTTCCCCTTCTTACGGAAGAACAAATTGAATCAATTAAAAAACTCCCATTTACAAAAGCAATCCGTCAGTTTGAAAACAAAGCTGCAAAACAGGATCGAGAAGTCGGCTATTGCGAAGTAATTTTTGGAAGCACAAAAAAAATCCAGGAGCTGGAAGGCTACCTGGACTATCTTAATGAAAACTTTCCCCAAATTGTAGAACCCTTATTTTACAGCCGGGGAAAAGAATTGTTTAGAATGTTAGAAAAAATTGAATGAATGCTTAATTACTACAGAAAATTGTAACCCCTGTTCCTTCACAAGTTGTGCTGCTTGAGTTTACGATACCTGACTTATTAAATACCTGTGTTCCACCACCAGAATATGTAATGTTACTTCCAGGATTTAATACACATGTAAGTTTTGTTCCATTAGAATCTGCAACTTTATAATAAATTGTCATTCCGTCAGAAGAAGCCTGTACAGAACCGTTATAGAAACCATCATGAGATTTCTTAAATTCAATCAAATCTTTATTATATTTAAACAAATCGTTGTAAGTAACCTTACGACTCCAGTCAATTTTATTCATTCCTTGGCCAAACATATAACTGTTTTCTTTTGCAGTTCTAGTATCAATCTTAAATTCACTCCAGGTATCGCCAGTCTTTGTACGTAGGAAGTCGTCTCCACCATGAATAAAGGTTACACCCTGAGAAAGAGTAATAATTCCGTGTCCAAACTTCACAATTGCCTGAGCATAAGAAGAACTTGTAACTCCCGCAGTTGTAATCTTATCGTACAAACAAAGGTTATCATGAGCAGAAAGATAATTTACAGCCTGATAAGGACTTGCAGTAAAGTAACGGGTCCATACGCCTTCATTATCATTACCAAGACCTGAACCGGAACCTTTCAATCCAACCATTACGTTTCCTACTGTTGCAGAACCATCTTTATCTGTTGAATTAAAAATATATCCCTTAACTGCATCATCACTTCCACCCTTAAGAGTTTCACGATATTTATGAGCAAATCCACCTACTCCGGCATAATTTAATCCAGGAATTGCATTTGCATATGCATAGCCGGAAGTATCAGAGTTATCAGCTTTATAAGGTTCACCGTACAAAAGCAAAGTTCTGTCTGAATATTTATTATTTAAGTATTGTCCCCAGCTGCCAATTGCACTGCTTGTATAAATACCCATAAGGTCAAAACGGAAACCGTCAAGATTAAAGGTTTCTGCCCAGTATTCAAGACTGTCGCGAACCATTCGGCTTACCATTGCATTAGAAACATCAATACTGTTTCCACATCCGGAATAATCTTTAGTTGTGTAATACTTTGAAGTAATCTTGCTGAACATTTCACCATCGAAAGAATGGTTGTATACAACGTCCATAATTACCCGAATTCCATTCTGATGAAGTACGTTTACAAGATCCTTTACTTCACGGATTCTTTCTTCATAATCTCTTGGATCCATTGCAAAACGGTCTTCAGGAACGTTGTAATTTACCGGGTCATATCCCCAGTTATAATATTCTCCAACAGTATGATTAACTTTTGTTGCATAATCATACATAGGCATAATCTGAACATGTGTAACACCAAGTTCAACAAGATGATCAAGACCAGTTTTTACAGTTTTTCCGCCACTGGAATATGTTGTTCCTGATTCGATAAATCCTCTGAATTTACCCTTCTTTGAAGAAGTTCCACCCCATGTAGAGTCGCAGGTAAAGTCACCAACGTGGATTTCATAAACAACCGATTTAGCTCTATTAGCAAGAGCTGGTCTGTCATACCATGAACCTACAGTCGGCAAAATACTATCTACATCAACAACGATATTTATAGAAGAACCTGCATAACTTGAAACTGTACAATTACTTTCGGCGTAGTTTGCTTTAATCAAATTAGTTTTAGCATCATCATCTTCGTATTTAACCATGCGACCATAAGGATCGCGAACTGCTTTTCCATTGATATAGAACTGGTATTCAGCAAGGTTACAGTCCCCCATTACAGTTACACCGTAAATGTTGCTTGTGTCAGAATATCCGCCGTCAACAGTAAAACCTTTTGTACAGGTATAAGTTGTAAAGTCAGATTCGCCCTGCTTTTTAACTGCAACTTTTACAGTGCTGTAAGTTGGCGACCAGATACTGAAGCTTGTAGCGCATCTTTCATAGAAAGCCCCAAGGCGGGTTGGTGTACTTGGAGTTGCATCAATCAGATTCAATGAGATTGGGCCAAGTACAGCTGTGCCTTTTTCATTTGTAACAGTAGCAGAAAGAGAAATAGTCTGTCCTGCAGAAAGACCTGACGGAAGCTCTACCTTATTTGTTCCAAGAGATAAAGTTCCTGATTTACTTCCAACAGTATAGGTTCCGCTTGTAAGCGCTGTATTTTCGCTTGTTACAGTAAAGGTTACAGTTCCAGTTGTAGAAATTTCTTCTCCATCTGTGTAATCACAAGTTACTGTCGGAGGCATAGGAATTTCAGGATTTGTAACATTTACCGAAAGGCTTTCTTCAACAGTTGCCTTTTCAAAGTTGCTTGAAATAGAAGCACCTGTAGTATCTAAAGTACCAGAGGCACCGCCGATGTAGTTCCATTCACCTTCTGTGATATAGAGGTCAGCAGTCTGACCATTTCCGGCTGTAGAACCTGCCTGATTTTTATTGAAAATAACACATGCTGAAGTAACACCATCGAGAGTATAATCATAATAATCACCATTTTTTATCATGGTTTTTCCAGGCCATGTTCCACCGGTGTAATTAGTTTCATCTGAAGTCGTAGACCACGCCCAGATATATTTATATCCCAAACTTTCTGGAACATGCACAATAATCTTTCCGGTAACCGGAGTGCCGCCTTCAATATGAACAATATCAACAGTGCTTGTTAACTTTTCAGCTACCGCAATAGTTTTTACATAATCAGATTTAAGATTGTTATTTTCATCATAAACCCAAACTTTCCAGCTTCCAGGATATGCCTTAAGACTAAAAGACTGGCTGTCACTTGTAATGCTGGTTACTTCAGAAGCGATATCAGTAATCTGAACTTTAAATCCACTACAGCCGCTTGTATTTACAGTAACTCTACCATAATCACTAATATAATCATCCGCAGTCATAGAAGAAGCAGAATAGTTTGCAGACTTAAAATCACTTGCAAAAGTTTCTGCATCAAAAAGAGCTGGATGAACATCAGGAATCTTTTCCGAGAAAGAATCTGATTCTATTGAAGAAACATCAGCACCAGCTTTTATAAGATAGTAGTAAACATTAGCTACAGCAGTAGAATCCCAGTTTACAGTAACATCGTTTGAACCAGAAGCAATATCACAAACAGCCCTAATAACAGCCCCGTCAACATTACTCTTTAAAGTTACAACCCGATTAGAACCAACAGGAATATTTTCTACAGTAGCAGTACCAGAGCCCTGACCAGAAGACAAGGTAACACTACCAGTAACATCAGACATACCGTAACCGCTGACAGTTACAGATGCACTAGTAATTGTAGAAAGGTCAAGCGCTCTTGCAGAATCATTAGAAATCACAATCGAACCGTATTTTACTGCAGAATTCTGAATCAAAGCGGAAAGATAAAGAGTTTCATTTTTTTCTGTAATAGAATTTGAACAGGAAAAAAAGCCAAGAGACAATACAGCCCCTAAGAAGAATTTAAAAACTTTTTTCATATGCTACCAACTTTTTATAATATGACTATATTTTACAATGGAATCTCAATAAGTCAAATTTTTTGTGCGCAAATTTATTTGAAACGGTCCTTTCACAGCCCGCTAACGCTCGGTCTTTGCAGGCAAAGCCAGCCTTCGGCTCTGTTCCAGCACCGCGCAGCCCCCTTCTTCATCGATATTATTTTGAAAATATTTAGCCGATTGTTTTTTCTAAAAAAAATCCCGCTGGAAAAGTCCAACGGGATTTAGAATTAGTTTACACTATTATTATAATCTTATGACGGACTATAATCACTGAAGTTTGTAGAATAACTTGTAGTACCGCTAGCATAAGTTATATCTCCAGACTTATTGTAGATTCTTCCTGCATTATCTCCTGTAGCTTCCCAGTCAGGTTCCGTAGTTCCTGAAGGACAGCGAACTAAAAGCAAACCTGTTGTATCAGCAGGAACTGTTACATTTACAGTTGTATCAGAACCTGTACATTCAATCCATTCTCCAGTGCTAGAACTTCCCCATACCCAGGCAAAGACTTTCACTCCTCCAGACCAAGTCCAGCTATCCGCAGTAACAGTAAGCTGAACGCCTGCTGTATATGTTTTTGATACGACACTAGAATCTTCCAATCCCGACTTACTTGCATATGCCTTTACAGTAGTTCCTGCTTCAACAGTGAATGCAGAAGAATAAGTTGAATAAGTTGAACCGCCGTCTGTTGAATACTTGATTGTAGCTCCGTCAGTAGCACAAGTGATTGTTACACTTCCAGAAGAAATTGAAATAACAGGAGCAGCACAAACTGTATCTGTGTAGATTGCAAAGTTATCACCACTGTATGTCAATGTGAATGATGAATCACTCTGAGTATAACCTGAACCAATTACAACAATGGCATTTCCGTTTTCACCTGTAATTTTTGCAGCATAATACGAAGATGATGTTGCCAAAGTAGTTCTTGTACTGTCATAGCCAATTCCAAGGCTCTGCCTCAAAGAAATAAGGTAATCAATGTGTTCACGCAGGCTATTGCTTGTTCCGCTTACAGTATTAGAAGCAAGATACTGGTCGCTTCCGTTTGCAGCTGTTAATCCATTATTCGTATAACTTTCTGCATAGCTAAAGTAGTGCTGCCATGCTACACATGGGTAACCAGGATGGGTAAGAATCAGAGCATAGGCCGTTCCTACATCATCTGGGTCAAGATACCAGTGAGCCTGAGTTGAACCTGTATCGTGGTTATCAACAAAGGTAACAGCATATTCCGGCTGGCTAATATAGAAGTTAGAAGAATCTGCAAGCAAAGCATAATTTGAATTGCTTACACTAGAAGCATTGCAGCCGAATACACTATTCATTGCACCTTTAAGAGTAAAGTCGAATACCTTTGACTTATAACCGCCGCTTTCTGTTGCAGAAACCCAGCTGTTAATTTCGTTATACCAGCTGCTAGGATTAGAAGAAGAATATCCGTCTGTAGGCCAGTATTCCCCAACACTGAATTCACAGTCACTTGCCGCATCATACATACCTACATAATTACCGCTGTAACCTTTTACATAGTCGTAACGCCAGCCCACAAAGCCCGCAGGTTTTAATACATTGTTCATCCAGTCGATAATTCCCTGCTGAACAGTTGAACTTGTATGGTCTAGGTCACGATAAGCAGCATAAGAAGCACCAGTATCTGCCGCTCCAGTAGAAGTTGCGCCATACATTGGGCTTGATGTGTTAGTAAATCCTTCATCATCAGAACAGATTACTGGATATGATTTTGTATCAGGATCACAGCCCCAATCAGGTTCTGTAAAATCACCCCAGCTTGTAGTTCCTGCACGGTGGTTTACAACGATATCAGCAATTGCCTTTGCAGGACTGATAGCAGAAATCATTGCAGTAAGCTCGGCTGCTGTTCCATAGCAGTTGTTTAAGTCATTAAGTAAAGTTGGTGCATATCCTTCAGAAGAAGCTGTATCTGTTCTGCTTGGAGGAGGACACCACATATATTCAAAAGTATTTCCAATCTGAGTAGCATTAGCTGTTACAATTCCATACCACTTCTGCCAGTATGGACTCTTACTGTTCCAGTTATAATCAGAATCCCTTGGTGCCGAATCCCAGTTAAATCCTTGCAGCATTACACCACTCTTACTGCTTGAAGTTGCAAGTGTAAATGTTTTACTTACAACAGAGGAATTATCATAACCAGAAAGTATTCCTATAGCCTTAACAGTTGTAGTCGAAGTAAGAGAAATTGCAGAAGAGTACAAAGTTCCGTTTGAAGCAGAAGGAGTACTTCCGTCTGTAGTATAGTAAATGCTTGCGCCACTTGTTGAACAGGTGATAGTTACACTTGTGCTTTCTGTAAATCTTGTAGTTCCAGAAATTACAGGATTTGCAACAGTTGGACTTGTTTTTGTAAATATTGAACTAGAAACAGAAGAATTATTGTAGCCGTCAAGAATTGCTATTGCTTTTACTGTAGTTGTTGAAGTAAGAGTAATTGCTGAAGAGTACAAAGTTCCGTTTGTAGCAGAAGGTGTTGTACCATCTGTTGTATAGTAAATACTTGCTCCGCTTGTTGTAGAAGTAATTGTAACGCTTGTTGAATCAGTGAAGTTGTCTGTTCCGCTGATTACAGGACTTGCACAGGTTGGAGTTGATTCCCCTGCCTTCATTACTACGATTCGGTATGGACCTACACCGTAAGTAGCCTCTGCTTCCCATGCAGTAGAATAATCCCAACAGTTATAAGCGGTTTCTGCCCAGTTACCTGTATCGATGATTCGTTTCCATACTCCGCTAGGAGCAGTTGGAACAGTAAAGGTAACTTCTGCATCAGTCATGTTTATCATCATATAGTAGATGCCACCGTTAAGACTTCCGTCACCGTTGATAAGAATTGCTTTTTTACAACCTTCATCGCCCCATCCGGAAGAGCCGTCAACCTTATACCATGTGAAAGCGGCTCCTGTAAGCTGCCTTAAACTTGCATTGTTAGCTCTTTCGTTCATTACATATTTTGCAAACTCAAAGTTAGCGTTCTTTCCGTCATTTCCTTCGGAAGTTCCAAGCATATTAACATAAGAACCATTTTCCTGAGAAATTGAAGAAGAACCGCAGCTTACAGCCTGAGGACTAGAACTTGCTATCATATTGTAGTTGTTCCAGGTTGCTACAGAATCCAGATTGTAAGGATTGTTGTTTCCGTTCTGAGTTCGTCCAAACTCATCACCGTATACAATCATAGGAATTCCGGCACTGAACATCTGCATTGTAAAGTAGTTTCGGATTCTCTGTCGTCGGCTTGCAGGCTCATCCAAAGAGCCATTAACATAAATATTAGTTGAAATAGAATTCTGGTCACCGTTACCGCCGTCGCTTGGTCCAAATGGCCATTCTCTTACCGTGTTATAGTAGTTACCTGCACCAGAATAACTTGCAAGGTCAGCAAGCGTAAAGCCGTCGTGGGCACAGATAAAGTTTATAGAAGGATCGGCTGTTCCAAAGTGAGAAAGGTCTCCATAAAGGGCATCTGTATAACTTATGCTGGCAGATGCTGTCGCGTTTCCAACAAAGCCCCTCATTGTGTCTCTGTAGTAGCCGTTCCAGCCAGCCCAACCGTCAGGGAAGTTTCCTACCTGGTAAGAGTTTCCACCGCAGTCCCAGCTTTCTGCAATCATTTCAACATTTTTGCTTGTTCCTAGACTTGCAATCTGAGTTGTAGTTGTAGCTGAAGCATTATAATCCCAGCTTGTTGTTGAAGAAGAATATTCACGGCCAAGAACAGTTGCAAGGTCAAAGCGGAAGCCGTCAACACCCATTGTATCAATCCAGTAAGTCAATGAATCAATAATAAACTGGCGAACATAAGAATTATCACACTGAAGGTTATTACCACAGCCACTGGTTTCCCAGTATGCCGATTTATCACTGCTTACAAGGCTGTAATAAGTTGAATTATCAATACCACGCATACTTACAAGAGTACACTGCTGGTTTGAATCAGTATCCCCATTCCAAGGACCGCCTTCTCCAGAGTGGTTATAAACAACGTCAAGGTATACTTCCATTCCGGCATCGTGGAAGGCTTTTACCATTTCCTTAAACTCTTTTGTAGGACCACCGCAAGACTTATCGCTTGAATATCGTCTGTCAGGGGCAAAATAGTCAAAGGTCATGTAGCCCCAGAAGTTTCCTCCTGGACCGTCATCAGGATTTGCGTCGTTATCAGTTTCATGAACAGGCAAAAGTTCGATTGTATTAATTCCGATTGCCTTGAGATAAGGAATCAAGTAAGTAGCACCCTTGTAGGTACCCCGGTAGTTTTCAGGAATATCAGAAACACTTGCATAATCAGAAAGCAAAGTAGAAAGATTTGCTGTAGAAGAATGTTTTGTAATTCCTCGAACATGAGCTTCATAAATAATTGCATCTTTCTGAGCAATTGCAGGTTTTGTTCCAAAACTTGTTGAATCTGTAATTACATAACCTTTTGGAGCAATAGTTGCAGAGTCATAATATCTGTAAGTTTCCCCAGAAGTCATGATTCCGTAAACAGGAGTTTCAAGAGCATAGCCAGAATTAGAACTTGTGTAAGCAGCTATAGAAGTTGCATTACTTGGGTCATGAGTCATTTCTCGTGCATAAGGGTCGTAAAGAACTTTATTTGGATTGAATCTGTTTCCGCTAGAATCGCAGTCAGAAATGAAGCCTGCTGTAGAACCACCTCGAGTCCAAGTTGAATTAAAGGTCCAGTTAGGTCCCCAGCAGCGGAAGGCGTAAATTGCACCAGTCAAATCACCGCTTAATTCTGCACGCCAGATATCGTCGCTTCCCTTAACCAGCCAGTAGTCGTAGAGAGCGTCTGCACCGTAGGCAGAACCGTATATTTCAAGAAGAATTTTTGTTGCATTCTTTGAATAAAGGGCAAATGTTGTTGTAGAAGTACCTACATTTGCACCAAGACTACTAGTCAGACTTCCCCAGTCAGCTTCACTAACAGGACTGTATTTTCCACTAGAAGGATGCTGTTGTCCCAAAGAAGGAAGAGCAAATGTCCATGAAGAAACATCTGAATCCAAAAGACCATCGCATATAGCAATTGCCTTAACTGTCGTTCCTACAGAAACAGAAATGCCGCTTGATGTGTAAAGAGTACTTGAAGAAGAAGGTGATGTGCCATCTGTAGTATAGTAGATTTTTACGCCGGAAGGTTCTTCTTCCCCGTCATAAGTGCGTGCCTTAAGGTAAACTGTTGTAGCAGAAGAAATAAATTCAGAAATAGCAGTTCCACTTGAATTTTCAAGGCGTGGAGCTGGTGTTTTAAACTGAATACTTCCTAAATTTACAGTAGCTCCACTTGCAAAAGTTGAACTAGAAGAATAAACAACGGTAGAACCGTTCACAAGACCAAAGATTTTCCAGCTGCCAGGAGCGATACCAGTAATTGTGTTAGTTCCGCTTGAAATAGATTCACGTATTTGAGAAGCAGGATCGCAAACCTGAACTTTAATCGAAGAAGATGTAACATCAGAGGTAAAAGTAAGACTTGCTGCGGATAAAACATAATCAGAGGAATCCTTACTAGTATAAGTTCCGTCTTTAATATCTTTTGCAATTGAATCAGTATCTATTAAACTTGCATGGCACTGGTCAGAAAGTAAAGTTTGAACCGTTGAAGGACTAAGGGATGAAATATCGTAAGAATAATTTTTAAGGAGTTTATAATAAACAGCTCCTTTTGCCGAAGACGCCCAGTTTACAGTAACACTGTTGCTACCTGCTACAATATCAGTTACAGCATACAAAACAGCACCGGCAACCTTGCTTTCAATGTTATCTTTATCTGTTAAAGCTTCAATTCTGATTACCCTGTTACTACCAACAGGTATATTTTCAATTGTAACGTCTCCAGCACCTTCCGTTACAGTAACAGAATTTTTATTAATGTCAGTCATGTTGTAACCAGAAACTGTTACATTAGCACCGGCAATGCTTCCTATTTCAAGAGAACGAGAATTATCTTGAACTATAGTTAATGAACCGTATTCGATTGTATTTTCAGATGAATTATTATTAGAAAGAGCATTCTGTAGTATAAATAATTGTAAAGGTTCAATTTTATTTGAAAGATTGTTTTGGCAAGAAGAAAGAAATGCTAAAGAGGAAATTAAGATTAATGCCTTCTTTAAGATTTTATTCATGTATCGCCTCCATAATTTAAATAATAACTTTAAATGATGATAAGCTCTCCAACTTAAAAATATTTTAAGTCAAAATTTCAATATGTCAATTTTTTTATAGAAAAAATCTCATCAAAAAGATAAAATGAAGTAATTTTTTTATAAGGATTGTATATGGGCGGCATTTTCGGTGTTACGTCAAAGAGCGACTGTTCTTTGGATTTATTTTTCGGGGTTGATTATCATTCTCATTTGGGAACAAGAAGAGGTGGTCTGTGTGTTCTAAACGAACAGAATATATTTAAAAGATCCATTCACAACATTCAAAATTCACCATTCCGAACAAAATTCGAAAATGACATTGAAGAAATGCATGGAAAAATGGGTATCGGCTGTATCAGCGATTACGAAGCCCAGCCACTTTTAGTTCACTCGCACCTTGGAACTTATTCAATTACAACTGTTGGCGTAGTTACTAATAAGGATGAACTTGTAAAAGAAGTTCTTGCTGATGGACATACCCACTTTTTGGAAATGAGTGGAGGCGAAATCAACCAGACAGAACTTGTTGTTGCCCTGATTAATCAGAAAAAATCTATTCTTGAAGGAATTCAGTCTGTTCAGCAGAAAATAAAGGGCTCTCTAACCCTCCTAATTATGACTGAAGAAGGTATTTACGGCGCACGAGATAAATTTGGTCGAACTCCTCTTCAAATCGGTCATAAAGATGGAGCTTTCTGCCTTTCATTTGAAAGTTTCGCCTATATAAATTTAGGTTACCAGGATTACAAAGA
The DNA here is from genome assembly GCA_024693045.1 of Treponema sp. Classification (GTDB taxonomy): domain Bacteria; phylum Spirochaetota; class Spirochaetia; order Treponematales; family Treponemataceae; genus Treponema_D. Next base: position 62,160 of record JAILLQ010000037.1, read on the forward strand.
ATTAGGACCTGCAGAAATCGTATTTGTCACTTCAGATAAAGTTGAAGTTTTACAAAAGCCACAAAAAGAAATGAAAATCTGTACCTTCCTTTGGATTTACTATGGCTATCCAACCGCCTGCTATGAAGGAGTAAATGTTGAAGCAATGCGCTACAACTGCGGAAAATTTCTTGCAAGGCGAGATAAGGACGCAAATATTCACCCGGATTGTGCTGCCGGAGTTCCTGATTCAGGTACTGCACACGCTGTAGGTTATGCAAATGAAGCCGGCATTCCTTTTACCCGTCCATTTATCAAATACACTCCTACATGGCCACGTTCTTTTATGCCTACAAGTCAGGATCAGAGAAACTTAATTGCCCACATGAAACTGATTCCTATTCAGCAGCTGATAAAAGACAGAAGCATTCTTTTAATCGATGATTCAATCGTTAGAGGTACCCAGCTTAGAGAAACCACAGACTTTTTGTACCAGAGCGGAGCAAAAGAAGTTCATGTACGCCCAGCCTGCCCTCCTATCATGTTTGGCTGCAAGTACCTTAATTTTTCTCGCTCAAAATCAGAAATGGATTTAATTGCCCGTCGGGTTGTGCGTCAGTTTGAAGGTGAAAATGTAAGCCAGGAAACACTTGCAAAATACTGCGACCCTGACACTCCTGAATACGAAAAAATGCAGGAAGAAATCAGAAAACAACTGCATTTTACAACTTTAAGATTCCACCGCCTTGACGACATGCTAGACAGTACAGGTTTAGACCATTGCAAACTTTGTACTTACTGCTGGAACGGAAAAGAATAAAAATACTAAAAAAGGTGATTCAACTTGAATCACCTTTTTTAGTATCTGAAAAATTTTACAAATCAGGAATTATTTCTCTAAAAAATGAATTTTCAATTTTGGCTTCATTCATAAATTCTCCCCAGGAATAAAAACGCTGGGGTTCGTACAGTCGCCCAAAGGCAAGGTATTCACCCTTTTGGTCTTTTCCATAGGTTAGACTATATTTTATGCCCTTAAAATCAAATTCATAATTTTTTTTGCAGTCTACTAAAAATCGAAAGTCTTCTATTTTCATCCTACCTTCCGCGAATCTTTTTTAAGACTTTTTTGTGCCAGAATGCACGACTTTTTTCTGCAAAGCTATAGAATTTGTAAAGAAATTTTAGCTGGTAATCAAAACTGCCAATACGGTGAATATTTTTTCCTCCAAAACCTGTCTTAAAAAGATAAAGACCATGCATTGGATGATTTTCGTCATCAGTAGGAGGCATACCGTACATGTCATAATATCGGCTTCCATAAGCTTTTGCATCTTTCATAGCAGTCCACTGTAATAGAAAATTAGGCATTAAATTTCTTTTCACATTAGAAGAACAACCGTATAGGTAAATTGCTTCATCCTTACTAAATAAGGTTATAATAGAACCAAGCCAATCTTCTTCATGTCGAGCCAGATACAAGGAAATCACAGGAACGTCATTGCCAGCTTTTATTTCTTCTGCGGATTTTTTTATAAGATCTAGATAATAAGACTTAGCATGAACCGCAATTCCGTCTCTTTCTGCAGTAATTCCGTAAAGGCTATAAAAAATGTCCAGGTATTCTTCAAGTTTTGGATCATCTCCAAGAACACGAATGATTTCAACGCCTTTTCTTGCACTCAAATTTACATTATAACGCCATTTGGTTTTCATGTTTGCAAGAATGTCGCTCTCTTCAGGCTGTAAATCAATTTGAGTAGAATCTGGCGGCTGAATATCTACAGCAGCTTTCTTTAATTTTAGTCTGTCGGCAAAGGCAATCAACTTAGAACCGCGCACGAAGTCATCTCTTTCTTCAGGACTAGAAAACTCAACAGCAGGGTCAAAGCGAATACAAATAGTATTTTTAGGCAAGTAAGATTTCAGACTTTTTCCAATCTCAGAAAGTAAATTAGTAAATTCGATATTCTGAGTATTAGCATCAATTCCTTTAATTGGCAAAGACGGAAAAAGAGGAACATAAGCAAAAGAAAAAAATCCGTGAGCAAAGGAACGAACCAATACACAAATCTGGCTATTTCCGTTTGCACTTTCATTTCCTTTTTCACTTGCTTCAAGATGCTTCCAGCTTAAATCAAATTTCCTAAAATTCCAGCCATGATTTGATTTAAATTCAGACCAAAAAGGCGTCTGCTGAAAATAACCGCTGTTTGTACGAGAAATTTCTTCGATTTCTTTTACTTGAACACTAAACATTATGAAACAGGTCCATTAATAGTTTTTTCGGTGGCCAAAGCTTTTCCATCAGCAAGAAGATTTTTTCCTCCAATCTGAACGGCTTTGTTGTTTACCTTAATTTCAATCTGGAAGAAAACATCTGCCTGGATTTCAGCAGGTTTTTCTGCATTTACATCATCACCTTCAAGAACAAGCTTGGTTCCAGGAAGTGCCCAAGGAGCAGTTAATACTTCTACACAGTCCTTACCGTTTTCATCTTTGTAATCAGCGGCAAGAAGCATGCCACGGCTTTCTATACCACGCATTTTTCTTGGAGCAAGATTATCTGCGATAATTACATGTTTTCCAAGCAAATCTTCTTCTTTTAGGTATGGAACAAGACCAGACTGGATTACACGGTCATTTCCACTTCCATCATCCAAGTGTTCTACATACAGCTTGTCAGATTCAGGATTGCGTTCAACCTTGACAATTTTTGCAACCTTCAGCTGAATATTTTTTGCAAAATGTGCTGCCTGTTCATTTTCAGGAAGAAGTTCAGGTTCTGCCTTCTTTTCCTTTTTCTTATCTTTTTTAGCCTTTCCTTCTGATTTTTCCTTTCTTTCTGCCTGACTTCCGCTAAACTTTTCCCTAAAGGCATCTGCAGTTTTCTGGTCTAGTGGTGTAAAAAATACTTCTGTCTGACCAACTGTAGAAAGACCTTCTATTTTGCCTAAATCAGACCAGTTTAATGCACCTTCTACACTTTCTTGGCCAAAACATGGTTCAGAAATTTCTTTCCCAAAATAAGAGAGGATTTTCTCTGCAAACTGAGGCATGTATGGATGAGCCATTATCATAAGGTCTTTAATTACATAACAAAGGTTATGAATAAGTTTTGCAGCCTCTTCAGGATTTTCAGTTCGAGTCTTCCATGGTTCACCATCCTGGAAAGCTTTATTTGCAATATCAGATACTTCAAAAATCTGATGGAAAGCGTCACGCAAATTAGCCCACTCAAGATTTTCTGTGATTTTAGCTTCAAGTGTACGAACTTTGTCCCAAAGATTCTGATCTACAGGTGCGTCAGGAATTTTTCCTTCGTAATATCGGTTTACAAAGAGTAAGGTTCTGTTTACCAGGTTTCCCAAATTTCCTAAAAGTTCACCATTATACTTTTCGCGGAATTCTTTCCATGTAAACTGATAATCCTGTTTTTCCGGGCGGTTATAGAAAATATAAAAACGCCATGCGTCCGCCTTGATTCCAGTTTCAATTGCATCTGTACCAAATACGCCTACACCACGACTCTTTGAAAATTTTCCACTCTCGTAATTCAAATACTCTGTTGAACTCATGTGATAAAGTTTTGTCCAATTGTGACCTGAACCAAGCAGTGTACATGGGAAAATTACAGTGTGGAAAGGAATATTGTCTTTACCGATAAACTGGAACAAATCAACAGGAGCCTTGCTTTTAGCTTCTTCACTTTCTTCAGGAAGCCACCAGCTTTTCCAGTCAAATGACTTTTTGCCAGCTTTAACAAGTTCATTTGCAAGCTGTTTTGTAATTGAAATATAACCGATAGGCGCATTAAACCAAACATAGAAAACTTTATTTTCATATCCTTCTTTAGGAACTGGAATTCCCCACTTCAAATCGCGTGTAATAGCTCTTTCATTAAGACCATCGCGAATCCAAGCTTTTGTAATATTAACAGCATTGTCAGACCATTTACCCTTTACGCTAACATCATTCATCCAACCGTCAAGATTTTTAGAAATGGAAGGAAGGTCAATGTAAAGATGCTTAGTTTCACGAACTTCTGGTGTACTACCACAAGTTGCACATTTAGGTTCCTTCAATTCTGTTGGATCAAGCAAAGAACCACAGTCATCACACTGGTCACCTCGTGCCTTTTCTGAGCCGCATTTTGGACAAGTACCATGAACATATCGGTCAGCCAGGAACATATTACAATGAGGACAGAATAGCTGCTTATTTGTGTGCTCCTTAATAAATCCATTTTTATCGAGGTCTTTAAATAAGTCCTGAGTAACTTCAGTACATTCATCATTCGATGTTCGACCAAATTTATCAAAGTTGATATGGAACCAGTCATAGATTTTTGTATGTTCACCATAATAATAATCACACAGTTCCCTTGGAGTTTTTTTCATTTCAATTGCACGAGTTTCAGTTGCGGTTCCGTATTCATCGGTACCACAAATATAAAGAGTTTCATAACCACGACTGCGGCAGAAACGTGCAAAAACGTCTCCGGAAAGCATTTGAATCAAATTTCCTAAATGAGGAATGTTGTTTACATAAGGTAAAGCGGATGTAATAAGTCTTCTATTCATAAAAATCATTATAATTTTTTTATATATCAAGGTCAAACACATAATTTTGTAACTATTTTTAAGCTATTATCTTTTGTTTTTATAGAAATACAAAAAAACCGCTATGCGGTATTTATTGGAGTATAAAATGAAAAATGAAATTATGTGTGCAGCTATGGCTTCAATGATGCTTGGCTTCGGAGGATTTGCATTTGCCCAGAATCAAAATCCTGCAAATGTAAAAACAGGAAATGAATCAACTCATCCAGCTCCACCGCAGAAAATGATGGAACTAGAAGAACTTGAAGGAAAAGTAAAGGTATCTGGAAAAGGTTCATCTAGAATCATTACTCTTACAACAGACTCGAAAGATACCCATGTATTGGTTGTTATGAGTATGGAAAAACCAAAGGGGGCTAGAAAAGAGCTAAAACCGATGGATTCTCCTGAAAAGTCTCAAGCAGAAGGAATAATTGATACTCAGAATGCTAATGACAATAAAATTTTGGAAGAAGAAAAAAATGTAGGAAAATTCAAGCATCCTGAAGGAAAAGGACCTAAAGACAGACCTAAAATGGTATCTATGAACGATTTGTGTAAATTAAAAGGAAAGAAAGCAAAAGTAAAAGGCATAATGAACAAAGAAACAAATATCTTTACGGTTTTTGAAATTGTAGAATAAAAAAAATAACTGCCTGATTTACTTCAGTATAAGTTTATCAGGCAGTTTTTTGTTCTCTTAGTTTTTTTTGAAAACAAAGTCTTGTATCAAAAGTTCATTTTCTGGAGACATCGAAACTCGAACCTTAAATTCTGCAGGTCCCAATGCCTGAATAGATTTGTAATATTCTTCGTAAGGAAGTTCTTTATCCCCATCAACTATTGTTTTTGTCAAAAGAGTGAGTTTTTTTCCAACCAGAGAATAGGTACCTGTCAAAGTAAGAACTGTATCCCCGCTACTGTAATATTCCTTTAATTCGTCAGCAGATAATTCTTCTGTAAAAGTTTCTGTTTTAGTTGTTTTCTGTTCAACTGTTCTGACAAAAGTTCCATCTTCATTAAAAATAAAATCGTTTTTCTGAAGCATATAAACTGCTGCGATATTAACGAATGGATCATCCTGAGAAGCCATTTCATTTTTAATAGTTCTTTCTGAAGTCCAGGAACCAATAATATCAAATGCAGCTTTTTTAGAACAAGAAAATGAGAGCACAGCTAAGAAAAAAATCGAGATAATTTTTGCAACATTCTTTTTCATAATATTTCCTTTAAAATTAAAAAAGGCTGAAAATTATAAAACTTTCAGCCTTTCCACTACCAACGTAGTCTACACTGATTACTCACCAGTTACAACGATAGTCTTCTTTACGATAAGGTTAAGAAGGTTGTATGTTTTTGTATCAACTGTAGCAACTTTTGTGATACCACCAGCTTTAGCAGCTGCAGCTGTACCACCGTTTGCACCCTGATCAAATGGCAATGGAAGTGTGCCACAAAGGTACATAGTTGTTACTTCACCAACTTTTGAACCAATTGTGTTAGATGTTACCATTGTAGGTTCTGTTGTTACACAAGATGTTGCAGCCAAAGCCAATGCAGCAGCTGCCAATGTAGATACGATTACTTTTTTCACAGTAATTCCTCCGAAATATTTAAGATGATTTAACTATACGACTTGGCAATTCACTTGTCAAGAAAAAAAAAAGAAAAAAATACGATTTTTCTTCCCTTTTTATCAATAAGTATTACTTTCTGATTCTTTTTTTTATGTGTTGATTGAAGATACTAAAATTAATAGTTTTTTCCATCTCCATTCCTGGTGTCAAATCAACGTTCCAGAAAAGAGTATTTGCGAAAGACATTGAGGCTGGCACTAATTCGCCCGTAGTATATTCTGGTCTATTAAATACAATAGGAACAAAAGAAAGTCCGCATACTTCATTCGGTTCGAAAACAAATGTAATTCCGTTGTCCGTATCAGTAAGCCAGATGCCTTCAACATTAGACAGTTTTCCAGATTCAGTTAAATCGTAACTAGAACACTTGGTGTCAATCTCTTTCTTTTGTGAATCAGAAAGAATTTCAAGTTTATAGGCATTAAAATCCACGGCATTAAAATTCGTCTGAGCAAAACTTGATTCTACTGCAAATTTTGCATGCAAATCACTGTCGCTTTCGTTTTTTAGAATGTACTGAACCATCATTCCATTTGACGAAAGCACGTAACGTTTTCTTAAAGTAATTTTCTGGCTGTTTTTATATAAAGCACTGGCTTCAAGTAAAATTTCTTTATGCTGAGTATTTACTTTGTCTTCGTTGTAAATATATTCAGAAAAGATTCCTGAGCCACTAGGATTACCTTCAAGATAGGAATTAAATTCTTTTTCATCAAAAATGTGATCTATAAAAAATCCCCTTTCGTAAGAATCTTCACAATGTTCAAATTCTTTAGTTCTCTTTAAGCTATCTGCAAAGTTTCCAAAATTCTGGAAAACATCAAGTTCACGAATTGCCCCACTTCTTCTAGAAATAACGGCAGAATAACGCTGTAGACGGCAAACATATTCATTTAGACCGTCACCAGTATAATCATAGGCTGAAATATTTTCTGTGAAATCAGAAAATTCCCGTAAAATGTTTTCTGCTTCAGTAAGTTTTTTATAAGCCTGCTGACGGTAAGTTGAATTTACAAAAGCTCCCTTTGACGTACAAATAAATCCATCTCCATTTTGGGCTTCCCAAAGTTTTTCTCTTGCAGAAACCTTCCTAATCTTATCTCCATGGCTCTGCTGAATCAGAACACTTAAATAAATCATTCTGTCATATAGAGCCTTACTTTGAGGATAAATCTGGAAAAAGTCATAAATTGTAACCGGATAACGCCTGTCGATTTTTACCGATTCATAGGGTTTTATTCCCCATTGGGCAATATCGCTAGCCATACCGCTATATATATATGCTGGAATCTTTAATTCGGTTTCCTTCAAATATGTCGAAGGTAAAGCCATGGAAATATCACTGCTATTTGAAATATATTTATCAAAATCATCAAGCCAACCATTTTTTAAAAGTTCTGCAAATTCCTGATGAGAAAACTGGAATGATATATTTTTGGCATTTTTTACTGAATTAAACCCTTCTGATTTAACGATTTTTTGTACTTTTTTTAAAATTTCAGCAGAAAATTCCTCTGGGGATTTTTGAATAGTCGGTTTAAGGCTTTGATAAACAGGAAGAATTGAAATTGATTTTCCCTTATCGGTCATAATTAAAGGTGAAAAACGTAATTTATCAGAAGGAATTAAGGATTCATCCAAAAACACATAATCCATTCCGCAAGTGTAAAAAGTTGTTATAAGAGAATAATCCCAAATAGAGCCGCAAAGACAAACTCCACGTGGTCTTTTACCTGTTAATAGCCTTATGAGAGAAGTATATTTTTCAATTTGAGAAGTTCTATCCATTGGCAAGAGCAAGGGAAAAACAGGATCATAATAACCACCACCAATAATTTCCACCTGCTTTCGAGAAATCAACTGCCTTAAAATTTCTAAAAATTCTGGATATTTTTTTTGCAAAAATGACAACTGAACACCGTTAAAACAAAATGAAAAACGGAAAGCTGGATGAGAATATAAAAATTTTAGTACAGGCTTATATAGTTCTTTGTAATCCCTTTCAAAAACCTCATTTTGAGAAGGATCTAGCCTGGAAGCCTTTAACGAAAAGCATAAATTTAAGTTGGTCATTTGTGCGAAACAATTCTATAACAAGATTCCCATAGTTTAAACCCTTTTTTAGCTGGCCAGTTAAATTTTTTTTCTGTATTTTCAGATTTAAACTTAGATTCGCTTTTAGGAACCATTGTAATCAAATTCTTGGGGCAAGATTGCAGACATTTTCCACAGCCCATGCATAGAGATGAAACAACAGCTTCAGAATTTTGAAGAAAAACAGCTTTTTGAGGACAGGATTTTAAACAATCCCCCACCCCGAAACATACATATTTATAAGAATCCACTGATTTCAAAATCTTATTTATGGTCTTACAAGATTGATTTTTAAAAGAAGGTAAATTTAGGTATGTTAAATCTATGGGTTTAACTGAGTCTACAAAAGCTAGAAAATCATAAGGAACGAAGGGAGAGCGATTTTGAAGCTTTTCAAATTTATGTTCAAATTTAGACAAAAAATAATTATCGTAACTACCTATCTGTTTAGATACAGCAGGTATAAAAAGTTCCATCAAGAAATAAAGCAAAAGAGATATGACAATTACAATCAGTGCAATAATCAATACCTTTAATACCATCAGCTACCCCGGCTTCCTAGCCACGTTACATTACCTACTGCAAGAATGGTTGAAATAATTGCAATAGAAATCAAAATTAAACTCTTTCGGTTTACATGAGGCTGAAGATTACCTACCAGAGCAATGCGTTTTTTAATCGCATAAACAACAGGAATCAACACAACAAAGGAAATAAAACTAGAAACCGAAATTACCGCTACATCAATGATATTCAGACTTTCATTTAAAGCAAGTAAAATAATTAAATATGACAAACTAAATTCAGAAGTGACCCTGGAAGTAGTAATTCGTACAACACTTTCCAAAACTATCGATATAATCAAGAAAATCAAAAGCGATATAAGAGGATAAAAAGCTACTAGTTTTAATGGAATGAGCAAATTTTTAATGATGAGCCAGGAAAGCATGCAGGAAAAGACAATCGAAAACATAATTTTCATAAAAGGCAAAAAAAGTCCATGTATACTATCACTAATGACTGCAGAACTATTTAGTCCTGCTCCATAAAGAATAACAGATGATGCAAAAAATATATAATAAATCGATGTAAATATCATTAAAAGCCTACCTTTTGAAGAATATGAATCTTATTCTCGATAAAGAGAAATAAGGCCAATATAAGAGCAGTTAAAACAAGAGAACCAGGAATGGTCGCTAAAAAGGTCATAGCAGATACACTTTCTGGATTGAAAATAATTAGTTCAAAAGGTGCTCCAACTTTAGGAAGAGAGAGAGTTCCATAACCGAATATATCCCTGATAAGTGTAATCAAAAGTATATAACCTGCAAATAATAAAGAAGCCGGTGTATTTGACTTTAAATTTTCAACAAGGCTATTGTTATTTTCTTCCAGTAAAAATACTGTGGTAAAAGTCGAAATGGCAGGTAGATAAAAAAGAAAACCCATTTGAAGAGCTATCATAGGCATAATAAATTTTAATAATTCTTTTATCATTACCGTAACATATACTACAAAGAGAAGAAGAAGAACTTGATTCAGTTTTTCTATTTTTAATAAACTTAATAGAGAACGAAACAAATCCCCTGATAACATAAGAAGAACAATCTCAAATGCGACAATAAAGCCACAGACAAAACGACCAGGACAGATAACACCGATAGCGCAGGTTGCCGCCATATAAATAGAAATGGCCTTTTTACTCATTTTTTAAAGCCCTCCTCAGCATGTTTAATAATTTCGGGAACCCTGTCTGACCAGTAGGTCATACTTGAATCCGTATAAGCCCTGTCTAAAAGGCGTCTAACTTTCCCTTTTACTGAACAATAGCCAATAAAACGAGTTCCATTATTTTTGTTATAAATAAATACTGCTGGCATATGTCCGAATAGAGTTGCAATTCGAATTATGATTACATAATTTTTTTCAACATTGTTTTTTTCTCTCATTTCGAATAAACAAGCCCGTGAATCAAATGTTGAATTAAGATATACGGGCTTTCCTATAACCCACTCAGTTTCTTCCTTTTCTTGAAGAAGAGATTCAATTTGAACTTTCAACCCCTTATACCAGGCATTTCGACTAAAAAAGGTCATAAGAAAAAGAGTTCCAAATAGAAAAAAGATTAAGCCGGCACAAATTCCAAACTTTTGCCAGAAAACTTTCGAACTAAGATAATTTTCTTTCATAATTATATGTCCTGTAAAGCAGCTTCATTCTGCTTCTTTAATGAGGTTAATTTCTTATGTAATTTTTTTCGCTCAAAGTACGATTCAAATTGCTGAATTATTATTGAAATCAAATTTGCGATAACAACAGTAAAAATCATACCACTTGAAGATGTTCCACAGCCGGCAACAAAAAACATTGTAACAGCAACAAAAGCAGCATAAATGAATTTACCACCGATGCTAAAAGGAACTGTACCATAAGCATTTATCAGGAAAAAAGCACAAAATAAAGTTCCACTCGTTAAAAGTGCCAAAAGAATATCACCCTGGAATAGAAGACCATTGTAAAAGAATGGTGAAATTAGGCGTACCAAAAGTGCATAAATAAAAAGAAAAGCCCCTGGAATAATCATATCTATAGAATTTTCTGACAAAAAGAAAACTGAAGATATTAGAGTGATAAAATTGAATCTAAATGCAGGAATAATACTATGATTGTCCCAAAAGAGAGATACATAACCTTCTGGGACCGAAACCTTAAAAAGAGCAAATACCGTGTTGTTGAAAAATTCCGTTACACTAGAATCAAATTTTGATAAAGCAAAAGCACCACTTTCAATCAAAGAAAGAGATGGGTTTCTAAGGGCAAGAGTATCAAAAGTTACCATAAAAGGCGGAAAAAATTCCGAACCTATAATCCAGAGAACAATGACTGAAAAAACAGCGGGATTTACCCAAGCATAAGCATAACCGCCAAAAAAGTATTTTGTAAGAATCATTGTAAAAAAAACAACTAGAAAAACAGGAATTAATGGATAGGTTGCTGGAACTAAAAGACCTGCAATAAGCCCCTGAACAATCGAAACCAGAATAGAATGATTTGCAAGAGGACTTGAAAGGGTTATTTTAGACCAGGAAAGTTCTGCAGCCACAGAAGCTAAAACTGAAACTAAAATAATAAAAACCGATGAGTAAGACTTAGTAAGAAAAAGCATTAATACTTGAACCATCAAAAGAACAAGAATTCTTACTGAAACGCTGAATAAAGATGAATTTATGTAAGAATAAGGGCGAATTAAAAATTTTCGATTTTTTATTTCATAATTTTTCATCTATTTTACCCTCCACTGTTTTTTCTGAAGAAGCAATTTTCTTTTCCTCTTTTATAACTTTGGCTCTTGATTCTTCCTTAAAGTCACGAATCAACTGCAGTAATGGAAGCCTTGAAGGGCAAACAGAATTACAGAGACCACATTCCATGCAGAAAGAGGCAGACTCAATGAAATCCGCAGGAGCTGCAACACCTCCCATCAAGTGTCTTACAATAACATCTGGAGAAAGCCCCATAGGACATATTCGGTGACAGTTTCCGCAGCGGACACATTCAATCTGCTTTTGAGAAACTGTTTTTGATGAAGAATTAAAGCGAATTGATTTTACATATTTTGTAAGAGGTACATTCAAACTTCCAGCAGAAAAACCACTAACAAGTCCGTTTACAATTATCGAAGCGGGTTTCTTAATAAATCCCCCACAGTGTTCGGCAATCAGTTCAAAGGGCGTTCCAATTGCAAATTTAAGAAGTCCGGTTGATGGAAGACAATCTCCGTCTACCATTACATATCTATCAATAACCGGCATATCAAAACTAACACAACGATAAAGTTCAAGCAAAGTTGACGAATCCAAGAACAAGTCGTGTTTAGAAAGTCTTTTAAAAATTGCATCTTTTGCATTTTTTTTAACGGTCTGACAAACCAATTCCGGTAAAGTTAAGGGGAAGAGTTTACTTTCTACCCTATTTATAAAAACAGGAAGTTTAATCTGGTCAAACTCACTACTTTTTACAAATTTTTCACCTGTTGTAATAACTACCCCCTCTGCATTAATTGCATAAGAGGCAATATTTATAGCCTTAATTATTTCTGCCGTAAATTGCGAAGAAAGAACAGAATCAGTTAACCTTGAAGGATCGTCATCAATAAGACGAACCACCAAAAGTCTGTGTTTATGCGAAAAAATTTCTTTTAATTGAGAAGAAAGCAAAACCGGTCTATCTGTAACAAAAGTATTCAAAATGCCATATTCTTCAATGTGCTTTATTAAAAGTTCAGGAGTAAAACTTGTATAGTCGATTTCCTTAATTTTTTTACCCAAATAAGAAAATTTTCCCTTAAGAGAAATTTTTACAGTCTTGTTTACATTGCCGTTTGGCATGACTTTAAATTCAAAATCTTCTACTTTTCCAGGAATTGGAGAAAAAACCCCCTCTCCTATTTTTTCACCTTCTTCAAGAATCTGGCCTTTTTTAACAAGACATTCAACTTCTTCGGCATTATTCTGTTCCAGAGAAACAAATACTTTTGAAGGGACAAAGGCGTTTACAATTTTTTTATAAACGTCCTGCTTTACAGTATGAATTTCAGGATATTTTTTCATTATTTATTCTCCTGTTTTTTCACTTTCTTAGATGAATACTTAAAATACAGAAAAGCTGGTACCAAAGTCCCTACAAATAAAAGGACAAAAGTAATAAAGTTCAAAGAAGAACTTCCGCTGCTTGAATAGCCGGCACCTTTATAAAGCCCCTGTTTTTTTAATAGCAATTCAATAGATTTGTAATCAAAATCATCAACAGAATCAATAACATTCTGTCTGAATTTTTCATTGTATTCAATAGAATTGTAACTTTCTTCAATATTACCGTTTTTTTCAGTAAACCTTGGAAAAATTAAAGAGTTAGATTCTTTTTCCTGGCTTGTATTTAAAGATTTGTAAGGAAAAGTACTAGCCTGCCAGTTCCATAAAATATAATCATTTAAACCTGGTAAAGTTACTTTTGCTGCGGATTTAGAAGGAAGAAGAATTTTTTCACTAGCGAAATCAGATGAAAAATTAAAAGCCCTTGCAGAAATAAGAGCAGAAATCATTATCAAAATGGAAGTTACTGCACAATAAAAAAATATTTTTGAATTCTTTTTTGTAATCGGCCTGATAAAAAAGGCTGACCGAATTAAAACCGGCTGAAAAATGTACTTTTTTTCAAACAATTCTGAAATTTGCTTGTATAGATATAAAAGCGATATTCCACAAAACAGGGATAAAATATAGAAAAAAGCAACTTTCAAATTTGTAAAAAGAACAATTACAAAGCTAAGCAAGAATAAGAGGCAGAAAGTTGAGTTTTTGAGAATGCAAGAAAAAGCGCCCTTTCTTTGCCACAAGTTCATGGCAAAAAAAGAAAGAGTCAGAATTAAACATTGAGAAACTGCAACTGTATAAAAAGGCATAGTGAATGTAAAAAACACAGGAACGAAATTAAATAATAATGACCGAAGCTTGTACTTTGATTGCCATGTTAGAAAAAGTGCAAAAATCAGGCAGAAAACGAAAGCTAACCAAGGATAGGATGCATTTGCATTTATCCCAGATTTAATTCCTTCTGAATTTAACAAACTTGTTATTTGATTTAATTTTCCTTCGTACTTTTCGGGAACATAATAAATCAGAAAATTCTTTGAATAGTCGTAAAAATATGCTTTTCTTTCCTCAAGATAATTGGAAAAAGAAAGTGTAGCCAGGGAATATTCTGCAGATTGAGAAGGTACAGCAAGAGGTGTTTTCTGATTAAAAATACAAATGTAGTCTTCTACTCCGTATTCTGAAAAAAGCGAAATAACTTTTTCCTGAGGTGCTTCCTTTTGAACATACATTACTGAATAATTATTCCACAAGCGGGAAGCAGGAATCACCCTAAAAAAGGCAGTAAGAAAAAGAGAAGCGGCAATAATCAATGAAGGCAGAACAATATGCTTTACTTTATTCATCGTTTAAAAGAGCGAAAATGCAAATCCTATAAAAATTCCTAAAAGACAACCAAAGGTTACTTCAATAGGAGTATGACCGTTAACTTCTTTTATTGAAGAATAATCGATTATTTTTTGTTCATCCAAACTTTTTCCGATTTCGTTAATTTTTTTTGCCTGAATTCCACTAGAGCGTCTTACACCAACGGCATCCCTGACAGTGACCATAAAAAAACAAAAAGCAAGTATAAAAATATCAGAATCCAAGCCATTTCTAAAAGCAATTACGGTAGCAAGCGAAGCTACAAGAGCAGAATGGCTAGAAGGAAGCCCGCCAGTTTTCCAGATAAGACTTTCCAGCAATTCTCCTAAAGAATGAATACGACCGTACAAAACGGCAATTACGGTTTTTATAAACTGTGCACAAAACCAGCTGGAAATACATGCCAGAAAAACAGGATTAAAAAGCAAAGATTTTAACTGACTTCCAATCAAACTAAACATAACTTAAATTATAACATTTTCACTCATTTTTTACCAGTAGAAGAGAATAAACCTGAAAGAAAATTGCTCCTAAATAAAAAAGTCATTATATTGAATATATGGAATTTAAAACTTTCACCGCTGGCCCGGATGACAACGACAGGCGACTGGATAGGATTATCCGTAAATTTGTTTCAAACGATAGTCTCTCTTCAATTTATAAGTCTATAAGAAAAGGCTTGATTAAGGTAAATGATTCTAAATCAGCTGCAGAAAATCACATCTTTACCGGTGATAAAATTTCTATTGCAAGTTTCTTGTTGGAAAATCAATCTAACAAAGAAAGCAATACAAATCCGAAAGAAACAAGTAAGCTGAAAATAATTTTTCAAAATGAACATCTGATTATAATTAATAAGCCATACGACATTACAGTTCAGGGTGACAAAAACTCATTGAACAAAATTGTAGAAGCTTATTACCGACAAAATTTTTCAACGGAATCACTTTCTTTTACACCAGGTCCCCTTCACCGCCTTGACCGAAAAACAAGCGGATTATTATGCTTTTCTGCAAGTCTTCAAGGGGCAAGATGGTTTTCAGAACACATTTCAAATCATTCAATAAAAAAAATCTACTGTGGTATTCTACAGGGAAAACTTGAAGAAACTCAAAAATGGAATGATTTTATTGAAAAAGGATACCAGGAAACTGAAGTTTTTCAGACAGTAAAAGTTACTTCCGAAGGTAAAACAGGAAAAAAAGCTATTACAGAGGTAAGCCCTTTGTCATATGGAAAATATAAAAATCTGGACTTCACTCTGGCAAGCTTCAATATAGAAACTGGAAGAACTCACCAAATAAGAGCTCAAAGTGCTTTTCATGGCTACCCTCTATTAGGAGACAGAGCCTATGGCGGACAAAAAATTCAAGACAGTGAATATTTTCTGCATGCCGAAAAATTGATTTTCCCAGAAAATAATCCTCTTTCTCTTCCAAAAGAAATTATAGCCCCTTTAAGTGAAAAATTTTCAGATTTTTTAAAAACAAACTCGCAATATTCTATTTAATAAAGCAAAAAATGGTATATAATGAAATATATGGAAAATTTCTTGGATGACATCTTTTCAGCTCTTAAACCCGTAACTGTTTTTGCACTTGTTGGAGAAAGTGGAACAGGAAAAAGTTTCCGTTCAAAAATTCTTGCAGAAAAATACGGTATCGATTCCATAATTGATGACGGCCTTTTAATACAAAATGATAAAATTCTAGCCGGTCACTCAGCAAAAAGAGAAAAAACTTACATGGGTGCGGTTCGTGTTGCACTTTTTGATGATAAAGAACACAGAGATGAAGTAGCTAAGGCCTGGAAAAAAGCACATATTAAAAAGCTTTTGATTTTGGGAACATCTGAAAAGATGGTTATGAAAATTGCAACAAGACTTCAACTTCCTCAACCTCAGAAAATCATTCATATTGAAGAAATTGCTTCCAGAGAAGAAATCGAAAAAGCAATAAAATCCAGACAAGTTGAAGGAAAACACGTTATTCCTGTTCCATCAATTGAAATCAAACGAAGTTATCCTCAAATTTTCTCAAATTCAATAAAGTTATTTTTTAGAAACAAAAGTATTTTTAAGAAAGGTTCTTCCGATGGCAAATTATTTGAAAAATCAATTGTTCAACCGGAATTTTCAAAAAAGGGTCGCATAGAGATTTCTGAAGCAGCTCTGACACAGATGATTATGCACTGCGTATATGAATGTGACAGTGCTTTAAAAGTAAAAAAAATTACTATAAAAACAGACAAGCGTGGCTATAAAATCATCATTTTACTTGATGTACCTTTTGGAACTCAATTAACAGGAAAAGTTCATAAACTGCAGAAGTTTATTATAGACAAAATAGAAAGTTATACCGGAATCTTAATCGAAGAAGTAAGCATTGTAATCGATAAAATAACCGGTACAGAATAATTCTATTTTGAAGAAGTTTTTGCAGCCGACTGTCTAGGCTTTCTTTTTTTTGCTTTTACAGGAATTCCAAGTTCTGTGAGAACAGCTCGAATTGCAAATTCAAGTTCTGTTCTCTGGGGATTCATAGGAAGAACGAAATTTCTGCATTCTCTCCATGTTTTTGCATAAAGTTCTGCATATGGAGTCTTGTTTGCAAGTTCTTTTTTCCAATCTGTAAGACTAAGGATAAAATCTTTAATTAGAAAAACAAGTTTTTCTCCTAATCTTGCATCAGGATTATTTTTTATGAGATTATCCAGCTCGTGTATATTTTTCATATAAGAGGCTTCAAATCTTTTATTTTCGTACATCATACCAGTAGCAGCTGGCTGTAAAGACATATAAAGATCGGTATCCAAAGCTTCAGAAATGATTTTACTTGCATTTCCACTGTTAATAATTTTAAGCAATTCTTCTGTAAGACGAGAAGGACTTACCTGTGCCAAAAGATTTGAACATTTACGAATCTTTCTGCGCATTTTAAAAGACATTCTAGCATTTGTTTTAGCAGAATACTTTATTGCTCTTAGCATACGAACAGGGTCTTCATTAAAAATTCTGTCCATGGGAATAACCGGACGAAGCACCCCCTTCTGAATATCCTTTACCCCTCCGACATAGTCAATAACCTGTTCTGCCGCAGGATCATAGTAAAGGGCATTCATTGAAAAATCTCTACGCTGAACATCTTCGTCAATTGTTCCAAAATTATTTCCAACAGAACCTTCAGAAATTGAACGGAAAGTACTTACTTCAAAAATCTTTTCACCGTAAATTACATGAACAATCCTAAAACGGCGACCGATAATGCGAGAATTCCTGAAAATTTTCTTGATTTTTGTTGGAGTCGCATTTGTTACAATATCAAAATCCTTTGGGGTATTACCAACGATTAAATCTCGCACCGCTCCACCAACTATATAAGCAGAAAAACCTTCATTTCGCAGGCGTTCGATTGTAAGTATTGCGTCAAAATCAATTTTACTTTTTGGTATTTTATGCTCTTCTTTTGTATAGACGAGAGCCTTTTTTATAGGATTCCCGTCTTTATCTTTTCCATATCGTACTAACACAATGCTAGGATTTTATTACAGAGAGACATTTTTTTCAATCCAGTCAAAGATATCCTCCAGCACCTTTTCGCAGTCATTTTCATTGAAAAGTTCATGGCGGTCTCCCTGATACTGGTTGAACTGAAGTTTTGTGATTCCTGCCTGAGTGTACTTGTCCATAAGCCAGCGAATCGAATTACCATAATCGCCTACAGGGTCATCCGAACCAGCTAGAATTAAAACAGGCAGACTTGAAGGGATTTTATTGATATTTGAAATCTTATGAATCTGGCAAAGACCATTTGCCAAATCATTAAAAAAGCCAACAGATTCTAGACCACCACACCATGAATCGTTTTTGTACAACTCCAGACCTATTTTATTTGCACAAAGCCATTCCAGTGAATGTTCTGGCTTTTTAATACGGCTGTTATATCCAGAAAAAGCAATATTCTGAATAAATTTAAGCTTTCTAGAACGCCCCAAAACCGATGCCAGGGAAGTAATGATTCTTCCGACTGAAGCAAGTTTTTGTTTTCCAGAAGTTCCCATCAAGATGGAAGCATTAACCTGGTCTCCAAATTTTTCTATATAGTTTTGAACTACAAATGAACCAAATGAATGACCCATTGCAATTACAGCTTTTCCTGGAAAATCTTTTTTCACCTGTTCAACTATCTCGAAATAATCATCTGTTACAACATTAAATCCATCTTTATCGGCAAGCACTCCGAATTTACCGGTTTTCTTGCTTTCTGCATTTTGAGCTGTTTTTCCATGACCTCGTAAATCATGGGCAGAAAAAACAAATCCATTTTCAGCAAAAATTGAACCAATTCTATCGTATCTTAAAGAATGTTCCAGCATTCCATGGCAAAAAACTAAGACAGCTTTTACATTCTCTGAATCTTCAGGAATCCAACGATTAACAGCAATTTCTGCTCCATCATTCATCTTCTGCATAAACTTTTCAATCTGCATACTATTAATAACCTCTCTGTTTTATTGTATTCAATCTATTAATAAAATTTGATAAACTGATTGTTATGGAAACTATTATAACAGATAAAATTACATTTGGGGGAAATTGTATTGCAAAATTAAATGGAAAAAATATTTTTGTTCCATACGCAATACCCGGGGAAAAATTACAGGTAGAAATAGTTGAAAATCACCGTGATTACGACCTGGCAAAAATTGTAAATATTCTGGAAGCTTCGAAAGATCGCGTTGAACCGGCTTGCCCTTATTATTACAAATGCGGCGGCTGTAATATGATGCACATAAAAGAAGATGCACAACGTATTTACCGAAAAGAAATTTTAAAAGATACATTTGAAAGAAACGGCGTCGAAGTCCCTGAAATAACTGTTATACACGGGAATAATTTTGGCTACAGAGCAAGATTTCAACTTAACAATGGAGGTCTTTCAGAAAAAGGAAGTAACAACATCATTCCGATAACAGAATGTAAGATTGCCGAAAAAAATGTAAATCAGTGGCTTTCCGATAACTCTTTTGAAAATAGACCAAAAGGAAGATGCCATTTATTTTCAAGTGAAAAGGTATACTCTGTGGGAGAAAATACAGAAAAAAAATTTGCTATAGCCCATGAAGAAAAAAAGACTCCTGAAGTAGATTTTTCAAAAACGAAAAAAAATAAAAATATAAAGCAGATAAAAAAAAGATATTCAGGTTCTATGATTTCTGAAGACAATACAGTAACAGTTGAAATTTCTGGAAAAAAGATTTCTTTCGATGTCCGAGGCTTTTTTCAGTCTAACATGGAAGTTCTTGAAAAATCTATAAAACAAGTCTGTCTGGGCTTAAAAGGAGATTCCGTACTGGATATGTATGCAGGCTGCGGAACCTTCAGTCTTTTTTTAACTGATATTTTCAAAAAGGTTACATTGGTAGAACACAACCGAGATGCCCTGGTTTTTGCAGAAAAAAATTTACTAGGCAAAAATCACGAATCTATTGGATTAAGCGGAGCTAAATGGTGCGAAATGAATAATAAAAACAATTTTGACGCTGTTGTAATAGATCCTCCAAGAAGCGGTATGGAAAAAGCTGTAAGAGACTGGTTATGTAATTCAAATATTCCTCAGATAAGGTCAGTTTCCTGCGACCCTGCAACCCACGCCAGAGATGCAAGTATTCTAATAAAAGCAGGATATAAACTCGATAAAGTATTTCTTCTTGATTTTTATCCCAATACTAGTCACATCGAAAGTCTTGCTTACTTTTCAAAGGTATAATAAATGATTGAAAAAAAACTTCTTCTTTCTGCCCTGTTTATTTTTTCTTTTGTAAACCTTCACTCTCAAAAAATTCCACTTTCAGAAGAAAATGCAAACTGGACAACAGTATTAGGAGGAAGTGCACTTTGTAAACCCCAGGAAACCTCATACGGTTATGCAATTTTAACGGACGGAAAACTTTTAACTGCCTGCACAGAAAAAGGAAAAAAATTATGGGAAAAAAGTATTCCCGGAAAAAGTTCTCCGATACTTACAAAATTTTCCAGTGACTTTTTACTTACTGTAAGTAATTCGACAAATCTTGTTTTAACAAATCCGAGTGGAAAAATTTTATGGAAAAAAAATCTAAATTACCCTATTACAAGTGAACCATTTGTAGGAAGAGATAAAAGAATTTTTGTAAAAGGAAGCCAGAATATTTCCTGCCTTGGAGTAAATGGAATTATAAAATGGTCTTTGTCTACAGATATTCTTTCTGATGATAATTTTTTTGAGCTAAACGACGGCAGTGTTCTTGTAATTTTAAAAACTCCTTCAAATGAAAATACAAAAGCCCTTCGCATTTCCCCTTTTGGAGAATACCTTGAACATATTACCTTTTCAGGAAAAGTTATTTACGCAAAATCGGTCGAAAAAGGACTTTTTTTATACTTTGTTGATGGAAAGGGGCTTTGCTCTGTAAAAAACAATCAAACTATTTCATCATGGAAAAACACAGTTTCTGGACAAAATGATTTTAACAAAAACATTGAAGTCATAGAATTTTCAGACGACAAAATTGCACTTATCAAAGAAAATTCAAATACTACAAGCGACATAACAATCATTTCGGAACAAAAGGGAACGGAAATCTGTAATTTTAAAGCTCCTATCGATTTTTCAATACGAAAAAACTCTTTGGCAGGAAAAATAAATAATAAACTTTTTTTGTCAGACAGAAATTCAGCCTATATTTTCAATCTTGATGGAAAAATTGACCAGGATTTTACTATGCCATCTACAAAAGACAAGCTCTCTTCCTGGAACCAGATATTTCTTTCTCAAACAGGAAACCTCGTATTCTGCACAAACACCTGGATAATGTCAGGATTTAAACTTAGTCAAAAACTGAAGTCCAAGACTTCTAATGCAGACAAAAAAAGAAAATTAGAAAATTATGAAAACTTCTATACCATCAATGAAAGTTACTTTGAAAACACAATGTTTACAGGCTCCATCGGAAGTGACCTTATAGGCAAAAATAGAAAATCAGAATTGTACAAGGGAAATTATGCAAACCGAGAAATTGAATACTGCTCTTCACTTCTTACATTTGAAAGAGCATATCGAAGTTATTTAATGGAAAATAAAGCAAGAACGCGTCCGGATTTTCCTTCTGTTTTTGACATGGATTCTACAGGATTGGCAGAACTTGTAAGCCAATTAAACGCATTTGGAACAGACACATTTACAAAAACAATTGCATTTATGATAAAAAGCGAAAAAAAAGATTATATATTGAAAGAAATACTAAAATCCGTGTGCGAATGTGGCTTTGATCCAAATGACGCAATTCTATCCGCTATTGATGAAAGATTTTCTTCTATAAATAGCAGTGATACAGACACATTAAAATGCCTCTGCGATGCAGTTTATGAAATCTGCAGATTTATGGGGCGACCGGCTTTTTTTGACCACGGCATTTCAATCCTAACTTCTTTTTCTGGTCCAAAATATTCAAGAGAAATAAAACTTTATGCAAGTCAAACGCTAACAAAAATTGCAAGCCTAAAAATTTAGTTGTATAATTTACTTATTAATAATAAACAGGGAGTTCCCATGAAAAAGATATTTTCAATTTTAACACTTCTCTTAATTAATCTGGTAAGCCTTTCAGCTCTGGAAGTAGCAAAATCAGAACTTGAAAGTGCAACGAATACAGAAACGATTGTGTTCATAAATTATACCGGTCCTCATTCAAAGATTGATTCTTTAAATAGCATAAAAGGAATCGGTACAAATCTTGCAGCAGGAATTTCAACTGCCCCTGATAAATATCTAAAAAATGGCGGAGGAAAATACACCCTTATACATGCAGTAAACCCGGAAATAAAAGAAGGTTTAGACGCAGATATTATTTTAATAGGTCAAAACTCTGAAGTTGACCATATCGATAACCTAAGACACATCATCGCTTCCTATTTACGAGAAGCTTACGGTTATTCGGAAAAGGATTCAGAAACAATTGCAGTTTTCATAACAGTTTATAATGCAGTTTATCGTGGAAAAATCGATGCTTTTAATTCAAAATACAAATCGATCGTTACCGAAAATCTTTCTGCCGAAAAATGTGGTCTTTCGGTTAATTACAAAGAATGGGCAGGAATGAGCCAGATTGTCATTCCTCTGTTCGATGTAAACCAAGGCGGTTTAAGCACTATCGATACATCAGTAATCAGTGATTCTCAGGTTGTTAAACACATGCAGGATGATGATGATAAAAATGTAGAAAGCAGAAAAGATATGGTTGACTTAAAAGAAAGAGAAGCTGAAGAGGCAACAGAAAAGGCTCAGGAATCTCAAAAAACAGCCGTTCAAGAACAAAAGAAGCTCAACGAAGAAAAAGCTAAAACTGCCGAAGCAAAAAAAGAAGCAGAAGAATCAAAGGTAAAAGCAGAAGAAGCTGAACAAAAAGCTAAAGAAGCAGAACAGATAGCAAAAGAAAATCCAGAAGATCAAGAAGCCCAACAAGCTGCAGAAGAAGCTAGAGAAAATGCAGATGAAGCTAAGAGCCAGTCTGAATCAGCCGAAGAAGCTTTAGCAGAACAAGAAGCTGCCGAAGAGGCTCAGGCAGAAGTTGCAGAGGAAGCAAAGGAAGAAGCATCTGCACAACAGGCTCTTGCAGACAAGAAAACTAGTGAAGCTCAGGAAGAAAGAAAAACTATTGCAAATGACCAGCAGGAAATCATAAAGGAAGAAATTAAGAATGCAAGTGCACCTTCAGCCTTCGCAATACAGCTTATAGACGAAGCAAATCTCTTATCAGCACTTGTAAAAGTAAATACAAGCGATGGAAGTATTATAAAAGCAAGTCCTGTTAGATTTATCAGAAACAGAACTGTTTATCCTTCAGGAAGTAATTTTATTGCCATTGCTGGTGAAAACAGCGGTAACGGTATTGTAAAACTTGTACTACTCTCTTCTGATACAATGGAAATAACAAAGGAAAGCGAAGACACAATTGCAGAAAATTCTGTATTAATTCAGGATGGAAGTGAGTATTACTGTATTCTTCAGGAAAATTCAGCTTTCTATCTAGGAAAATACGATTCGGAACTTAACAGAAAGTTAAAATCTGAAATTGAAGTAAAAGCTGCAACTCCAATTACTGTATCAGGAAACAACGTTATGGTTTCTGATTCAAACGGAAATATAGTTGTTCTAGATAAAGCTTCATTAAAGAAAATCTAAAAAAAACAGGTCTGTTAAGTAAATTTACTTAGCAGACCTATTGACATTTTTTTTGTAAAATAATAAAGTAAGAACATCAACGGACGGTTAGCTCAGCTGGTACGAGCGTCTGGTTTACACCCAGAATGTCGGGAGTTCGATCCTCTCACCGTCCATAAGGTTCTCTGCGTAAGAGAACCTTTTTTATTTAACTACTTTTTTTGCTTTGCGAACTCCCGACATTCTTCCAGACCTCATTCGCTACCGCTCATTCGGAGTTGTTTGCAGGTAAACTCTAAAAAATTGCAGTGCAATTTTTTTTAACGAGTTTTCGATTTTAAACATGTCGGGACTTCGATCCTCTCACCGTCCATAAGGTTTTCTGCGTAAGAGAACCTTTTTTATTTAACTAGTTTTTTTGCATAGCGAACTCCCGACATTCTTCCAGACCTCATTCGCGCCCGCTCATTCGGAGTTGTTTGCAGGTAAACTCTAAAAAATTGCAGTGCAATTTTTTTTAACGAGTTTTCGATTTTAAACATGTCGAGAGTTCGATCCTCTCACCGTCCATAAGGTTCTCTGCGTGAGAGAACCTTTTTTATTTAACTAGTTTTTTTTTGCATAGCGAACTCCCGACCCAGAGGGTCGGCGATACAGCATAGCTGTATCGAGCCAGGGTAACGATAATCCTAAAAAATTGCAGAAAGCAATTTTTTTTAACGGATTTTCTATTGTAGGCAAGTTCGATCCTCTCACCGTCCATAAGGTTCTCTGCGTAAGAGAACCTTTTTTATTTAACTAGTTTTTTTTGCATAGCGAACTCCCGACATTCTTCCAGACCTCATTCGCTACCGCTCATTCGGAGTTGTTTGCAGGTAAACTCTAAAAAATTGCAGTGCAATTTTTTTTAACGAGTTTTCGATTTTAAACATGTCGGGAGTTCGATCCTCTCACCGTCCATAAGGTTCTCTGCGTAAGGGAACCTTTTTTATTTAACTAGTTTTTTTGCATAGCGAACTCCCGACATTCTTCCAGACCTCATTCGCTACCGCTCACTCGGAGTTGTTTGCAGGTAAACTCTAAAAAATTGCTGTGCAATTTTTTTTAACGAGTTTTCGATTTTAAACAATACATGAGAAAGCTCATGGCACCAGGTTGAGTAGTCAGCCGTTTTGCTCGCATAGATTGTCGCCTTTACGCTATCACTAAAACTTTGCACATAGTCTGCACCATTTATCTTTTCGCCCTGCTGGAGAGCCGCATTCTGTACCTTGTCAAAGTCGCCGAATACACCGTTAGGAAAAGTAGTTTGAACCTAGTCTGTAAGGCTCATTTGCATCGCTGAAGCCCCCGCTTCCATTATTGCAAGAGCTGCAGCCCTCTCACCGTCGGTGAGTTCTGGCATGTTCTGCTTCATTTCGTGGGCAAGTGCGATTCTTGTAGCGGTACCTAAGGAATAAAAATATCAGGATTAAAAATGTCAATTTTTTTAATTTCTTCTACTTTAGGGTTAGGTCGAACTTACTAATTATTTTAATAATTTCTTAACATATTTACAAAAATAAGATATACTAAAGAGAATCGTAGTAATATGGGCAGAGAGTTTGGCTTTGCAGATTAATCGCTACGAAGTTTGTGTTAAGGAGACACATATATGTCAAACAAAATTACTATTATTGGTGCCGGGCAGGTCGGCTCGACTGTAGCTTTTGCTCTTACATTAAAACAACTTGCTTCTGAAATCGTTTTAATTGACATTGCAAAAGATAGAGCCATGGGCGAAGCAATGGATATCCGTCAGGGGACTCCATTCATTGGACCTATTTCTATTCATGAGGGTGATTACGCCGATGCAAAAGATTCAGACATCGTCGTTCTAACTTCTGGAGTTGCAAGAAAGCCTGGACAGTCTCGTCTTGATTTAACTCAGACTAATGTTAACATTACAAAATCTATTATTCCTGAAATCACAAAAGTTGCTCCAAATGCATTGTATGTAGTTGTAGCCAACCCAGTTGATATCCTTACATATCAGCTCATCAAAACTTCAGGTATCCCAGAAAACCACATTTTCGGTACAGGTACTATGCTTGATACAGCACGTTTCAGAGCAAGACTTGCAGAAACTTACAAAGTTGCACAGGAAAATGTTCACGGTTATGTATTTGGTGAACACGGTGATTCTTCATTTGTACCTTGGTCACTTGCAAACATCGGATCAATTCCTGTTGAAAAGTATTCTGTTACAGGTGACTTGGTTGAAAATCCTAAATTTGATAAAAACGACGTTGAAGAATATATCCGAAAATCAGGTGGAATAATTATCGCAGCAAAGAAATGCACAAACTATGCTATTGGTGTTACAACAGCAAACCTTTGTGAAGCGCTTAACTACTCTACTGACTCTGTTCTTACTATTTCTACAATGATGAACGGCGAATACGGAATTTCTGACGTTTGTTTGAGTACTCCAACTATTGTTGGCGGTTCTGGAATCAAGGGTCATATCGTAGCACCTATTACAGACGAAGAAATCGCTTCTTTAAGACATTCTGCTGATTGTCTCAAAGACGTTATTAAACAGATTCAATTCTAAAGATATAAAAAGATAGCGACCCCTGAGAACAGTCGCTATTTTTTTCGGGGAACACTTTTTAGGAGACTTGCATTTTATGGAGAACTTTCGCATTGAGCACGACTCAATGGGCGAAGTAAAAGTTCCAGCTGACAAGTATTGGGCAGCCCAGACTGAACGCAGTCACGAAAACTTTAAGATTGGCGTAGGCATCGAAACAATGCCACGCGAAATCACAAAGGCATTCGGCTACCTCAAGAAAGCAGCAGCTAGAGCAAATAACGCCCTCAAGCCAGAAAAAATGACTTCAGAAAAACTAGCCGCAATAGAAAAGGCATGTGACGAAGTAATTTCTGGACAACTGAATGACCATTTCCCACTTGTTGTATGGCAGACAGGATCTGGAACTCAGTCTAACATGAACACTAACGAAGTTATCGCAAATCGCGGTAACGAAATCGCAGGAAAGAAAATCCTTCATCCAAATGATGACATAAATATGAGTCAGTCGTCGAACGATACATTCCCGACAGCCCTTCATATTTCTGCCGTAATGGAACTCGAAGACAAACTCTTCCCAGCCATCGACCTGCTTGTAAAAACTTTCAAAAAACTTGAAAAAGACAACGAAGGAATCGTAAAGTCAGGACGAACACATCTTCAGGATGCTGTACCAATTTCATTCAGCCAGGAAATTTCCGGATGGCGTACTTCACTTGAACGAGACAAGGAAATGCTAGAATCATCTCTTCCATTCCTAAAACAGCTCGCTCTTGGAGGAACAGCCGTAGGAACAGGACTTAACGCACCAAAGGGATTTGACGTTAAAGTAGCTGAAGAAGTATCAAAACTTACAGGAAAAGATTTTGTAACAGCAGCCAACAAATTCCACGCACTCACATCAAAAGATGAACTTGTATATGCCCACGGAGCTGTAAAAGCTCTTGCTGCAGACATGATGAAAATTGCCAACGATGTCCGCTGGCTTGCATCTGGTCCTCGAGACGGTCTTGGAGAAATCCACATTCCGGAAAACGAACCAGGTTCTTCAATCATGCCGGGAAAGGTAAATCCTACTCAGTGTGAAGCTGTAACAATGGTTGCAGTTCAGGTAATGGGTAACGATGCCGCAGTAGGAATTGCAGCAAGCCAGGGTAACTTTGAATTGAACGTATTCATGCCTGTAATTGCATACAACTTCATTCAGTCTGTACGCCTTCTTGCAGAAGCAATGGTTTCATTCAACAACAATTGTGCTGTTGGAATAACTGCAAATAAAGAAAAAATGCATTTTAACCTCTATAACTCACTCATGCTTGTAACAGCTTTGAATCCATATATTGGTTATGAAAATGCAGCTAAAGTTGCCCACAAGGCTTTTGACGAAAATCTTTCGCTAAAAGACGC
>JAILLQ010000006.1 GCA_024693045.1 Treponema sp.
TTGTAACTTGTAAATAATAATGTCGCCAGTTTCTTTAAACTGGTGATATTTTTTTATATTGGAATCTTAAAATTCATACCTATATGTTTTTGAAGTTCCAATTCTGGAGTTGACCCTTTAAGGATTTTTCTCGGATAGTTATTCATCCATTCCTGAACTTCAGCAAAAAGTTTTGGATTCAATTTAGAAAAATCTGTTCCCTTTGGATAAAATCGTCTGAACATCCTGTTGTGATTTTCATTAGTTCCTCGCTCACTTGCACAATAAGGATGCGCAAAATACAAACAAGTTCTTTTTCTTCCATCCTTAGAATTTTCAATTCCTGAGAAATCCATAAATTCTGAACCACCGTCAGCAGTTATAGATTTAAACAATTTTCGGAATAATTCTGGGCCAAGAGAATCTTCCAGTTTATTAATTTCGTTCACAACAGAGTCTGCTTCTGCATTTGGCATTTTTCGTATTATTTCAGCTCTAGTTTTTCGTTCAGTTAATGTTAATGCACATTCAACAGTTGAGTCTGCGCAGCTCTTTACTGTATCAATTTCCCAATGTCCTACTTCTGAACGGTTATTTATATATTCCGGTCTGTTTGAAATGCTTCTTATTGCACAGCCTACACGAAAAAAAAGAGGTTTTCGCTTACTTTTATTGTATTTTCGACCTTTGTTAGGTAAATTCTTTATTGTCAGCCCTGGTAATACATCATTTTCAATGTAATTATATAAAGTTTTTTTCACTAATTCTTGTTTTGGTCGGCCAGGAAGAATTATTGAATTTGTGAATAACAGCTTATGGACTGTATTTATGATTAATTATCAGCTCTCTTATTTTTTCTACAAGCAGATTGTCATTACCAAGTTTTAGGGGAGCTCCTTTTGCAGTCATTTCATATTCAGCTTTTCCCTTAGCAAAATCGGCATTGTATTCAAACTTTGTCCTTGTAACTGATGTTTCGTGTTCGATCATTCCTCTGTTTATCTCCCTTTGAATACACCGACGGCTCTTATTAAATATTTCAGCCAGTTCACCTGTATTTGTTATTCTAGGAAAACGATTGGATCCCTTCAGGTAAAACTCAAGTACAAGTCTTTCTTCGTACTTAAAATGGGTGAACTTTTTTTTCTTTTCTGCTATTGTTTTCATAGGTTTCTTTTCTCCGTTATTAGTTTTTGTGTGGTAACAAAATTATAATAGTTTAAAAGAAACCTTTTCTTTTATTTTGGCGACATTATATTTTACTGCTTACAAAAGAAATTATGATTTGAATATTATTTGACAATTTGAAAATTTGAAGTCATAATTTGAATTATACTCTTTTGAGTATATACACTTTTTTATATTTTTTACATGAGGGTTTTATGAAAAAAATTATGGCTTGTGCTGCAGCTTTGATTTCTGTAGCTTTGTTCTTTGGTTGTTCAGATTCTTCATCTGACAATAATGCTGCTTTATTGCTTGCGGCTAGTTCTTCTAGTTCTAGTTCTAGTTCTTCTTTGCCTGCCAGTGTTGGTACTAACGAATTGGAAGGTAAAAGTTTTGAGTATTCGTCTGGTAGTACAACTACTGTTTATAAATTCAATTCTAATACTTTTACAATTACTATTACACAAGATGTTAGTGCAAGTGCTAACATGTATTCTGCATATAAATCTGTATTAGAGTTTAATTATTCGTATTCTTATGATTCTACTACAAAAAGAATTTATTCGATATTAAATAGTCAAAACTTAATAGGTAAACGAGATAATTCTAATATAAATCTACCATGGATGTCTTTTTATAGCGAAAGTTCTTTAAAAGCATATTGTAAAAATTTAGGAAATTTTCTTTATGATAAGGCTTCTACTTCTGTGAAAGAAGGATTGATTGATAACATGGTAAAATCTTATCGACTATCTAATCTTACTTCTTATGGATATACAGACAACACTGGTGCTGAAGCTGCGTCTGATGTAGTTTGGGCTAGATATAGTAAATATCGTGCACTTTATAATAATTTTGTAACTAAACAAGCCTATAACCTTTCTGGAAGTTCATTTAAAATTGTATCTGATTCATATTATCCAAAGTCTGTAGAACTTTCTGACTTTACTAATAAGTATTCTTCAGACACTCTTTCTGTATTGTCTGGTGATACAGCAAAATACAACATTAACTTTGCTGGACAGTATTATTGGCCTGAAAGAAATGCCGCAATTATGGACACTACTTCACTTACAGGTTTTAAAGTTTCTTCTGTTACAGATAATGCTATAGCAGTTTCTGAAACTGGAATTCGTTTAGCAGCTACTTCTGATTTTAATTATACAGAAACAACTGGTACTATTGTAGCAACTAAGACTGTTAACGATACATGTTCAACTTATGAACTTTCTATGCCTGTCGGTGGAGGTATTGTAAATTCTATGGGTACAATTACAATTAATTACGCTACAGCAAGTAATATTCCATCTTTTGCTAGCGCTACTTCTTATACTTTAGTTACAGAGTAGTTTAATTTGAATTAGCTAAAGGCTCCTTCTTTTTATGAAGGGGCTTTTTTTTTTGCAATGGACTTTTTGAATGACATAAAGCTTAAGTGAGGATATAATGAAAGTGAATTATTTTTTTGCGAGGTTTATATGACTATTGGTAAAGTAAAAGATGGAAGTAAGCTTACTGTTAGTGTATCAGGCAGATTGGATACTATGACTTCTCCTGAATTACAGAAGGACTTGGATCTTTCTTTAGATGGTGTAACAGATTTGATTCTTGATTTTTCTTCCCTAGAATATATTTCTTCAACTGGTCTTCGTATTTTGCTTTATCTTCAGAAAAAAATGGCAAAAGAAGGCTCGATGAAAGTTGTGAATGTAAATGAAGATGTTATGACTGTTTTTGATGTTACCGGTTTTTCTGATGTTCTTACAATAGAGTAAAAAATCGCGGGTGAAAGAGTAACTCTTTTGTTGATTGATAATTTTATATAGTAGAAATCTTTATTTTAGGGCGAATTATGTTTAAAAAATGTTTATTTAATGTTTGTTTTGGTATTCTTTTAGCGTCTTCTATGTTTGTGGCTTGTTCGTCAAGTTCTACTGATTATACAGAAGAATTAGTTTATTATTATTATTTGCAGTCCTTAGGGGAATATGTTGTGATTGATACAAGTTCAATTAAGGCTACAAATTTAGAGATTTATTATGATTTTGAAGCAAAGAAGGCTTCTGTTTCATGGGCTGATTCTCCTTCATCAAGTTTGAGCCATCTTGTTTTGCATTACACAGTTGGAAGTAATGAAGAAAAGTCTGTTCAGATTGCAAAGGGGGTTGAGTCTTATACAATTCCAGATTCTATAGAGGCTGGAACTCTGATTAAAGCATATATTGTAGCTTTTGATTCAAAGTCAGAAGATGCTAATACAGAGACCACGACCGAAATTTCTGTAGAAACAACTTTGTCTGCATCTTCAATAAGTATCCCTCCTGCTGGTGTTAGTGGAGCTGGAAAAACTTTGTATGCAGTAGTAAATGGTGTGAATTTTTCAAAAAGAGTTGCTACTACAGTTACAAGTGAGTCTGGTACGACAACAACTTATTCGGGAAATCTGGATACTTCTTCATTCTCTATTACTTGTGATACAGGTTCTGTGGTTGCAAACAGCAGTGTTATTATAAGAAATCATAATACTTTGTGGATTCCTTTAACTATTCCTTCTTCTGCAGGAACTTATGCAGTGACTGTTTCATATAATGGAAGTAATGGGACTTTTAGTCAGACAGGAAATCTTGTTGTAAACGATTATTCTTCTGTGAAAGCGGGTGATGTGGTTCTTTCTGACGGTTCTTCTGTTTCTTATTCAGAAGGAATTACATATAGAGAAGCACAGAAATCTTCCGCTCTTGGTGTTATATATGGTTTGAACTGCTATGGCGTTCCTATTGGTGTAGGTTTGCACAATTCAATTTCTGGTACAAGGGCTGGCTACAAGGCTTGGTCTGCTTCTGATAAAGCTGGAGAAAGTACTAGTTTTGCGGATATAAAATCAACTCCTTCTACAGGAAATGCTAAGGTTACAAGTTCGACTACTTTTGATGAAGATTGTTACGGTGCTGACAACTGGGGAATAATTTGCAGTATAGAAAAAAATCTTTCTTCTTATGCTCCTGCTTATTATCCGGCTTTTAATTACGCTGCAAAATATGGAAGTACCTTTGCACTTTCTGGAAACTATGCTTCTGGTTGGTATATTCCTACAATTTCGGAATTGGCAACTTTGTTCCAGAAAAAGCTTTTGATTAATACTGTTTTAGAAGCTTTGGGAGCTAGTAAAATTTCGGATACCAGTTATTGGTCATCTTCTCAATCTGCTTCTAGTGCTTATAATGCATGGACCTTGAACTTTACTGAAGGATATGCTGCTCAGGCAAGAAAAGGTTCTTGTTTTTATGTTTGTGTAGTAAGGACTTTTGAATAGTGAAAAATTCTTTTGAAAGTGTAAGGTGTGATGAAAATAATCCAAAGTGGGAAAAGGCAATAGAAAGGCTTTATCCTATTTATTCCCGAAATAATGATATCCGTACGGATTTTGAAAGAGATTATACCCGCATTTTACACTGTCAGGCCTATAGGCGTTTAAAGCATAAGACTCAGGTTTTTTATGTACCTCATAACGATCATGTTTGTACCCGTATGGAACATGTTATGCATGTTGCAAGCGTGGCTACGACAATCTGTAAATATTTGGGCTTAAATGACAAACTTGCAGAAGCAATTGCTCTTGGTCACGATATAGGTCATGCTCCTTTTGGTCATCACGGGGAGGACTGTTTAAATCTTTTGATGGAACAGAAGCCTGGTTCGAATGCTCCAAAGAAATTTTGGCACGAGCGTAACAGTTTATTTTTTGCTGACTACATTGAAACTTTGCCAGACCCCGATGCGATTGAACAGCCTCTGAATTTAACTTATGCAGTTAGGGACGGTTTAATCTGTCATTGTGGTGAAATAGATCAGCAGGGAATTAAACCTAGACAAGACGCAATAGATTTGTATTCGATAAAGAGACCGGGAATTATTCAGCCCTATACTTGGGAAGGTTGTATTGTAAAGGTTGCTGATAAAATTGCTTATCTTGGACGAGATATTGAAGATGCCCGCCAGTATCATATTCTGGATATGGGTGCTTATCGTCATATTAGGGAAATAGTTGCTTCTACTTTGAATGCAAAAGGAAGTCATGCCTTTAGAAGTGGAAAGGCTGTGAATACAACTGTATTGATAAATGATTTGGTTGTTGATTTGTGTGAGCAGTCTTCTCCTGAAAAGGGTATTTGTTTTAGTGATGAATATTTTAAGTTTATTCTTGAGTTGAAAAAGTTTAATTTTGCCCATATATATAATCACTGGAGGCTGAAGGCTTTTAGTCAGTATGCATCGCTGTGTCTGCAGACAATTTATAAAACTTTGATGAAGTACTACGAATATGCCCGTCACGGAAAAATGGCTTTGGCTTTGAGGTACTACCCGGTTTTGGGAAAAAGTTTTGAAGATTGGCTTGTAAAATATGCAAATTATCTGCCTTTAGGAGCACAGGGTAGGGCTATCGATAAAAAGAAAATCTTGCGTTATAACACTGAGGTTGTCTTTAATCTTGATGAATTTGAATCTTACGAAAAGTGCGTTATCGAGTTTATTTCTGGAATGACTGATGTTTTTGCGATTAAGGTTTATGAAGAAATAATCAGTTTTTAAAAATGCTTGTATTTATAGAAGAATAAAAAGATTTGCCGAAAGGTAAATCTTTTTTTTGTTAAAAAAAACGCCCCACCGGCAAAAGGAGAGAAACCAGCAGGGCAAGAATTTTCTTTATTTATGATTAATCGCTTTCATATATAATAACCTTATATGGGGGAAAGGGTTACACAAATTAATATTTTTTTTCAAAAAAAGTGACACTTTCCTGCCTAGGCCTTATTGACCTTGACAAAAAACATAATTCTGTTAGACTTTAGTTATTAAATGACAAAAAACAGAAAAATGTCATTTTGAAATTAATGAGGTGAATATGTCTAAGAAGTACGCTTTTCTTTTCCCTGGTCAGGGAGCTCAAGTTCCTGGAATGATTAAGGATCTTTGTGATGCTTATCCAGAAGCTCGTAAGGTTGTTGATGAAGTTTCTAAGATTACAGGTGTTGATATGCCTAAACTTCTTTGGGAATCAGATCAGGCTGAATTGAGCAGAAGCGATAACAGTCAGCTTGCTATTACAACTGCCTCTATTGCAGTTATGAAAGTTTTGGAAAGTAAGGGTATTACTCCAAGTGCTGCAATGGGATTTTCTTTGGGTGAATTCCCTGCTCTTTACGCTTCTGGCGTTCTTTCTTTTGAAGATGTAATCAAGGTTGTTCGTGAACGCGGACTTATCATGCAGCAGACTTGTGAAAATATTGCAAAAGCAAACGAAGGTCATGCACCAGGAATGACAGCTGTAATCGGACTTGGTCCAGATCAGGTTAAAGATATTTGTGCAGGAATTAAAGATGCTTACGCTGCAAACTTGAATTCTAGCGTTCAGACAGTAGTAAGTGGAACTTTTGATGCTCTTACAGAAGTTGAAGCAAAAGCAAAAGAAGCTGGTGCTCGTCGAGCTTTGCGTTTGGCTGTTGCTGGTCCTTTTCACAGTCCTTTGATGCAGGAAGCAGCTGATAATTTTGAAAAGGCAATTGCTGGTGTTACATTCAACAATCCTTCAAAATCTTTATTCAGCAACGTAACTGGTAAAGAAGCTGTAAATGGCGACGAAATTAAGAAGAACGCTGTGCTTCACCTTACAAATCCTGTTCGTTGGACAGATGAAGAAGCTGTTCTTAATGAACTTATGGAAAAAGACGGTGACGAATGGGTATTGATTGAACCAGGTGTTGGTAAAGTTCTTGCTGGTTTGTGGGCAAAAACTGACTATGCTGCAAAATACAGCTGTACACCTGTAAATTCTGTAGAAAGCGTAGAAGAACTTTTAAAATAAGGCTTTGTTAAAGCAAAGAAAAAGGAAAAAAGAATGGATTTATTAAAAGGAAAAAAAGCACTTGTTACTGGCTCTAGCCGTGGTATCGGTCGCAAAATCGTAGAAACTTTTTTGGCAAATGGTGCTGAAGTTTGGGGTTTGTGCTCTAAACCAAGTGCAGCTAAACCAGAACTTGAAGAATTTGCTAAG
Organism: Treponema sp.; assembly: GCA_024693045.1. Classification (GTDB taxonomy): domain Bacteria; phylum Spirochaetota; class Spirochaetia; order Treponematales; family Treponemataceae; genus Treponema_D. Next base: position 7,199 of record JAILLQ010000006.1, read on the forward strand.
CAGAATGGAAGTGCTTTTCATGAAGTATGTGCAAATGTTGGCGATGCAGCTGAACTTACAGAAGTTGTAAAAGGTGCTCTTGCAGAAGCTGGAAATTTTGACATTCTTGTAAACAATGCGGGAATTACTCGTGATGGATTGAGCTTCCGTATGAAGATGGAAGACTGGCAGAATGTTTTGAATGTAAATCTTACTGGTACTTTTGTGGTAACTCAGTTGGTTTCAAATGCAATGCTTAAGGCAAGAAGCGGTTCAATTATTAATATGTCTTCTATTGTAGGTATTCACGGACAGGGTGGACAGGTAAACTATGCTGCTTCTAAAGGTGGACTTATTGCTTACAGTAAATCACTGGCAAAAGAAGTTGGTGCCCGTGGAATCAGAGTAAACTGCATTGCTCCTGGATTTATTGAAACAGATATGACAGCAGTTCTTAAAGAAGAATTGAAACAGTCTATGATTGAAGCCGTACCTCTTAAACGCGGCGGAAAACCAGAAGACATAGCCAATACCGCCCTCTACCTAGCCAGCGACCTAAGTTCTTACGTAACCGGACAGGTAATAGGTGTTGACGGTGGAATGGGCTGCTAGGCCAGGTTATTGGTGTTGACTGCTTGAATCGAAGAAGCGTTAAAAATAAAAGCAAGGCTTTTATTTAGCTTCAACGAGAAAAGCAGGGGAACTCGACCGGGAGAGGCGAGTTCCGGAATGGGTTGCTAGGCCAGGTTATTGGTGTAGATTGCTAAAATCGAAGAAGCGTTAAAAATAAAAGCAGGGCTTTTATTTAGCTTCAACGAGAAAGGCAGGGGAACTCGACCGGGAGAGGCGAGTTCCAGAATGGGTTGCTAGGCCAAGTGATTGGCGTTGACTGCTAAAATCGAAGAAGCGTTAAAAATAAAAGCAGGGCTTTTATTTAGCTTCAACGAGAAAAGCAGGGGAACTCGACCGGGAGAGGCGAGTTCCGGAATGGGTTACTAGCAAGCCAAGTGGCTTCTTCTTTTGGGAGGGGGCTGCGCCGGCGTGGAGTGGTGCCGAAGGCAGGATTTTGCGGTCTTGAAGAGAGCGCAAAAGACCGAGCGTTAGCGGGCTACGGAAGGCCGGTTTGCAAAGAAGTTTCGCATAAAAGAAAATAAATTTTATAAGGAAATTAAGATGGAAAAAAGACGAGTTGTTATTACTGGTATGGGCGCTATTACTCCTCTTGGAAATAGTGTTGAAGAATTCTGGTCTGGAATTAAGGCTGGAAAGAGCGGTATTGCTCCAATTACTCATTTTGATGCAACAAAAAATAAGGTTCACTATGCTGCTGAAGTAAAGAACTTTAACGCTGGTGACTATATGGATCCAAAATTGGCTCGCAACATGGCACGCTTTTCTCAGTATGCTGTAGCTGCTGCAAGTCAGGCTTTGGACGATTCTGGATTGAAGGGTAATGCTGAAGTTTTGGACGAAACTGGTGTTATTCTTGGTGTTGGTATTGGTGGATTCGAAGTAACAGAATCTGGTGCTAAAGGTTATTTTAATTCGGACTGTGTAAAAACAGCTCCTATGACTATCCCTAAGCTTATTCCTAACGAAGCTGGTGGAAACATTGCTATTGCTTTTGGCTGTCATGGTCCTGTTGAAGCTGTTGCAACTGCTTGTTCTTCTGGTACAGACGCTCTTGGTGTTGCTTTTGATATGGTTCGTTCTGGACGATTGGATGTTTGTTTGAGTGGTGGTGCTGAAAGTACAATTACTGGTTATGCAATCGTTTCATTTGAAGTATTGCACGCTCTTTCTACTGGATTTGATGATGATCCTACAAAGGCAAGCCGCCCATTTGATAAAAAACGCAATGGTTTCGTAATGGGTGAAGGTTCTTGTATCCTTGTTCTTGAAGAATATGAACACGCTAAGGCTCGTGGTGCCAAGATTTATGCAGAAGTTGCTGGTTACGGTGCTTCTTGTGATGGTTACCATTTGACTAGCCCTAATCCTGATGGAGTTTGTGGTTCGAAGTGTATGAGCCGTGCTTTGAAGGACGCTGGAATGGATCCAAGCGAAATTCAGTACTACAACGCTCACGGAACTTCTACTCATATCAATGACCCAAGCGAAACAAATATGATTAAGATTGCTTTTGGTGAAGAAAATGCAAAGAAACTTAAGATTTCTTCAACAAAGTCTATGCACGGTCACTGTCTTGGTGCTACAGGTGCTATTGAAGCTATGGTTTGTGTAAAGGCAATCAATGACAGCTTCTTCCCAGCAACAATCAACCTTGACGAACAGGATGTAGAAGGCGGTTGTGATTTGGATTATGTTCCAAACAAGGGTGTTAGTGGTAACATCGACGCTGCTATGAGTGCTACATTTGGTTTTGGTGGTCACAACGGTGCTATCATTATCAAAAAAGTAAAATAGTAAAGGGAGATAAAATGTCATTAACAAAAGATATTAAATCGCTTTTGCCTCACCGTGAACCATTTTTGTTTGTAGATGAAATTATTTCTGCAGACGAAAAAGGTGCTGTTTGTGAACATGTTTTTACAGAAAATGAATTTTTCTTTAAGGGGCACTTTCCAGAATACCCTGTAGTTCCTGGTGTAATTTTGTGCGAAACCATGGCTCAGGCTGGAGGGGCTGCTCTGCGTTACTTGAACATTGTTCCTGCTGACGGCCTTTTCTTCTTTGCTACTTTGGATAAGGTAAAGTTCAGAAATCAGGTTCGCCCAGGCGACAAAGCTAGAATGGAAATTACTTTCCTTCGCAACAGCCCAAAAATGATTAAACAATCTGGCAAACTCTACGTAGGCGACAACCTCTGCTGCGAAGCCGAGTGGATGTGCCTCGTCGGATCAGCACAATAGTGCTGTCCGACGCGTAAGATAATTTCCTTGCACACGACACGCGAAGCGGGTCATGTGCCTCGTAGGTTCTGCGCAATAGTGCAGTCCTACATGTAGGATAATTTCCTTGCACACGACACGCGAAGCGGTCATGTGCCTCGTAGGTTCTGCAAACTAGAGGTTTAAGTTCAAAGGACTAAGATAATTTTATAAAGCACGCTGATTTTTATGAAATCGGCGTGTTTTTTTTTAACTGGAATTTTTTGCTAAATTTTGAGAGATTGGGTTCCGAAAATCGTAAAGTAGGATTATCCTATTACGAACGATGAATAGCAGAAAAATTAGCTTAAACAATCGATTTTCTCTTTTATTAAAAGCCTTTGTCAAAGGACGCAAGTTGTTTTTATGCTTTCTGCTATTTTTTTGCGGGGTTAGTGGGCTTTGGGCTGATGATTGGTCAGGGGATATGAACCAGGCAGGAGATGAACCTACAAATTATCATAAGGATAATGGTGACTATGTTTTTGATCTTGCTGGTGATACAAACTGGTATGGAGGTCTTGTACTTGCGGCGGATACATACAACGTAATCATCAATTTGAATGGTTATTCTCTCTATATACACAAATTATATCTTGGTTGGGTTGATGCCAGCTTAAATCAGAACTGTAATCTTATTATAAATGGCCCTGGATCTATTACGATTGATGAATGGGCGCTTGCTACCTGGGGTAATTCTTCTTCTGTTTCTAATCAGAATTCTCTTACAATCACAGGGAATGCCGTTTATGATCTTCCTTCTAACGGTAATAATCTATTTGCTAGTGGTTACGACACTTCTGGCGGTGTAAATATTGATTCGGCATTTGTTTGGGATGGAAGTGAAAGCAGTGAATGGACTGATCCTGATAACTGGACTGGATCTGCCATAACACAGTCTTTATTGGAAGATTCTTCGGCATATGTATTAAAAATTCCTGCGGCAACTTCATATACGAATGAACCAAAAATTACCTCTTCTGTAAAGGTAGGGACTTTATATCTTGAAGATTCAACTTCAACTCTTACTATAGATTCTAGTGAAGATGTAGAATTTTGTTCTGCACTTTCTAATTCCGGTACGATTACTCATTCTGCTGCTGGCGGAAAAGTTATTTTTTCAAATTCTTCTGTCTCTCTAGGTGATTATGACAGTTCTGGGGAAACGAGTTTTACGGCTTCATCTGTAAGTCTTACTTGCGGGACTGTTGCTTTTAATGATGTTTCGATTTCTGGAACAATGACTACTTCAAGTGGTTTTTCTGTAAGTGGAAACTGGAATAACAGTGGAACTTTTACCGCTAGTGCAGGAACTTGTAATTTTACCGGTAGTAGTCAGACGATTACCGGTACCAATACCTGGTATAATTTAGCCTTTGCAGGAACTTCGGCTCAGACAGTTGAATGGGGAAGCGGTGGTAGTCAAAGTGTAAGTAACTCTCTTACTTTTAAAGGACTTGCGACACTGGCATTGACTTTGCAAAATGATTTAAGTGCAAAAAATATAATCTGTAATTCAGACTCTGCTTCCCAAATCACTATAGATTTAAATGGCTATGATATAACTGTGACTGACAGTTTGATTATGAATGCAACTTCAACAGCAACCAGTGGTTCTAATCTTGCTTTAAGTGGTTCAGGGACTGTATCCTGTGTTACATTTGACTATCCTGCAACAGGAAATCATATTTTAGATATTGGAAGTAACGCAACTTTAATTGTAAGTAAAACGATTTATGGCGATATGACGGCTTCTGATTCAGGTTATATGAGTTTTACTGGTTCTGGTACTTTAAAAATTCCTGGTTCTGGAGCTAACTTGAATTATGGCAATAGCAGAAAAATCGGGGTTAAATATGGTTCTAACCTTACAATTCTTGCTTCGATTGCCCCTAGTTATTACCAGGCTGCTTTTACTGGCGTAAAAAATTATGCTTCTGATAGTACAATAACCCTTACTTTGACTCGAAATGGTCCTGGTGATGGAGCGACTGTAAAATTTCCTTACAAAGTTACATTTGTAGATAGCGGAGATACTGTTACTTATGGAATTTCTCCTAGTGATGTAGGCGGTAACAGTACTTTGCAGGCAGAAAATAATTTTTCTGTTGATTCTTCCAATTCTACAAATGCTTATGCGATTTCTTATCCAAGTCCTACAGAAAACTTGACTGCGGGTGATGGTTTTGAACTTACTGTATATGCTCCAGATGGAAGTGGTCTTGTTTTGGGAACTGTTACCTGGTATTACAATATCCCTACTTGGATTGGAGAAACTAGCTCAAGCTGGACAGAATCTTCTAACTGGTCAGGAGTTCCGACTTCATTAACAGATTTAACTGCTATGGGTGATTATTCAATCATTATTGGTGGTGGTTGTGCAAATTATCCGGATATTAGTACGGGAACGATTTCTGTAAAAAATCTCACAGTAAAATACGGGGGTTCTTTTACGGTAAGCGGAGGAAGTTTTTCAATTAGCGAAAAACTTTCTCTTGTGGGAGATTATACTTTTTCTGCAACAGCTATAACTTTGAGCGGAGGGACATTAACGGTTCCTGCTTTTGAAATAGACGGCTTTGCAGAATTAAACATAAATTCTGAGCATAACATCGGTTCTTCTGCAAGTTTTACCTGTTCAAGTAACTATTCGGGAACCAAAACTATTAATATGGCTTCCGGGGCTTCTCTTTCTGCAAATACAATTACTCTAGATTCTTCAACAAGTCTGGAACTTTCTGGAGCGGCTTCTCTTAAAGCTGAAAATATTTCTATTCCTGGAAATGTTGAATGTAATTCTAATCTTCTTACGGTTGATACTTCTTCTGCAAGCGGAAAAACAACTTTTGGAAGTGCTTCAACAGAATCTAACGGCTTAAAAACTGGAACAAAAATAAAAGTAATCGGAAGTGCTGATTTTTATGGGGACAACACTTTTGACGAACTCTACGTGGATAATTCTTCTTATGCTTCTTCTGCAAGTCTGCGTTTTGAAGAAGGAAGAAGCCAGCAGATAAATAATTCGGATACTAGTAGTGTATGGTTTAGCGGAAACTCTACAGCGAACAGGCTTTATTTGGATTCGATTGACGGAAGTTCTGTATGGTATGTGACTTTTGGAACAAGTCCTAGTCGGGATAATTTTGCTTATTGTAGCGTAAATAATTCAACTTCAAGTAACGCGCTTTCAATGCGGCCTGCCTCTGCGAAAATAATTGATGGGGGTAACAATACAAATTGGTTTGCTACTCACGATTTTATCTGGACGGGATTGGGCTTGGACGGCCTTTGGGAAACTCTTGCTAACTGGACAGACGGCGACGGTAATTCTGTTTCGGTTTATCCAAAATATGCAGAATACGGTGATTCTATTGAAATTGCTACGGATTCTAGTGGAAGTGATTTGGATTTAAGTCTTTTTACTTCTGCAGATACTTTAGAATTGAGTGAAGTAACTGTTAATGAGGGGAAAAATTTAAATCTTGCTGGAAAATATATTCAGGCGGCAGATACCATTACTATAAATGGAAAAGTTTCTCTTTATGGAAATCAGACTACTTCTCCATTGGCTTTTTACCAGAACGATACTGCTTCTATTAGCTGGGGCGATAATTCTTCTATTGAATACTACGGTTCTGTTGATGGAAGTGATGTTTTGTATGTTTCGGAAAGTGATTCTGTAAAAACATATAAGTCCTTGATTTTGAATAAGGATTCTGGCTCTAAAACAACTTTTGCTTCGGCTCTTTCGGCAACTTCAATTACTGATACAGCTGATAACAGCGTTCTTTTTAAGGGGAATGTTACTTCTTCTTCAAATCTTAGCTTTAAAGGGGCTGTTACTTTTGAAAGTTCGGATACGATTGCCATTTCTGCTCCAAATGTAACTTTTGAAGAAGGTTCAAGTCTTACTCCTCCAAGTGGAAATCTTTCTTTTAGCGGAAACCTTGATTTATCTAAAATTACTTATTCTGCAGCGAGCGGAGCTATTATCTTTAATGGAAGTTCTGCTCAAACTTTAAAAGCGAAGTCTGCAAGCGATACTGTTTTTTATGGATTTTCTAACACCAATGCGACATCTCTTACTGTAACAGGTGATTTAACGATAAATGGGGATGTAAGTAATAGTGGAAACATAATTTTTTCAGGAAATACGCTTACGCTTTCAGGAACAGCTTCGCAAACTTTTGAAAACACATCTTGTTGCACAGTAAATTCTATTTCTCCTTCAAATACAAATGGTGTAAATCTTACAGGAAATTTAACTGTAAGCGCTAATTTTGAAAATACGGGAACTTTTACTCAGTCTTCTGGAAGTGTAAGTTTTACTGGGACTAGTCCTGTGATTTCTGGAGATAATACTTTTTCAGAAATTGTTTTTGATATAGCAGCCTCTTCTCTTTCTAGTCAGGCAGTAACTTTTGAAGCGGGAAAAACACAAGTCTTCTCATCTTTAAAAGTACTTGGAACGGAAACAAGTTTAATTAGTCTTTCTTCTTCTGTAGAAGGTTCTCAATGGTCGTTAAAGTGTTCTACGGGGAATTATTCTGATGTTTCTGTAAAGTACGCAGTTTTGAAGGATTCTAATAATGCGACAATGGACGCTTCTTCTAATCCTGTATTATTGTACGCCTTCCTTAGTACAGATTCTGGAAATAACAGCAATTGGGCCTTCCCGGGAACTGAATATACCTGGACCGGCTCTACATCTACCGACTGGCAGACTTCTTCTAACTGGTCTCCGGCTTCTGTTCCAGGATATTACACAATTGTAACAGTTCCTGCTTCGGCAAGTAATCAGCCTCTTCTTTCTGATGCTGTAGATTTAAAAAGTGATTCTGTTTCTTTGGACAGTCTTTCTTATTCTTCAAAAATCAATGTGGAAAGTGGGGCAAGTCTTGATTTGGCTTCTTATAATCTGACCTGCGGAACTTTATCTAACAAGGGCTCTTTGCGATTGCAGGGGCTTTCTAGCCAGGCGATTACGGGAAGTATTTCTAATGCCCTTGCTGACTCTTCTGCTTCCTACGAAGGAAGTTCTGTTGAATATTATGGTTCTGCAATTGCAAATTTTGCCGCTTCTAGCAGCAGTGTAACAAATTACAGTAATTTACTTATCAACGGAAACATTATTCTTTCTGAAAATAAAACTTTAACTGCAGAAGAAGCTATTATAGGAAGCAGTGCTGCATCTTTACAGGGGAGCAGTGGAAGTGAAGTTTTAACTTTTTCACAAACCCCTCTTTTGATAAAAACATCGGCTTTTACTGTGAATAGTCCTCTTATTGCAGAGAATATAATCTTCTATGACGGAAGTGTTACCGCAAATGCAGCTATTTCTGCGGAAAAGGATTTGCTTCTTTTTGGGGCAAATTATTCATCTGATGACAGCATAACCGGTTTAAGCGGAATTTTAGCCTATAATAGCAGCAGGGCAGCTTCTCAAAGTTATACAGGGGATTTAAGTGCAGCTCCTTATACGGCGACTCTTTCTGTGGCTTCTGGAATTACTATTTCTGCTGGCAAAAACTTTTATGCAAACGGAAGTAGTTTGACAGGCTCAGGCGAATGGTATTTAAAAGTTCCGTCTAATCTTGTGGCTTCTAATTGCTTTCTTGAAGCTTATAACACTAGTGTAGAAAATTCAAAGGTAATTTGTTCTGACGGAACTAGTGATGGTTCTAAGGCTCAGGTTGCTGCAGAAAATTGCACAGATTCATCTAGTAATTCGAACTGGGACTTTGATGCTGCAGAAATCCTTGAAGCCTATACTCTTTACGATTCATTAATTTATGTGAAATTTTCTAAGGCTATTCGAAATACTTCTTCTGAAATTGCAGCTGCTTTGTCTGCTTCGAACATAAATCTTTGGAGCGGTTCGGCATTAATTCCTTATGCAAAAGCTTATTCTGATGCAGCCTGTACAAATGAAATTTCAAGTACAGAAAATGTAGAAGAACTGTATTTAAAAACCAACTACTCATGGAATACTGATGCAAGTGGAACTTCCGCTGGTGAAAGTATGAGTAGCAACCGTTCTGGAGAGCATCAAACTTCTCTGCCTGTTATAGATATTCCGGCTTCGACTTCTACTTCTCTTCATGTGTTGACGGATGCTTATGGACGGCGAATAAAGAATTATGGTTCTGCAGTAAACGGTTCTTACTATGCCAGTGCGACTGATAAGGCTAGTCCTGTTTTAATTGCTTTGTACACAGGACAGGAATTACACGATGAGCCTACAGGTACAGCTTCTTCTCAAGAATATTACGATAGTCACAACTTTTTGGAATTCCGATATTCTGAGCCTGTAAATATAGGTGATTTCCTACTTGCAGACCAGACAAAAGCAAATAATGTAAATGTTCGGGTAAGCTCTTCTTTTGGAGAAATTACGAATACTTCAACCGGTTTAAATATCGCAGGGCTTTGTTCAATAGAGTCCGGGGCTCTTACTTGTGGAAGCGAAGGCAGTGAAAGCACTACAGTTCATTCTTTGTACAGATATTTTTCTCTTACAGGGGATTCTTCTGCTAGGGCTTATCAAAGTCATGCTATAAGAATTTCAATTGCGGGTTTTGTAGATTCTACCTCTACTGTTGATGGCTCTGAATATTTGCACTGGCTGGGGTATATAGATTCTGGAACATGTCCTTCGGGAAGTGTGTCTGTAACAGCAAATACTGGAATTACAGATTCTGCAGGAAATGTTCTTGATACAAGTGGTATTACGGCAATACCTCTTCCTTCGATTTCAGTTTCTTCTTCGGAATCTGGGCTTTATGGAAGCTGGGACTTGTATCCTCCTGTATTTGCTCCTTATGTTACATCTGTGGAAGATGAAGCGTATGAAGATAGCTTTGAAATTGCAGGTTCTTATGACTCTTCTGAGGCCACTGTTTTGAATCGCATGGAATTCCATGTTTTTGACAACGATCCGTCAAAAATTTCTGCCATGTCTGAATCAAAATGGTATACGCAGCAGGGATGGTGTAGCAGCAGTTCAATTGATACCCTTTACACCGACTACAGTTATGCACCTGATGTAATTGGAGGAGCTAGACCTTATGCAGAATCCTCGACTAGAACTTCGGGAGGACTTCGTTATTCTTCCCTTTACGATAAGGCTAAATATTTTAAGTATTCTCCAGGAGTTGAATCTGGAACAGGTGTTATTTCTTTTGATAACAGCAAGAATATAAAAACTGGAAAGGTTGTAACGAATTCAATTTTCTTCCCTGCGAATTATGATTACAAGGCAAAAGAAAATTATCAGAAAATTAAAAACTACGACGACAATCTGTATTTTGGCATTTATTTTACCTCGGATGCAAAATTGTCTTTAAAGCAGACTTTCTCTGTTTCTTTTGACGGTGCTGCCTGTATCACGGATTTGGCTGGAAACCGAATGAAGTCTGATGATATTCGTACTATCGATAGTCTTGACCCTAAATTTTTGTTTACGGCCGCAAAGGTGAGTGGAAGGGAACTTTTATTCATCGTTAATAAAAAGTTGAATATAGGAACTATAACAGTTATTCCAAACGATTATCCGACAAGTCCAAAGGAAGAATACGATGCTCTTGAAAAAATGAAGGAAAGTCTGCGGATTGTAGAAATAACTAGTGAAGGTTCATATTCTGTTTCAAATGATTTGATGATTGATTCTTCGTCTTCAATCAGAGTTTCTTTCCAGTCCGAGCATTTTACAGGACTAATACTTACTTTAAATCGAAATGTTACTTTTGAGGATATGCAGAAATATTACCTTCAGGTTTACGCTCCCTTTACTTCACGAGAGCCAACTACTGGAATTGCAAATGCCTGGGTAACCTTTATTCAGGATTTAAAGGGTAATTACATGCCTTCTATGGATGCAAGAAGCCTTTCGGATTTTGCAATTGGGGTTGTAAATCCAGTTTATGCATATGACAATCGCCAGGAAAACTCGGATGGTTCTTCTTACACTATGAATATGTATTCTGATTCCAGTTACGCAGTTCATGACTGGAGCGCTTCTCAAAAAAATTACGGAACTCTGCTTTTTGGATACGATATTTATTTGAATGCGGTTTTGGCCGGTTGTAATAGCGAAAGTGAATCTTATCCGGCTTCTGTGTCAATTTACCTGGATAACAAGCCAAAAGAAGAAAGTGTCTGTGCGGAATTCAATAAAATTGCATCTGCAATAAATTGGGAAAAATGGAGAATCTGGCTTCCAGAAAAAACTACAAATAATGAAGAAGTATTTTTAAATGATTTCCTGGCGGAAAAGAATAATGACATGGATACAGGACTTTCATATAACCTTGAAAATGGAAAGAATTCTTCATTTACATTTAAAATACCTGCAAACGATATGTGTGGTCAGGATAAAAAGTCCGGGGCTGGCTGGAAAGCTGGAGATCAGATTAGTTTCATCTTTAGTTTGTTTGATGAAAATGGCGATTCGCTAAAGGTTTACCACAGTCCTCAGTACAATTCTGTTACTGATTCGTACTTTATGTATGGTCATCCATATTTTTCTGCCCGATTAAAGAAAGAAAATGACCTTACAAGCCTTGATTTGTGGTCATTCAGATTGAAGGATATAAAAAATCAGCGTGGTGGTGTAACTATCCTGAACAATGTAATAAATGCATCTGTTGGTGAACAGGCTACTGTAAAAGTAGAAATGTCGGAAAGAGGTCCATTAAATGTCGTTGTCATGACTCTAGATGGAAATGTTGTTCAGTATTTGCAGCATGGAACGGTTTCTCAGGGAGAACATTTTTACAACTGGAATGGAACTACAAAGAGCGGCAAAGAAGTTGCCCGAGGACTTTATTTTGTCCGCGTATTTGGAAGTGGCATAGATGAAACTCGAAAAATTATGGTTGTAAAGGAATAGTCTCATTCTAATTGCACTGATAGCATAAAATCTTTATAATCTTCTATCTATGCAAGAAAAAGAAAGACTTTCACAGCGTTTTGAGGATATGGGTAGATTTTTAGCACCTGATTTGTGTGCTCTTCCAGGAGTCCTTGTAAATATCAGCCGTGAAGGTTGTAAAATCCGATATCAATATCCTGTTACTCTGGATGAAGAAAACGACTACGAAGCAAAAATTACCTTTGCAAGAGCGGCTTCCGGAAGTTTTAATTTGCTTTGCCATCCTCAGTGGGTTCGAACAGAAGGTAATAACACAGAAATTGGATTTAAAATTTTGCCTTCTACCGATTACACTAAACTTGCCTCTTACATCAATCAACTTCAAGAAGATTCTTCTTACGACACTTTGGACATTCAGACAAGCGATTCAGTATGCCAGATAATAAAATAGAAAATTCCGTAAAAATTAAATCTCAGAAATTGAGCGGAGCAGCTTTTCTTGCTTTTCCAGAAATGCAAGGGATGCTAAAAACAGAACTTGCCGGCCGCCTGGGTTTTTCGTCTGAACCTAGTGCAGTTTACGGTGACCTTTTGTACTACGCAGATTTCCCTATTGATTCTGTAAAAGACGAAAACGATTTGCCTTACTGGTCCCGTTCTACAATGCTTGAACCTCAGATTATCAATTTTGATTCTATCGGAGAAGCAGCTTCCAGTTTAAAATCAATTCAGAGAAGCTGGGCTCCTTATCAGTACCAGTTTTTTCGCCGGGCAAATCTTATTCAGGAAAAATTACCTTATGTAAATCTAAAGGTCAGAAAATTTCCTGTAAAAATACCATCTTCCCCAATCGGGCTTTACACGCTTATCGACGAACATACAATGATTTGCAGTGCTAAAACTTCAAGTTTTATTCCAGCCGGGCAAATTGTTTTTGAAGAAGATCACGAAAATCCTCCTAGCCGGGCATATTTAAAAATCCAGGAAAGTTTAACTATGGCAAATCTTTTGACAGGGGTTGAACTTCCAAAGGCTGGCGACAAGTGTTTCGAAGCAGGGGCTTGTCCTGGTGGCTGGACTTGGGTATTAGTTGGTCTGGGAGCATATGTTCACGCTGTAGACCGGGCACCTTTAGCTCAGGAACTTATGCAGAATCCACTTGTAAAATTTCAAACTCATGACGCATTTACTTTAAAGCCTGAAGAAATAGGTCCCTGCCAGTGGGTTTTTAGTGATGTAATCTGCTATCCTGAGCGCCTTTTAAAATGGGTAAAAGAATGGCTTTCGAGCGGACTTGTAAAAAATATGATTTGCACAATAAAAATGCAGGGCGAACCAGAATGGGACATTATTCGCCAGTTTGCAGAAATCCCGGGAAGTCGGGTAGTTCACTTAAATTACAATAAACACGAACTCACCTGGATTCACTGCGAACAATAAAAGATTTTTAGAAAGTACTATTCACTTTCCAGTTTTCTAATCAAATCTTTTACTTCGTATACATTTTTTATTCTAAATGTTCTTCCCGGGTGAGGAGCAATGCCTTTAAAAGCAGAACTTGCATCGGCTGTAAGGGGTTTGCCGTTTTTGTCGCCAACGAGTGCGGCTGTTCCTCCCATTGCCTGGTAGCCATCTGTGTATTTCTGCATGTCATCGATAAAAAGAGTATTGTCTATATTTCCGCCGCACATTTTTAAGGCACTTTCAAAAGCCTGTGAATAAGGTTTTCCAAGCAGACTGCAGTCACGGATATCGCAAACAGCATCAAAAAGGTCTGTTACATTCAGTTTTTTCATAACCCTTTGGGCGTGTTCTCTAGGAGCGTTTGTACAGATTATTTTTGGAATATCAATTGATTCTAAAAAAGGGCGTAAGTTTGGGTCTTCGTTCAATTCATCGGCTTCGTTATCTGGGTGCACATGGGCAAAAAATCCTTCAACATCAGTCAAACCTTCGCTTCTAAGCCATTCCAAAGTTGTTGAAAATTTCTTTATATTGTTCTTCCTTTTTTCTGTAGCCTCTTCCATTGGAAGATTAAAAAAGTTTGCAACGCATTCCATCATTCGTTGTGTGATTCCAGCATCCATGGCTGCTGTTGCAGGATAAAGAGTGTTGTCTAAGTCAAATATCAAATGTTCTACTTTCATGGAATAATAATATATTATTATCCGATTGAAGAGAACCTGAATTAAAGATAAAATCCTGTAAAACTTTTGCTTGTAATCAGAGAAAAAACTGTTATGATTTATAGGCAAGATAGATGTGGGATTAATTAGGAGACGGTTTATGAAAAACACATGCAAGAAAATTTTATCTTTTGGCCTTACAATACTTTTATTGGGAAGTTCTTTGATTTCCTGCCAGCAGGAAGGTGATGTAACAAATATTATTTCGCCTGTTACTTCAGTTGTATCAGATACTGCAACAGAACAAAACAAGAATTTTGAAACTCGTGCAGTGCCTTTTGTGTATAGCTCAGATGATAATGTATCGGGTGCATTTTATCTGCGAATTTATGATGAAAATGAATATGTCCCTTATATAGGTCTCCGCTATTGTCTTGAAGAGTTCTGCAGTTTAAAGATAAAAGATGTTACGTATTCTGATGGTGAATATACAATAACAGCCATACTTGATGAAAAAACCTTCCCGATTGTTGTAAACATCAAAAATAATACTATGTATTGTCCTGCCTGGAGAGGATATACAAGACCTAATCCGAGTATTTCTTTTGGAAATGGTACTCTTATAAAGTCCATAAAGTCATTTACTGGTCAGAAATCTATAACCTTTGACCTTGCAAAATACGGTTTTAAAATTTATGGAGGTATCGATGATGCCTATGTACCCTTCTGCATTGTAAATCAGCTTTTTATAAGTACAATATTAAATTTGCAATTGCTTTATAACGGGGAAAAAATCTATCTGTATAGAAACAATTTTAGCTATCCGTCTTTCAGAGAAAGTCCGTGGTACAGCGATTTGAATAACCGTCCAAAAGAACTTATTGATGCTGCATACAATATGCTTTGCTTTACCCATGATTATATTTACGGAAAGCCTGGCTACTACGGTTTTGCAGATGGCGGCAAAGGTCGTGCAGACGTGGAAAAGGTAAAGGCTGCGGATGCTCTTTCTTTCGATGAAATGCTTTCCAGATATGATTCTGATACTAAAGATTTACTAAAGGCAACTTCATATAAAGATTATCTGAAGGGCCTGGCAAGACTTGTTTTTTATACGTACGGCGATGAACATGCATCTATTCATTTATCAAACGATATTCTTATGTACGATTCGGATATAAAGGCTACGGTTGCAGATGTTTCGGCTAACGGCAGAAGTGCCAAATGGAATTACGATAAAAAAATTACTTCCAGCACTAATCCGGGATCTCTGAACTATTGCCGCAAGCAGAAAGGAATTATCGATGAAGCTGGAGAGTTACAATCTGATAAGATTCTTGAACTTATAGATGATGGAAAAGCTCTTATTATTCGTTTTGATGCATTTGAATTGGATCAATCTGGTGGTTGGAATAATTACTACGGTTCAAATCCTTCTGCAGAGCCAAATCCTGCGGTCGTTACCAATATACCAAATGATACAATCGGGTTGTTTTACAAAACATTCTATTACATCAAGAATAAATCAACCGTTGACGGTAAGGATTACAGCAATGTGAAAAATGTTCTTATTGATGATTCTTGTAATGGTGGAGGAGCTGTGCCTGTTCTGAATTGGCTGCTTACGCTTATTACAGGTTACGGTGATTTCGCTTATGAGGATATTCATACGAATACTCAATATTATGAGTATATAAAAGCAGATTTAAATCTTGATGGTGTAGTGAATAGTGATGACGATTCGTTCCGAGCCTTTGTTGATAATCTGAACATTGCGATTCTTACTTCGTTTAATTCATTCTCTTGTGGAAACGCACTTCCATATGGCGCCGGAGAGCGCGGTATCCCGATTATTGGAGAACAGTCTGGAGGCGGAAGTTGTGTAGTAGGAAGTGGGGTTACCGCTGATGGCATTCCTTTTAATTTTTCTTTGCACGAGCGTATGTGCAGTTCAGATTTTTCTGAAACTGTTGAAAACGGCGCAAAAGTTGATGTTGCTTTGACAGACGGTACCGACTATTCAAAATTCTACGATAACGATGAGTTGATTTCTACGTTGAAGAGTTTGTTCGGGGATAAATACTAAATTAGATTAGCGGTCATTGAGCTGTCGAAACCTGCATAATGCGGTCATTTCGACAGGTTCAATGACCTTAAATTAGTTACATTATTTGGCAGAGCGACAAACGCGGAAGCCCGAGTCGATGCTCCAGCCGTCTGGGTTGACGTCGAACTGGCAGAAAACCGACGCGAGGCAGGCGACGCGGAGCCAGCTACCGCCGCGTAAAACGCGGTTAGAGCCCGACGAGGGGCCAACAGGGTCAGTCGCGTTGCCTGCTTCAATACTACCATACCAGTCGTAGCACCATTCCCATACGTTTCCGCTCATGTCGTATAAGCCAAGTGCATTTGCAGCTTTTTTTCCAACTTCGTGTGTTCCACAGCCGGCAGTTCCGCTTGATATGGTTGCATCTGATGTTGTTCCATTTGCAATGTTATACAAGTACCAGCCTACGCTGTCTAATCCGGTATTTGTATAATCATAATAAGTTGCATCTGCTGCACCTTCTTCTGTAGAAACTTTACCTGTTGCGGCTCCACTGAACAAATAATTCCAGTCTGCTTTTGTGCTGTCGCCTCCGCGGGCTGCAAATTCCCATTCTGCTTCTGTTGGCAGGCGGTAGCCGTTTGCGTTGGCTACTGGGGTTACTGTTGCACCTGTAATATGATTTGAAGTTACCTCTGTAACTTCAATTGCATATGCTTTTGTAAGGTTAAGTTTTTCGCTTAATGCGTTGCAGAAATATACTGCATCATACCATGTTACACCTTCTACAGGGCGGTATTTCTGGGTTTCTCCTTCTGCAATTACATATTTTGTACTTTCGTCGCTGCAATAAGATGGTTCTGCAGTAAGTGTATATTCTGTTCCGTCAACAGTTATTTTCTGTCCGTTCGTTACTGCCTTGTAAAGTTCCTGTGTTACTTCGTACTTTCCCATAATAAACGGGCTTAAAGTTACGTTGCGGCCTTCTATGAATACACCGTCAAAAATGGTTGTGTTTTCTGCACCAGTTATAGTTGTACTTGCAGAAATTACAGTTTTATCTGATGTTTTTTCAAGCAAAACGCCGTTAAGTTTAATTCCGTTATCTGTTAATTCAAATGAATCAGGTTGCTCCGGTGTCCCAGCTGTTCCGACGATTTTCTTGCCAAGCAGCACTGCTGCCGCAAGGTTTGAACTGTCGTCAGCATTTGTGTCACATGACGCAAACCCAAATAAAACTGCCGCAATGCCAGCAAGTGCTATAATTTTAGATACTTTTAATTTTTTCAATTTATTTCTCCCTAAAAAAAACTGTAAAAATAATATCACAAATTTTCCTCCGAGAAATGCATTTTTTTGTAATTCCTCCGCGTATATATAAAGTATGGAAACAATGACAACAAATTATCTCTCTCTCACCCCGGAAGAAAAATGGGAACAGGCAACACTTGCGAATAAGCGGAAAAGTCCCGCGGTGGTTGAGGCTCTCGAAACCACCTGCGTAGCGGAAAAATCTCGGTCATTGAGCGGTCGAAATCTGCATAATGCGGTCATTTCGACAGGTGGTTCCAGAGCTTGTCGAAGGGCTCAATGACCTTAAATTAGTTACTCTATTTGGCAGAGCGACAAACGCGGAAGCCCGAGTCGCTCCACTTGGAGCTCGGGTAGTCGTAGCCCCGGAAGCAAACCGACGCGCTGCTGGCCTCGCGTTGCCAGCCACCGCCGCGAGAAATGCGGTAAGAGCTCGAGGAGGCGCCAGTAGGGTCAGTCGCGTTGCCTGCTTTAATAATATCATACCAGTCGTAGCACCACTCAGATACGTTTCCACTCATGTCGTATAAGCCAAGTGCATTTGCAGCTTTTTTTCCAACTTCGTGGGTTCCAAAGCCGGCTGTTCCACTTGCTCCGGATGAATCTGATGTTTCTCCATTATTACAAATGTTATACCTGTACCAGCCTACGCTGTCTAAACCGGTATTTGTCCAAGAAGAGTATGTTGCTTCCTCTGCACCATCCGCAGTTGAAACTTTACCTGTTGCGGCTCCACTGAACAAATAATTCCAGTCTGCTTTTGTGCTGTCGCCTCCGCGGGCTGCAAACTCCCATTCTGCTTCTGTTGGCAGGCGGTAGCCGTTTGCGTTGGCTACTTGGGTTACTGTTGCACCTGTAATATGATTTGAAGTTACCTCTGTAACTTCAATTGTATATGCTTTTGTAAGGTTAAGTTTTTCGCTTAATGCGTTGCAGAAATATACTGCATCATACCATGTTACATTTCCTACAGGTCGGTATTTCTGGGTTTCGCCCTCTGCAATTGCATATACTGTACTTCCGTCGCTACAGTAAGACGGTTCTGCATCAAGTTCATATTCTGTTTCCCCAACAGTTACTTTCTGTCCGTTCATTACTGCCTTGTAAAGTTCCTGTGTTACTTCGTATTTTCCCATAATAAACGGGCTTAAGGTAACGTTGCGGCCTTTTATGAATACACCGTCATAATTGTTTGTATTTGTCGAACCTGCAATTGTTACAGCAGTTTCTATAGCATAAACTTCAGTTGTTTTAGCAAAAGTTGTTTCACCAATAACAATTGCGTCTTTAGCAATTCTTCCACCGGTTGCCGGTTGTTCTGGCTGCTCAGGATTTTCCGGTTGTTTTGGTTGCTCCGGTGTCCCAGCTGTTCCCCCGCTTTTCTGGCCAAGCAGCAAACTGTCGTCAGCATTTGTGTCACATGACGCAAACCCAAATAAAACTGCTGCAATGCCGGCAAGTGCTATAATTTTAGATACTTTTAATTTTTTCAATTTATTTCTCCCTAAAAAAAACTGTAAAAATAATATCACAAATTTTCCTCCGAGAAATGCATTTTTTGTAATTCCTCCGCGTATATATAAAGTATGGAAACAATGACAACAAATTATCTCTCTCTCACCCCGGAAGAAAAATGGGAACAGGCAACACTTGCGAATAATTTCATATTTTATAAGGTGATGCGCCACCACCCAGAAGCATGCAAACAGCTTCTGGAAATGCTGCTTGGAATCAAGATTGAGTCTATGGAAATGAAGCAGGAAGAGACTATTGCCCTTGACTACGATTCAAAAGGCATAAGGCTTGATGTCTTTGTTAAAGACACTGGCAGAATGTTCGATGTTGAACTGCAGATAGCAAACACAAAGGAACTTCCGGAAAGAGCCCGCTACTATCAGGGCGTGATGGACGTAGACACTCTGAAAGCGGGACAAAAGTACAAGGAACTTCGGGACAGCCACATAATCTTTATCTGTCTTGAAGATGTTTTTAAAAACGGTCTTCCCGTAAACACCTTTGCAAACATCTGCCTGGAGGACGGAAAAACAAAATTCGGCGACAGAACTTACAAACACTTCTTTTTTGCACCTCTGTGTGCTAAAATGATTGAAGACAAGGAAGTCAAGGCATTTTTTGAGTTCCTCATTTCAAACCAGGCATCCAGCAGCTACACCGATGAGCTGAAAAATTACGTTGCAGATGCAAAACAAAGCACGGAGAACAAAATGCAGTTCATGACATGGGAAAGACAGAGAGCATACGATTTTGAAGCTGGTGCTCAGCAGAAAGCGGTGGAAACTGCTGAAAATATGATGAAAAAAAATTACCCAGTTGATGATATCTGCGAAATTACAGGACTTTCTTTAGAACAGGTTCTTGAAATAAAAGAGAAAATCACTGTAAAAATGTAATTTTGCAAAAAAATTATTATTTAGATATAACTGCGCCGTGCGTGTAAGGGCGCCAAAGGCGTTCCGGAGCAACGCGGAGGAATGAGCGGTGAGCGGAACCCTGGAAGGCCGGGATGAAGGATGGGTTTCGGTTTTGGAGAGAGAGTAAATAAATGAAAAAACAACTACGCCCCTCCAAAAAAAGTAAAGAATTCTCTCTGCGTTGACATCTCAATTTTTTGGTCGTAAGATAACAGAATATAATTCTCACTAAAAATTTAGGAGCGTATCAATGGGAAAGCAGTTAAAAGAGGTTTATGGAAAATACTTTCAGGAGATGATGCAGTATTCAAAAGCCCCTGCAAAAATTGATAACACAAATGTATACCAGGAAGCTAACAAAGACTTAACAAAGTATATGGAAATCATTCTTAGTGAAAATTTCCTTCCAGGTTCGGGACTTGGTAATGTAGAAAACTTTAAGGCTTTTTATGATGCAGTTTCAAAAGAAGGAAAGCGTGGTCTTATCCTTATGGAACACTACACAAATCTTGATCTTCCTGCAATTATCTACCTTTTAAAAATTCACGGAGAAGAATGGTCAAAAGAATTTTCTGACAAAATCGTTGCCGTTGCCGGTATGAAACTCAACGAGGCTAGTCCTGCTGTTCGCATTTGGACAGAAGGTTTTACTCGCGTTGTAATTTATCCAACTCGTTCTTTGGATAAAGTGGACGGTTCTGATGTAAGTGAAGAAGAAAAGAAAGCCGAAGAAAAAAAAGCTCGCACAATCAATCTTGCTGCAATGCGTGCAATGGACGACTGTAAAAAGCGTGGCCAGGTTGTACTCGTTTTTCCAAGCGGTACCCGATATCGCCCAGGTCATCCGGAAACAAAAAAAGGTCTTCGCGAAATCGACAGTTACCTTCGCCTTTTCGACATCGTTTTGCCTGTAGCAATCAATGGCAATTGTCTTCGCATTAATCCTGAATGCCCTGATGAAATGCTTAACGACCTTGTTGAACAGGATAAAGTAATTTTAACAGCCGGAAAGGTAATCGACTGCAAAGAATACCGCAAGTCAATTTTGGATAATCTTCCAGCTGATGAACCTGATCCAAAGCAGAAAACAATCGACGGAATTATGGATATTCTTCAGGAACTCCACGATAAAGTTGAACCAACTCGTCTATAGTTTTTGGGCGCAAACCCATTTGTAACCGGCCTTGCAGGGCCCGCTAACGCTTGGTCTCGGAGAGCTTTTTGCTCTCCTCGCCTTGCTTCGCAACCCTTCCACGCCGGCGCAAATCCCTCCTTCATCTATTATTTCTATCGCTAATTGCAGATTTTTTAATTTTCCTTCGTTATATTATTTAAGAGGTTTATATGGCAAAAAAGAATGGAAGCATATTGTATAAATGTTCGAACTGCGGTTATTCTCAGCCACGCTGGTTGGGTCGCTGCCCTGAATGTGGCGAATGGAACTGCATGGAAGAATGTATCGTTGATTCTGCTTCTCTTTCTCCTGCCGGCAGGGGGTCTGTTATTTCAGAAAAGGCAAAACCTCTCCCCCTGGATTCAATTTCTTCACAGGACTCTTCCCGCTATTCAACAGGTATTCCTGAATTTGACAGGGTTTTAGGCGGTGGCGCTACCCGGCGTTCTGCTGTAATGATTGGCGGTGAGCCTGGAATCGGAAAATCAACTCTTTTAATTCAGACTGCGTCAAAAATGGCAGAAGCTTTTCCAGGCAAAATTCTTTACATTTCCGGAGAAGAATCTGCTGCACAAATCAAAGAAAGAGCAGAACGCCTCAGCTTGAATTGTAAAGGAATAGAAGTTCTTTGCACCATGCGACTGGAAGACATTCTTGACGCCCTGGATAAAGTTAATCCGATTCTGGTAATTATAGATTCCATTCAAACTGTTTATTCTGCAGAAGCCGGCCTGGTACCTGGTACAGTAAACCAGTTAAAGTACTGCGCAAACGAACTCGTGGGCTGGGTAAAAAATCGTGATTCAGTTTTAATTATGACGGCTCATGTTACAAAAGAAGGTACTATTGCCGGACCAAAAACTCTTGAACATATGGTCGATACTGTAATTTCTTTTGAACGCAACAGCGATGATGTGCGTTTTTTACATGCTCAGAAAAACCGTTTTGGCTCAGTCGACGAACTTGGAATTTTCAATATGACAGAAAAAGGTCTGGAACCGGTTCTTAATCCTGCAACAATGTTCCTTTCTGAACGCCGGGAAGTTCAGCCGGCCGGTGTTGCCTGTGCAGCCGTTTTTGAAGGAAACCGGGTTTTTCTTGTAGAAATTCAGGCTCTTACAGCACCGGCTAAAGCGGCTATTTCCAGGGTTTTTAGTGATAAAATAGATTCTGCCCGTGTAAGCCGAATTGCTGCAATTCTTGAAAAAAGAGCTGGCATAAAATTTCTTGGCCAGGATATTTACATCAATGTTGCAGGTGGCATTCGCTTAAGTGAAAGTGCTGTAGATGCGGCTCTTGCGGTTGCAATGTATTCAGCTCGTACAGATATTCCTCTTGCTGTTGGCACAGCCATTTTTGGTGAATTAAGTCTTGCCGGAGAAATTCGTCCTGTTCCAAAAATAAAGGCCAGGGCAAAAACTGCAGAAAGTTTGGGCTTTACCCGTATTTATTCTGCAGAAAAGCATCCCGGCCTTCTTCAGGTAAAAGATATAGCTTCTTTAATTAAATCTGTTTTCGGCTAATTTACTGGCGGTTGATTATAAGTTTTGTTCCGGCTGGAATGCTTTCTGTTACCCAGGTATTACCACCGATAACAGAGCCTCTTCCGATTACAGTTTCTCCACCAAGAATTGTTGCTCCCGCATAAATTGTTACATCATCTTCTATAGTAGGATGTCTTTTTTTATTCATAAGTTCTTTCTTTACGCTCAAAGCACCTAAAGTAACACCCTGATAGATTTTTACATTGTCGCCGATAATTGTTGTTTCACCTATTACAATTCCTGTTCCGTGGTCGATAAAAAAAGATTTCCCGATTTCTGCACCAGGGTTGATGTCGATTCCTGTTCTGCCGTGGATGTATTCGCTCATAATTCTTGGAATAATAGGAATTCCCGATTTGCAGAGAAAATGTGCAATTCTGTAAACTGTAATTGCCTGTAAACCTGGATACGAAAGAATTACTTCTTCGTTGCTTTTGGCAGCAGGGTCTCCCCTGTAGATTGCAGCAACATCCAGCATAAGCTGTTCGCGAATATATGGAATTTCTTCGATTAATGAAAGACAAGCCTGTTCGGCTAATTTTAGGCACATTGGGTTTCTTACGGGTTTTTCTTTGCATGCACAGTTTGTATCGTTGTAAACCATCGCTTTTTGGATTTCGACAGTAAGTATTGCAATGATGTTATTTACTTTCTGGCCTGTGATATAGCGTATGTTTTCAGGGTTAATGCTTTCTGCGGTTTTGAATCCAGGAAAAATTAAACACTGGAGTTCGCCTAAAACTTTTATAACATTTTCTCGATTTGGAAAATTTTCTCCTTCACTTCTATTGATTCCACCGAATCTGTCATATGAATCAAGAATTCCATCGATTAACATATCTATATTCATTGTAAGCCCCCGTAAAGTCCTTAAATGTTAGCATAATGGCATTTAAAAAACTAGAATTTTTTCAAAAAATAACTTAAATTCAATTGACACAAAATAACGACTCATATATATTTTTAGAACGCATTGTTTTAGGTTTATAGGGGTGCGGTAACGCCCTTGTAGCTCAGTTGGTAGAGCGCAGCCATGGTAAGGCTGAGGTCTGCGGTTCAAACCCGCACGGGGGCTTATACAGCTGAGACATTGAGCAAATAAAAGTCTTTTTAGGAGTATAGAAATGGCAAGTAAGAAGAAGGGTGCAGTAGAAATCATCGCTTTACAGTGTTCTGAATGCAAACGTAAGAACTATACAACTTACAAAAACCGTAAGAACATCACTGGCAAACTTGAAATGAAAAAGTATTGCCCATTTGATCGCAAGCACACATTGCACAAAGAAACAAAAGCTAAATAAGCTTATAAAATTTTATATTTTTCATTTGGCTTCGGCCAAGTGATTTAATATATAGGGCAGTAGTTCAGCTGGTAGAGCAGCGGTCTCCAAAACCGCCTGTCGTGGGTTCAAATCCTGCCTGCCCTGTCTTTTTTTTGAACTAAAAATTAGTTTTGGAGGAAAAATGTCAAAGTTTACACAGTTCTTTCGTGAAAGTTATGCAGAAATGAGAAAAGTTGTATGGCCTACACGCGATGACGTTGTTTCTTCAGTAAAGGTTGTTATTATTTCAACAATTATTGTTGCTGTTGTTTTAGGTTTGTTGGATTTTGCTTTTACAGAAGCATTCCGCATGTTGATGAAGTAATTAGGGGAGCTTATGTCAAAATCTTGGTATATGCTCCAGACTTTTGTCGGACATGAAGCTAAAATAGAAAGAACAATTAGAGCACTTCTTGATAAAAAAGAAATCAATCCAGAAATCGTAACTGATATTAAAGTACCAGTTGAAGAAGTTGTAGAAATTAAAGACGGCAAGAAGAAGTCTAAGCGCGTTAATTTTATGCCTGGTTATCTTATGGTTGAACTTGATTTACCAGAGATTGACTGGAAGTCTGCCTGCTCTTCATTGCGCCGTGTACAGGGTGTAACAGGTTTTGTTGGAACAAATCCAAATGAACGCCCAAGAGCAATTTCTGCTTCAGAAGCAAAAAATCTTCTTCAGAAGATTGGTGTTATTAAGAGTGAAAAGTCTGTAAGAATTAAGCAGACATATGCTGTTGGTGATGTAGTAAAAATCACTGATGGTCCATTTGCTTCATTCAGTGGAAATATTGAAGAAGTTAATGAAGAAAAAGATAAGTTGCGCGTAAACGTTCAGATTTTTGGTCGTGCAACACCTGTAGAAGTAAGCGTTCTTCAGGTTGAACGAGTTTAATTAGTCTAATTTCAGGTGCTCGCATGCCAGTGCGGGCATTACCTGTTTTTGGGAGAATTACAAGTCCGTTGGACAAAGGTAATTCGTTATACCAATTTAGGAGAATCACAATGGCATCAAAGAAGGTTACAGCCGTAATTAAGTTACAGTGTCCAGCAGGAGCTGCAACACCGGCTCCTCCAATTGGTCCAGCTCTCGGACCTCATGGTGTTTCTGCACCAAAATTTGTCCAGGAATTCAACGACAGAACTAAGACAATGGAAAAGGGACTTGTTATCCCTGTAGTTCTTACAGTTTATTCTGACAAATCTTACACATTCATCCTTAAAACTCCTCCTGCAGCTGTTCTTATTAAGAAAGCACTTAAGCTCCAGAAGGGTTCAGGAAACCCACTTCGCGATAAGGTAGGAACTCTTTCTAAGAAAGACCTTGAAGAAATCGCAAAAACAAAGCTCCCAGACGTTAACGCTAACGATCTTGAAGCTGCAAAGAAAATTATTGCTGGTACTGCACGCAGTATGGGCGTAGAGGTGGAGCAGTAGTATGAAACACGGAAAACAGTATTGCGCATCTGCCGCAAAATTTGACTTGTCAAAGAAATACCCTGTATCTGACGCATGCAAAATGATCCAGGATATGAAATTTGCTAAATTCGACGAAACAGTAGAAGCTCATCTTAACCTTAAGATGGATAAATCTACTTCAGTTCGTGACACTTTAGTATTTCCAAATCAGTTCAAGGCTGAAAAGAAAGTTTTGGTATTCTGTAAAGAAGACCGCGTAAAGGAAGCTCTTGATGCTGGTGCTGCATTTGCAGGTTCAGATGAATACATCGAAAAAGTAAAGGGTGGTTGGCTTGATTTTGATATCGCTGTAGCTACTCCAGATATGATGAAAGATGTAGGTCGTCTTGGTATGGTATTGGGTCGCAAAGGTCTTATGCCTAACCCTAAAACTGGAACAGTTACAAATGATATTGCAGCTGCTATCGGTGAACTTAAAAAGGGTCGTACAGAATATCGTGCTGACAAAACAGGTGTTATTCACATCGCTGTTGGTAAGGTTTCTATGGACGCTGCAAAGATCGCAGAAAACGTAAACGTATTGATTTCTGAAGTTGGAAAGAAAGCACCTAATGGTGTAGTTTCAAGCTTCATTCAGTCAGTATCCCTCAGTTCAACTATGGGCCCAGGCGTATGGGTTGACATGAAGGAAGGTGAGTAATTATGGCAATGATGGCAAAGAAAATTCAGTCTGCTAAAACTGAAGCAATTGAAGAAACAAAAAAAGCATTTGCTGACTATAGTAACTTCATTTTTGCTGATTACCGTGGAATGACTGTTGAACAGATTACAAGCCTTCGTAAGAAGCTCCGTGAACAGAATGCAGTACTCAAAGTTGTAAAGAACAATTTTGCTCGTATCGCATTTGAGTCTATGGATATCAATGACGTAGCTGATTACCTTAAGGGACCAACAGTTATTGCAATGGCAAAAGAAGATGCTAACGTTGTTGCAAAAACACTTTTCGACTTCGCTAACGAAGCCGCTAAAGAAAAACCGGTACTTTCTGTAAAAGGTGCTTGTGTAGAAAAAGAAGTTTACGATGCAGCTAAAATCGAAGCTTTCTCAAAAGTACCAGGAAAGAAAGAACTTATCGCTATGCTTATGTCTGCAATCAACGGACCAGCTCGTCAGTTGGCAGCTACAATCAAAGCATACGCAGAAAAGAAAGAAGCAGAAGGTTCAAACTAAAAGCTTCTTAGTGATTTTTAATCACGCACGCGTTCAGGCTTCATAGCTGTCGACTGTTCGCGTTTGATTTGCAGACCTTTCGTATGACTGGCACTGCACAACCTTCGGGTTGATATATTTATTTTTTAATTACATATTTGTGAGGAAGACAATATGGCAGCATTAACAACAGATCAGATTCTTGATGCAATCTCTGGAATGACAGTTCTTGAATGTTCAGAACTTGTAAAAGCAATGGAAGAAAAATTCGGTGTAACAGCAGCAGTAGCAGTTGCAGCAGCTCCTGGAGCAGCAGCAGGCGGAGCAGCTGAAGAACAGACAGAATTCACAGTTACATTGGAATCATTCGATGCAGCTAAAAAGATCCCAGTTATCAAGGCTGTTCGCGAAATCACTGGTCTTGGACTTGGTGAAGCTAAAGCTCTCGTAGAAGGTGCTCCAAAAGCTCTTAAAGAAGGTGTTAGCAAGGCTGACGCTGACGAAATCGTTAAGAAGATCGAAGAAGCTGGTGGTAAGGCTTCAAAGAAATAATTTGTTAATTAGCAAATTATCATAATAAACTGCAGGAGTTCTGCTCCTGCAGTTTTGTGCGTTTAAACGCATTATTTTTGGTTCTTTAGTATTTAAAAAATCTTGCTGACTCCGGTAAGATAATCAGTGATTTCTGTGCTGTGTAGAGTTTCTACATGTAGCAGATTTTGACTGAACTCATATTTTGGGGGAAATGATGTTCGCAAAAACACGAACAATCAACCGACAGTATATCGGTAAAGACATCCAGAACTTTATGGATGTACCAAACCTGATTTCTATTCAGACTGATTCCTATGAAAGCTTTCTTCAGGCAGAAAGATTGAAGAAAGGCGAACCTTTGTTAAATCAGGGTTTACAGGAAGCATTTACTTCAACTTTTCCAATTTTAAGTCCTAATAACGACATGTCTTTGGAGTTCGAATATTACGAACTTGATTATGCTAACATTAAATTTAATGAACTCGAATGCAAACAGAAGGGTGCAACTTATGCAGTTCCTTTAAAGGCTCGTATTGACTTAACTTTCTTGAATGACGGTCATATCATTCAGAAAGATATTTACATGGGCGATATTCCTCTTATGACAGAACGCGGAACTTTCATCATTAATGGTGCAGAACGCGTAGTTGTTTCTCAGATTCACCGTTCGCCTGGTGTAATTTTCCAGCACGATAAAGGTGTTTGGTCCAGCCGTATCATTCCTTACCGTGGTTCATGGTTGGAATTTGAAATCGATCAGAAAAAGGAATTGATTTTTGCTAAGATTGACCGCAAAAAGAAAATCCTTGGAACAATATTCTTAAGAGCTCTTGGTTATTCAACTCGTGAAGAAATTATCCGCTGTTTCTATAAAACAGAAAATCTTCAGGTTGTTGATTCAACTGAAGTACGCGAAAATCTTGTTGATAAGGTTCTTGCTTCTGCTGTAATCATTAAGGATGAAAATGGCGAAGAAAAGAGACTTTTCAATGCTGGTACACGTCTTCATCCACATGATATCGATGATTTAGTTGCAAACGGAATCAAAGAAATCTGTGTAATTAAGTTGAGCACAAAACAGAATCCTAATGATAAAGACGAAAAGAACGAATCTCTTGATTCACAGATTATTATCAACTGTTTCGAAAGAGAAGAAGTTCGCTTTGTAAAAGAAGGTTCTGTAGATAATGAACCAACTAAAGAAGATGCTCTTGCAACAGTTTATAATATCTTGATGCCAGGTGAACCAATCACAGTTGATGCTGCAGAAAAAGATTTGAACTCAATGTTCTTCTCTGAACGCCGCTACGATCTTGGTCGCGTTGGTCGCTACAAGTTGAATAAAAAGTTCGATTACAAAGAAGATGTACAGGTTTATACACTTGTAAAAGACGATATTATCAACACAATGAAGACTCTTATCAATGTTTACATTGGTGAAGATCAGATTGACGATATTGACCACCTTGGTAACCGTCGTATTCGTTGTGTAGGAGAACTTCTTACAAACCAGCTTAAAACTGCTTTCAGCAGAATGGAACGCATTGTAAAAGAAAGAATGGGTCTTAAAGAAACTGATACTATGAAACCACAGGATCTTGTTTCTATTAAACCTATCGTTGCTGCAATTCGTGAATTCTTTGGTTCTTCTCAGCTTTCTCAGTTCATGGATCAGATTAACCCACTTTCAGAACTTACTCACAAACGTCGTCTTTCAGCTTTGGGTACTGGTGGTTTGAGCCGAGATCGCGCCGGATTTGAAGTTCGAGACGTACACTATTCACACTATGGTCGAATGTGTCCTATCGAAACTCCTGAAGGTCCAAACATTGGTTTGATTGTTTCTCTTCCAATGTACACTCGCATTAATGATTACGGATTCCTTGAAACACCTTATCGTAAGGTTGTTGATGGAAAGGCTACTAAAGAAGTTCAGTACCTTTCTGCAATGGATGAAGATAAATATTATGTAGGACAGCTTGTTCCTGGTATGAAGGAAGATGGCTCATTCCCTACAGATATGATTTCGGTACGTCATCGCGGTGATTATCGTTCTCGTTCTCCAAAAGATGTTCAGTTTATCGACGTTTCTCCACGCCAGGTAATTTCTGTTTCTGCATCTTTGATTCCATTCCTTGAACACGACGATGCTAACCGTGCGCTCATGGGTTGTAACATGCAGCGTCAGGGTGTACCTTTGCTTTTCCCAGAACCTCCTCATGTTGGTACTGGTATGGAACGCAAGACTGCATATGATTCTGGTGTTCTTGTAAAAGCTAAATACGAAGGAGACGTAACATACGTTTCTAGTGAACTTATTAAAATTAAACCTACTGATGCTGGTGCTGGTGATGTAAACGAATATCACTTGATCAAGTATCAGAGAACTAACAACGATACATGGAATCATCAGAGACCAATCGTAGAAGTTGGCGAACATGTAACTCAGGGTCAGGTAATTGCCGATGGTCCAGCTACATTCAATGGTGAACTTGCTCTTGGACGAAACCTTCTCGTAGGATTCGTACCTTGGAATGGTTACAACTATGAAGACGCCGTTCTTATTTCACAGAGAGTTGTTCGTGAAGATATGTATACAACAATCCATATTAAGGAATTTGAAGTAGATATCCGCGAAACAAAACTCGGTCCAGAAAAGATTACTCGTGATATTCCTAATGTTGCAGAAAAAGCTCTTAGTAACCTTGACTCAGAAGGTATCGTAAGAATCGGTGCAAAAGTACGTTCTGGCGATATTCTTGTTGGTAAGGTAACTCCTAAGTCTGAAACTGAAACAACTCCTGAATTTAAGCTTTTGAACTCAATCTTCGGTGAAAAAGCAAAAGAAGTTCGCGATTCTTCACTCCATGTTCCACACGGAATTGAAGGTGTTGTAATCGATGTTCAGCGTATGAAGCGCCTTGAAGGTGATGAACTTTCTCCAGGTGTTGATGAAGTTGTAAAAGTAATTATCGCTAATAAGCGTAAGCTTCGTGAAGGTGATAAGATGGCCGGACGCCACGGAAACAAGGGTGTCGTAGCTCGTATTCTTCCACCAGAAGACATGCCTTACCTTGAAGACGGTACTCCACTTGATGTTTGTTTGAACCCACTTGGTGTACCTTCGCGAATGAATATTGGTCAGATCATGGAATCAGAACTTGGTGTAGCTGGTCGCTACTTGAACCAGTTCTTTGAATCACCTGTATTCCAGTCACCTAGCCAGGAACAGATTGCAGAAAAACTTGCAGAAGCTGGTCTTGCTAGCGATGCAAAACAGGTTGTTCGTTCTGGTCAGACTGGTGAACCATTTGTAAACCCAATCTTTGTTGGTGTTATCTACTTTATGAAGTTGCACCACTTGGTTGATGATAAGATGCACGCTCGTTCTACAGGTCCATACTCACTTGTTACTCAGCAGCCACTTGGTGGTAAGGCTCAGTTCGGTGGTCAGCGTCTTGGAGAAATGGAAGTTTGGGCTCTTGAAGCATATGGTGCTGCAAACTGTCTTCAGGAAATGATGACAATCAAGTCTGATGATATGGCTGGTCGTTCAAAGATTTATGAATCTATCGTAAAGGGTGACCCAGCATCTCCAGCAGGAGTTCCAGAAGCATTCAATGTAATGGTTCAGGAAGTTCGTGGTTTGGCTCTTGATTTCACTATGTATGATGAAAAGGGTAAACAGATTGCTCTTACAGAACGTGATCAGGAATTGATTGATAAAGCCGCATCAGGATTCGATAAGGAGAATACAAATGCGTGATGTTCAGGATTTTGCAAGTATTAAAATAAAGTTGGCTTCGCCGGACACGATTCGTGCATGGTCTTATGGAGAAGTAAAGAAGCCTGAAACAATTAACTATCGTACTCTTCGTCCAGAGAAAGACGGTCTTTTCTGCGAACGCATTTTCGGTACTACTAAGGAATGGGAATGTTATTGTGGTAAATTCAAGTCAATCCGTTATAAGGGTGTAGTTTGTGATCGTTGTGGTGTAGAAGTTACACACTTTAAAGTACGTCGTGAACGAACAGGTCATATTGAATTGGCAGCACCTGTAAGTCATATCTGGTATTACCGCTCAGTTCCTAGCCGAATGGGTCTTTTGCTTGATATGCAGGTTGCTCAGCTTCGTTCTGTACTTTATTACGAAAAATATATCGTAATCGATGCAGGTGATACTGACCTTAAGAAAATGCAGCTTCTTACAGAAGATGAATACATTGAAGCTCGTGAACGCTATGGTGAAACTTTCACAGCAGACATGGGTGCTGAAGCAATTAAAACTTTGCTTGATTCAATTGATTTGGATTCTCTTGCTGCAGAACTTAGAAGCAAAATGATTGAAAAGGGTGCTAAGAGTGACAAGCGTCTTCTTAGACGAATTGAAATCGTTGAAAATTTCCGTTCATCTGGAAATAAAGCAAGCTGGATGATTCTTGATGTTGTTCCAGTAATTCCACCTGATCTTCGTCCAATGGTTCAGCTTGATGGTGGTCGTTTTGCTACTTCAGATTTGAACGATTTGTATCGCCGCGTTATTAATAGAAATAATCGTCTTCGCAGACTTTTGCTTCTTAACGCACCAGATATTATTATCCGCAACGAAAAGCGTATGCTTCAGGAAGCTGTTGATGCTCTCTTTGATAACTCTAAGCGTAAGAGAGTTGTAAAGGGTGCTTCTAACCGTCCTTTGAAGTCAATTTCAGATATGATTAAGGGTAAGCAGGGACGTTTCCGCCAGAACCTTCTTGGTAAACGTGTTGACTACTCTGGTCGTTCTGTAATCGTTGTAGGTCCAGAACTTAAGCTCTGGCAGTGTGGTCTTCCTACAAAAATGGCTCTTGAATTATTCAAGCCATTTATTATGAAAAAACTTGTAGATAAGCAGGTTGTATTCAATATTAAAAAGGCTAAGTTGCTTGTAGAATCTGAAGCTCCTGAAGTTTACAGTATCCTTGATGAAGTTGTACGCGAACATCCAGTTATGTTGAACCGTGCGCCTACACTTCACCGACTTGGTATTTTGGCATTTGAACCTGTACTTGTAGAAGGAAAAGCTCTTAAGCTTCATCCTCTTGCTTGTAAATCATTCAACGCCGACTTCGATGGTGACCAGATGGCTATTCACGTTCCTTTGACACAGGCTGCTCAGATGGAATGTTGGACTTTGATGCTTTCTGCAAGAAACTTGCTTGACCCAGCTAACGGTAATACAATTGTTGCTCCTTCTCAGGACATGGTACTTGGTATCTACTATATGACTTCAATTAAGCCAAATGCTAAGGGAACTGGAAAACATTTCTCTTCTCCTGATGAAGTTCGTATGGCTGCTGAAACAGGCGCTATTGAATGGCAGGCTAAGATTTTTGTTCGTGCTCCAAAAGATTCTTTTGACGCCGGAAAATATTCTTGGGATGGAAAAGCATTTAAAGCTGGCGATATGATTGAAACTACAGCTGGTACACTTGCATTCAACGAAGCAATGCCAGATGATGTTCGTTTTATCAATAAGCAGATGGGCGATAAAGCTCTTAAGGCTATGATTGAACATGTTTATCATACACAGGGTTCATGGCTTACAGTACAGATGCTTGATGCAATCAAGTCTGTTGGATATAAGAACGCTACTTTCTACGGTGCAACTCTTTCTATGAATGATATCATTGTTCCAACTGAAAAGAAGGAAATGATTGAAAAGGCAGACAAGGAAGTTGAAAAGATTGTAAAAGAAAACGCTAAGGGTATTATCACTGATGATGAACGATTCCAGCGTGTAACTAATATCTGGGCTCGTACAAATGAAGAACTTACTTCTATTATGTATGACAAACTTGCCAAAGATAAAGATGGTTTCAATACAATCTATATGATGGCCACTTCTGGTGCCCGTGGTTCTAAGAAGCAGATTTCTCAGCTTGCCGCTATGCGTGGTTTGATGGCTAAACCGGGTGGAGAAATTATCGAACTCCCTGTTAAATCAAACTTCAAAGAAGGTCTTTCGGTTATCGAATACTTTATTTCATCAAACGGTGCCCGCAAGGGTCTTTCCGATACTGCTCTTAAAACAGCCGATGCCGGTTACATGACTCGTCGTCTTGTAGATGTTGCTCAGGATGTAGTTGTTAATGATGAAGACTGTGGAACAATCAATGGTATTGATTATGCTGCAATTAAGAATGGTGATGAAATTGTAGTTCCTTTGAAAGAACGAATTGTCGGACATTACACAATTGAACGTGTAGTTCACCCAATTACTGGTGATTTGATTTGCGATGTAAACTCTTACATTGATACTGAGCTTGCAGCAAAAATTGAAGAAGCTGGTGTTGAAAAGGTAAAACTCAGAACAGTTCTTACTTGTGAAGCTAAGCACGGTATTTGTGTAAAGTGTTATGGACAGAACCTTGCACGTAATAAAATAGTAGAAATTGGTGAAGCAGTAGGTATTATTGCTGCTCAGTCAATTGGTCAGCCTGGTACACAGCTTACACTTCGAACATTCCACTCGGGTGGTACTGCGGAAAAAGCTGTAGATGATAACCGAATCGTATTGAACTTCAATGCTATTATTACAGAAATTAAGGGTAAGAGCGTTGATATGGGTGACGGCTCACAGTTGTTTACTCGTAAGGGTTCTATGAAGGTAATTCGCATTCTTGATAGCATCAAGATTGAAGATGGCGATGATCTTAAGATTGAAGATGGTGTAAGTCTTCTTAAGGATAGTACTGTTCTTGTTAGAGCTGGTAAGGAAGTTACTGCTCCAGTTTCAGGAAAAATTATTATCCGTGATGGATTTATCTACTTCACTAATAAAGAAGTTAAAGTTGAAATCAGTAATGGTTCTACATTGAATATCCAGGCTGGTCAGATTGTAAAAGCTGGTCAGGCACTTGGTACATTCGATCAGTATTCGGATCCAATTATTGCAGAAAGCGATGGATACATCCACTTTGAAGATGTGATTCCTGGTTCTACATTGTCTGAAACTCACGATTCTGTAACAGGAAGTACAGTAAGAACAATTACAGATCTTCACCTTGATGTAAAACAGCCACGTATTCTTATCACTGATGAAGCTGGTAACGAAATGGGTAGTTATTACCTTCCTGCTGGAGCCGTTCTTCAGGTTGAAGATAAGCAGCCAATTAAGGCCGGTGAAACTCTTGCTAAGTTGCCTAAAGAAGCTTCTAAGTCTCAGGATATTACTGGTGGTATCCCTCGTGTAACTGAATTAATTGAAGCTCGTAAACCTAAGAATCAGACAGTTTTGGCTCAGATTTCTGGACGAGTTAAGTTTAAGGGAATTACAAAGGCTAAGCGTATTGTAGAAATCGAAGATACATTTGGTCACGTATATACACACCTTGTTCCAACTAGTAAGCATATGATTGTTCGTGATGGTGACGAAGTTGTAGCTGGTGAACAGCTTTGCGACGGATCTCCAAATCCAGCAGATATTCTTGCTATCCTTGGTGAAAATGCACTTCAGAATTACCTTATGGATGAAATCCAGTCGGTATACCGTGCACAGGGTGTAAACATTAACGATAAGCATATTGGTGTAATTGTACGTCAGATGCTTCGCAAGGTTGAAATTGTTTCTGTTGGTGATACAAAATTCATTTTTGGTCAGCAGGTTGACAAGTTCAAGTTCCATGAAGAAAACCGCCGCGTAATCGCTGAAGGTGGACAGCCAGCTGTTGCTCGTCCAATGTATCAGGGTATTACAAAAGCTGCTTTGAATGTAGATTCATTCATTTCGGCTGCTTCATTCCAGGAAACAACTCGCGTACTTACAAATGCAGCTATTTCTGGAGCAACAGACGGACTTCACGGTATCAAAGAAAACGTTGCAATCGGTCATATGATTCCAGCTGGTACTGGTATAAAGAATTACAAGAATGTAAAACTTTATGACTCTAGTGATAAAGATCTTGATGTTCAGATGGAAGAAATTCTTGAAAAACGTCGTCTTGAAAAAGAAGCAGAACAGAATGCTATGATTGAACCAGTTTTCGAAAGCGAAGACGCTGATTAATCACTTTTGATTTAATCGAAAAGGCGTGTTGCATAGTTTATGTTGCAGCACGCCTTTTTTTATGGAAATTTTAAGAATTCCCTTGAAATTCCGTTGAATTCATTTAACAAATTCATTATTCTAGTTAGACCTATCTTTCATAGGTTTTATATTTCTCCGGGGTGCTGACCGGAATAAATAGGAGAATAGGCGATGCCTACAATCAATCAATTAATTCGTCAGGGACGTCAGTCAGTGGCTAACAGAACTAAGTCTCCCGCACTTGAGTCTTGTCCACAGAAACGTGGTGTATGTACACGTGTTATGACTGTAACTCCAAAAAAACCAAACTCAGCTCTTCGTAAAGTAGCTCGTGTTCGTTTGTCTAATGGTATTGAAGTAACTGCATACATTCCTGGTATTGGTCATAACCTTCAGGAACACTCAGTAGTTCTTATTCGTGGTGGTCGTGTAAAGGACCTTCCTGGTGTACGCTATCACATTATTCGCGGTACAAAAGATACTCTTGGTGTTGAAGATCGTAAACGCGGCCGTTCTAAGTACGGTGCAAAAAGACCAAAGGCTTAATGGAGGACTAAGATGGGAAGACATAAGAAATCAATCGAACGTCCATGTATGCCAGACGTTAAATATAACTCAAAGGTTGTTACAAAGTTCGTAAAACGCATGATGTTGGACGGAAAGAAAGCAACTTGTACAAAAATTATCTATGAAGCAATGGATAAACTTAAGACTAAAACTGAAAAGGATCCACTTGAAGTTTTGCTTAAGGCTCTTGATAATGTTAAACCTGTAGTAGAAGTAAAATCACGCCGCGTTGGTGGTGCTACATATCAGGTTCCAGTAGAAATTCGTGACGAACGCCGCGAAGCTTTGGCAATGAGATGGATCATTGATGCAGCTCGTTCAAGAAGTGGTCATGGTATGGCAGATACACTTTCTGCTGAACTCCTTGATGCATTCAATAATACTGGTTCTGCTTTCAAGAAGAAGGAAGATACACATAAGATGGCTGAAGCTAACAAGGCTTTTGCTCACTTTAGATGGTAGAATAATTCTTCTATATAAAGACGCTCTTTTTGAAGGGCGTCTTTTTTTTATGCAATTTATTTCAGAAAGTTATTGCAATTTATTTTAAAAAATTGTATAAATGTAAAACCTATACAGAATTACCTGTAGGCAAAGGGTTCTTTGAATGTTGGCGGATTGCAATTGCAAATCCGGTAAGTCCGTAAAGTTAATTGTGAATGCAGTTTTCAGGATTTACGGCCCTTGGGTGTGGTTTGTATCGTCGATGCAAACAATGATAGCTCGGCATCTTAGGGTTTTGACAGGTCTGTGGTACAGACTTAGGCTCCAGGATGCCATACCAGTTATCAAAAGAAAGCGTTTGATGATGTTTGGTGGTTACCGGCCAAGATATTTCGATAAAATGATGGAATATCATGAAAGTAATAAACTTTTCTAGTCCGATTAATCATTTACAAATATTCTCAAGCTTGGATAAAAGTGTGTCTGCGAATACATACTGTAACTGTTGTTATGGATTGTATTCTGGCTTAAAGTGCAACACATTAAAATAAAAAAGTGCCGGCGCAAAACAATAAACTAAGCCGGCCAGGAGACAAACATGGCAAAGGAGAAGTTCGTACGAACTAAACCTCACATGAACGTTGGTACTATTGGTCACGTAGACCATGGTAAGACTACTCTTTCAGCAGCTATCACAACATACTGTGGAAACAAGTATGGTGATAAAGTTCTTAAGTACGATGAAATCGATAACGCTCCAGAAGAAAAGGAACGCGGTATCACAATCAACACTCGTCACTTGGAATATCAGTCAGACAAACGTCACTATGCTCATATCGACTGTCCAGGACATGCTGACTACGTAAAGAACATGATTACTGGTGCTGCTCAGATGGACGGTGCTATTCTTGTAATCGCTGCTTCTGACGGTGTTATGGCTCAGACAAAAGAACACCTTTTGCTTGCTCGTCAGGTAGGTGTACCAAAGATCATCGTATTCTTGAACAAAGTTGACCAGCTCGACGGCGATGAAGAAATGTTGATGCTCGTAGAAGAAGAAGTAAAAGATACAATCCAGAAATACGGATTCTCTGCTGATACACCAATTATCAAGGGTTCAGCATTCAAAGCTTTGAACGAATCTTCTGACCCAGCTAATACAAAGTGTATCGATGAATTGCTTGAAGCTATGGATACATGGTTTGATGATCCAGTTCGTGCTGAAGACAAACCATTCTTGATGCCTATTGAAGACATCTTCACAATCTCTGGTCGTGGTACTGTAGTAACAGGACGTATTGAACGTGGTGTTGTAAATATGGGTGATGCTGTTGAATTGGTAGGTATCAGACCAACAGCTCAGACAACAGTAACTGGTATCGAAATGTTCCAGAAGACACTTGATCAGGGTATCGCAGGTGATAACGTAGGTATCCTTCTTCGTGGTGTTGAAAAGAAAGACGTTGTTCGTGGACAGGTATTGGCTAAACCAGCTTCTATTACTCCACACACAAAATTCGAAGCTCAGGTATACGTTCTTACAGAAGCTGAAGGTGGACGTCACTCTTCATTCCGTAACGGTTACCGCCCACAGTTCTACTTCCGTACAACA
The DNA here is from genome assembly GCA_024693045.1 of Treponema sp. Taxonomy (GTDB): domain Bacteria; phylum Spirochaetota; class Spirochaetia; order Treponematales; family Treponemataceae; genus Treponema_D. Next base: position 44,748 of record JAILLQ010000006.1, read on the forward strand.
GATATTACAGGTACTGTAATGCTCGGTTCTGGTGTAGAAATGGTTAACCCAGGTGACAACGTTAAGATCAACTGTGAATTGATTCACCCAATCGCTATGGACGAAGGTCTTAAACTTGCTATCCGTGAAGGCGGTCGAACAATCGCTTCTGGTCAGGTTACAAAGATTATCGAATAGTTAAAGGTTAGGTCAGTCTGATGAATATTCAGTTCAGACTGACCGTTATCCTTGGAGGATTAATTTCATGGCTAATGGAAAGATTCGTGTTCGACTTCGTGCATTTGATGTTGAACTGATCGATCAGAGTGCTAAAGCTATCGTACAGGCAGTACAGAAGGCTGGGGCAAAGGTTTCAGGACCTATCCCACTTCCAACAAGAATCAATAAGGTAACAGTACTTCGTTCACCTCACGTAAACAAAAAGTCACGTGAACAGTTCGAAATGCGTACACACAAACGCCTTATCGACATCTTGAATCCAACTACAGATGTAATGGATTCTTTGATGAAACTTGAACTTCCTGCAGGCGTTGCTGTAGAAATCAAGCAGTAATTTACTGCTAAAAGATAAGGTACGGACCCTCCGGATCTGGGTTGGCGGCCGAATTAAACGAACAAAGGATCTGATTTATCAGAATTTGTTCAAATAGGAGATATCAGAATGAAAGGTCTGATTGCAAAAAAAGTAGGAATGACACAGGTTTTCGACGAAGCCGGTAACTTAACACCTGTTACTGTGATCCGCGTTGATCCAAACACTGTTGTTGCTACAAAAACAAAGGAAACATGCGGATACGATGCTGTTGTTCTTGGTGTAGACGATATTAAGGCTAACAAGACAAACAAAGCATACGCAGGCATTTTCCCAGAAAATGTTTCTCCAAAACGTACTTTGAAAGAATTTCGCGACTTTGACGGTGAAGTTAAAGTTGGCGATTCAGTAGGTTTGGAGCTTTTCAACGGAACACGCTTTTTGGATGTAACTGCTACTTCTAAGGGTAAAGGATTCCAGGGCGTTATGAAGAGATGGGGCTTCCATGGTGGACGTGCTACTCACGGTTCAAAATTCCATCGTGAAGCTGGTGGTACAGGTGCTTGTACAACTCCTGGACACTGTTTCAAAAATATCAAAATGCCGGGACATATGGGATTTAAGAGAATTACTGTTCAGAATCTCAAGATTGTTAAAGTTGACCCTGAATTGAATGTTATTTTGGTTCGCGGTGCTGTTCCTGGAAACAAAGACTGCACACTTATCGTGAAGTCCGCAGTAAAGAAAAACTAGGAGAATTAGAATATGGAAAAGAAAGTATATTCAACTTCTGGAAAAGAACTGCGTACAATCACTCTTGATGATAAAGTATTCGGTCTTCCAGTAAATGATGATGTAATTTACTACGCTATCACAAATGAACTTGCTAATATGCGTACAGGTACTGCTTGTACAAAAGGTCGTGCTGAAGTTCATGGTAGCAATGCTAAGCCTTTCAAACAGAAGGGTACAGGTAATGCTCGTCGTGGTGATAAGAAGTCTCCTCTTATGGTAGGTGGTGGTACAATTTTTGGACCAAAACCAAAGGATTATTCTTACGCTATGCCTAAAAAGGCTAAAAGACTTGCTATCAAATCAATCCTTAGCATGCAGGCTCAGAGCGATAGATTTACTGTAGTAGAAGATTTTACTGTTGAAAGCGGTAAAACAAAGGATCTTGCTCAGATTCTTAATAATTTTGCTAAAGATGAAAGAACTGTAATCGTTCTTAAAGATGATGATGCAAAGATTAAACAGGCTGGAAGAAACCTTCCGTTCGTTTCTTTCCTTTCTTACAATCGTCTTAGAGCTCACGACTTGTTCTACGCTCGAAAGGTTGTTGTTCTTGAAAGCGCTGTTAAAAATCTTTCAGATTTCTATGCTGAAGACAAGGAGGCTAAATAATGAATTATTCAGACATTCTTATTCAGCCTGTTGTTACAGAAAAGGCAAATGCCCTTCGTGAACAGAATAAATATGTATTTATCGTTCATCCATCTGCAACAAAAACAGAAATCAAAGAAGCTGTAGCAAAACTTTTCAATGTAAAAGTTGTTGACTGCACTACTATTAATGTAATGGGCAAAATGAAGAGACTTCGTGGTAAACCAGGTCGCACTAGCTCATTCAAAAAGGCAATTGTACGCGTAGCTGCCGGTGAAACAATCCAGGCATTCGAAGGCGTATAATCCGCGTAGACTAAGGGGAAATTGAAATGGCTCTTAAAGTATATAAGCCAATGACTGCAGGTACTCGCGGACGCGTTGACCTCGTCAGAGAAGAACTGACAACTGATAGACCCGAAAAAACATTAGTGTCAGGTAAAAAGTCTAATGGTGGTCGTGGCCAGGGTGGACGTATTTCTGTACGTCATCAGGGTGGCGGACACAAGAGACGCTATCGAGAAATCGATTTTAAACGTGATAAGCACGGAATTCCAGGAACAGTTAAGACTATTGAATATGATCCTAACCGTTCAGCTAATATTGCTTTGGTATTCTATGCTGATGGTGATAAACGCTACATTATTGCACCAAAAGGTTTGCAGGTAGGACAGAAAATCATGTCTGGTGAAAATGCAACTCCTACAGTAGGAAATGCACTTCCACTTGATAACATTCCAGTTGGTTTCACAATTCATAACATTGAATTGCAGCTTGGATGTGGTGGACAGTTGGTTCGTTCTGCTGGTGCAAGTGCAATGATCGCTGGTCGTGAAGGTGATTACGTTATCGTTCGTCTTCCATCTAGTGAAATGCGCAAAATCCACGGTAAATGCTATGCTACAATCGGTGTTGTCGGAAACGAAGAACACATGAATGTACAGCTTGGTAAAGCCGGACATAAACGCTGGCTTGGTATCCGCCCTACTGTTCGCGGTATGGCTATGAACCCTGTTGATCACCCACTTGGTGGTGGTGAAGGTGCTGGTAAAGGACGTAACCCTGTTACTCCATGGGGACAGCCTTGTAAAGGTTACAAAACTCGCAACAAGCGAAAGACGACAAGCAATTTCATTGTTTCTCGTCGTAAAAAGTAGTTGCATAGGAGATAACCGTGTCAAGATCTGTTAAAAAAGGTCCTTTTGTAGAAGCAAGTCTTTACAAAAAGGTTCAAGCAATGAATAAAGAAGCAGACCGTAAGATGATTAAAACTTACTCACGCTGCTCTACAATCATACCTGAAATGGTAGGTAATACTATTTCTGTATATAATGGTAAATCATGGATTCCTGTGTACGTAACAGAAAATCTCGTTGGCCACAAGCTCGGCGAATTTGCTCCAACACGTACATTTCATGGCCATGGTGGTACAGACAAAACAGCTAAGGCTGGTAATTAATAGGTGGATATTATGGCTGAAAGAAAAGGTTATGTAGCCACTACAAAGTTCCTTATTGCTTCACCAACTAAGGTTCGTCCAGTAGCTCATTTGATTAATAAACAGCCTTGTTCAAAGGCATTGGCTATTCTTGCTAATATGCCTCAGAAAGGTGCTGGTCTTATTAGTGCTACATTGAAATCAGCAATTGCAAATGCGCTGAATCAGAACAGTAAGCTTGATGAAGATATGCTTTACGTTAAAGAAATTAGAGTTGATGAAGGTCCTAGACTCAAGAGAGTTTGGTTCCGTGCTCGTGGTCGTGCAGATCAGCTTTTGAAACGTATGTGTCATATTACCGTAATCGTTGACGAGAAAGCGGGGGAATAAAGTGGGTCAGAAAGTTAGTCCAATTGGTTTGCGTTTAGGCGTAAACAAAACATGGCAGTCACGTTGGTATGCAGATTATAGAGATTATGCAGACTACGTTTTGGAAGATGTTAAAATCAGAAAAATGGTTATGGATCTTCCAGAATGCAAAAACGCTGATATTGCTGAAATTGAAATCGTAAGACACCCACAGCGTGTAACAATCGTTATTCACACTGCTCGTCCGGGTGTAATTATTGGTGTTAAAGGTGCAACAATCGAAAAGATTAGCGCTGATATTCAGTCTCAGTTGACTAAAAAAGTTCAGATCAAAATTAAGGAAGTTAAACGTGCAGATCTTAACGCAAGTTTAATTGCTCAGAATATTGGTCGTCAGCTTTCAGGTCACGGTTCATTCCGCAAGGCATTGAAACAGGCTGTAAACAACGCAATGCGCGCTGGTGCACAGGGTATTAAGATTCGCGTTTCAGGTCGTCTTGGTGGCGCTGAAATGACTAGAGTTGAAGAGCATAAGGAAGGACGCGTACCACTTCACACTCTTCGTGCTGATATCGACTACAGTACATTCGAAGCACATACAACATACGGAAAAATCGGTATTAAAGTATGGGTTTACAACGGAATGCACTATGGTATCGAACAGAATGAAGATGCAGGACAGCTTGTTCGCAAGCCTCGTCGTGAACGCTCTCAGCGTCCAGCTGCAGATAAGGCTGAAAAATCAGAACCTTCTGCAAAGGAAAGGAGCTAAGTTATGCCATTAAGTCCTAAAAGAGTTATGCACCGTAAGGTGCAGCGTGGCAGAGAAAAAGGAAATGCTACACGCGATAATTTTATCGACTTCGGTAAAATTGCTCTTGTTGCAATGGAACCAACTTGGTTGAGCGCTCGTGTAATTGAAGCAGCTCGTGTTGCTATCAACCGTAAGCTTGACCGTAAGGGACAGGTTTGGATTCGTGTTTTCCCAGATAAACCGATTTCTAAGAAACCTGCTGAAGTCCGCATGGGTAAGGGTAAAGGTGCTCCAGAATCATGGGCAGCTGTTATCAAACCTGGAATGATCTTGTTTGAAATTGATGGAGTTGACTTGGAAATTGCACATCGTGCTCTTGAACTTGCAGCTGATAAACTCCCAGTTATCACTAAGATTGCTTATAAGCCAACACAAGACTAAGGAGGAATAAGATGGCTGAATCAAAGAAAAAATCAGATAAAGAATTATCTTATTCTGAACTTGTAGCTAAACGTGATGAGCTTAAAAAGAAGTACATGGATCTCCGTTTCAAAATGGTAATTTCACATGTAGATAATCCAATGCAGAAACGTACAATGCGTCGCGAAATCGCACGTTTGAATACGTTCATCCAGCAGAAAGCTTCTGCTGGTGAAAACAAGTAGGAGCTGAACCGTGGCAGAAAATACTGTTCAGACTGTAAAGGCTGAAAAACGTTCATTTACAGGTTTAGTTACTAGCGACAAGATGGATAAAACTATCGTTGTTACAGTAACAACTAAGAAAATGGATAGTCTTTACAAGAAATATGTAACTAGATCTAAGAAGTATATGGCACACGATGAAAAGAACGATGCTCACATTGGTGATACAGTTCGTATCGTGGAATGCAGACCACTCAGCAAAGATAAGTGCTGGCGTCTTGCAGAAGTAATCGAACGCGCTAAATAAGGTATAAGGAGTTAAATTATGATTCAAATGCAGTCATGCATGACAGTTGCTGATAACTCCGGTGCTAAGATCGCTCAGTGTATCAAAGTACTTGGTGGTTCACACCGCCGATATGCCGGAATTGGTGACATCGTAGTAGTAGCAATTAAGGATGCAATCCCTACTTCTACTATCAAAAAGGGTGCTGTACAGAAAGCAGTAATCGTTCGTCAGGCTAAAGAATATCGTCGTCCAGATGGAACTTATATTCGTTTTGATGACAACGCTTGCGTTATCGTTGATGAAAATAAGAATCCTAAGGGAAAGCGTATTTTCGGACCTGTAGCTCGTGAGCTTCGTGATATGGATTTCATGAAAATCGTATCACTTGCTCCAGAGGTTCTCTAAGGAGTTATGGACATGGATAAAAAATTCAAAATCCGTAAGAACGACACTGTAGAAGTTATTGCAGGTAAAGATAAGGGTAAGAGAGGAACTGTAGTTTCTGTTCTTACTAAAAAAGATGCAGTAATTGTTTCTGGTGTAAACATTGTTAAAAAGGCAATGAAGAAGCGTAGTCAGCAGGATCAGGGCGGTATCGCTGAGATCGAAGCTCCGCTTAATATTTCTAATGTGGGTATCGTATGTAAAAAATGCGGTCGCCCAGTAAAAATTGGCTATAAAATGGACGGGGACAAGAAAGTTCGCGTTTGCCGTAAATGTGGAGATATACTGTAATGGCTAATTACGTACCTCGGCTTAAGAAAGTCTATAAAGACGAAATCGCTCCAGCACTCGTAAAAGAGTTTAACTACACAACTCCAATGCAGATTCCTGTAATTAAGAAAGTTGTAGTTAGCATGGGTGTTGGCGAAGCTCTCACAAATAAGAAACTCCTTGATGCCGCAGTTAATGACTTGACACAGATTACAGGTCAGAAAGCTGTTAAAACAAGAGCAAAAAAGAGTATCGCTAACTTTAAGTTACGTGAGGGTAATGAAGTTGGTGCAATGGTAACATTGCGTGGAACAATTATGTATGAATTTTTGGACCGCCTTATTAACGTTGCACTTCCTCGTGTTAAGGATTTCCGCGGTATCAAAGCAACTGGTTTTGATGGACACGGAAATTTTTCTCTTGGTATTACAGAACAGATTATTTTCCCAGAAATCGACTTTGATAAAATCACAAAGATTGCTGGTATGAATATTACTGTAGTAACTAGCGCAAAGACTGATGCAGAAGCAAAAGCTTTGCTTGCCAAGTTCAACATGCCATTCCGTAAGTAGAGTGAGGGATACATGGCTAAGAAATCATTAATCATTAAAGCCGCTCGCAAACAGAAGTATGAGACACGCGAATATAATCGCTGTCAGCTTTGCGGTCGTCCACGTGGATATTTGCGTAAGTATAAGATGTGTCGTATCTGCTTCCGTAAATTAGCAAGTGAAGGCCTTTTACCTGGCGTCACAAAATCATCTTGGTAGAGTGGTAGGAGAATAAAATGAGTGCATCAGATCCAGTAGCAGACATGCTCACTAAGGTTCGCAATGCGGCTGTAGCCCGCCACGAAAAAGTAGATATTCCTGCTTCAAAATTGAAGCTCGAAATCGTAAAGATTTTGAAAACAGAAGGATATATCAAAAACTTTAAAAAGGTTCAGGAAGAAGGACATTCAGTTATCCGTATCATCCTGAAGTATGATGACAGCAATAATCCTGTAATCCATGGTGCTAAGAAAATTTCTACACCTGGTCGTCGTGTTTATTCTGGCTATAAAGATTTGCCACGCGTATTCAACGGATACGGTACAGTCATTGTTTCAACTTCTGCTGGTGTAACAACTGGTAAGAAAGCTTCTGAAAAAATGGTTGGTGGCGAATTGATTTGCTCTATCTGGTAATTTAGGAGGAAGAAATGTCTAAAATTGGTAAACTTCCTGTTGCTATTCCAGCTGGAGTAACTGTTGCAGTTGCTAACAATGTTGTAACTGTAAAAGGCCCAAAGGGTGAACTTAAACAGGATTTCGCTTCTGACGTTAAGGTTGAAGTAAAAGATAACGAAGTAGTTGTTAATTTGTTGAATGAAACAAAACAGGCAAATGCTTTCCATGGTCTTTATCGAAACCTTATTCATAACATGGTTGTTGGTGTAACAACTGGATTTACAAAGTCTTTGATCGTTACTGGTGTAGGATATCGTGCAGAAGTTCAGGGTAAGATTCTTATGTTGAACCTTGGTTTCTCAAACGATGTTTTCGTAACAATCCCAGAAGGACTTACAGTAACAGCTGATGCACAGGGAAAGGTAACAATCTCTGGTATCGATAAGCAGTCTGTTGGTGAATTCAGTGCTCAGATTCGTAAGCTTCGTATGCCTGAACCTTATAAGGGAAAGGGTATTCGCTATGAAACTGAAGTTATTAGACGCAAAGTCGGTAAGACTGGTGTTAAATAAGGATAGGCGCTATGTTTAAGAAACTTAATGATAAAGACAGAAAACGCCTTCACAGAAAAATTCACATTCGTAAGAGTGTTTATGGAACTGCTGACCGTCCTAGAATGTCGGTTACACGCAGCAACAAGAATCTTTCTGTTCAGGTAATTGATGATGATGAGGGTAAAACTCTTGCTTCTATCTCAACATATGAGAAAGAATTCGAAGCTCTTAAAGCTAATACTGAAGGAGCAAAGAAACTTGGTGAAGCTTTAGGTGCACGCCTTAAGGATAAGAAAATTACAAAAGTAGTTTTCGACCGCAATGGTTACCTTTATCACGGTGTTGTAAAAGCCCTTGCAGACGGTGCTCGTAGTGCCGGAATTGAGTTCTAGGAGTTATGATGGAACGCAAGAATTTTGATAAAGAACCAAGAGAAAAAGAGTTTGTTGAAAAACTCGTTACTCTTAACAGAACATCAAAAACTGTAAAGGGTGGACGCCGTATGGCTTTCTCTGCTCTTACAGTAGTAGGTGACCAGAAAGGTCGCGTAGGATACGGATTTGGTAAAGCTAATGATGTATCTGAAGCAATCAAGAAGAGTATTGAAAAGGCAAAGAGAAATCTTGTTACTATGTCAATGAAAAATGGCACATTGCCACATGAAATCATTGGTAAGTACAAAAGCTCTTCAGTACTTCTTAAACCAGCTTGTGCCGGTACAGGAATTAAAGCTGGTGGTGCAGTACGTTCAGTAATGGATGCAGTAGGAATTACAGACGTAATTTCTAAGTCTTTAGGCTCAAGTTCTTCTGTAAACGTAGTTCGCGCTACTTTCAATGCAATCGAAAATCTTATGGATGCAAAGAAAGTTGCTGCTGCTCGTGGAAAGACACTTGATGAATTGTGGGGTTAATTATGGCTAAGAAAGTTAAGATTACACTTGAAAGAAGTACAATCGGACAGAAGCCAGCTAAAGTTGCCACAGTTCGCAGCCTTGGTTTGAAAAAACTTCACTCTTCTGTAGTGCAGGAAGAAACAGATGCAATCAAAGGTATGATCGCTACTGTTTCTCACCTTGTAAAGGTTGAGGAGGTAAAATAATGGCTGAATATAATCCAGTACTTAGCGCACCTAGAGGTGCAAATAAAAACCCTAAACGCGTAGGCCGTGGTTCTTCTTCAGGACTCGGTACAACAGCTGGTAAGGGTAACAAAGGTCAGCAGTCTCGCTCAGGAACTGGTGTTCCTTATGTAGGATTTGAAGGCGGTCAGATGCCTCTTTACAGACGTATCGCTCGCAAAGGATTTTCAAACTATCCTTTCAAGAAAGAATACGTATGTATTAATGTTGATCAGCTTGAAGCAAAATTTGCAGACGGTGAAACAGTAGATAAGACTTCTCTTATCGCTAAAGGTTTTATTTCTGCAAAAGCTTCTACTCTTGTAAAAGTTCTTGGTAATGGCGACATTACAAAGAAGCTTACAGTTGATGTTGATAAGGTTTCTGAATCAGCAAAAGCTAAAATTGAAAAAGCTGGCGGAACTGTAAAGTCTGCTGCTGAATCTAAATAAGTTAACGGAGTAGAGGCATGGCAAGCAATCCTGTAATTAATATGTTTAAAGTTAGAGAGCTTAGAAGTCGTTTGTTTTTTACACTGGTAGTATTGGCTGTTTTCCGCTTGGGAAGCGTACTTACTATTCCAGGAATCGATGCAAATGTTCTTTTTAAGTACTTTAACGATTTGGCATCAGCAAATAAAAATGCGTTCGCTAGTTATATGGACTTCTTTGTTGGAGGCGCATTTTCAAACTTCTCAATTTTTATGTTGGGAGTAATGCCTTACATTTCTACACAGATTATTATGCAGCTTGCTGTGATTATTTTCCCTTCTCTGAAACGTGTAGTTCAGGAAGATGGCGGTCAGCGCAAAATGGCTACTTGGACAAGAATCGGTACAATTTTTGTATGTATTCTTCAGTCTTATGCAGTTACAGTTTACGCTGGCAGCATTCCTGGCTGCATTTTGATTGATCCTCGTTGGAAGTTCAACATCCTTGCTATGCTTACAGTAACAACAGGATCTATGGTAACAGTTTGGTTAGGTGATCAGATTACTGCTCGCGGTATTGGTAATGGTATCTCTATGATGATCTTTGCCGGTATCGTAGCACGTTTGCCAAATGCAATTGTAGAACTTACAAAAAAAGTTTCTGACGGTGAAATACAGTTCGTATTTGTAATCGTTGTACTTCTTATGTGGGTAGCTATTATTGCTTTGGTTATTTATGAAGAGGCTGGGGAAAGAAAAATCCCTGTGCACTATGCAAAAAGAGTAGTTGGAAGAAAAATGTATGGCGGACAGAATACTTATATTCCGTTCAAAATTAATCCGTCAAACGTAATTCCTCTTATTTTTGCATCATCTCTTCTTACATTACCTCTTCAGCTTGTATCAATGATTGGAAATAACCAGGATTCTGCTAGGTGGGTTGCAAAGCTTTCTTCAGCACTCACACCAAACGGGCTCTGGTACAATGTTTTGTTGGTTCTTCTTATTGTATTCTTTGCTTATTTCTATACACAGGTAACTTTGAATCCTGTTGAAATTGCAAAAAATATTCGTGAAAACGGTGGTTCAATTCCTGGAATTAGAACTGATAAGACAGAAGAATATCTTCAGAAAATATTGAACAGACTTGTTTTACCAGGTTCATTATTCTTGGCATTTATTGCTATTGTGCCAACAATTATCCAGAACTTGTTTAAGTTCCCACAGTCAATTTCTATGTTGATGGGTGGTACTTCATTAATCATCATGATTGGTGTTGATTTGGATACTATGAGCCAGGTTGAAGCTCTTCTTAAAATGCATCATCAGGATGGATTAACAAAGAAGGGTAAAATTAGATCAAGAAATTTGTAAAATTTTAAGATTTAGTAGTAGAAAAAGATTGAGAATATATGTTATATTACTTCTCACCGAATTGTCTCTCATTGCGAGGTGCTAGGATTCGGTGAGAATGTTTATTCTCAGGAGGTCTTATATGAAAGTACGAACCAGTGTAAAACCTATCTGCGACAAGTGTAAGGTTATCAAAAGAAACGGTGTAATCCGTATCATTTGTACAAACCCTAAACACAAGCAGAGACAGGGATAAGGAGTAACAGATGGCTCGAGTAGCGGGAGTTGATATCCCAAACAAACACTTAAGTATTGCTTTAACTTACATTTATGGTATTGGCCGTACATTAGCTATGAAAATTTGTGAAGAAGCTAAGCTTGATCCAAACAAAATGGCTAATGATCTTACTCAGGACGAAATTGGTTTGATTCGTGAAGTTATCGAAAAGAACTACAAGATTGAAGGTCGTCTTCGTTCTGAAATCGGTCTTAATTTAAAACGCCTGATTGACATTGGCTGCTATCGTGGTCAGCGTCATCGCAATGGTCTTCCAGTTCGTGGACAGAGAACTCGTACTAACTCTCGTACACGTAAGGGTAAGAAGAAGACAGTTGCTAACAAGAAGAAGTAAGGCGGAGGAATTCGATGGCTACAGCTAAAAAGCGAAAGGAAAAGAAGAGCGTTTACGAAGGTAATGTTTACATTCAGGCAACGTTTAATAATACTATCGTAACTATCACAGACATCAATGGTAATGCTTTATCATGGGCATCATCAGGTGGTCTTGGTTTCCGCGGTGCTAAAAAGTCTACACCATTTGCCGCACAGTCTGTTGCAGAAACAGCTGTTCAGAAGGCTCAGGGATATGGCTTGCGTGAAGTACATGTTTACATCAAAGGACCAGGAATGGGACGCGAAAATGCAATCCGTTCTTTAGGCGCAATGGGATTGAAAGTAAAATCAATCCATGATGTAACACCTATTCCACATAATGGATGTCGTCCACGTAAAACACGCCGTATGTAGGAAATCATGCGTATAGCATGGTAGTGATCCTGTCTGCCGGATAAATGGTGGACGAGTATTAATCGAAAGATTGATAAAAGAGGAAGGGGACAATTACTTGTTCCAAATAGAGGAGTTCTGATGGCTCGCAAAAATCTGCTTAAAGGTTTTAAGAAACCAAAGGGTATAACTTTTGAGCATCTTGAGACTAATCCGAATTACGGTAAATTTACAGCTTATCCTTTTGAAACAGGATTCGGTACAACAGTAGGAAATACTTTGCGCCGTGTTTTGCTTTCATCTATTCAGGGTTATGCGATTACATCCATCCGCATCACATCTTATGATGCTGATAATGTACCACATGTAATTTCCAGTGAATTTGAAGCAATTCCACATGTTTCAGAAGATACATTAGAAATAATCAATAGTCTGAAACAGATTCGTTTGCGACTTCCTAATGACACTGAAGAAGATACAATTCTTTATGAATTTAAAGGTCCTGGTGTTATTAAGAGTGATGATTTTGCTAAAGAGAACCAGGTTGAAGTCATGACTAAAGATATGACTGTCTTTACAATGATGGATGGTGCTCGCTTGGATGTTGAGATTCAGATTGATCTTGGCAGAGGATATGTTCCTGCAGAAGTAAATGAACATTACATTGAAGTTGTTGGTACAATTTCAATGGACGCTATTTTTACTCCTGTTTCAAAAGTAAAATATGCAATCGAACCATGTCGCGTTGGACAAAGAAACGACTATGATAAGCTCATTCTTGAAATTTGGACAGATGGAACAATTGCACCTGAAGATGCATTAGCAGAAGCTGCAAAGATTGCAAAAGATCATTTTTCAATTTTTGTAAACTTTAACGACAGTGAAATTGCCAGCAGTGAAGAAAGTGATGAAGATGATGCAAGAGTAAAAGAATTACTTAATACTCCTGTTGAAGAACTGGAACTTTCAGTTCGCTCTTCAAATTGTCTGAAGAATGCAAATATTCGCACTATTGGTGAATTAACTAAAAAGACAGAAGACGATATCGCTAAGACTCGTAACTTTGGTAAAAAGAGTCTTACAGAAATCAAAGAAAAGCTTCAGGAATGGGGCTTAACTCTTGGAATGACTGATTACAGTCATCTTAAGAATGCTGTCAATTTAACAAAGCAGAAGGAAGAAACAGATGAATCATAGAATTGGTTTTAATCCGCTTTCACGGACAACAGCACATCGTCGTGCTATGTCACGTAATATGGTAACTTCACTCTTTAGATATGAGCGTATTACTACAACAAAATCTAAGGCTTTGGAAGTAAGAAAGTCAGCTGAAAAACTTATTACTAGAGCTAAAGAAGATACT